>LURZ01000029.1:9655-33590 GCA_001629255.1 Marine group II euryarchaeote REDSEA-S42_B7
GGTCTGCTCCTATCCGAAGACGGCTAATAATTGGGTAGGTGAGTTGATTTGCTCGGAACACTTCCCCGTAATGTGGAAGATACCCAGGACTATGGCAGAGCAATCAAGGTAACTATGCTCATGTTCGGGCCATTGGCGGAGAAGATGGGGACTAGAGAGATAGAAGTCAATATGCCAGATGGGACAACCCTGTTCCAATTGGCAGAACGATTTGAATTAGAGGGAATGTTGGATTCCGGAATGAGAGTGGCAATTGATGGGATTGTCGAGTCGAACACATCCCGGGAACTCCATGACTCGGCTGAAGTTGCCTTCCTGCCTCCAGTTTCAGGCGGTTGAAGGGCAACGATGCCAAAACATTTGAACAAAGGCCTTCACACCAAGTCCTGTTAGCATGGCAATAGGATCTACAGAAATCGTCATCCTGGTAGTTTTCGGGATACTAATTTTCGGGGCAAACAAGATACCGCAATTGGCTAGAGGCGTCGGAAGGGCCAAGGGCGAATTCCAGATGGGGATGAAGGAAGCGTCCGAGATGGCAGCCATAGGGGACATGGATAGAGGGGGCATGACCGAAGACATCGCCTCCGAGCAAGAGTGACTAAATCTTACTGAACCTTAATTCTGATCCGCAGTCCTCGCACTCTCCAGGACTCTCTCTGGCGAACCTCGTTCTCCCCCTACCAGAAGTCACTCTTCCACATCCTCCGCATTTCAGCTCCCAACTCCAGGTCTCTGAGATTCCAACCGTCTCCACTGGAGACCACTTTATGCCAGCCGAGCTGCATACATTCTGTATCCTGTAATCATCAGTGTACAAGTGCCCTTTGATATCGATAACTAGGGCGAGAAGCAACAGGTCAGTTTCTGAGAGGCCGTCCAAGTCACCTGTTTCGAGGCAAATCTTAGTTGCCTGATTTATGGATTCTATCGTTGGGCTCTTCCATATGAGATTCGCAGCTTCAAGAAACAACATCCGTTCGGGAGAAACCCTACTGACCTCCAACCTCTGATTTTCTACGACATATCCCCGATCAAGTAACTCGATTGGCCAATTAATCAGGGCGGCTGTGTCCAGAACATTCGGCGCACCCATGGTTACGCGTGGTGACTCCTCAATTAGAGTTGTATTATCCCATTTTGTCTTTAGTGTAAAGTAATGGTTATGGAGAAGCCCTGTGGCGTACTAATGTGCTCGAACATATAACGTCGTCTGTGATTGATTGGGGGAGTAATTTTGGATTGGTTGGGCTTGCTTTGGTTTCCTTCACAGAATCCATAATCCAACCAGTTCCTCCTGATTTACTAGTCATACCAATGTCTCTAGAGGCGGCCAGTACACTAGAACTCCTCGCGATATTCCTTGTCGCCACCATTTCCAGTGTTCTAGGCTCATTGGGAGGATATGGAATTGGACTTTATGCAGGAAGACCGATTATTGGCAGATTTGCCAGACCTTCATTATCCAGGAGATTGGATGAGATATTGGTAAGATACGGGGATGCGGGTGTGTTCGTCGCGGCTGTATCCCCAATCCCTTACAAACTCCTTGCGTGGACTGCAGGTGCAGGAAGGATGGATATCAGACCATTCGTATTGGCTGGAATATTTGGAAGAAGTGTACGGTTCGGCCTACAGGTTCTACTCATCGGTGTGTGGGGGGATGAATTCATGAGTCACCTGGATAACCCAATCTTCTGGATACTAGTCTGCGTATTTTCATTTGCAGCATTCATTCCTTTAAACAAATGGTGGAGGGGTCTGGACAATAAATTGGTCACCAACCTGCAACAGAACTGATTATGAGAAAGTAGCAACTCGGAGAATATGCCGCTCCTGTGGTGTAGTACGGTCCATCATTCCGGGTTTTCATCCCGGCGACCCGGGTTCAAATCCCGGCAGGAGCACCAAGACAGACTCTAAAATGGCCCATTTGCCCATACACGAATTCAAAACTCATAACCTTCTGCGAAGTTTAGTTGATGACATGGGAATGGATGTAGGATTGATCAGGAAGGATTTCCCGATTCTTGATAGGAAACTGCCAAATGGCAAGCAGTTAGTCTATTTCGACAATGCAGCGACGTCTCAGAAACCCCAATGCGTAATAGACGCGATGTCTGAGTACTACTCGGAATACAACTCGAATGCCCATAGAGCCAATCATACCCTGGCTGATGAGGCAACTACCGCTCTCGAGGGGGCTAGGAAGTCTATTTCCTCCTTTTTTGGGACCTCTCCCGAACAGATGGTCTACACAAGCGGAGCCACCGAGGCCATCAATCTGGTCTCGTATGCATGGGCCAGAGAGAACCTATCCTCCGGAGATGTGATAGTTCTCACTGAAATGGAGCATCATGCTGACATAGTCCCTTGGCAGCAACTATCCAAGGAGAAAGGTGTTGAAGTTCGTTACGTCCCAATCGACACAGACTCTTTCACTCTTGACATGGATGCATTTGAGGTAGCTGTCTCCGGAGCATCGCTCGTCTGCGTGGTGCATACCAGCAATGTTCTAGGAATCAGGAACCCCATAGAGAGGATCGTGGAACTTTCCCATTCTCAAGGTGCTAGAGTTCTGCTGGACTGTGCACAGGGAGCTCCTCATGAGAGAATTAATTTCGATCAATCCGGGGTGGACTTCGTTGCGGTATCTGCACATAAAATGGGGGGGCCAACTGGAATAGGGTGCCTTTTGGTGAAGCGAGACGCAATGGAACAGATGGCCCCATTCATGACTGGGGGCTCAATGATTAAGACGGTCAGTGTGGAAGGATCTACCTTCCAAGAGGGACACGCAATGCTGGAAACTGGAACCCCCAGGATCGCTGAAGCAATAGGCTGGGGGGCTGCTGTCGAATGGCTGGACAGACATGACATGAAAGAGATACATTCGCACATAAACAGAATCGCATCTTGGACTGCTGAGCAAATATCCGAGATAGATGGCATAACCGTCTACGGAGACCCAACCAGAGGGGACAGTAGCGGCGCCGTCTCTTTCCTCCACGAATCAATACAGTCACAAGATCTTGCCCTGCTGTTGGACGAGGGGGGATTCGCAGTTAGGACTGGCCATCACTGTGCGCAGCCCCTAATGGACGCTTTGGGGGTCCCATCTACCAACAGGGCCTCTTTCTGGCTTTACAACACCATGGACGAGGCAGAAGCGTTCGTCGAGCATCTGAGATATGTCGTCGATAGGTTTTCGGACAAGTGATGAGCAATTTCAAGTCGAATGGTCCCGAGGCGATGTCGTGGATGAAGGGAGGAGATGGCCAGAGCAGTTGGACTCCATTGTCGAGGAGTTCTCATCCTGCTTCGACTCCATGGAGAGGTACGAGCTTCTGTTCCAATATGCAAAGAGGAACCCCACGCCTTTGCCGGTCGAAGAGTGGAATGATGGAAACCAAGTACATGGTTGCCAATCCCGAGCACACGTCTCTTGCGACCTTGACGAGGAAGGGCACTTCGTGCTGAAGGGAGGTGCCGATGCACAGATTGTGCAAGGTCTGATTGCGGTAACTGCGATTGCTGTGAACGGAATGAGTCCTTCCTATGTTGCGGCAATGTCCCCGGAATTCGCAGATTCGATGGGCGTAAGGTCATCCCTAACACCAAGCAGAGCAAACGGTTTTCTGAATATGTTCAAGAGGGTCCAAGAAGAGGCTTCTTTGCTATCGAGGAGGACTTAGGTTGGTCTCAGAATCAGAAGTGATGGAATCTCTGTCCATTGTCGAGGATCCCGAACTAAATCTGAAAGTTACCGATTTGGGACTGATTTACTCCGTGGAAATCAGCTCAAACCATGTAGAGGTCGAGATGACCCTTACTAGTCCGGGTTGCCCCGTCGCTCCAGAGTTGATGGCGGCTGTGCATAGGGCAGCTTTGGCTACAGAGGGAATCGAAAGCGCTCACGTGAACCTGACTTTCTCCCCTCCATGGGACCCTAAAATCCACTCTTCCGAGGACGCGAAGTTCGAGATGGGAATTTTCGACTAAACCAGTTGCATCTCTGTGGCCCTGAGCGTATTTTCCATCAACATAGCTATTGTCATCGGCCCTACTCCTCCTGGGACGGGGGTGATCCAACCTGCAACCTCCGAAACTTTGGGAGAAACATCCCCTGCCAACCCGCCTTCTACACGAGAAATACCAACGTCAACGACGAAAGCGCCCTGCTTCACCCATTCCTTCCTAACCATATGGGGTCTTCCAACTGCAGCGATAAGTATGTCTGCTTGATTGCATATTGAGGAAATGCCCTCGGTCTTGGAGTGAACTATGGTGACCGAAGCATCACAACCGGGCTGTGCCAGCATTAGTGCCATGGGCATCCCAACTATCCTTGAGCGACCCAGAACAACAGCATTAGCTCCTCGAGTTCTCACTCCGCTAGACTCTAGCATCCTCATTACTCCAGACGGAGTACAGGGCATTAGTCCGCCAACTCGGCCCTGTACCAGTTTTCCAAGATTGACAGGATGGAATCCGTCTACATCTTTTTGCGGAAGTATGGACGATGCAATTGCCAGTTCGTCAACTCCATCCGGCGCAGGACTTTGAACTAGTATTCCATGAATATCTGGATCAGAGTTAAGAGAGCTAACTACTTCTTTGATTTCTTCTAGGTTCGAACTCCCCGGCATGTCGATCCGAGTGCTAATTATTCCACACCTCTCACACGCTCGTTCTTTGTTCTTTACATACACATGGCTAGCAGGGTCGTCTCCTGCTATCACCACAGCAAGGTGAGGAACGACTCCTAGCTCCCTCAGAGAAGAAACTCTCTCCGATAACTCTTCTTGGATTTTTATCCCAAGAGCCTTGCCATCAACAATCCGTGCGCTCACGTTAACTCGAACGTAGCTTGGCATTTGACAATTGGCTCATATCGGAGTCCAGAATCCCAAAGCTCTAGCTACGCACCAACCTGACCAACCTTCGAAGATAGCAAATGACCCTCCTCCAATCAGAGAGGCAGGGACCAGCCACGTTGCGCCTATGTCAATTCCCTGAATGTATAGGAAAGAAGCTGCGACAATTCCGACTAGAACTCCGAGCGATCCCGATATCAAGCGGAGGAATTTCCCTCTAGAGCCTATGTTACACTCCAACTTCACGGTATTTTATTCTGTTGTTGTTACATATAAAATACTGTTTTTCAGAATGTATAGTAGAGTCTCTCCCCTCTATCTTTGGAGCCCCAGGAGGGATTCGAACCCCCGGCCGTCTGATTACAAATCAGATGCTCTACCAGGCTGAGCTACTGAGGCTTGCGCTGCGCTGAGACATCTCCCACTTGAACCCTCCACTTTAGGAGATGTGGCAAGTTCTCATATCTCGTCATTCTGTCGACCACCCATGGTCTCGAAACCCCGAGTCTCGAATCGCCAATTGAATACCATCATTTCTGCCTGGCTGTGCATCGCTATCGGCTCCGGGCTCATCCTAAGTGACGGCTCTACGTTCTCCATCGGACTTTCAGCCCCCCTTTCCATCGGGGGGGTGATACTACTGATTGTGGGAATAGCCATGGGAAATGATGCCGAGAAATCTCCCCTGCACGAAGAGTGGGAACCCTCTGCCATGGAGTTGCGCGACGCAGGTAGACCCATGTTCAGAATTGACACTACCTTGGACAAGCCAATTAGAACATCGATACTATGTGGCAGATGTGCTGAGATAACTTGGATAGAGGGCAGGAAGCCCAAGACCTTCACATGCCCGTTTTGCGGGGTCGATCTGTGGAAGTCGGAGGAAGAGTGAGCTAGGGAAGCCAATTCTCGGCAACCGTCAAGTGTTGATGACTTCTCGAATGAACGGAGACGTAGATATGGATCTCGGAAACAATGAGCGTAGGATGCTACGGGCGATGCTATCCGACTCTGCAAGGGAGTGGACGTTGGAACAACTTCTCTCAGAAACTGGCTGGGAAGACCAGGTCCACGTTGCCGGAGCAGGGAAGAAACTCGAAGAGGAGGGGTTGCTTGTATTGAGTGAGTTCTCCTCTAGGATGGTTTCTCTGGGTGATGAAGGCCAAAGAGCCTCTGAGAATGGCCTTCTGGAATCAAGACTATGGGACTGGATGTCAGAGTTAGACGTAGAAAAAAGGACCATGAAGTCTCTGATGTCATCGGATTTCGAAAGAGCGGAAACTGGACCGGGGATAGGGATTCTGAAGGGTCTTGGTATCGAGATAGAATCAGGCACTTTCGTCATATCAGACGACTCTAAGGTATCAGAAGAGATTGATAGAAGGTCCGAATTCATACTGTCTCTTTCAGATGGCGCAGTTGAGTCCTCTGACCTGGATTCAGAGATGCTATCTCACTTCTCATCTAGAAGTAGATTGCTAGATTTCGAGGACCTAACAATCAGAACTTGGAAACTCACTAAATCTGGCTCTTTACTAGACCCCTCCTCGCTGGAGGAGACCAAACTGATAGGCGAGGTGACGCCAGAGATGCTGCAGACCGAGTCATGGATAGGGGCGCAATTCAAGCCGTTCGACGTAGAGGCACCTGCTCCCATGCCAGCAGGGGGAAGGAGGCACCCAATGCAGTCGCTCATCGAGCGGATTCGTTCGGTCTTCCTCGAGATGGGCTTCTCAGAGATAGAAGGCGACTACGTTCAATCAGCCGGCTGGAACATGGATTCGTTATTCATCCCCCAGTCTCACCCCGCAAGAACCATGCAAGACACATTCTATCTAAATCAGCCTAGAAAGGTGGAAGTCGACGAGGAATACCTCGATCTATGGTCAAGGGTGCATGAGCACGGCCATGATACGGGTAGCAAGGGATGGGGGGGTTCCTTCGACAAAGAGGAGTCCCAGAGGGCCCTGCTAAGGACTCACACCACGGTCAACACCGTCAGGCATATCGCTGACAACCCCCACACTCCGTCCCGAGTCTTCGGAATCGGGAGGGTGTTCAGGCAGGAGACCATAGACAGAACTCATATGCCGGAGTTCCACCAAATAGAGGGAATAATCCACGAGCCCGATGCCAGCCTACCAATGCTAATTTCGACCTTGAAGACCTTCTACTCAAAGATGGGATATCCAGATGTCAGAGTCAGACCTGCGTACTTCCCTTACACTGAACCAAGCGCAGAGGTCGACATACTCTGGAAGGGAGAGTGGCTCGAGCTCGGAGGGTCCGGAATCTTCAGGCCAGAAGTTACAGAACCATTGGGTACCGAGTGGCCGGTATGCGCCTGGGGGATGGGCCTCGAGAGACTGGCGATGCTGGTCCTTGGTCTGGACGATATTAGGCAGCTGTATCAGCCAGACCTAGAGAGGCTGAGGAAGATGCCTCTGCTCTGACAAAGATACTGAATCACTCTTCTGCTAGTGCCTTGACATCCTGCAGGAAATCCCTGACATCCCAGTGGATGCCAGAGTATGCAACCCTCTTCCTCTGCTCCTTGTCAATGATGAAAGTGACAGTCGAGTGCCCAATCTCGTATTCTCCCAGACTCTCTTCATGCGGGTCTGTGAGATTTCCATCATTCACTTCGGTGGTTCCTTCTGGGACACAAGACATCCAGTCTTCGGAACCCCTGTCCCATCCGTCATCGCACATGCAATGTGCGCTTGCTCCCGTCCCCATGACCCATCCCCTGCCATCGCAATCAACACCTGGAGGCATCATGCTCAAATTTGCATTACTCGCTATCCATGCCAAGTGCGTATCGAATCCAATGTCTATTTCAGAGATGCTAGCATCAGTGGGTTTCCATGTTTCGTCTGAGTCATTCCAAACATGGAGTAGCCACTCCCACGAGCCATCCGCAGTCCAATTCCCAATCGTCCCATTGCTCATGTCGTAGTCCATTTCGGCATTCACTGATAGCGCGTATTCAGCGAGTTCTCCACCATTGCCGTAGCAGGATACGTTGAATGCGTCTATACATGGGTTGTCAGTCACTACCGTGGAGTTGTCAGGCCCCATAACTGCGAATCTCAGCATCGCCTCTTCCGGCGGAAGGCTGTTCGCAATGTGATCGGCATCCACCACGACTTTCCATTCGTCCCACACTGCTTGCATAACAGATCCCCTGTCGTGGGTAAGGTGGTTCCAATCGTATTCTCTCGCAGCGGTCCACTCCA
The DNA here is from genome assembly GCA_001629255.1 of Marine group II euryarchaeote REDSEA-S42_B7. GTDB lineage: Archaea > Thermoplasmatota > Poseidoniia > Poseidoniales > Thalassarchaeaceae > UBA36. The sequence goes on from LURZ01000029.1 coordinate 17,772, forward strand.
AGAGCCTCTGAGTGGTATCCCTAGCAGGATCAATGGTTATTGAGATGAACTCGACGGATTCCGATTCGCTTGCCAGGTTCTGTCTTACGTAGTCGATGTTAGAGGATATGATCAGACAAACATCTGGACAGGCAGTGTAGATGAAGGCAACAACTACTACCTTTCCATCAAAATCGGATAGAGAAACATCCTCCCCAAACTGGTTTTTCAGAGTAAAGTCCGGCGCATCGGGCGGATTCCTGTATTCCGTCCCCAGTATCTCCGTCCCCTCAGGGCCAATGCAACCTGCAAGTAGGAAGGAGAGGGCCAAAATTACCGCTCTGACTCCCACAGACATAGTTCCGTTTCCTAGTAAGGGATTATTTCATTCTTCTTCTACTAGGCTCAGTATGTCTTCTAGAACGAGCTCAGGGTTCCAGTCCGTGTCTCCCCACCATACCCTTTGTCTCATTTGCTTGTCAACTATGATGGTGCCTGTTGTGTGATCCACCCAGTAGTCAAGTGGGTGGTGGTTAGTCACCACGTCACCCTGTGGCTGCTGGGTCTCCTTTCCACACCCGTTGTTATCGACTTCTTCACCTTCTGGTGTGTCGGGGCAACTATCGAATCCATCCGCGACTCCGTCGTTGTCCACATCTGTATCATACGTTGTTAGGCCCACGTCGAAGTTCATCCAAACAGGCTCCAAGTCCTCGACTGCACCCGTCAGATGCGGCCATCCGAGCTCCCTAGTGGAGGCATAATTGTTCAGAACACTTGCATTGTCCGTCCACGGGTCGACTGTAACAGTCAGGATCTGAACAGATGAGCCATGCAGGTCGCCGAGCTCCTGCTCGACGAATGCCAGATTTGCACTGACCACCGGGCAGATGTCCGGGCATCTAGTGAATAGGAAGGCCACCACAACCACCTTCCCTTCGAAATCAGACATAGAGACAGTATCACCATTTTCATCAACTAGAACGAAATCATCCACTGAAATGGGCGGGGATATATCCTCCCCGTAGAATTCATCAACCTCGCCAGAGAGGCATCCGGAAGAGGAAATTATCAACAACGCGAGGAAAAAAGAGAACATCCTGGCCATCTTCATTCATCCACTCCTTTGCCTATTTACTACGACTAAGAAAACCAAAATAAGCATGACTGACATAGCCAGAAGGCTATCACTTGTCCCATTTGAATCATCATCCACAGAATTCTCCGAGTTGAATGAGTACCCATTCGGGGGGCCTGCCTCCTCGTGGTTATCCTGAATCACAGTTAGGTTTAGCGTTTTCCAGATGGTCCCATTATCGAATACGTCGAGGTAGTAATTTCCCGCTGGCCATCTGTCCCAGTCAAGTATGAACGAGCACTCATCCCTCATGGACGAGGAGTTACTAGGCTCCGTCTCGCACCTCTGGTCGTATTCGCCATCCCCATCCAGGTCCACTCTGATCGTCCTATTGGCGTCAGCCACGTTGTAGAACGTGACGGAGTCATTCTGCATCACTTCGGCTACTCCTGGCTGAATGCTAGACCCCCTCATGATAATCGAGAAGTCATTTGCTCCGTGTGCAGAAACCATTGGAATCACCAAGGAGGACAATAGAAGTGCTACTACTAGTACCCTACTCATTTCAATCATCATCTTCAATGGTCCAAAGCGCAGGATAGTTGTATCTCGGGTCGAAGTCCTCATCGAACTGGACCACGTAGATCCCACTGACCATCTCGGAGATGAATAGGAATCCACGCGGGTCGTATTGCAGCCCCCAATCGAATGGAATCATGCAAGAGGCCCAGCAGTCGGCCATGTCATACCCCAATGTGGCGGTGGGGTCTTCTATCCAGTATGGCCCAGACGGCAAGTAATATCCGATTGTGTGAGTGGGGGCTAGTTCCTCTATCGCCTGGAAACCCCTGTCTGGCTCGGCCACTCCGTTTTCCCATACCAGCTCCTCCCATATTCTTCCGTGATCAGTGACCCAGTTCCCCGCATGGTAGTGGGTCCAGTAGACATGACCATTTACGCCAGTATCTCCATTATGGGGGCTGTAGATATATCCCCCAGGGATGTAGTGCTGCGGGTGCTTAGATCCATTTGCCAACGTCCCCTCGCCCGGTAGTCTCCATTTGGAGACAAGGAAAGGTTTGGTTGGGTCAGTCGTGTCTATAGTCCAGAGGAAGCCAGTGTGCCCGGCATTGCTGCCATACTCCGGTGCGATGATGGTGTAGTGGCGCCAGTTCACTCCGTAAGTCGCATCACTGGGGCCCGAGCCACATTCCGATGGCCACTCTGCCTGAGGTACGTACTCGCTAATCCCATTGCACACTAGGTGGTCGTAGGGAACCGCGTAGTGGATGTTGTCATTCCCTTGCTCCGCGTCTAGCCATTCCTCAGGAGTCATGTTGGCATGTCCGCCTCCGTCTGGACCGTACCAACCATCGTCAGCCGTGGGGCAACCCAGCCACCTCCCTACCTCGGGAGGCCAAGAGATTCCGAGGGGGTCTGCTAGGATTGGTGGTTCGCTGACATCTACGATTCTTAGGCCAGCACCCCAGTAAGAAGCTACTAGAAGACGCTGTCCTGTAATTGGATGTACGAAATACACGTGATCGTGGTTGAATATCGAACCGCCGCATGTGGTGTCTGGCTCAGGGGTATAACCCCCCCATCTGAGGATCTCCCTGCTGGAGTTCTGCTGCTCGTCGTTCTGGTTAGGTAACCAGGACTCGAATCCTCTAGGGACGTAGAATATCTGCGTACCCTTGTAGAATGTTCCCGAACCCCCCTCCACCATCTCCGGATAAGGGTCCGCTCCGAATAGGAAGAGGCTGCACTCCTCCCTGAAGTCCACCGCTCCGTCCCAATCGCAGTACACTGCTAGGTCCTGATTGTGGAAACCTGCTGGGGGGTTGTTCCACTCTGCGACCTTCACTGGGCTTGTTTTATCGCCCACGTAAATTACGTCCAATCTGTTCATGCCGCTGTTTGCATCATCATCGTTGGGTATCGGGTCCAACTCGCTGTTGGTCAATTCGTGATTCACCAGCACCCAGTTATTGTCCTTGGTCACCTTGATGTCGATCATCCTCGCAATCTCAGCATAATAGGTTGAGAGCAGCCTGATGTTATTCGGCTCGCTGATATCTAGGATCTCGAATTGGTTGTAACTAGAAACGTAGGCGAAGCAGCCACCGCTGCCATCCCCATGGATCTTGCAGTCCTCATCGAAGTTGCCTTCAATCGCGATTTCCGAGTTGTCTCCGGGAGTCGGAGCAACGTTCTTCCACTCGTCGAAGCAAGGCCTTCCTGCAGTGTTGTCCAACTCTGGAGGGGGATAGACCTCGCCGTCGCAATTCAGGTTGTGATAGTCGATTAGCTTGGCATTTGAGGTGGATAACCTGTGTGCCAGCAGATCGCTGTGGGAGTGGTTAGCATCCTCTATCTCGGTAACGGGATCTACCCAACCCTCGCCTCCGATTTCGTTACTTCCCTCGCTCTCAGAAGATAAACAACCAGAGACCGGGGCCAGCATTACTATGGAAACCGCTAACCATACTCTAGTGCGCATACAACCACGCGGGGATGCCTATTTTATGAAATTGCACCCAATTAGTACAGCCGCTTCATAACGAGGCAGGGTTTCCATAAGGCGCGTCAATATCGAGCTGTACAATGTACAAACCGGTGGTGATGCACGACAAGTACGTGTAGCCCTTGTAGTGCTCAGCCGCCCAGATGAATGGCGTCCATCCGAAGTCGTAGTAAGAACTGTCGAGAGGAGCACCATTGGCTCCATGTGGGAGGTGGTAACCGACTGTCGATTCCATGTGTGCCTCCGTACCGTGGCTATTGTCCGGAAAACCCGGGAGACCCGTCTGGAAGATCTCATGGTCTGCATTATGCGGACTGAATAGCAGCCACTCTTCCCCTCCTGGGATGAAGTGGCGATCCGCGAATGGGGTCTCCCAACCGTGGATTAGTTGGGGCAGAAATCTCACATTTCCGTTGACGACTTCGTAGGGAGTAGTGTCCAGCAGGTAGGCCATTCCCGTGCCCACTGTGGTCTCAAGAACCTCGGTTGCTATTATTGTCATGTGAATCTTGCCAGAAGGGTATCCAAGATGGGTGGCATCTACCATTTCGTCAATTGGCTCGGCATAATGGATGTATGAGGCCCTCCCACCATTCTCATTCCCAGTTGTCCCGCTGTCTGGCTGTCCATCGCCATCGAAGTCCTCGAAGTCCATCCATAGCCCTACTTCCGGAGCCCTCCAGTTACAACCCAATTGGGTCCCGAAGGAACCACGACAGGCAGCTGCTATGGCTAGGTACTCCACCATGTCCTTGCCCGGATGCGGGACATCGGATACATCGAAAATCCTCAGGCCGGCTTCCCAGTATGCCCCATAGACGTATGTTCTGCCGTATCGAGGATCGTTGGAATCATCTCCAGGCCATGTTTGGACTGTCATGTCATGTATGTAGATCCACCCTCCTCTGGTGGTTTCCCAACTCACCTCTGCCTCTCCCACTTTCACAATCCGTGGTAGATCGCCATATCCTGCGAAGTTCAGATGCGCAACCGTGATCCCTCCGCAGGCATCTCCCTGTCCTATGTCACAGGACTCGTAGTCGGGGTTGGCTACGAAGATGTACCACTCGTTGTCGATCATGTGAGTGTACAGGTTGTGGGGGCCGCTTGGGGGATCTGCATCGTACCAGGCATCGACAAATGTGGGTTCGTATTTGTCGGTCACGTCTACCAGAGTTACCGTAACCTGAGCAGGATCCCCCCACTCTCCCACATTGGGATCCGCAGCCCCCGGGTCAACCAGTTGATTCTGAACAATAACATACTCTCTGTTATTGTATACTAGGTACTTGACATCGAGAACCTGCGTATTGGGGTCTACGTAGACTCCGGTCACAGTAGTATTGGTTGGGTCCGTTACATCCACGATGTGCATCTCGCTCCATCCTGCGATGTATGCATACCTTCTCCCATCCGGAGAGTCTGAAACTTGGACCTCAGCATTGCCAGGGGCAGTCAGAGGGTTGAATGAAACCGGTTGGATGTTTTCCGTGTAGAGGATGTGTTGACTGGCGTTCCTGTGATCATGCCCCTCGTCCTGCAGCAGCGGGTCTACCATTGATTCCGAATCATTCGAAACACCGACTTCGCTATCTCGCAACAACAGGAATGCCGACGCTCCTGCCACCACTATGCAGGCAGCCAATGCCAAGGCCGTAGCTGCCCTCTTCCCATCCATGCCCCTCCCATGAGGTCAGTCATGTTCAAGCCATCGCATACTATCCGGGGCATATGAGAATACCTGCACTGGCATTCGCTTCTTTCTTACTAACCTCTTTTCTTTCGCCGGTGGTCTCCGCTCACGAGCCGAAGGAGTACACCATTCTACTGACTCAGGAGGGAACGACCCCTCAGACCATTCCGGATGACGTGCTAGTCCAGACCGACTTTCTGTTCTTCATGAATGTAGACGAGAGGGAGGGTGTGAGTCATAGAATCCAGTTCGACGCTGATGGTGACGGTCTGTTCAATGGTTCAGATGACTTCTCCACGAACTGGCTAAGTGACTCCTGTGATTTGGATGAAAATGGCAGCAAGGTGGACGAGTCATGCATGGTAACAGAGGCCATATTGCTAGGACCTGAGAACGGCCTCCTGCCAGGGACAATCCAACTCCAACATCAAATAATGAGTAACTCTTCTATCTCAGAAGAGAACTTTTCCGTAACTTTCAGAGAAGACGTGCACAACCAGCTAAATCCACAAGTAGTAATGCCCCAGATGCCTCAAGAGGATACTGTAGATGGGAATAGGGACGTATTACTGGTAATTCTATTCACATCTCTGATGGGGATTCTGGCATTATCTCCTAGCCTGATTACTCGTGATTAGGATTTCATCCCAACGGTTTGACTCAATAATGAGGGACCTCTCCGATTGCTTCAGGGCGCTTAGATCAGCCTGGAAGATCGTCTGGTTTGCAACCAGAAGGCCGGGGGTTCAAATCCCCCAGCGTCCACCAAATCCATCGGCTGTGAAAGGACTCGTTTTGGAAACCCTCGTAAGGGACTAAATATTATCCATGTGTATATCATCGGATGCACATGAACAAGTGGGACTCGCTGGATTTGAATGCAGAGGACTTGCCAAGGCTAGATTATCTCACACTGGAGTCGTTAGAACCGGAAATGAAGGAAATTTTCACCTCCATAACAGACTCCGAGAGAGGTGTTGGAACTCTATCAAATGGGGGGTTGCCCGGTCCCTTCAACGGCTGGATGTACACAGACCCCGATATGGCAAGGGCACTGGAGGGTATAGGAATGGCCGTTAGATCGAATACCACCAATGTCCCGAATACCATGAAGGAAGTCGCAATTTGCGCTATTGGGGCCCATTTCAGAAGCAACGTGGAGTTTTGGGCACATAGCAGGATAGCTCTGGCGGCGGGAGTGAGGAAGGAGGTTCTGGACTCCATCTACAACTCGGAGGAACCTCTTTTTCTGGACACAGGAGAGGAACCTCTCCAGAGGGCTTCATACGATATGGCAGTGGAGTATCTGCAGACCTACAGGGTTTCCGACAAAACCTATCAGAACGTTCTCGACTTATTGGGATCTGAGAAGGCCATGATTGAGCTTATCCTCGTGATGGGCCACTACATTGGTCTCGCAACCCAGCTGAACATCCTTAGGGTACCAAACCCAGGGAACCGACAATACTTCGAAAACTGAAAGGCAAGATTATCGTGAAGGAAGTCGCTAGGTTACAAAGCTCGTCCCTATCTCTAGGCGATGTCAAAATGTTCCCAATTCCTGAAAACCCAGACAGGCTAACAGCATTGGTCCTTAGGACCAATACGGGAGTCTACGGATGGCTGAACGCCTGTCCACATGATGGGAGGATGCTGTGCCAAGACCCTACTTATCTCCTCAAAAGAAAAACCGGCCTCATACAGTGCATGCATCACCAGGCAACATTCGACCCAGAGTCAGGCATTTGCGATGACGGACCCTGTTTAGGGGAAAAACTACGAGAGGTCAAAATCATAGAAAAAGACGGTCAGATTGTGGTACTGCTGTAGTGTCAAAATTAAACTCGCCGGCAATTCTAAATCAGTCCCCCAATATGGACTGGCGTGGCACAAGAGTCCGGAGGGTCCACACCCACCGCTGCAGACATCATTCAATTTGTGGATAGGGACCTGGATTTATTCGAGGCTATAAACGACGGAACAGAGAGTCACCTTGAAGGATCAGAGTCCCTTCCTCCAGTTGAGCCCCTGACTAAGGCATGGGATGTCGCGTATGTCAGATTCTCAGTACCAGATCTCGACCTCTATGAAAGATGGGTGGAAGACTTTGGTCTGAAGATTGTCCATAGAGACGAGGACTCAATCTACTCCCGAGGCATCGGTGGAGATGGGTTCTGTCACGTAGCACACAAGGGACCAGCCAAATTCCTCGGATTCGCGATGATGATGAGCAAGGAGGAAGACCTCCATATCTTGTCAGAAAATATAGCGGGCTGCACCGAGGTACACGACATTCCTGGAATAGAGGGAGAAATAAGCGGAGGAAAGCGAGTCTCATTCATAGACCCAGTCTGTAACCTCCTGATAGAGGCCGTACACGGCAGGGAGATTGACCCCCTGCCTCCTTCTAGGGAGAGAATCGAATACAACTACGGAGACAAGATACACTACAAGAGGCCGGCGAACAAGCTCCAAGACACCTCGGGCAATAGGGAAGTGGACGGCAGCAATACAGTACACCCCGGCCCTCCCGATGTGCTGAAGATTGGTCACGTCGTGCTAACGATACCGGTTGGCCCTCACCATCAGATGATGTCGTTCATGATGGAGACCTTCGGACTCCTACCTTCTGACAGCGTATACTTTGAATCCCCCAAATCAGCGGAAGGACATTCCATCAACCCTCAGATGTTCGACAGCTTGCAAAAGGCGGGCCCCTCTCCACTTTACCATGGTACATTCGCGGAGGGAGAGGCAACGTTTGCTTGCTTTTTCAGATGTGACAGGGGCGAGGTACCTACCGACCACCACACATTCTTCATTCTGTCTCTTATGGACCAAAGGCAGGCCCCCGAGGGCCAAGGGATAAATCCTCAACTTAGCCATGCCTCTTTCGAGGTCTCCAACCTGGATGACGTTTGGAGGGGCCATATGCAACTTAAGACAAAGGCGGAATACCTGGATGAAAGATATGAGATAGCATGGGGCGTGGGAAGGCACGTCTTAGGCTCGCATATCTACGACTACTGGCATGACCCCTATGGACACGTGCACGAACACATGTCCGACGGGGATAGGATGACGAGGTCCTTCGGCCAGAGGATTCACAAGATCAGTGGCATGGGCCCGAATGGGCACAATCAATGGGGGCCCACCGTCGCTGATTCGGGTATAAGGAACCTCGATGGTCCCGCAGCAGCAAGCTTCTACGAAGATTTGGACAAAGAAACCCAGCAGTCACTTGTTAATCGAGACTTGGCAAACGTACAAGATCTGGTACGTAGGATCAGGAATTCGTCATGAAGGAAAGCGAATATTCCATACCTGATACCAATGGGGTATCCTTCGATGTGGAGTATGTGGAAATCAATGGGCACAAACATAGGATCGCAATCGCTGGGAACCCGGAAGGCACGCCTGTAGTTGTCATGATGGGGGTTTTCGAAGACAGCCTGAGACATTCGAAATGGCTTGTCTCTTACATGGTAAATCATCCCTCTGGAGGAGATTACAGATTTGTCATAATCACAGTTCCATTCTTAGAGGAATATACCAGTATCAACTTGGACCCCAATACGATGTCGAAGTACGATGGCATGGTTCCCCCCAACAAAATCATACCAATGAAAGGGACTCTGGCAGTGGACCCTAGATTCGATCTCGAGAACTGCGCCTACACGCTGAAGGACATACTTACCCAGGGACTGGGAATCGAGAGTGCTCACTTCATAGGCCATGACAGAGGGTGCATAATCATGGATAACATGCTCGCAGAGTTCCCACAATTTGCTATCAGCTACTCCAGGGGATCACAGGGGTGGACAATGTTCAAGGAAGAATGGTACGACCTAACTGACAGTGGAATATTCCTAGGGCCACCCCACAGAATCATGGCGACCAAGGCCTTCCCCCCTCTTCTCGGCAGTGCGATCAGAGGAGGCGCCCCCTTCGGCTTCATCGCACCCTCCTTCGCAATTGAGGGCTCCATGGCGCCACCCGGCACCGAAGCCAGAGACAGATGGGATGCCATTCAGTCAATGCCGAAACAGACGGAAAAATTCTTCCAGCTGACAAGGCAGATGTTCCGCCAGACAGACTTCTTAGACGAAGGGAAGAGGAGGGTGGACAGGTCCAGAGGATTCAGCATACTTGACACTGACTTTCCTATGATGCAGTTCCAGGGGTCAGATGAAATGATCAGGGCTGAAGACATACCAGGTGCTAGAAAGATGCCCCTTCTGAGGAAACTAAGAGGCCTTCTAGGAGGTGGCCATGTCACTGGGATCTTCAGGCTTTTTAGACTGAAGTTCCCAACCTATATCTTCGCCGACCTGCCGAATGACCACGGAGTCATCTCCAATCACACAGGCGACCAGCCCTATTGGGGGAAGTGGAATTTCTGGCCTGATGATGTCGAGGATCTACTACCAGGGGGTGAGTTCCAAGACAGGAACGACCCGGCCTGGAAGGAGAACGAAAAGAAGTACGTAACGGGCATGGCCGATGGGAAGTACTCAACCCTACAGACGAAAGAAGGAGGGAGGTTCTCTAGGTTCAGTATAATCTCCGATGCCCTCCATTGGACTCACATCGAGAGGCCCGAGAACGTCGCATGGGCATGCATGGACTTCATAGCCGATAATGGATAGTGGCAGATCAGGAATTCCTCTCGGCTTCGGCAACTGTAGCCCTGACAGCCACCGCAGTATCCGGGGTAACCGAGATACTCGTTATGCCGCAATCGATGAGGAAAGGCGGAAACTCGTCCGGGAAATCAGAGGGTGCCTGGCCGCATATCCCTATCTCAAGACCCTTGGAGTTGAATTTGTCCACTATTTCCCTAATCATGGATTTCACAGATGGGGATCGTGCATCGATGGGGTTCTGATAACCCTCCAAGTCATCTCTAGAGACAGCATAGACAGTCTGGACCAAATCGTTGGAACCTATCGAACCACCAGAGAGATCCATCATCTCAATGAACCTGTCAGCCTCAATGACATTGGACGGGAGCTCGACCATAACAAAGAGGTCAGTCCCCGTAGCCGGTCCGACTCCCTTATCGTTCAGAAGCTCGGTCACCATTCTGCCCTCCTCAGGAGTTCTGCAGAAGGGAACCATAAGCTGGAGATTGTCCAACCCGAACTCGTCCTTTACAGATTTCATCGCATCTAACTCCATCTCGAACGCCGAACGGAATTTGTCATCCATGTACCTAGACGCCCCTCTCCATGCTATCATCGGATTTTCCTCAATCGGCTCGAAAATCCAACCACCCAACAGCTCCCTGTACTCATTCGATTTGAAATCAGACAGCCTGACAAGCACCGGTCTAGGGTAGAATGCGGCGCAAATAAGTCCAACTCCCTCCTTGAGTTTGTCGATGAAAAGGCCCCGTTTGTCGGGATAAGCCCAGGCCCTTTTTTCCAGGGACTCGACGAGAGTCTTCACCTCGGCGTCATCAGAATTTTCCAAAACCTCTCGATATGCCTTCAGATTTTCAGAAACCTCTCCCGTTTCTAAGAACTTTTTCAAGTCGTCATGATGAACGAAAGCGAGAGGATGGATTCCTAGTTCTGAGGATAAAATGAATTCTATCCTCGCTAAGCCAACACCATCGACCGGTAATTTGGAATCTGCGAGTGACTTGGTCGGAAAACCCACATTCAACTTTATCTTGGTGTTCAAGACTTCGTTTTCGTCGATTGAAAACTCCTCTATCTCGTAGGGAACCGATCCCGAGTACACGTAGCCTATGTCTCCCTCTGCACAGCTTCCAGTAACCTCAGTCATGTCTGGTATATCCATTGCTTCAGAGCATCCAACGATAGCGGGTATCCCGAACTCTCTAGCGATTATTGCAGCATGGGATGTCCTGCCCCCCTTTCTTGTGATGATTAGTGCTGATTTTTTCATGAGCGGCTCCCAGTCAGGAGTTGTCATTTCAGTAACTAGTACATCTCCTTGTTGAAAGACTGCCATCTCATCTGAAACCTCTTCCATCGAGAGCCCGCTATCCAATAGCTTGCTCAGTTCTCTCTTCTTTCCCAAAACCTCGGAATATGTCCTGAAAACCCTGACCTTGCCTACTCCTATTCTCTTCCCTACGGCCTGGCCAGACGCTATCACTCGGCCCTCTCGCTTCAACTCAGAAGCGATTTTTTCGTCAATCTTGTACATGAGCACCTTGTTATGTTCAGATTTAGAGTGTATGGTTTCTGGCCTTGCTTGGACTATGTAAATCTCGCCCGTTACTCCGTCCTTGGCCCATTCAATATCCATTGGTTGATCGAAGTACTCCTCTATCAATACTGCCATCTCCCCCAGCATGACACACTCATCCCTCTCCAGTGACCACCTCTTCCTCAGGTCTAGGGGCACCCTCACGGAGGAGACTTCGTTTGCCAGTTCGTCATCATAAACAAGCATCTGTTCCTTGGAACCAAGGGTCCTATGGACAATTGGTGATTTGCCCTTCCTAAGCCCTTCTTTCCAGATTGTGAATGTGTCGGGCGTCACAACTCCTTGAACCACAAGCTCTCCCAGTCCGTAAGAGGAAGCTATGTGTATCACTCCGCTATGTCCAGAATCTGGATCTATCGTGAACATAACTCCCGAGCATGCTTTGTCAGACCTAGCCATTTTCATCACGACCACCGCCACAGCGCTTTCGAGAGGATGTAGACCGTTCTCAAGATGGTACCCAACAGATCGCTCCGTGAACATGCTGGCGACGCATCTTCTCCATTTTTCGACAATCTCAGCCTCACCACTCACATTGAGAAAGGACTCATATTGTCCAGCGAACGATGCCTCTTTCGAATCCTCAGTCGTCGCCGAGGATCTCACCGCGACATCCACGCCTGGGTAATAGATGTCACATAACTTACCATAGTCGGAGCCAATGGCGAGTTTGACAGATTCTGGGACCGGTGTCTCCCTCACCAGTGATCTCGCTAGAGCCGCTCTGGCATTGAGCTCTAGCTCCTTTTCTAGATCTACGCCTCTTAGGCAGACCTCTAGTGCCTTCCCAAGGCTTTTCTGCTTGATCGCTTCATTTCTGATGCCTTCTATTCCCTCTGGATTTCTTACGTTATCCCATGTTCTCTCGGGAATTTCAGAATCTACGAATCTAGAAAATGCATCGGTGGTTAAAGTAAATCCATTCGGGACTTTCACTCCCGATTCCGATAATTTTTGAAACATTTCGCCCAATGAGGCGCCCTTTCCGCCAACTTTCTGAGTGTCTCCAACTCTAGTTCGCTCAAACCACTTTGTCAGTTCTGGCTTCACCATGCCTGGGATGAAGAAGACTCAGGTTTAATCCTTGATGGCCGATTTTAGATTTCCTCTTTTTGAATCAGAGTGTTAAACAAGACAAAACATTGACATGTAATCTGAAATCATCCTCTCCTCTTGTCCTCTATTGTAAGTTCCAAGCATAGTGTAACCAGGTGCCATTAGCACGTAATCGACCCCCTTGAACAGTTTCTGATGCATCTTCAAATCTTCATCTCTCTGGCAAGAAACCAGCGACATGCCGGAGGTTTTCTTTCCATTTTTGCCATCACTGAGAGATATTACGAGGGGTTGAATTGAGGCAGGGATTTGTTGAGCCAAAGCATCTACATTTCCACTGGATTCCTTACATAGAATTCTGTATTTTGTGGGGTTGAATGTCCTCAGGGATCTGGGCAGACCTTCCTCTGTCTTGTAATTATACATCGGATATCCCTTTTGACTCGATTTTTTGGGTTTGAACCCATTCGGTATTGTGATAGTCTCGGGGACAAACGCAGGAAATAGATCAATAGGTTTGCCCCTCGCACCGTTTAGCCGGTGAATAATTCCTCTTATGAGGTTGATATGGGGTTTCACGTTGAATAACAGACCTCCCATGAACAATGACTGTTTGATTATGAATTCAGAGTCAGGGAAGCACTCTACTTGGTATCTATCTAACAGGCGATTCTCGGAAACACCCTTGGATACCAGATCAATCTTGTTGACTAGATTCAGGGTATTCCTGACCCCTAGGTTCAGCCCCTGACCTATGAAGGGGGACGTCTGGTGGGTAGCGTCTCCGATAGTGAACATGTTCCCTTTTCTCCATTCCTTGGAAATAAGAGAATTAAATTTGTAAATGGTGGACCTGACTATCTTGATCTCATCAGGGACAAGGTAAGGGGAGACTAGTTGTTTTATCGAATCTGGAGACTGGATTTTAGCATGATCATCATTTTTGTTTAAGGCGAATTCAAACCTGAAAGTGTTCTTGTATGTCCCGTGGTTCTTGCCCTCGCACAGCAAGAATGTCGTCGGCCTTTTTCCATCAGGATCAATAATCTGGTGCCCCCCAGCGTCAAACTCCTTCCCCGGTTGTAGTGCAGATCTAGGGGCATTTATGTCCACTATCAGGAAGTGAATCGATTTCCCCAGTGATTTCAATTCTGAACCCATCTGTTTTCTGACGAAGCTACCACCGCCATCCGCTCCAATCAGATAGTCTGAAGACAGAGTTTTCGTATCCCCTGTGGAATTATTCTGTATTGTGATGTAATTCTTTTCATCCTCCCATAACACGAGGGCTTCGTGCCCGTAAAGAGCTTCTATTCCGCCATCATCCTCAATTTTGGCCCTCAGTAGACGCTCCAGTTGTGGTTGATTGAACCAGTTGATGAAACCGTAGTGATCCAAATCAAGAATTTCCCCGTCTATCACTGGGGGTTGCATTTTTCCGAAAGGCTCGTTCATTCTATCCTTTCCGAGTACGTAACCGACCTCGATAGCGGTGGTGTAGTCGAAATCAGGCCATTTTTCGCCGAGGAGTTCCTCGATTACGCCCATCGTGAATCCGTTCAGAGCTATTCCACGAGGGAATGGGTAGGGGCTCGCGTTCTTTTCGATGAGGCAAACGCTAAGCCCTTTTTTCGAAAGGAGTAGCGACGCTATGGATCCTATTGGACCTCCACCCACTATGATTACATCGAACTCTTCACTTTTCACTATCACCGTCCTCCAATAAATAACCCTCGTAATCCTCTCTTAATTGCCTTTTGATAGGCTTTCCTGTGGAACCAAGAGGGAGCTCATCGACAAATACCACGGCATCTGGTTTTTGCCACTTGACAACTTTACCGTCATAGAAATCAAGAAGTTCCGCCTGGTCTATTCTACTACCCTTCACCATCTCAGCAATCACAATCGGCCTCTCTGACCACTTACCGTGCTTGACACCGATTACAGCAGCGTCATATACATCCGGATGCAACTTGATTATCTCTTCTAGCTCTATCGAGCTAATCCACTCGCCGCCGGATTTTATGAGATCCTTTGATCTGTCAGTTATGGTCAGGAATCCATCTGAATCCAAAACCCCAAGGTCTCCGGTTTCGAACCAACCGGACTCGTCAACGGCATCAGATTCATCAAACAAATATCTCCGAATTACAGTCGGCCCCCTAACCTGAATTGCCCCCTCTGGTCCTCCTCTTTCTATTTCCTCACCTGAATCGTCAATGACCCTGATTTCCACAGCCCAGTTCGTCCTGCCAGCGTTTTCCATTAGTGCGATGGCTTGATGATGTTCCAAGTCTGTGTGCTTCCCTAATGGGGTGTTCGCAGTTCCCAAAGGGCTCGTCTCAGTCATGCCCCAAGCCTGTTGGACGTGAACGCCGTGTTTTTCTTTGAAATCTCTGATTACCCAAGATGGAACAGCTGACCCCCCTGAGACTACTCTCTTCAGGTCTCGAATAGGCATTGAATCGTCACTAAGTACATCAAGAACTTCTTCCCAGATAGTAGGTATCGCTAATGCTACCGACACATTCTCTTCAGACATCAACCTGACAATACTATTACCATCCAGATTCGGCCCCGGCAGGATAAGTCTAGCACCCACCATCGCGGATGCGTAAGTCATCCCCCAGGCGTTCACATGGAACATGGGAACTATGGGTAGAATCGTATCTCTCGCGCTTAGGCAGAAGCTGTCTGGAAGGCTGACAATATTGGCGTGAAGCACGATTGACTTGTGAGAGTAAAGCACCCCTTTCGGATTACCAGTTGTTCCTGAGGTGTAACACAGTACTGCGGCGGCGTCCTCATCAAGCTGAGGCCACTGGAATGAGTCGTCTCCCTCTTCGAGAAGGTCAACCAGAAACTCCAGCCCGTTCATTCTAGCAGCAATCTCATTCTGTTTGGGCCCGGTAATGTAGAAACGCTCTACTGTTTCCAGTAAGTGTTTGTGGCCTATCAAGAAGCCTACGTAAGATGGATCGACAAAAAGAACCCTATCCTGTGCATGATTGATGATGTAGACAATCTCATCGGGAAACAATCGAGGGTTGATTGTGTGCGCAACCCCCCCAAATCCGGATATTGCGTACAATAACTCGAGATGTGACCTGTTATTCGGCATTATCGTACCAATTCGGACACCGTCTTCCAAGCCTGTATTCTCTAGCGCGCTTGCAAGTTTCCTACATCGCTGGCCGACTCCCTTCCAGTCGGTCCTCTCACGAGATCCACTTACGTCTACCG
>LURZ01000003.1 GCA_001629255.1 Marine group II euryarchaeote REDSEA-S42_B7
GCCTGTATTAGGATGCCGAGTATCCTGTGTATCTCATCATCCTTAGGAAGACCCCTGAATAATACTCTGAGAAGAGTGTCTTCTATCCCCTTCCTCTTGTGATCCTTAGTTTGCATTGATTCTACTAGCCTCTTAACCTCAGACCTCAGTTTGGTTCTCAATTTTGGATCAAGAAGCCTACCTCCAGTCCCCGGCGGGTTAGTTGTATCAGAGTTTACGTACCAAGAATAGCAGATTATGGATACAGCATGACTTAGGTTGAGTATGGGATAACCCTCCCATGTGGGAACTGTTACCAACAGATCACACATCAACAACTGCTCATTCAAAAGTCCCTTTCCTTCGGGGCCGAATACGATTGCGACTCTGCCCTCAATCCCTGATAGCCTCTCTGGGAGTTCCTCAGGAAGGAGGAAATGCCTCTTCACTGTCTTTTCACCCTTTTCTCTTTTTCCAGAGGTTCCCACGACTAATGAGCAGTCCGCAACGGCCTCTGTAAACGTATCAACAACTTTAGCGCCATCGAGCACTGTTTGTGCATTCTTCGCTCTCCTCCTAGCCTCCTCGGACCAATCGCTATCCCTACCAACAACCCTTAGGTCGTTAATTCCAAAATTTAGCATCGAACGTGCTACTGCACCAATGTTACCATCATGTTCCGGATTTACTAGGATGACGCATACGTTCTGGGAGAAAGTAGGTAGATTGTGGGTCCTCCTGTCTCCCATAATTTCCCGAATAGGTAACTGGTGATGAGTGATGCGCTAATCGACCCTGCGCTGTTTGTATCGAGTAATATAACCGGCAATCCAATTTCTCATCCTTTTGTTTCCTACATCAGTGAACTCAGAAACCAGGTGCTTGTTCGTGTCGAAATCTTCTGTGAATTGATCGGGATACATCTCTACGAGCCTTAGAGCTCTGCTTTTGATAAACGAAGGCCTGATATTCCCCATTTCAATCCTCCAATAATTTAACCTCTAACGGAAAACCCTCTTCTCTAGTACATACTACCCTAATCTTTCTAGGAGGATTCTGAATACCCCTTGCCCAAATAGCATGATTAACAGACTCATCTATCCAGATTTCCTCATCGTCCCCTCTTTTCATATGTCTTGAAACATGATTCTTTACTTCGGCCATGGCTCTCTTAGCCCTGCTTGTTCGGGGAACCTTCCAAGCAGCCCTGAGTGGTATTGTGATTTCCTTAACCTCTGCCATTTGGTCACCTCTGTAGTTTGGATCTTCTCCACATGTGTCTCTTAGGATGAGAATTAGTCTTCCTATTTGTCCTCATTACAACCCAAACCGGTACACGCTTGTTCTGTTTTGTAACTTTATTCAGGCGCTTCTTCTTTGCGTATGGTTTGTTCTTTGCCATGATGCCACCTCAATACTTCTCCAAACCAGGATACCTTTTCTCTGCTTCCGACCTCACTGAATGTGCCACCTCGTCGAGAAGAGCTTGTCCCTCGGAACTTACGATTTTCCCCCTGTTAACATTGCCCGCTGTATTCAGTGACTCCACCAATAACCCCGAATCAGAGAGTTGTTGTAGAATCTTCCTAGCGACGTTCCGTGAACCCGCCACAGCCTTGTTCTTCTTGACCCCTCTATCCTTAGATCCCCCGAACTCTTGTGAAATCCTATTAGTACCTATTGGCCCCTTTATTGCCACCTTCCTAAGTACTGATGCAGCTCTGGTGTGCCACCAGTCTTCCTGAACGGGCGGTCTTTCCCTATGGGTCCCAGTCTTAACCTGAGATGCCCATTCTGGTGCAGAGACCTTGTCATAGGACTTCAATTTCTCAGAAAGACTAGCGATCAGAAGATCCGCTGGAACGTCATAGTAAGTCGTCATACCTTCACCCGTGCGTCCCGGCCGTCCAACAGACCGTATTTAACCGTGATGACACGGTTTTGCTGATTCCCATTGGATATTTTCTCACAACAAGCATTGAATAATTGGGGCCATTTGGTATAAATGTGAAAAAATCACTATCGAAGAATCCAAACATGCTTCGTACCATGATTGGAACGGGAATGACATTAATCGTGCTACTGTCCTACGCCGTATACTCTAATACTGTTGATTCTGAGTATTACGAGTACACCACAACAAACGAACATCAATCTATGGATCTTACTCAAGAATCTGAGGGACTGGCCCAGTGGTACTATACCACAACAGACGCGATAACTTGGGTAAATTTCACCGTATACGACGCACCCGCAGGTTCAACTCTAATCGTCGAAGCAGAAGGCACAAATTGGTCCCACTCGCCAAATTTAGGTCTAACCGATCAGAGCTATGTTTGCAATGAGCCCAACTCAGATTATTCAGACATTCTCGATACATGTGAGTATAGTAGAACACATACAATGGACTTAGTCAATGGTAGTGGGACTCTAAGGGGCCGAGTATCACTGGATTTGCCAATCAAGGGCAAAGGATATTTGGAAAGTGAGAACTTAGAAAACGCACAGGAAGAAGCAAACTCTCTAATTTCCAGTTCGCAAAAGACAATCACGTGGAAGGTGAAGGTTGTTAGCGATGGTGAAACTAATCCTAGTGGAGGAATGCTTGTCGAATCGGAGTTTTCCTCCCATGAACTGGTTTCCTTGACTAAGTTCAAAATCAATCCTGTCCAAGAGACCGTATACAGCTTCTCTGCGCTGGTAGGATGTTTTTTCCTCGTTTTAGTAATACCACTAATGATCTACTTCTCTGCGAGGTACAGGGATAAACGCAACGAAGGGAAAAGAGCATCTATCGATGGTTAATGTTAGACAGCAGAGCTCCCGATATCCCAATCGAAGTCTCCTTTAATTCTAGTAAGCGACACTAATCCTAATTCTACAAACTGTGCAATTGATTTGTTCACTCTTTCGGATGCCGGAGAAATTGCTTCATCAAATTGGGCATCCATTTCCTCTACGATTTTTCGAACGTTGCGCGTTCCGTCCATTAACATCCAGAGGGCGCTGTTCATTTTGTCCATCGGCCGTCTTACGAATGTGGGAGCGCCCAAAATCCTAGCCACCTTTGCCTCAATTTTACTGAGATTCTTGTCTAGAGTGATTTCTATACATCCGCTTTCATTTGTCGTCCATTTTACTTGGCGTCTTACTGGGAATATGTCCATAGCCGCTTCATCCTGGGGAATTCATTATCATAAATATAGAAGATGAAACGCCAACAAAAACTGCGATTCTTAATGCAACGATATTCTCTATGATGTACCTGGACCACCAAGCGGAAACACCGGCGATAGACATTACCAGCAGCGAATATACCAGCTCGGGAGTTAGGGTATCACCAGACACTACTACCTCCTCAATTTGGTAGTATTTTCTATCAATGATGCCGATATAGACAGAACACGATCATTGACATCTGAACTTAGAAGCTCTCCATCTTCGTCGAAAGCACTCTTGATGTGTGGCACTGCAACTTGTTCTGGAATTACCCAGCCATGTATCCATCTTGCTGCTATTCTCATATGGTTAAGGGTGTTATTGCTACCTTGACCTCCAAGAGTACTAACTAATGCGAAAACCTTTCCTGAAGTGTGCTTTGAGTATAACCAATCGAGGCTATTCTTCATCACGCCACTCATGGTTCCGTGATATTCTGGACTCGATAGGACATAGGCGTCTGCAGAAACTGCCATCTCTTGGAAATCTTTGACGTTTGAATTATCCCACGAACCTTCTGCTCCAACAAGGGGCAGAGGTCTCTTTCCATGGTCCCAGACTACTGTTTCTGCACCGAAATTCCTACACTCTCTGAGAATAAGCTCTAACATTCTCCCATTAGCAGAATCTAAGTCATATGAGCCGCAAATTCCCATCACAACTATCTGCTCGTCCATGAACATCACAAATGGCAATCAGTCTTCAATTGTACCTTCCTAATAAACTTCAGAATACTTATTCAGTGGTGATTTTCCCAGTGGTCATGAGTGGACTCATTGAATCTTTGAAATTAGGCGCCACTCAAGCCAATAGCGGAGATTACTCAACAGCCATTCTGACATATCTTGATGCTCTTAGAATGGACGAGGATAATGCCACAGCCTGGTTTTGCCTAGGAGTACTGTACAGTAAAACCGGCTCATTGAAAGATGCAGTTGAGGCCTTCGAAAAATGTGATGAGAAATATCCAGATCACCCGCCGACCCTAGCCAATCTAGCCTATCTTCTTGTAGAAAGTGAACCAGATAGGGCCAGTGGTTTTGCGAAAAGAGCACTTCTGCATCTCGAAGAAGATGAGAATCTGCATAACATTGCATCATTATCCAGGCCCGAAGAAACCCAAGAGTTAGTTTTCATAGAATCACAACCGATTCTCGAAGATCCAGTTGATCAAATCTTAGATATTGGCATTTCCTCTATTTCCGATGAGCCTAGCCAGCAGGATGAGGCTCGTGCACTATCTTCATCAGGCGATCATTCAAGTGCTGTTTCAATCTGGAAGAATCTTCTAGAGCAGAATCCAGATTCTCCCGAAGTTTGGAGAGGGCTCGGCGAAGCATTGAGTTCAGCGGGCTACGAGGATCGTGCTGAACAATGCATGAAGAGAGCCGTCAAAATTGAATCAGACGCTAATGTGCAATCTGAGCCAGAGATAACAGAACAAACTCATGATAGTGTTGACGAGGATGAGATGTTGCTTATCGCAGCAGATGAGGTGCGATCAGCACCGGTGATCGAAGAAAGAGGAAGCCTAGACGATTCTCTGGGTTGGTATAACATGGGGATTAACCTGCTGAATGAAGGAAAGAACGAGGAGGCGCTTTCGAGCTTCGAGAAGGCTATTGGTGGATGTCCTTCCAGTGAAGTTGAGCTTAGGGTTAAGGCTCAGAATGGAAGAGGCAATGCGTTGTACAATGAAGGTAGATACCCAGAGAGTATTGTCGCATATCATACTGCTATAGGTTTGGATCCCAAATCCGTATCAGGTAGGACTCTCTTCAATATGGGGTCATCTTATGCCGCAGTAGAAATGTTCGATGATGCAATAAAGTGCTTCTCTCAATCCTTAGAGAGGGGTCTCGATAAGTCGGAGGCTGAACTCTGCGAGAAGCAGATTAGTAGATGCAGGGTTTTAGCTAGAGAACAGGCAAAAAGACAAGCTCGAAGTATCAGGTAGACGTGAATTAACGATTACTGATTTGCTGTTGGGAGTATTGTTTTCGTCTGAAACGCTGTTTGGTAGTATAAGCACATTCGCTTTTGGGAAGTAAGTAACAAAGCTCACCCTAGGGATATCATACTCAACTCCTCTAGCGAGAATTGATGGAAATCTCACAGCACATTTAATCGGAGGCTTCCTCTTATGCGATACATCCTCGAACGGCATGATAGGCTCTGGTGACATCATCATATGGCAAAACAAATCAGCAATTCGCTGCGGTTAACATAATGTCCACTCTCGTATTCCCAACATCGTGGGAAAAGATGTTCATGTTGTTACTGGAGCATTTGGCTACTCAGGACGATGGATAGCCAAGGAGTTGCTGAATTGCGGCTACAGAGTCAGGACTCTCACAAATGCAATAGGAAGGGACGATCCATTCAACGGACAATTGGAAGTAAGACCAATTGATTTTACAGATCATGCTTCGATGGTATCATCTCTTTCTAATGCGGATGTTCTGTACAACACGTATTGGGTTAGGTACAAAGACAAGGAAGGCAGATATGCGCACGATTTAGCCGTGTCAAATACAAGAAATCTAATCTCCGCGGCTGAAGATGCAGGAATAAAGAGGATAGTGCACTTTTCAGTCGCGAATCCTGACAAGGCTCCCGATTGGACATATTTCATTGGTAAGATGGAAGTTGAGAAAATGATAGTCGAATCCAAGTTATCCCATGCAATCTTGCGCCCTACGGTATTTTTCGGTGGCAAGAGAGATGTATTGGTCAACAATATGGCATGGCTTATACGCAGGTTTCCCGTTTTCGGTGTCTTTGGCCTAGGATCTTACCCCATACAACCTGTGCACATCTCAGATGTTGCTCGAGTGGCCGTGGAACAAGGAACCCAGAATGAGAATGTGATTTTAGACGTTGCTGGGCCCGAAAAATTCTCCTATTATGAGTATGTGAGATTAATTTCACAATCTATGGGAGTCAGAAGACCAATAATTCCTGTTCCCCCGATAGTTGCGTGGATTGTTGGCAAGGTTGTAGGAATTTTTGTCAATGACAGAGTAATTACTAGAGCTGAAATTCGTGGTCTTATGAACGGACTGATGGCGTCGAATCATAAGCCACTAGGGGTAATAAAGTTCTCAGAATGGGTTGAAGAAAATGGCACCACATTGGGTCTTAGGTACCAGAATGATATGAAGGAAAGGAAGTACCAATCCCCATCACTGTTCTACAAATCTCCGAATTCCGCTGAATAGACTCAAACCTTAATGTAATTCTACAACAATCCTGGCATAACTTTGGGTAGCAGTTTCCCTAATTTTCTTGCCGCCCACGACATTACGACATCAGGGTGAACGATGTGTGTGACGACTAATCTAAGCAACTGTTGAAATATTACCGGTTGTAGAAAAATGACAATGGGCATACTGGGTGGTGATGGATTTTCTCTCCCTGTCGTTTCTGAAACAGAAGTCGTTGATGTTAAACTGAACTTTACTGACAAAGCAATACACGCTCTAAAGCAGAACATGAATGGAGATGAAAGCACCCATGTCTTGGTAATTAGCGCACAATCCGGAGGGTGCTCAGGATATCTTTATGATATGAAAATCGTAGAAAAACCGGAGGATGAAGGATTCCAGCAGATTTCCATAGACGGTATTAAAGTGTTCGTTCACAATAAGGACAGCTCAATGCTTAATGGTATCCAGATTGACTTCAAAGAGACTCTGATGGGCGGCGGATTCCAAATAGAGAACCCCAATGCTGACAGGGCATGTGGCTGCGGGCAGTCATTCGGCTGAGGTAATGCATTGCGCAAAAACGCCTCCGAAGGGGAGTATTTTCTTCGCTCACAGAGTCTAACACTCCTGCAGGGCAATGACTCAATCAACGTCATCGATAGGGTCGTCTCGACCAGAATTGTTGATTATCCGGATAGTCATGGTATAGACGTACTATTTTGCGATTTTAACGGTCGGATCACAGATATCGGATCGATATACAAGATACAGGAAAAAATACTACTTTTGTCTTCAGAAGAGATGGGCAATATAACAAGAAAGACCCTAATCGACGGAAAGTCTTGGGATGAGAAATGCGATTTAATCATCGCAGATGAAGCGATTGGAAGGGTTACTCTATTTACTCCTGACTTTCAATCAATTTTCACTAGGATGGGGCACCAGGGAATAGAGCTCGAAAGAAATAGAGTAATTGAGATCGATGATATGATCGCTGTAAAATCCGAATTCCCCGGCGGCTCTGTCCTCGATATCCTATTACCGCTAAACCAAATGAGTGATTTCATCACGATACTCGAGGCTGCGGAATATTCTGAAATGAGTGAAGATAGATGGAACTTCGTCAGATTACTAGTTTGTATTCCAAACTTAACTGACATCAGTGGGAATCTTCCTAATGAATGTGGGATGGTAAATCTGATCAGTAATGATAAGGGATGCTATCCAGGACAAGAAGTTCATGCAAGGTTAGAAAGTCGGGGCAAGACAGTCAAGAGGCTTTGCCTTCTTACGGGCGAGGCGCCCATTAGTCCAGGGAAATACCGTTTATCGAATGGCTCGCCTATCCATATTTCATCATGCGAGTCATCGGACAATGTGTCCTATGGAATTGCGAAGCTACGTGTTGATGATATTGAAACGGGATATGTAAGTCTAGATGGGGTCAACTGGAAGGTCGAGCCAATCACGTATCTTTGAGTAAATCATCGTAGTTCTCGTCTGTCTCCAGCCAAAGTGATAGGGGCATTAGTGGGACTAGCCTTAATGTACCTAAATTCCTATTGAAGAGGTACACATCCGGCTGAAATACATCGACCATTTGTTTTTGAAAAGTTATTCTGACTTCCTCGCCCCTGCTCCTGAAGAAAAGTATCTCGACAGTTATGCCTATAATTGTGGCCGTATACAATACAAGTAAAACACTAATTGAAAATGGAACTGGATCGATTAAGAGCTCGCCTGTTCGAATCTTCGACCCATACATGAGCTGCCTGGACAATAGGAAAATTAGCCCTACTCCTACCCATGGGCCAAGCTTCTCGTCAACATACGACTCCATTGGTATTATCCTCCTATTGGTAGGATCTGCAAATGTTAGCGCACTCTCGGTAGCAGCCCTGATGACTGAAATTGCAGAAACCAGTATGATGTACACAAGTGCGCTTAGGAGAAGGACATTGAAAGAGCTCATTGGTGAATATGATACGATTAAGTAAGCAAAAAGTCCGAGAAAGACCGTTGTAGGCATTCTGTGTATCGAAGCTAGAGCCTTGCCGAACTGCTTGGAACCGTCATCAAGCCTAGGGATTCCTATGATTTCCCATCTTGTATACCTCTGGATAATAATCGCGACCCCGGATAGCGCCTTCTTTTTGATCAGAATCCACTCGAGTAGCTTCAGTAAGGGCATCATCGGGATGCTAATGATAGCAGCGAAGATGCCTACTAGGGGCCACAAAATGAGACTGGGGAAAAGGAGAAAATGTTGCAATCGAAGTCTATGTAGTAAATCCGATTCTATCCTGCCTTGCCTATCAGAAGATATGTGCACCTTCCTCGCTTCTGCGTCCAATTCTCCCCTGTAACGAGCTAGGGGCATCCCTGCATCGAGTACTCTGCGAACCTTTTCTCGATAGTGCTCATGCTCTGGTTCAATGCCGACCCACCATCTCCATGCGAACGACACAGGGAGTGCAAAAATAACCGGCGATATTAGTATCAATACTGCGGTCAACATAGCATCGTAATCATCGACCACGCGCTTGCGTATCCAAAGAGCGCTATAATGGAACGGTTGCCACTACAGTTATTCGGCTATATTGCGGCATGGTAATTATCGGACACAGAAGACCAATTTACCACATTCCACCATGCAGCGATGTAGTCCCCTCTGCCTGGCCCGTAATTCTTGTAATACGCATGTTCCCAAACGTCTAGGCCTAGGATCGGTATACCCTCGCCCAACATGAGGGGGTTGTCCTGATTTGGAGTGGAGCATATGGATAGTTGACCATTTGTAACACACAGCCATGCCCATCCACTGCCGAATCTCGTCATGGCTGCATCGCTAAATTGATCCTTCATAGCTTGGAAAGAACCGAAAGTGTCTGTAATTGCATTTGCGAGGTCTCCCTCGGGTTCTCCACCGCCATCAGGACTCATTGTCTCCCAGAAAATTCCATGGTTCCAAAATCCTCCTCCGTTATTCCTAACTGCAGCGTTATCCATGTGGTTAATCATCAAATCCTCAATACCAAGAGAATCCATTTCTGTACCCTCGATTGCAGCATTCAGTTTAGCAGTGTATCCAGCATGATGCTTGGAATGGTGTAGCTCCATCGTCTCTGCATCAATATGGGGCTCTAGTGAGTCATAGGCATATTCAAGTTCAGGTAATTCAAATCCCATTGTAATTAGCGAATAAGGGGTAGTAAATATCAACCCACCGGCATGATACTCACAATGTTGATGCACGTTATGTCTCAGGTATAGGCATGGCGCGTATCGCTGTAACAGATGGGATGTCCGATGAAGCAGTTGAAATTCTTGAGAATGCGGGTCATGAGGTAGTCCTACGGCACCACGAGCCAGAAGAAATCGCAAATGGCTCGCTCCTGGAATTTGATGCGGTAGTAATTAGAAGCGCCACAAAACTTCCATCAGAACAGATTTCAGCCTCGGTGAAGAGTGATGGCGGTATAAGATTCATTGGGAGGGCAGGAGTTGGGGTCGATAATATCGATATTGGTGAAGCCACGAATAAAGGAATCACTGTGTGCAATACGCCGGGGGCATCTACCCGCAGTGTCGTGGAGTTAACCATTGGTCATCTGATAGCTTCCACAAGGCACATAGCGACAGCAGATCGGACGCTTCGTAATGGAGAGTGGGCGAAGAAACAATTGAGAGGCTCTGAGATAGGTGGAAAAAGGTTAGGCCTAATTGGATTCGGAAGAATAGCCAGAGGAGTTGCTTCGATTGCTTCATCATTCGGCATGGAGGTCCATGCTTTCGACCCCTTCGTCGATGAGGCACCAGAGGGTGTTCAATTACATGACGATGTAGATGAGATTTTCAGATATTGTACCCACATATCTGTACATTGCAATCTGAATGAACAGACAAGGAATCTGGTAAATTTCGAACGAATATCTTTGATGCCCGGAATAGGCCTAGATGGAATTGAATGCGGTAATCACATAGTTAGTTGCGCAAGGGGCGGTGTAGTCGATGAGTCCGCAGCTTCTATGGCTCTGGAGTCACGTCAACTATCATCACTGGCACTCGATGTGTTCGAAGTAGAACCTCTTGCAGAGAGTGATCTGCTAGGCCACGACTCCTTCCATGGTAGCCCACACATCGCAGCTTCGACCATAGAAGCACAAGCTCGTATTGGAACAGAAATGGCAGGACTGCTAATAGAGTATTTCGAAACAGGAAACTGCGACAATTCTCTTAATTGAATCCATGTTATTCTAGATTGTGCATATTTACCAAAGCGTCGGTGAATAGATTCAGGAATTCAGGAATTTGTATATCTGAAATCGGAGATTTAAGAGATAATCCGCGTTCTTTTTTTTCTCTCCAAACCATTGAGTTGAACTCCTCCAAGGACTGAGTTTTGACTCTTAGTTCTTCAAACAACTCGCTACCATGAAATGAAGGAAGCCTTGGGAATGCCCTGACATCCACTGAACTGGAGCCGTAAAGGGTTGTACTTAGGTAATGTGTGAAGAACGGACATATTGGGCTGAATGCACTGAGAAAATCACGGACTATCCGATGTATCGTCCATGTAGCCGATATATCCCCGTCATAGAGCCTAGTCTTCGACATCTCGAGCCAGTGACTTGGGAAAATCCCTGTACCAAATGACTTCAGCGTCTGTGCCGCGGTGTAAATATCCACATCTTTCCATGCTTTCTCCACTGTGGCCATGGACTGATCAAATTCAGACAGGATCCATATGTCCTCCATATTCAATTCAGGGGGCGAAGATAAGTCATCTGGAGATTCAAATTGGCTCGCGAACCTAGCCACGTTGAATATCTTAGTAAGCACGCCGTAATACTTAGTCTCAATCTCTTCTGGATTGATATGGAAATCATCCCCCACCTGCGCATCGCAGGCCTTCCAAAGTCGAAAGCACTCGCTTCCGATTTTGTTTGCCTTCAGAACTACCTGCTTCCCATCAGCCCCCTTTATCTTCCAAGAACCGGTCCTACCGTTAGCTCCACATTCGAGAACGCTATCTGCGTCTATGCCATTTCCCGTAGTACAACCATGTTCTGACAATTTCCTTGCCCTGAGGTCTAATTGCGGTGGGAAATGACCTATCAAACAATTTTGGATCAGTTAGGTAACCAGAGACGTAAAGATTGGAGTTTGATGAATCCATCCAAGTGTCAAACACCTTCTCCTCGCCCATCAGTTTCCCAAGTGTCGAACGCAATTCCCGATAGTATCCAAGCGTATCTTTGCTCTCCCTATCAACCACCTCAGAGTCACTAGGTGGTAAGTCCTTCCATGGTTGAACATAGATTCCTCTCGGAGGAACCACCACTTTCGTTCGGTCTTCAGAGTACCAGATTGGGACTTCTGTATGGTACCACCTCCGTCTGCTGATGGGCCAGTCAATAGATATGCCATCTATCCAATCTTGCAAATACTGCCTATTCCTCTTGGGTATGAATCTGCTTTCCCTTGAAAGTTCAATTAGCCTATCCAGAATGTGAGTCTGTCGCACATACCATTCTTTTAGTAGAATAATTTCTATTGGGTTTCCTCCCCTCTCGCTGACTGGTATTTCTTGTAAACGGTCTTCCGTTGAAACTAGATTTCCTGATAATCGTAGTATCTCTATCGCGCTTGTTCGGGCTTCTATCACTTTCATCCCAGTTAATGGTCCCGCGATTTCTGTCATCTCACCTTCAAGATTGATCGCTACGAATGGCCTCAATCCAAGCTCTCTGAAAATAGAGACGTCATTCTGGTCACCATAAGAGCAAACCATCAGAACCCCACTACCGAAATCCATCTTTACTGACGGATGTGAGGCAATCTCCACATATTGGTCTCGTTCTGCCACTTCTATGGGGAGCTTAACCCTTTTACCTAGAAGGTGACTGTATCTATCATCCTCAGGATTTACGACTACTACTCCACAAGCACAAATCATCTCAGGTCTTGTTGTTGAAATTATGATTTCTTCACCATCCTCAGTATGCCACTTCACATTGCATAGTTTAGTTTCTCTCTGAACCCTTTGTACCTCCGCATCGGCAATCGTGGTACCTTCAACTGGATCGTAAATATTGGGCCTGAGATCTTCCACAATATCGCCACTCTTGAAAAGCTCAACGAAAATAGTCTGCGATACTGCCCTGTAATCGGGGGCATCTGTGAGATATTCGTTCTCATAGTCGCAAGATAACCCGACTCTCTTTGCAGTATTCCGCATAGCCTTGGTGTATTCCTCTATAGTTTCCTTACAAAGCTCTAGGAATTCGGCCCTATCATAGGTCTTCATTTTCCTCCCTGTCTTCTTTTCAACGGTGAATTCTATATTGATACCATTACGATCCACACCCCAGGGGAACTTCACTTCTTTGCCCAGTAGCCTCTGACTCCTCGCAATAACGTCAATCATGCTGTACTGGGCAACAGCTCCAATGTGCCATGTTCCACTGGGATATGGAGGAGGGGTATCAATAACGAATATCTCCTTATCTGTTTCTTTGTTGAATCCATATCTTTTATCGTCCCACGAACCCCACCGAATAATTGGCAGAGAGTCGTGTTATTGACCATTGCCGTGTAGTTGTAAAACCCATTTGAGGCAATCAACTTTGCCGAGGGGTTGAAGGTATGCCGTTTCACGTCATGGCGGGAGGGACATGGCTAGGGAAGATTCTCAGAACCACATCGGTCGCTTTTTGTTAAGCGCAAAGGAGAGATTTTCCAACACAATTCCAGAGGATTTCCAGCTAATACCTTCACTTTCACGAGTGCCCAACAAAATACGCAGGAAAGTTAGAGATCATGAGGGAGCCAGTTTCCTGACCATGTTTCCTATTATGGCGGTCCTGGTTTCACTGGCATTCACAGTATCACTTTTACCTCATTCAGGAGTATTGGACTGTCGAGATGGTTTTGACAACCCAAGCTACTGCAAGGAAGAGCCCGCACTAAACGTGAATGGAGACTTGGAGGTATACCTTCCAACGGATGATGATCCGCTTAGTGTGAAGAACCTGATCGCGCAAGTTGAGAAAGATTGGACGACTAATGTTATGGTCATTTATGTAGAGTCTTATGATTACAATGTTACATGCGTTGAGTGTGGTTCCAACGGCCAGATTAACATCCTGGAACAGATAGACAACGTTGAGCGAGCGATCAACTATGTCAGAAACGACAAGGGCGAAGAAGATGATGTGGAATACGTACTTTCCATCTCTACCGTGATCAAGGAAGTGAATTCTAGCGGCGGGCGCGTCGTAAAGGCCTTCTTCTCGGGCCTTGCTGAGGCAACTGGAAATCAGCAACTCTCCGATGAAATAAATGAGACTATAGACTCACAAAGCGACCTTATTGGTAATTACGCAATACCAGATGAACAACAGCGGGTAAATCAGATACTGCAGGAGATGCCCCAGAATGCTCTTAATAAGCTGGTTAGGAACATAGGCTCGGGTAATGAAATCAAGACCTCATACGGTTGGAGTCGAGCTGTTGTAATAATTGGAATATCCGATGACACAGGGAACAAAACAGTTGGCGATATCGTCTCAGAAACTCAAGGCACAATTGATCAAATTGCAGTGGATAATAATTGGGGCACGCCTGGTTCAGAAGGGTGTGAACCCAATCATGGATCATTATGCCTTAGGATGACTCTAACCGGTCCTGCACCACTTACCAACGCAGTCACTGAAGAATCATTCAAATTATTCTGGCAAGTGTTCCCAGTGGGTGTCGTTATTGTAGCAGCAATGCTGTTCCTCTTCCATTGCGATTTACTGCAGACGGGGAGAATTCGATTTGTCCAAGGTGTTAAGGTTGTAATAATATCTGGATTGCCGACACTTTGCGCAGTATGGGTAACCCTGGGGCTGATCGGTCTTACGGATTATGAAGTAACCATGACAGTTATTCTAGTGGGTCCGATCGTACTATCACTAGGAGTTTCTTATGGATTGCACATTACGAATAGATACGCAGAATCTAAGGGGACCCCCCAAGAGAAGATGTCCGCAGCGCTTCAATCAACAGGACGCGCAGTATTCCTCTCTGCTATGACCACGATTATCGGATTCATCTCCCTAACTTTTGCTCCAATGAAGCCTATTCAGACTGTTGGATGGGCGTTGGCCGCGGGCATTGTCGTTGTGTACATACTCACCATGATAATGGTCCCCAATCTTACAATACTCCTAGATCTCAAAAAGCCCTCACATCCCCCTCCAAAGGTTTTCGTTGCAGCAGTCAACATGCCCGTCAAGTGGTCTCGAATCACACTTGCCCTATTCATTACATTAATGCTAATCTCTGCTGGCTATAACAGGCAAAATGTCGAGGAGAACATCGACCTATTAGAAATGGCACCTAGTGAAGTCGAAGCGGTACAAAAGATGGGGGTTTATTCGGATGAGTTTGAAGCAGGTCAACCCGGTTTCTTACTTGTTGATGCGAGCATTAAAGCCGAGCCAGAGATAGGCCTTGGTTCAATAAACCCCCCTCATCCATATGCTAATCTTGAGGGTATAGAGAATCTCGAGTCTAGATGCAATGATGTTGAGAATGCTACCGCAGTCTCGATAGTCTTCCTGATGAAGGCCATCGCTGTGGGGGTCAATGTTTCTGGTACCCCAATTAACGATTTCATCGAAGAGACGCCACTTCCAGAACCCATTAAGGAGATTGCCGAGCTAATCTTTGACAGAGACCAGTCTGGAAATGTCTCCTTCTGGACTATTTTAGATACACTCGATGCCCAAGAGGATGATGGGGGTAGACAGGCTCAGAATTTCTTACTCTACGTGTTCTACAACAGTATGACGGAAGAAATGAGGGAGCTATTCATATCTCCAGATTATCAGCGTTCTCTGATATACATAGACATGCCATTCATGGATGTCAAGAGTACTGCAATAACTACGGAGCAGATTAACAATTGGGCAAAGGCTGCTGGAGACTCTGAAAACCCAATCAACGTATTGGGCGACTCGCTAATCGGTGTTGCCTCCATAACGATAGAGGTAAATAATTTGATAGTCGATTCTCAATGGACCTCCCTGGCATTTGCATTGGGATTCACGATAATCACCCTCGCCCTGGTTTTCAGAGACATCAGATACGCTTTCCTTACCACAATCCCAGTAGGATTCACGGTTGCAATGCAGTGGCTAGTAATGGATTCTTGGGGCTTATCACTATCCCTTGTTACAGTCATGATCGGGTCAATCCTTGTTGGTGTGGGTATAGACTTCTCCATACATATTGCAAATAGGGTAAAGGAGATGGGTGGATCATTGGATGGAATCCGCACTGCATGCTCAAGTACCGGGATGAGCCTGTTCGAGGCCACCACAGTAACTGCCATGGGCATGACATGTGCTTTTGGAATAGAAATCCCCGCAATAGGCCCCTTCGTAACAGTGATTATTGTGCTCCTTATTGTAGCAGCTCTCTCTGCTCTTCTGTTGCTGCCAGCTATTTACTCTTTCATGGTAACTTCCAATTTGGGTCTTACAGGCGGTATGACAGCAATGGTGAAGGCTGCTGGATTGCATACGCAGTCGCAAAACACCAACATAGATGCCTTGGAGTCCAGGATATCATACACTAAAACAGACGATGCCTGGTGAATCAAATTTATTGCTATGTCCTTACTAGAGGCTTCATGGTAAAATATTGGCTGATGAAGAGCGAGCCCCATGTCTATCCTTGGGAACAACTGGTTTCCGATGGCTCCACACATTGGGACGGAGTACGGAACTATCAGGCTAGGAACATCATGCGTGACGACATGGTTGTTGGTGACATGGTGCTGTTCTACCACTCAAACTGCAAACCCCCGCATGTTGCCGGAGTAGCAAAGGTTTGCAAGGGGGCTTATCCCGACCATACAGCTCAAGATTCAGAATCAAAATACTTCGATCCAAAGGCATCGGTAGAAAATCCTCGGTGGGTCATGGTAGACATTGAACCCGTATCAGCAATCACATCAGTGAGTCTTCCAGAGCTTAGATCCAATGGGGATCTCGAGGGAATGCCCCTTTTGCAAAGGGGTCAGAGGCTTTCAGTTCAGCCTGTAAATAGGAAGCATTTCGAAATTGTATGCCAAATGGGTGGATTACCCGGGATACCCGAGTAGTGGGCGCGTCCTCGGTGGACGCTCGTCATCAGTGAGAATGCAGCACCAGCCTTCTCCGTCCCGAAGTCCCAAGGCATCCAGCATCCCCGGTCGGGCTGCTCGCTTCCGCGCCTGACCTGGTTCCCGGGCGTGAGACGCTTGCAGAATCCCTCCGGATTCGGCTAACGCCAACCTGGATCTCTTGGGGGCGAGACATCGCAGTTAGCTGGTGTAATCCCAAAGGCTCGTTTGCGCCGCCCTCGGACTTCGAGTCACCATTATCAACGATTTGTGAAAAATAGAGCACGTCAACTCCCCCTCTAGCCCAATTATCGCGCAATGACGATACCTATGAATATGACCAGTCAATCATGAATCATGCCTCATACTTTGATGGGCAACCTGTTTGTATCTCAAAGGACTTGACAACCCAAATCAGTGTCCCATCTGACGAATATGCCGAATTTAGCTCCCCTCTGACTGCAATAGTCCTCCCCTCATCAAAGCCATCCGGAATTGGAGAATCGTTGAAATCAACAATTAATTGCTCCGAGCTTCCTTGCAATATAAACACCAAGTCATCATAATCCATTGATCCGGGCAATACTATTCCACGAACGAAGATATTTTCCCGGTCGAAACTCTCAGGTTCACTCATTACCTCGTCTACACTGTACTGTACTTGAGGGTCCACAGTCACCATCATTAGGCCGAAAATAGCTATCGATGTTCCGAAAACAATTACCAGACGCGAGAGTCTTGTGA
>LURZ01000030.1 GCA_001629255.1 Marine group II euryarchaeote REDSEA-S42_B7
GGAGAGCGTGGAGGTGACTAGCGTTTACGGCGTCGCATTGGGAACTATCCTGGTATTCATCGTGATAGCGGGAATGTTTGCAATTAATCTCCCTCTGAGGATTCAGCAGTATCTAGAAAGTCAATCTGGCTAGAGGAATCCGCCGGCAATTCCCAGATCTGCGACGACCAGCATTGCCACCGCCTCGACAACAGGTGCTGCTCTCGGGCCAATCACTGGATCGTGCCTTCCGCCAACCTTCAGTGACTGTTTCTTGTTACTTGGAAGATGCAGCGTGAATTGCTCCCTCGGTAGGCTGCTAGGTGGTTTAAAATGCACCAACACCCGTAAAGGGGCCCCTGTCGATCTGCCTCCTAGGGCCCCGTCCGCATCTCCAGTTTTAGCCCCTTCCAACTCGGGCACATCAACACCAGGTGCCCACATGTCATTATTCTCTGAACCCCTCATCCTTGATGCCTCAGTGCCGTTAGAGAACTCTATTGCCCTAGCTCCAGGAATTGCCATGAGTGCTCTGGCAAGAGACGGTTCCAGTCCGTCAAACCATGGTTCTCCTACACCAATGGGAAGTCCGAGAATCAATAACTCTACCACCGAACCAATTGAGTCCTTCTCTCTTCGGATTTTTCTTATCGATTCTCCCATTCTTACTGCTGCGTCGGGATCTCTGCAGTTTAGCCTGGACATCTCCGTTCCCTCTTCGAGTGGCTTGGAGGTATCGAGGTGAATCAATGGCTCGGCGGAAATGTCCCCCACTCTGCTTAGATGGGCATGACAGGACCAACCTGCATCGTCCAGCATCTTCCTAACCTGGCTTCCGGCTGCCACTAAACCAAGAGTGAGTCTAGCAGACTGTGACCCCCCTCCTCGGGGATCGTTGGATCCACTGGATCTTATTTCCTCAACCATGTCAGCATGGCCTGGGCGTGGGTGATCGGGAAGGAAACTATAGTCAGATGACCGCGCATCTGAGTTTCTAGAAATCATTAGTAAAGGCCAACCTGTTGCCTTTCCCTCATGCACTCCTGACAAAATCTCGCATTCGTCAGTCTCCAATCTGGCTGACATTCCTCTTCTTCCGGGTTTTCTGAGAGATAAGTCGTTCACAAGAGCATCCAAGTCAATTTCTGTTCCTGGAGGAATTCCCTCGAATAGCGCGCCTACACACTTGCCGTGACTTTCTCCAAATAGCGTGACTTTCAGATACTCGCCAAGTCCCATCCCCATCATTGCACCCCAGAAATCTCATCCTTCAGATAAATGCCTGTTGAAATAACCTCTAATCCAGATTCGGAAAATAGCCTGGAAAGAGATGTCGAATCTTCCTGAAAGCATACGATTGCAATTGATGGGCCGGACCCACTAATACCGGCTGCAATGGCTCCTGATGCGATGCTCAAGTTGCAAATTCTCAGAGCCTCTTGATCATCGGTTGCTGCTGCGACAGCCATTCCATTTGAGGACAATGCGTCTAGAATTGATCCTCTCATTACGGAAGCCAGTGACCTCTCGAATATCTGCTCATGTTGCGAAAAGGCATCAGCTGAAATTTCCACTAATCTTTTCCCTCTTAGAATTATAAGTACTGAAAGGCTAGTTTCAACATCTCCTTGCAGGATTATTGACTCAGATGCAGATAGAGCAGGGTCAACTAGCTTCCATCCCGGTTCCAATGACGCCCAATTATCGTCCATACTACCAGTCCTAGCACAGTTCGAAATGAGTTGTGATTTAGCTGCGATGTCCGCAATCTCAGAGTTAGAAAGACCGGTCCAAGCATATGAATTGAGGGCTCTGAGGGCTGCACAAGACAATGCTGAGCTCGATTTGAGCCCTTGGCCGATAGGGATTGAGCTGTCCACCTTCCATCCGAATTGGTCGGGGGTTGGGAGGCCCCTGTCCCTCCAGCATTTCTCTACTGCAGCGAGAAGACCGTTTCTGTCATTCTCAATGTCAGCCGGATATTCTACCATCTGGACCTTGGTTGTTAGTTGGATGCCGATAGAGCACCCCCTGCCCAATCCCAGAGCGTGGAGGATGGATATCGCGCCGTTCGATTCGCCCTCACCTAGTACTTTCACTTCTCCACCATCCTCCCATCAAGTGGGATTCCCATATGCCTGACTCTATAGTCTGTGAATACCGTTATCTTGTCCCCGGCCTTTGCATCTGTCACTGAAACGGCTGTCCCCGTTGGGGAAACAAATCTAACGGTCTCAGCTTGCTGGACTACTGCCTGACCCTCTTCTCCAGAAATCTCAAATCGGACAACGAGAAGGGGGCGCATTTCGATTTTCAACCGTCCTACAACGGCAGTTTCGATATTTCCCGGCGATGACAGGATTGCTATTTCGTCACCAGTTTCTAATTCGCTCATGTACTTCGTTTTTCCATCTGCCATTAGGATGTAAGAGTGAATCGCTCCAGCATTTATCCTGAATGGCCTATTAGGAACATATTCTGAGGAAATAGTTTCACCGTGTATTAGGCATAATTTTCCTGAGATAGAGCCTGTCGCTGCCCCTTGTCCTTCGGTTATCCTTCTTGTCAGGTCTATACATACTCTCTCACCAACTCCTGCACTCTCCAGAGATATGATTCTTGCCTCTCTAGGGTCGATTGCTATATTCTCTGGAGGATCTTCCTTCGTCCATCTGTCTTCCAAAAACTTGATTGCTTTATTTAGCAGACTTGCTGGGATAAGGATAGCATCGACACCCCCTCCAAGTGCAAACGCTGCTCCGGAAATTTCTATTTCTTTGTCTATTGCTGCGGCAATTCTTGTCTGAGTCCCTCTGGAACATGCAATTAGATTCTCGAAGGGTATCATAGTCCAATCCGAGCATCTAACCAATATCCAAGGCACAAGTCCAATGAGAGATATTGCCTCGTCCTGATCAGAAGGAACGTCAATTGAAACTTCTACCACATCATGTGAAGAACCAGTCCACAAGCGGGAGATAGAGTGTTGATTCGGGCCCAAGTTCTCTTCATTCTCTACCCATATCTGCATCCTCTCACCTCAGCTGCCTGGAAGCCTCTTCTGCATTGGCTCCTTCGTGAACAATGGACCTTAATGCTCTGATTCGGGAAGCTGGATCCTCAAAGGAGAATACATTTCTCCCTATACAAACCCCGGACCCCCCTGCATTGATTGACTTCTCAACTAATTTCAGAACTTTACCGAAGTCATCGTCCTTGGGACCTCCAGAAACCAGTACCGGAATCGGGACCGAGGTGGTTACTATCCTGAATGACTCCTCGGATCCAGTCCAAGGAACCTTGACGACGTTGCACCCCAACTCCCAAGCAAGTCTAGCCGCATGAGCGACCCCTGAGGTTGAGTCTGAATCATCCAAAATCAGGTTTCCCCCCCTGGGATAGAACATCCCCAATACCGGGATTGATTTCTCATGAGAATCCGTGGTTATCCTAGCCATCCTCTGTATCATCTCTGGCTCTGCCGGATCTCCGAGATTGACTTGTGCAGACATTGCAATTGCCCCCCTATCAAGACCCTCCGAAGGAGTTGCAACCAGGACCTTGTCTTGAGAACGGTCTCCTCCATGGATTGTGGACAAGGATGCGTGGCAGACGAAGCGGCCCCATGACGTCCTGTTAGAGTGATAGGAGATAGGTCCCTTCTGCATTACTATTGCATCTGCTCCTCCTTCTATGACTGCATCTACAGAATTATCGAAGTCTAACAGACCCTGTTCCGGGAAGGAAGATGCGCTGTGGTCCATTGGAACCCAAACCCCCCTTCCATTTGGCAGAATCGTTTCCAAGCGGCTAGCAAGGAGGTCAGTCATAATTAATCGCCTATGTTCCCCTCTCTTGAAGGGTACCATTTGCCTGTTTCCGAGACAAAAAAACGAATTAGAGTCACATCTCCAAGTCCACAATAACAGGGGCATGGTCGGAAACGACAAGCCCCCCCTCCCTCATTATCTCTGCAGATTTCATCAGGGGCCTTGCGGCCTTGTTTGCTAGGATGTAGTCAATCCTCCAACCCCTATCCCTCTCCCTTGCCCTGCGGAAGTTAGACCACCACGAATAGGGGCCCTTGACATCTCCCACGTGAATACGTA
The DNA here is from genome assembly GCA_001629255.1 of Marine group II euryarchaeote REDSEA-S42_B7. Classification (GTDB taxonomy): domain Archaea; phylum Thermoplasmatota; class Poseidoniia; order Poseidoniales; family Thalassarchaeaceae; genus UBA36. The sequence continues at coordinate 4,089 of LURZ01000030.1, forward strand.
GGAGGTCTGACCAACCAGATGCAAGCATTCTATCGAACCACTCCCTCTCATGCTCTAAGAAACCCGAGGTGCGCTTGTTTCCGGCTGGGTCCCAGATATCATCCTCCGTGTGCGCAATATTCAGATCTCCGCAGAGAAGAGCGGGTTCATCGGAGTCCAGGAATTTCTGACTCCAGATTAGCATGTCTTCGAGCCATTGATCCTTGTAGTCCTGGCGCTCTTGTCTTGCTGATCCATTTGGAAGATACATGTTGATGCAACTCAGATTGCCATGTTTGGTCACTAGTACCCTGCCTTCGGGGTCTCTAGTCTCATCAAGATCCGTATCTATTCCCCTCTCAATCTCGACCATCCCGACTCTTGAGCATGACATTACGCCAGAATACCCCTTCTTCTGGGCTGGATGCCAAATCACCTCGTATCCCTCCGGCTCGGACCATTCTTTGGGCATCTGCTCAGGTAGAGCCCTAACTTCTTGGAATAGCATTACGTCGGCATCGATCATCTTGATAAAATCATCAAGCCCCTTTCTATGGGCTGCTCGGATACCATTCAGATTCCAAGTTACGACTCGCATGTCCATGCGCTACTGCGATAGGTCTTTGACCTTCTCGACTAAATCCATCTTTCTGATCCTCCTCATACCATATGGGGTCAGTATGACAGAAATGAACACAACAATCCCAATTAGTTGCATTGCTACTACCGGATCTGCCGATACGGTCATGTAAAATGACCACTGTACAAAAGACGAGACCATTGCTTGAGTTCCTACCAAAGTGAACGCGAACGCCAGAACCCCTCCAATCAGGCCTATCGCCAAGTGCTCGCCGAACATCATCCAGCCAAGTCTGTTCATCGGGGCTCCCAAAACCCTCAGCGTTGCAATTTCCCTATCCCTCTCTGAGAGATTTATTATCAAGGTATTGAATAGCACCACTATTGCAATTAAAATTCCGAGAAACAGAATGGAGCCCAGGAAGCTCTGCTGCTGCTCTAGAATTGACTCATACGAAGATATCAGGTCCTCCTTTTCTATCACTAAAAGTGAGATATTGCCAAGATCACTATCTGCAACTATTCCCTCTGGGAGGTCTATCAGGACCGCTGTTGCTTCCAACCCAACTATCTTTGCCAGGTCAGGTCTGTTGAAGTATACGGTTCTACTCATTTCCCCCTGAGTAATTCCAACAATCTCAACGGGCGCGGGGGTTGACCCGAACACGAGAGTCTGGATGTCTCCTGTCTCCCATCCTAAGAAGTGGTTCAGGCCTTCATCGATTAGAATCTGATTTGTCTGTAGGCCTGCTTCGGGGAGCTTGCCTTCCTTCAGGTCTAGTTGGATTAGTGCGCTACTTTCCGTCGATAAGACTTCCATTCCAATGGCCGAAATTACTCGTGAGTCATTGATTGGATTTGCTGGGAAGGTAATGATTCTCTCGTGATAGCCACCCTTGTCGTCCGCCCATTGGATTACTTCATCCTCACCTCCTGACAACACATTGGACTGGATGTCCCAGTTCTGATCATCCTCTACTGATCCTACGGTCATTTCTTCCATTGATGACATCATTAGAGTCGTGCTTCCGAACAGCAACATGGAAAGTCCTACTGCTAGGAATGTGAAGGTCAATCTTGCTGGTTTCCTGATGCTAGATCTGATGGTTAAACCCGCAGTTGCGGGAAGTCTGGAAGTAATCTTCTGTATCTTCCTAGAAGAAATTCTGATTTCATGCTCTCCCCTCATTACCTCTAGAGGCTGGAGCCTGGATGCTTGAATGGCTGGAAGTATTCCCGAGAAAAGAACGACAGCTGTTGTAACCACGACGATCTGCATTACAATTTGTCCTAGTTCTGCTGTTTGGAGAATGGGGATGCCCATGAAATCCTCGTAGAACGTCAACATGGCGGGCGTACCAAGATAAACACCCAGAATCGCTCCTAGCGAGGAACCAGAGATACCGATTCCTAGTGGCATAATGACATAGGATAACAGCATAGCTCCTTCGGCGTCGGCGCGTAATATTTCCACTGAGAAAACTTGTGAGCGGTCGTATATCAGAGATGGTGAGTCTACTGAGTTTGAAATTATCTCATCCATTGCTTCAGTGATGAGGGTGAGTTCAGGACCATCGTCCTCATCTGTGGACGGAAGATTGTAATCCGGGGTGCCCAAGATGTCTATCAGGAGAAGATTCGAAGAGCCGCTGCTCATATTAGCCAATCTCTCCAGACCCTCTGATGAGAGGTACCCTGTAGCAAAGGTGCCTGGCTCAGCAGGGAATAGATCTCCGTCTTTTGCATAATAGAGATGGTTTGAGTGGAGTCCGATACCCACGACTGTGAAGTTCATTCTACCGTTTCCGGCACCTATGGTCACGGAATCGCCTATGGATATCTCCATCCCGGTTGCGACACGGGCATCGATGACTATCTCGGATTCCTCTGTGGCCACCCTCCCGGAACAGCAATGGTGGCTAGGCATCCAAACGCGGTCTATGGATCCCTCGCCGATTCCGTGCCAGACGGCTGGGACGAGTTTCTCTTTCTGCTCCCCCGCCTCTGTCGTTTCGTAGAACATTGTCCCATCTAGCCTCAATCTAGGCTCGCATACGGAGAGGACCAAATCGGAATCTGGCCAATTACTGGCGAGATCCTCGCAAAGAGAGGCTGAGGTTTCTCCATCCCAAGTGCCACTAGGGTTCTCCACCCACAAATCTGGAAGATTAACTGCATTCTCGGAATCCTCGTAGATTTCGTCATACATCCCGGAAACGGTATGCGCGTAAGCTGCGAATGATACCCCGGCAAATACCGCCACTACTACCATTGCTACTACGGCAACAAGCCTGATCTTTGACCTCATCATGCTCCTTGCGAGACGCTTGTTCAGTAGGATTAGCATTTTCACACCTATCCTACTGTGCGTAGTGGAGTCGAGGAGGGGACATTGCCTCCGCCGCTTTCATCGGAGATGATTTTGCCACTGTCGATCCTAATGACCCTGGTAGCGTATTGCACCAGAGACTCGTCATGAGTGACGAATACACAAGTGATTCCCTCTGAGTCGCACGCCTTGACTAGGACTTCCATCACAACAGATGATGTCCATGAGTCAAGGTTCCCCGTCAACTCGTCACCAAGAAGAAGTCTGGGCCTCTTTGCTAGACTTCTAGCAATGGCTACTCTCTGCTGTTGGCCACCACTGATCTCTGCTGGAAAGCGGTCGACCTCACCTTCGAGTCCCACAAGTGTTAGTAGATTTCGAGCCCTATCTTCGTTTCTGCTTCCTGCCAACTCCTGAATTAGCAGTAGGTTCTCCAAAACAGTAAGGTCCTGTAGTAGATTGAAGAATTGGAAAACGTATCCAATGTTCTCTCTTCTGAATGTAGTCATGGCCTCTGATTCGTTCTTTGGGACCTTGTTACCCGAGAATAGGTATTCTCCGGATGTCGGGCTGTCCAATGCAGATAAGCAGTTTAGAAGCGTGGTCTTTCCAGAGCCAGACGGCCCCAGAAGTATGATTCTTTCACCTTCATTTATTTCCAAATCGACCCCATCCAGAGCTCTGACGGTCTCTGAAGCCATTTGGTAGTGCCTCTCCAACCCACTGATTTTCACGAGTGCCATGTTATACCCAGACATCCCAGTCGGAAGACATTGAAAATGGCTTCTGGCCTATGTATCCGAAGCGCCAGCGAAAAAGGCCATTGAGTCCTTGAATAGTTCCTCTCTCCTGTACCTCTTGTTGTCCCTGATCTTGAGCCAAGTGAAACCAACTGCTAGCAAGAGAATGAAAGGGATGAATGCCTCTGCGTGATACTTGTGCATTACCTCGATTATCCCTCTAGCCGTATATGCCCATGTGATAGAGGCTGCTGTTCCGCCGATGAAGCACGCAGCCAGAACCCTCTGGAATCTCATCCTTGCAACCAAGCCCAGCATGGCGCCTACTAACACGCCGCTTGCCATGAATGGGATCCACACGAAAACGATTAGCCCCCAGAACCCGTACTTGTCGATCCTTTTCCTGTTCTTATGAGCAACATACTCCACCGACGAAAGGATGTCTCCCATGAATGGATTTTGGAGAAGAGCCCCCGGGATTCCTCCTCTTTTTGCCACCATCGCCTCTCCTTCGTGTTCCTCGGTCCCCTGCTCGACTCTGCCTGCAACGGCCCTATCCCCCAGGGTTGATTTTTCGTTCCTTGCGCTCACAACAAGTGTCCGACCTTGCAGTAGGGACTCTAGGTCACTTCCTAGATGCTTCCTTAGATCTCCTTGAAGGTGCTGATAAGTTGGCTTAAACAGGAAGTATGCGAACCTAGTCACCGGCCTGTAAATCACTCTAACGAATACTGCATCCTCATCGGCCAAAATTGCTGAGCCATAGTCGGCGACGTCGTGCTTCCGGAACCATCTGGACATGCTCTCTCTGAATGCCTCTTCGAGTTTACCGAACTGTCCCATTGAGGAGAAGAAGGAACTGTAATCGTCAGATAGTCTGATTTCACCTAATTCACTGAAATCTATAGTTCCTTCTGATTTCATATCGGAGTCTGTACATACTGTCCTAATTTGGAGGGGCCTCATTTCCCCGAAAATTCGAAACTCATTCAGGATGTCCTTTATGATCGTCCCTTTTACATCGATGGGACTGGCAATGGTCTTCCTGGAGGTATTGTAGGGCAGGAAAACATCTACCGAAATAGCGCGATCCTGGACCTTTATTGATGATAGATTTGGCTTAATGTGAAGCCTTTTCGATGCTTTTTCTATCGTCCGAACAAGAAGCCTTTTCATTTGCTCGCTTGTTAGAAGATCGTCTGTTTCCCTGTGATACAATCTGTGCATAAGAGGGTACTGGACGCATAGGAAGAAGACCGACATCCCAAGGGATATCGTTGCCATGTACCAAGGAGGGACCTCTGCATTACCGCCAGTTAGCATTGCTGTCTCTCTGCCACCGACCCACTCGGCCCCCATGAGGATCCACCCCCATACCCCCATATCCTGAATAGTCATACACGCTCTAGTTTCATCATCTGACTTCTCCATCTCCCTGTGAGTTTCCCCGGACCCAAACAGGGAGGATGAAGAAGTGGTATGCAATTCTATTTCCAGTTCCTTGTACGAAACTAGACTACCGGGACTCGCAACCGCCTCCACTATTTCCTCTTCGGACCATTCTTTTGAATCACTATCCGAAGCCAAGATCCCGATTCTAACAATGTAACGTCCGTCCTCCAAATCATCGCTGTTCAATCCTATAGATAAGTCGCCAGTTCCCGATCCCCCGATCGTCAATGTTGGATCTCCTACGCCTCCATCTGACTCAACAGAAGATTCGTTCCAGACTGCTACAATAATGCCGAATGCCATGGAGGGTTCCAAGTTATGACTCTCGATCTCTAGATCATCTCCCTGGACCCAGGACTTAATCCAAACCTCACCTCTTCTGTCCACGCAGTCATTTGGATCCAAAGGAGTCCCGGATAGAGTATCATCGATACTGATCGAGTCACCCAGAACCAGTCCAGATGAGGCAAGAGTTATGATTCCGAAGAAGACCAAACCAGTCATCACGCCGAAGACCAGAGTATAGTCATCGAATGTCTTAGGAACGATTGTATTGACCAAGAAGCTCTTTCCTGGATTCTCTCGTCTATCCCTTATCCTATCCAGCTCTTGGTCCAACTTATATTCCGATTCGGCAGCATTAGTTGCAGCCATGTCTTTGTTTTCGTCCACTTCAGAAGTCGTCGAAGGGAGGTCTCTTTCAACCATTGGAGGCAGACGAGTAGGGGCAGTGTATGTGATGTTTTTTACGGAAAATTTTGCTTAAAATCATGCTTCAAAACAGATTTAAAAGAATCTAATTCTGGAAGCCGGATTGTCAAATATAGAAACCAAAATTTTAGGCAATTTTAATGTCCTCCTACTACGTAGGAGGATTATGTCCAGTGACAACGCGGTGAGGGGTCGGCTGTCTCTTCTACTCGTAGCACTGATGATTCTGCCAAGTTCTCTGGCTATTTTTTCCTACCAAACGGACAATGGACATCTGTCTGACGGGAGTAGGATGAACGCTATAGATTACGTTCCAGACGATCAATACTCCCTTGGAGACACGGAGTCTGATGATCCCTCGCATGGGTGGAAAGGAGACTCTGGGAATATCGGAGAAGCGTCGCTATTCCATAGAACTGCTACCTTTGTACCGATTGAGAAGTGGGAGGAAACGACTGGTGAAGAGTACATGTCTGGTTGGTTCGTTTTGGGGCACGATTATCCCATACCCTCTGATTGGAAATCTCAACTGGCGGATATGGGTTTGGAATGCAGGACATTCTACTCGCCGCAGGGATTCCACTGTAAGGTGCCTAAAATAGCCCCAATGGAGCTATACGATATTGGGGTGATAGGTGCTTTCCGACTTGACTCGGCCGATAAGCTGGCCCCTGACGTAATTCCATTGGTCGAAGGGATGGACAGTGGCGCTATAATGCAGGGAGACAGGTACGTAATTAACATCGTATTGAGCGGTTCTAACGAAATAGAAAATCTAATCCAAACTGGAGTCGAAGTAATTGACTACAGAATAGACAGGGTAGCGGAAGTCGTAGTGGACGAGAAGGGTTTGGCCGGACTGATAAATCTTGATTTCGTAGAATGGGTCGAGCCAAAGTATCCAGTCCATCTTGATAATGAAGCGGCAGCTGAAATCATCGGTGTTGATTGGGTAGGAGAGCCTGCCAACATGGCGCCTTTTGGAGGTGCTCTGACGGGCTCTGGAGTAATAGTTGGGGTAATGGACTCCGGACTAGATACTGCAGTTGAATGCACGAGCCTGACCCATTGTAACACTGTGAACAACGGTATCCATGCAGACTTCGTTGGCAGAATTGTCGGAGTTGTTTCGTACAGTTGCGGTAGTTGCACCGATGGTCCCGAGGACCAGGATGGACATGGTACCCATGTGGCAGGATCTGTCTTGGGAGATGGTACGAACTCGCCCGATGGTGTTGACAATAGCGGAATGGCAACCGAAGCGCACTTGTTCATGCAATCCGTTCTGTGCGGGTCAAGCCTCTGCGTCCCCTCATACGGTAGCTTCTTTTCCGAGGCATACAATGCGGGGGCGCGAGTCCACACAAATTCTTGGGGATCTGGTCCTAGCGCGACTACTAATTGCGCCCAGGCTGGATCCTCCAGCGGTAGCTGCTTGGCCTACTACAGCTCCATATCGTATGAGATTGATACCCAGGCTAATTCGCTAACTGACCTGACGATTCTTTACTCCATGGGTAACGATGGTATGGACTGCACCTACAACTCCTACGGCCAGACAAACTGCTTCGGAGGTAAAGATGGGGAAATAAACAAGGGCGCTATGAATCGACAGGCAACTGCGAAGAATATCTTGTCCGTAGGATCCTCAGAGAATTACCGCGTAGGTTTGTCACTATACGACATCCCGTACAGCAATCTTTGTCAGGCTGGCTGCCCAAACCTTCCAGCTTCCGGTGAGAGGTATGGTACGGACCCCATCAGAATGGACACGCCTAGTGACAACCCAGAGGGGATGAGTGCGTTTTCCAACAGGGGGCCTACGAATGATGGGCGAATCAAACCGGATATTGTGGCACCGGGAGGTTGGATACTCTCGGCTAAGTCAGGTTTGGCATCCTCGGCTCCTCTACAAGATGACCCAGGTGGATACTACACTCACAAAAGAGGAACCTCGATGGCAACGCCCATCATGGCAGGTTCTGCAGCATTGGTGATTGAGCACTTGAATAAAATAGGAGCCTACAACTGCGAACTAGCAAGCAACCCTTCCAGTAATCAATGCCCGGAATCTGCTCTCATTAAGGCGATACTTGCATCTGGGGCTCATGACTTAGAAGGACAATATGCCACGGGAGGGGATTCGGATGGAAACGGAGCAGAGGAAAAGGTGCCGAACAGCCATGAAGGATGGGGGAGGGTCGATCTAGAACAACTAGTCTACTCCGGGTTCACAGAAGGTATCGAGATTTCCACATCGGATAGCCATTCATTCAAGCTCACCATTCCAGACACGGGGATAGAGGACTTCAGAGTGGTCCTTTCATGGAATGACCCAGCGAACGGCCCCAGTGCAGGAAAGCAGTTGATCAATGACCTAGACATCGTTCTGAAGAGTCCTAGTGGAACAATTTGGACCTATACGAATGATGATTTGAACAACCTAGTCGGAATATCGGTAGGAAATAATCCGGAAGTTGGAGATTGGGAAATCATTGTAACTGGAGAAAACGTACCATCGGGACCTCAGAAGTACTACTTAGCATCTAGTGAGGGGGCGATTACAGACATGAGGAGTCCCGTTTCCGACGGATTCTACTCTGCTGGATTTCAATCCGGTTCAATATTCACCGAGACAACAATGTCCAGTGGAGGAACCCACATTTGCGCTATACTAGATGACTCGGACCTCCAATGCTGGGGAGACAACACATTCGGACAACTAGGTGATGGGACCAATGCAGACAGACAGGTTCTGACATCGGTTGATTTGGACTCGGCGAGAACAGCGGTTTCGATTAGCTCAGGCCAAGATCACACTTGTGCAATACTGGATAACGGAGAAATCCAGTGCTGGGGGAGAAATAACTTCGGTCAACTAGGTGATGGATCGAATTCACACTCGAACTCTCCGACGGAGGTAAGCCTAGGAGAAGTGCCAGTTCAATTGTCTTCTGGGGATTGGCATACCTGTGCAATTCTAGACGATGCGAGTCTGAACTGCTGGGGGAGAAATAGCCATGGTCAACTGGGAGATGGGACGAATTCGGACAGTAGCATCCCAGTTTCCGTGAACCTTCCTGGAGAGAAGTTCCTCGCAGTATCTGCAGGCTCGAACCACACATGCGCGATATCGGACAGTTGGTCACTCAAGTGCTGGGGTGCGAATCAAAACGGGCAATTGGGGACTGGGACGACGACGTCTTCCAATGCACCCTCAACAGTCACTCTCGGAGGGAGTGTAGTCGCAGTATCTGCCGGTGGGGCCCACACCTGCGTTATTCTTGACGGATCGGGCAGTGGGGAGGTGAAATGCTGGGGCGACAACGCATTCGGGCAGCTGGGTGACGGGACTACCAACCAGCAGAACGACGCGTCTATCGTTTCGGCCTCGGCATCTGGTGCAATCAGTATAGACGTTGGAAGAAGTCACACCTGTGTAGTGAGTTCCAGTGATTCTCTGCATTGCTGGGGAGGAAGCGGGAAGGGCCAAGTTGGCGATGGAAGTACCTCAACCCAGATTACTTCGCCAACTGAGATTACACTGGGTCAAAATCTCGGAGTCGTATCTGTTGCCTCTGGAGAATCTTATACTTGCGTGGTTGCTACTAACGATCTGCCGAAATGTTGGGGAGGAGTTGGATCCGATGTGTCCCTTGGGAATGCACCATCAGAGTTCTCTGGGATTTCCAGATGGACTTACATTGGTTCTTCGGAGAGAGATTGGAACAACAATGGAGACCTGAATATTTTCGAAGTGGGAGTCAGCAACGACGGTGATAACGATGGCTTTCCCATTGGGGTGGGATTGGAATCAGATGGCAGGTTTGCCTGTAGAGAGGCCACCCCCGGATACTACGTCAGTGGAAGTGGAAATACTGTAATGACCCCCGCCAGCCCTGGACACTACGTAGACTCTAACGGGGCGACCTCGGAAACTCAATGCCCTATTGGAAAGTTCCAGGAGCTTTCAGCGCAAACCTCCTGCGAAGATGCCAGGCCGGGTTACTACGTACCCGGGCCCGGAGCCTCTGAAGGCACTCCCTGCCCACCTGGAAAGTACAACGACCAGTATGGAATGACCTCGGATCTGGCTTGTCAGTGGGCCGAGGCCGGCCATAGTGTCCCAGTTCTGACAAAGGTGTCTTCGGGTGCTTACCACTCATGTGCTATACTTGATGACGGCACAGTTAGCTGCTGGGGGATGAATGACAACGGGCAGCTAGGCGACGGGACAAGAGACTCTAGCCTAGAGCCACAAAAAGCCTCAATGCCGTTGGGAAGGAATGCGATTGAAATTTCTACAGGGTCATACCATACCTGCACTCTGCTTGATGATGGGTCGATTCGTTGCTGGGGTTCCAACGCATTCGGGCAGCTGGGTGACGGTACGACCATCGAAAGAACGACCCCGATTACTGTTGACCTAGGCCCTGGAGTATCTGCAATCGGGGTTTCATCTGGAGAGTCGCACACCTGTGCAGTACTCACTAACAACAGAGTGAAGTGCTGGGGGCTTAATGCTAACGGGCAGCTAGGCGACGGGACGACGACGGACCGGCATATTCCGGCATATTCCTCAATGGGAGGGACCGGGGCACTGAGGGTCTCGGCGGGATCTTTCCACACTTGTGCGATAACTGTAGACCGAAATGTGATGTGCTGGGGGGAGAATTGGAACGGGCAACTCGGAGACTCCAGCAATGTCGATCGGAACACACCGGTTGAGGTTTCTATCCCGAGCAACAGCAGTGCAGTATCGATTGACTCGGGTGCTTTCCATTCCTGTCTTGGGATGAATGATGGTTCGGCGTTCTGTTGGGGTTACAACGCCCATGGACAACTGGGCAATGGAGGGACTTCGGACTCTAATAGCCCACTTCCTTCAGCGTTGAGTCAGGACCTACTTCTGATGGAAATAGAGGTTGGTCTCTTCCACAGCTGCGGTCTATTCGATTCAGGTGAAGTCGCCTGCTGGGGAGATAACAGCTACGGGCAACTCGGCGACGGGACCCTGGCTGCACATTCAACCCCAGAGGTTATCATCTTGAGCACCAATGCAACCTCGATCTCAGTTGGCCATAGGCACACCTGTATGATTTTGGACGATGCCAGCCTGAAATGCTGGGGAGCGAATGAATTCGGGCAGGTTGGGGATGGTGGATCCGCTAATTCCAACACCCCCCAGGATATCGACCTCGGGCACGGTTCCAAAGAGCAGGTCCCTTGTGAGAGGGGGACATACCAGCCACTACCTGAGAAGACTACCTGCATTCTAGCATCAAGGGGTTTCATGGTTCCCGATTCAGGCCAGACGGAGCAGACTGGATGCTCACCGGGATACTACTCAAGTCTGAAGGGACAACGTGCTTGCGTCCCAGCTGCCAGGGGATTCTATGTTTCAGAGAACCAGGCCACATCGCAGACTCAGTGCCCAGCAGGACAATCTACGCTGAGCGAGGCATCCACATTCTTCGATGACTGCTTCGCAGATTTTGATGGTGATGGTGTTCCCGATCAGATAGATGAAGACGACGACAATGACGGAGTCCCGGACGAGAATGACTACGACCCCCTTGATCCGGAAGTCTCCTTTGACTCGGATGGGGATAGGATACCAGATAGCATAGACACCGATGACGACAACGATGGAGTGAACGACACCGAAGATCCGTTCCCAAATGACCAGAACGAATGGGAGGACTTCGATGGAGACGGGGTTGGAGACAACTCCGACGACGACGACGACGGCGATGGGAGGCCTGACTCGTTCGACGTTTTCCCGAACGATCCCAACGAGTGGGCTGACGCAGACGGTGATGGGTGGGGGAACAACGTAGACCCTGACGACGACAACGATGGCAGGTGCGACGACACAACTTACCACATCACAGATCAATATGGCGCATTGGTGAGCAATAGGGGACCTGACCTTGATGGCGATGGCGCCCCCGATTGCCTCACTTCTGCAAAAGGGGACGAGTTCCCACTGGATGCGAATGAGACCGATGACACAGATGGCGACAGCATCGGAAACAACCAGGACACTGATTGTGACGGAGATGGCTGGCTCAATCCAGTACCATGCAACAGCCAAGGGAGCGGAGAAAATGGAACGGATGCCTTCCCGCTAGAAGCTGATAAGTGGTCCGACTCAGATGGAGATGGCTTCGCTGACCAAGGGAGCAATGTAGATGCTTTCCCCGATGATCCTAGTGAGTGGTTGGATACCGACGGCGACAGCGTTGGGAACAATGCCGATGTTTGCCCCTACGAGTTCGGCATCAGCTCGCAAGATGAGGACTTCATTCTCACTCTTGCCTTGCCCGGGAATGACCTCGGCTGTCCGATTCAGACCCTTATCGGAGATGAGATAATCGAAGACGGCGTAGAGGAAACCGAGGATGGCGCATTCGAAGGAGGGGGCGACTCACTGGACTTTGATGGCGACGGGATATCCGATGTCGAGGACGATGACGACGACGGTGATGGAATTCCAGATATGGAGGATGGGATTCTAGGCGATGAGAAGTGGTCCAGAGACCCATTCAGGCCCTTCAGTGGTGAGACTTGGGCAATTCTAGCGGTTTCGGTATCTTTCATTGGAGTGATCGCCGACCGTGCTGCTGGTTGGAAGAAGAGAGGAGTGGCTAACATCCGCTCGAGAAGGGGGATGGCCAACATCCGCTCAAGAAGGATAAGAATTCAGTGATGGTGCAGGGGGCAGGATTCGAACCTGCGAAGCACTACGCACAGCGACCTGAACGCTGCCCCTTTGACCGCTCGGGTACCCCTGCTTGGGTTCCGCCCTGCTAAATCTGACTTCAATGCAGCGTATGTGGTTTTTTGGTGCAGGGGGCAGGATTCGAACCTGCGAAGCACTACGCACTGGGACCTAAACCCAGCCCCTTTGACCGCTCGGGTACCCCTGCTACGACTCGTGCGAATAATTACCCACCAAGAAGGCAGCGCATGGACGCCTCTGCCCCCCATAGGGTCATAACAGGGTCTATGCGCCCCCCAAACTGGCAAAAATGGCACGAATAGGGGTTCTAGGACTAGGTAACTGGGGAACCGCCCTGGCCCTGGTATGGTGCAAGGACGGACACAACGTGCTAGGCTGGACCGTGGAGCAAGAAGTATACGAGTCGGTAATGAGCTCGCAGGAGAACGAGAAGTACCTGCCTGGTTACAAAATTCCTGGGATGGACTGTACCATGGAAATCACCGATGTCACCGAATCTTGTGAGATTCTGGTACTGGCACTCCCCAGCTCCGTGATTCTGGAAGTAGTAGACTTGCTCATCCCGAGCCTCAGACCATCCCATCTCCTCGTCGACCTAGCCAAGGGCCTCGCCCCATCCTCCGAAGGAGGCTCTGGAATGATCTCTGATGCAATAGAGAGGAGGCTGTCTGACGCTGGAATGTCGAATCAGGTCGTTGTCATGACGGGGCCAACCATCGCGCCAGAAGTAGCCAGGGGAGTGATAACCAACGCCCTCGTAGCTTGCAATGACACGTTAGTGGCTAAGAGAGTTGCAGAGAGGCTTTCAACAGACTCTCTGATCCTGACCCCTGCAGGAGATCCTCTAGGAGCTGAACTATGGGGCGCCTACAAGAACTGCGTAGCCCTAGCATGCGGACTAGTTGACGGACTCAAAGAAACAATCGGTGGAGATAATCTGAAGGCTGCAATGGTACTTTCCGGATACAGCGAAGGGTTGGTACTTCTTGGTGAGATGGGGGCAGACCCCAAAACGGGTTTCGGACCGGCTGGAATTGGCGATCTTTACGTCACGGCAACAAGCCCGAGGAGCAGGAACAGGACCCTAGGGGAGATGCTAGGTTCAGGAATGAGTCTGGAGGAGGCCCTGGAAGAGATGCACATGGTTGCGGAGGGGGTTAGGGCGACCAGAATGTTCCTCGACAGATCCGAAAGGTTGGGTCATCAGACTCCATTCCTCAGTACACTGGGAAGTCTATTGGACGGCGAAATAGAAGTTGAGGACGCGGTAAGGAGAATGGCCGGGTCATACGAACCAAGATGAGTGAGGGCTTCATTTAATCACTGGATTTTCTTCATTAGACTGAGCGTGTTTAAGATCCATTCCTGGACATAGTCTTCGTAGTCAACATCACAATCTATTCGCTCTACTACTCTGCTTCCTCCCTTCTTCTGAAGAATTTCATCCCACTCCTTACCAGATTCACAGAAGAATTCGAACGCAGTATCTCCAAGAGCAATGACAGCAAAGTTCACGCCTTCCAAACAATGATCTTCAGACCCTTTAACAGAATCATACAGTTTTTGTGCATTTACTGGCTGTTCGCCTTCGCCCCAGGTACTACATATCACAATCAACCTCTTTGAGGAGGATATATCCTCCAATGAAATGTCCTCCATATCAATTACTCTGGGAGTAAAATCTAGGTTTCTCGAAAGATGACCAGCATCTTCAGCCAGTTCCTCGGCATTTCCGGTCTCGGTACCGAAGATTAGGAGTAAATCACTTGCAGACATTTCCTTCACCGAATTCCATAACTCCTGACAAGTCAAAGCCTGCTTTCAATAATTGTTAACGAAGTTCGAGAATTTTTCCAATGAATTAGAATTCACAGAAAAACAATACTAGATACAAACATGTTTGAGAGCAAAGGGGCACTCGACAGCACATGCCAAGAGCCAATCAGGCCTACTTGCTTGTCGGGTTGTATATTCTAACCGTAACTTCGGGTTGTATTTCCTCATTGAACGAAGATGGTAATTCCAATACAGAAGTTTCCTATCCTTCAATTTGGGATAGGCATTCCTTGGAATGGCAAACAAATCACACTTTCTCATTCCTTCTCGAGCCAGGGCCATTCTACCCACTGGATGTACAGGAGGCATTCATCGAAGTGGATACAAGCGAGGTATGGGAGCTGGGGCCCTCTGTATCGACTATCCATCTTTCCTATTGGCTCCCTAACAATACGATAGACGGTGAAAGAGTACCAGTAATCGCCGTAATTAGTCCGTATTTCTCATATGGTCAGCCAGGTGACGAGTCTGGAGGCACCAACGTGGTCGGATCTGGGCGTGGGGAATTCATTTTCGAGAATTTCATTCCTCATGGTTATGCGTTCGCCCAAGTTAGTGTTTTCGGAACCGAGCTTTCGACGGGATGCTTTGATTATCGGGGTCTTGGAGAGGGATTAGGCATCCACCATGCGGTGGAATGGCTTGGAACTCAGGAATGGAGTAATGGAAATGTTGGGCTGTACGGGAAATCTTACGAGGGAGCGACACAGTGGGAAGCGGCGGCAATGGGTAGTGAATTCCTTAAGACTATAGTGCCTGTTTCCGGAACTACTGCCCTACATCCTCTTCTCTACAAGAACGGGAGTGCCGAAGCAAGAAGTCAGATTATGCACATGAACTATTTTTCCAGTACTGTCGATTATAATGAGGACGACTTGGATAATGTCTGTCCAGATATTGCGGAGGGACTCTTTGCAGGGCCGGTGACTTACATAGCTGGCGAAATGGATCCTTACATGCAGAACTATTATGATGACCGCAGTCACATCGACAAGGCGATCAATAATTGGCAAGGTTCGATATATTGGGTCCAAGGAATGCAGGACTGGAACGTTGACCCCCACCAAGTATTTGGCGGTCCCCCTGGAATAAACTGGTACCAGGAATATATTGACGAAGGTTTCCATGTAAGGGGGATGTTCGGACAGTGGGGCCATCATTATCCAGATCAGGTCTCGAGCCATGATGGCGTGAGTAGCGGGAATGGTTTGGAGGCTAGGGGGAATATGACTAGATGGGACTGGGCACAGGACCTCTTTGAGTGGTTCGAGTACTATCTCAAAGGAATTGGCCCAGAACCCGAGCAGATTGTCCAAATTCAACGCTCGGACGGACAATGGAGGATTGAAGAAACCTGGCCCCCAAGTGGTCTTGATTGGATTGATCTTTCCCTGGGAGATTGTACTAATATGGGAAATTCATGGGTAGGGGGTGCTCCAGTGATTGGAGGGGCAAGTGAAGTGATTGTTGAGTGTCCTGGGTTTGATTTCGACATGCATATCTCTGGTTTGGTTAGACTTCACCTACTTGCAACATCCGTGTTTGATGGAGGACAGGTCTTCGTGGAGATGCAGGATTCTTCTACGGGAGTTAGAATTGGCCACGCAACAATGGATATTCGTTACCATGAAGGAGGAAACGAGCCAACTGGAATAATCCCAGGGGAGACTGTGACAATGATGATGGAATTTCAGGGGCTTGATCATTTGCTACCTTCTGGACATGGAATCAAACTGGTAATGACTACATCCGGAAAGGACTACTTGGCACCGGCGTGTGGTGCGGTATGCCCAGTACATGTCCACATTACAGATGACAGCACTATTTCCATACCATTCATTGAGGGAAATAATAACAGAGTACTAATTACTCCACAACGAGAATAGAATTCCTGGTGTTTGATATCAGACAATTTTTGTTAATCACGAGGTATCTTGATTTGCCCTCCCCTTAGCCCCATGTGCATGGGCATAGGTGATCTAACTGAGTTTGAATCGAGGCTTCTTAAGTGGATTTCTGCGTCTGACTTCGTAGAGGTGGCATGGTCGACAAAAAGAGCTGCTGATGCTTTCAAGGTAGAGGAGAAAGAAGTCTACGAAGCCCTTGCTTCTCTGACAATGAAAGCTAAGGATCACATTCAGATATTCTATGACGGCGGTTCCATTAGGATAGTCGCGGACTATTGACGTACCTTTAACGGGACTCAAAAACCCATTGTGGGATGAGAACTGATATCCATTTTGGAGGGTTTATGTCACCTTCATCGTTGAAGAAGGAGCGAGCATATATTGAAATGAAATCAATTATGATAACAACCGAGAAAATAATGATTAGGTAGGCAAGTACCTTGTCATACTGTAGAAATTTCAGATAGAGATTGATGTAGTAACCAATACCCCCGGCACCGACAATCCCAATCACGGTCCCATGCCTAACGTTGTACTCGAACATGAATATTGTTTGTGAGATCAAGTTGTTTGCCTGTTCTGGAATTACCACACCTATTGCTTTCTCGATCTTTGACAGACCCATCGAATCGGCTGATTCTAAGGGGATATTGGACATTCCCTCTATTGACTCGTACTGGAGTTTACCGAGGTAGCCAACAGTGTAAATTGTCATTGCTAGAATTCCCGAAAGCGGCCCTAATCCAACTAGTATGACGAAAAAGATAGCCCAAATTATGCTAGGGAGACTCCTGCAAGCAGCGAGAATAAATCTGGAAGGGAATGTGATGAATATAGGATTCAAGTTTCTAGATGCCAGGATAGAAATTGGAAGGGATACCAATGTTCCGAATACTGTGGAAATGAAGGCTATCTTTATTGTCTCTGTCATTCCAATCCAAGCAGTAGAGCAGGTAAAATCGAATGGAGGGTATGCTGTACATACAGGATATGCTTGGGGTTCTATAACTCCCCAATCCGGAGGCCATAGTGATTCATTGATGAACACGATTAGATTCTGTCCCCCCCCAGATAACCTCCCCCAATCGTTAACCAATCCATCCATTAGCCAGAACGATAAAGCGAGTAGGACTGGAATAGTAATTAGAGTCCAGTTGATCCTCACTTTTTAACCTCCAAAGCAGTAATCTGAGATATGAATGGGTTCACCCTGCCGTCGTCGATCACTAGCATCCTATCTGCAATCGATTTAGCTCTGGAAACATCGTGCTCAACAACTATCAGCGTGGAGGACTCCTTTCTCACGAACTCCACAACCTCTGTCTTTACCATCTCAAGAGTTTTCTCGTCTAGTTCGCTCAGAAACTCATCCGCAAGAATAATTTTTGGCGACTGCGCCATGGTTCTTGCAATTGCTACTCTTCTCTGCTGACCTCCTGAAAGTCTCCTAATGGGTTCGTATATCTTCTCGGATAGTCCCATCCTACGGATAGAATCCAAGCATAAATCTCTGATTTCTTTGTTGGGGAATATACTGTAAGGGTTGGAATTACCTGCTCGTGCGCCCAACTTGACGTTGTGCAATACGCTGGCATGTCGAACTAGTCCCAGTCGTTGAGGAATATAGCCGAGAGAACCTCTTTTGGGCCTAACTCCGAAAGGCTTTCCAAAAAGACTAACCTTCCCTTTTAGTGGCCTTACCAAGCCCGAGATAGTCCTAATTAGAGTAGTCTTTCCGACTCCGGAAGGACCAGTTATCGCGATTATTTCCCCGGACGAGATTTCTAGTCTAGGTATCTCCACAAGAGGATTTTTCTTCGAATAACCGATGGTCAATTCATTTATATCAACCACAGTAGAATTCATTTTCCACCCCCAATTTGTATTTTAGGGGGCCCTAATACTATATTTGGTGTTGGTGGGGGCGTGATTTGGATAGTGTTGATGCTGCTTGCCCCCACCAACTTCTCTTATGAGATCAGGAGTTAATGTCGAATTTCTCACCGTAGTAGGCAGAAATCCCCGGAATATTGACGATCAGACTAGAATAGCTACCCAGGTGCTCTTGCGTGTTTACTCTTGTCAGTCCCGGCGTATTTAGTACATTGAGGAGGATTTCATCCCCGCACTGGTTCTTTTCGAGTGTGGAATCTATCTGGTGAACGGTGATATCATAGCACCCCGTGTAAGTTTCCCCCCTCATCGTGTAATTCTCCAAGTACATCTGATTATTCAATGACATCAAAGCGTTGAGAACAGCTGTTCTACTCTGCATATTCAAATAATCTGGGTTATACATCACTGGATGACTGGGGGCCTTTCCAAAGGCGGGGAGTGCGACGT
>LURZ01000031.1 GCA_001629255.1 Marine group II euryarchaeote REDSEA-S42_B7
GTACAAGGGTCTCTCAGAATTTTCGCCTTTTTATTTACATCCACATCCATTACAGGACTTAACAACGGTGTGTCGTACAATTCTATGGCATCATCCTCACATACTATCGTGCACTGATCGCAGCCAATGCACAGCTCTTCCTTTACCCAAGCAACTGTGTCCTCTCCACCTTTCAGGAGAGCCTCCTCCTCAGCCCTAACCGAGTTGAGCTGTATCCTAATTCTTGACTGTTCAACAGCCCTTCTTTTGAGCACATCCTCGATCTTGGTCATGTTCTACACGGTTTCCATTAAGTCCACACTTATGATAGTGAGTTTGATTGGCATCCCCTAAGTCGTCGTTACATGGTAGTCACAAACTCAAAGAAGTGGTGGGAGGAACCAATGGTTTGGCTGGGCGTTCTTCACGGTGCAACAATATGGGCCTTCATGGCGGTCTACCTCAGTATTCCTTCCGCTTGGATTTCCCTCACTTGTGGCTCCCTCATAGGGTTCTTCTTGTACTTGGTAGCATTGGGCTATCAGGACTACCGTTTTGCAAAGGCAATTCTTGTTGGCTTCATGATGAATGTTTTGCTTTCTTCGTTTTCCGCTATTCTCGCTTTCATTGATTAGTCCTAGTTTTTGGATTCCTCTATCTGCCTGGCTAGGAAGCTGACTACATCTAGAATCTCGAAGTCATGTCTTGGGTCACCCTCGAACTTCAGACACTCGAAGTGCGCTACGCATTTTGGGCATGAGGTTAGCATAATATCCGCTCCGGTTTCCCTGACTTCATCGAATCTCTGAACCCTTAGTGCCCTGCTGTTCTCGTTACAGGACATCATGCTTGAGACACCGCAGCATAGGGCATCTTCACCGGTATGTTCCATTTCCACTAGATTCACCCCTTCTACAGAGCCTACTAGGTCTCGTGGCTCATCATAGATGTTCATCTGCCTACCCAACCTGCACGGGTCGTGGTAAGTTACGGTGACTTCGTCGTTTGACTTCAGATTCATGTCGAATCCATTCTCAACTAGGAACTCTGTCGTGTGCATCACTTTCATGTCATCCAACTCATAGTCTAGAGCAAAGGTCCTGAAACACTCGGCGCAAGAAGTGACTAGTGTCTCGATTCCGCTCTCTCCGAGCTTTTTCTGGTTGTAAGCCTTCAACTTCTCAAAAACCTCACTCATCCCTTGCCACTTCTGGTCGTGCCCACAGCACTTCAAGAAATCTCGACCCAGGTATGTTACATCCTCTCCCATTTCTTCGAAAATCGTGAAAGCCGAGGTCGTCGCATCTCCAAGATCCATGGTTCCTTTATTCACATGACTGAAGACCATTTCTTGGTCAATATAGTCGACACATCCAGGATAGTATCCTATGCTAGAGTCCAACGGGTAATCCTCTACTGGGATGAAAGAGTCATCTGCATCTTCTTCCGCCTCAGCAGCTAGTACTGCCTGCAGCACCGTGTGCGGTATCTCCGTAGCAGGGGGTCCGCCTACCACAAGATTTCTTCTTATATCGATATATGAGTCGTAATCAACTAATTGTGGACATGCGTTGGTACATGCCGTGCAGGTCAGGCAAGAGTATAGTGGAACCCCATCGTCTTCGTTGTTCCACGTGTTGTAGATTATGTTCAGTTTATCCCCAGCGTTGAACAACCTCACAGGGCAAGCATCGTCGCACAAGTCGCATCCATAACACTTGTTCATTTCCCACTCGTAGCCGCGAGCCATGCTCCTGAGCAACATGAAAACTAGTGCCCCTACGCCCAGGCACGGTATGAACATATCGAGTAAATTAGCTTGGCATCCAGGCTCTTTGGGTTTTTCTGGAAGGTCGGGTTTGTAACTGATAACGATGCCAGTTCCTCATCGCTAAGGCTAACTTCCGATCTTATCAGTGCCGTTCCGTCTTCCTTGAGTAGTAGAGGCTGATAGGAAACTGCTGAGAAGTCCGAAATCATGGTGACTGAGTCATTGACCTGCTCAGAGTTAGTTGTGAAGGAAATTGTGTATGATCTCCCAGAGTCTAGGTAGATTGTGCCAGACTCGCAAGTAGAACCCGAATTCGACCAAATCTCCTGCCCCGCATCATCAGTCAGAGTCAGACTTTGAGCGTGGTCACCTGCATTTCGAACGGTGGTTCTGAAATTGCACCCTATGTCTGTCTGAACTTTCGATATTCCAAGGTCCTCAACCTCGAATTGTATAGATTCAGAAATTGAGATAGGGCTACCATCATCCGCCCCTTGGTAGATGATTTCATTTGCCCCTATATTCCTGGATGTTTGAGTATCGGCGTGCCCATTGACTCCGCTGAAGTCTATTATTTGACTACGAGTAGGTTGGAAAATCCCCCAGTTCACAAAATGTTTCGCGGGCAAAACACACCATTCCGAGTGAGTTGTCCCCTCTTCCATGGTTTCCCAGACAGGTAGAGAGTTGGTTTGTTCGTACGCGAGGCACTCGTCCTCCCAGTCTTCCCACACGGGCCCCTTTTCTACGTGTATCAGGGTGTCCCCTGGCTGACCTCTTATCCCATCCAACTCTTCTAGCTTAGCATCATATTGGTACTCCCAGAATCCCATAGTCCCAAGTCCTCTTTGATTCCAGAAACCATTTTCGTAAACCGGCCAAGTAACCGTGCAGAGTAGAACGGTTGCAACCAAAGACCCGACCGCCACCTGTCTACCAAGAACAGGAGTTAGCCTGGACCCCATCGGACCAATCAGGAACTTCCTGACCGAGAAATATAGGACAACGAAGATGAAGACGCCGGTAAGAATCCACGGAACCGCATTGAACACTTCAGCAGTCCATGGTGATTGAGTTCCGCAGAAAAATGTTCCATGAGGGCCAGCCCAACAGTAATCGCTTCGATTCTGACCGTACATCTCGAGGAAGATGTTTATCGAGAATACGGAGATGAACCACACATGCGCCAGGTAAACTGCTCCCGCTGTAGCGAACCACGGATCCTCAACGCCCCTCTTCTCCCTTTTTCCGATGATGAATGGTGGCAGGGCGAGAATGGCTACTGGAATTCCGGTAATCAACGCCCCCCATACTCCCGCGTTCCAAGATACGATTGGCTGACCGAAGAACTCCCCTATCGGCCCAGCGGGAATGTCAAACTGTGGCAAATACTCTCCCCATCTGAGGTATCCGTAAGAGAACAGAACGTACCAGTCAGGGAAGACGAAACCAGCCTGTGCGTATGGATCCGCAGCATTGTGCAAGGGTGGTGGGATAATCCAAGAGTAGAATGCTATAACCATCACAATCGAAGCGAAAATTATCGTATCTCTGAGTACTTCAGTGGGCCAGAAACCGTGACCTGTGTGAACTCTCCTCCTTTCTTCTTCTGCTCCTAGCAATTGCTCTTTCTCACTAACATATGTGTCAGCAATCCTACCAAATCTCTCAATTAGACCGATTTAATCACCTCAGTGCGGCTCCGCAATTCCTTGAACCCAGACTATGAAAAGATGGGCCAGAATGAGAACTGTAACAATTAACGGTAGTACAAAAACGTGTAGGAAGTACATCCTGACTACTGTCTGCCCCGTCAGTGTTGTTCCGCCAAACATCGCATTGGCCACCCATTCCCCAATCAGGGGGGTGGCCATCGCCATGTTGATTCCGATGGTGGCGGCTCCGAATGCCAAGCTGTCCCACGGCAACAAATAACCAGAGTAACCGAAGAATATCGAGAAGAACATTAAAGCGACTCCAATCAACCAATTTAGCTCTCTCGGATTTCTGTATGCACCAGTGAAGTAGACTCTGCACATGTGCAGAAATACCGCTGCTACGAAGAAATGCGTTGTCCAATGGTGAATAGACCTGATGATATACCCAAATGGTAGCTCTAGCATGATGAACTCCATTGATGCGTAGGCTGGTGTAGGGTCTGAGTCTAAGTCCCCTCCGGGTACGTAATAAAACCCTAGAATGGTCCCGCTAATTACCAAGATTATGAATGCCAAGAATGAAATTCCTCCCAAGCAATAGAGAGGGTACCAATACCATATTATTCTCAGTTTGTACTTTTCGGCGTGTGTCAATGGCATCTGACGATGCATGCTGTAGTAGGAGTCCTTGCTCATACCCCAATAGTCTTGAATCCTAAATCTGGTGTCTAGCCAAGAAAAGGCCCACAGAAACAACTTCTCGGCCAATCCCATGCTACCTGCATTTGTCTCCACGGCCCTCAAGATGTCCTTCCTAGGCATGTCGTCCCTCTCTCTTCTTAGGGTGAAGGCTACAATCACGATTACGAAGGCGATGAAAATCCACAAGAACCAGAATTGAATCATATTTTTCACTCACCCGCAGAATGTGTACCAATCCATGAAATCTGGAAGAGCCTCTATCATTCCGCCATTCACTGTGAACGGAATCAGTGGCATTCCATAAGGAGCCGGACCACCGGTCTTCTTCACTCCTATGAAGTCAAATTCTTGTCCATTAGACCTGTTTCTAGCTGTATTTTTCTCAATCACGGTGTGGTCATACCTGCTGGAGTGGCAGATGCAGAATGATTTGTTTCCACTAGAGTCAGTCCCACCAGGTAACCAGCTATCCGCAGTGAAGTCGTTGCTAACGAGTTGCCATCCGGGAATACAACACAAGTGAGGACATCTCGCGAAGACTATGATCAGGTTGTCGTGAATATTCAATGACGCATACTCTTCTTTTTCCTCTATTTCGTAACCGGATCCTACATAAGCCCCGCCTGCGGTGTACCCGTCCATCATTTGGAAACGAGGGGTGCCTGCTTCTAATGGCTTGTTTTTGTTCTCTTCATGTGGGACATAAGTTGCTATGATTGGTAAACCCGACCATAGCCCTGCAGCTCCCACCATTCCTGTTGTTGTGTTGGCTGACTCGTCTACGAAGGCTTGCAAAGTCATCGGCTGTTTGTCCATAGACCCGTACCACACATCAGAACCCTTCGGAACGTAGAATTTTATTGCAGAATCGGAAGAACCTCCCTCTGACTGGCCCATAAGGAAGGAGGCAAATCCGACACTACC
>LURZ01000032.1 GCA_001629255.1 Marine group II euryarchaeote REDSEA-S42_B7
GCTTCAGCCCTTTCCTGAAAAGGGGTCTAGATTCTCTATGCTCCTATTTACAGGGGCCCTTATACTGTGGATTGCTAGCACCAGTCCAGATGGATTCGGAGAAGACCTCCCAGCTTCGATTTCAGTATTTCTGGGTGGAGTGTTCATTGTTTTAGGCATTAGAGATATGAGTCTGAAAAAGACCGATGTGATTGTCGCCCCTCTAGCAGGAGTCCTCTTTTGCATCGGAGGAATTAGTCTGCTTTCCTCCAGATGGGAGGTCGCAGATCAAGCAGAGCAGATTGGATCTTTTCTTCTCGCCAGCACAATGGTAACACTAGAGTTGTATCTCGCATTTAGAGGACTCGTAATCGGTGTCCCAGGAATCGCGTGGTCTAAATCAGGTCTTAGACAGCTACACAGAGGCTTGATTCAAGGTCCCAACGGTGCTATAGCGCACTTTGAGAGGTCTTGGGATATGGAAGATCAATGGCTAAACTCGATGAGTTACGCGGCGTTGATTCTTATTCACAGGCATAGTAACAACCATGAGGAGGAAAAGGAATGCCTAGTCGAACTAGAGAAGTTGGGCGGCTGGGAAACCGTTGATAGTTCCTGGATTGAGGCAATAGAGAGAGGCCTGTTAGACTCAGTGCCAATCTGAGTACGGTTGAAAACCTGAACCTCCTGGGAACAACATGGTCAGGATAACTAGAGTCCACACTGGGACCGGGGATGGTGGAGAGACATCCCTTCTTGATGGAAAGAAGGTTGGAAAAGAGAGTCCCAGGGTTGAACTTTATGGTACTATTGATGAATTAAATTCGCAAATTGGCGTAGTCCGGATGGAGTTTGAAAGGATGCCGGGAGTGACAAGATTCCATCGCCCCGGTGAGGCTGATGAAGCGTTGTACAGAGTTCAGCAGGAGTTATTCGACATAGGGGGGGAATGCGCCTGTAGTCCCGGGAAGTTGCCAGAGCAAATGGTGCTCGTAGGCATGGATGAGTGCGACAGGCTGGTTGAAGAAATGGATGATTGGATTAAGGAATTAGAGCCTCTGAAATCTTTCATCTTGCCCATGGGATCTGCGCCGGTTGCATTCCTGCATGTAGCAAGAACCGTTGCCAGAAGGGCAGAGAGGGAGGCTTGTCATCTGAGAAGCGTCGAGGGCGATGGTTCAGTTAGGGATGAGATTATTTGCTACCTTAACAGAATTTCAGATTGGTTGTTTGTGATGGGAAGGTGGATTGCAAAAAACACCGGCGAGGAAGAGGTCCTTTGGACTCCGCTAGGTAAGAGAAATATGGAGTCATAGACTTCGTCCGCTGGACCTAAGGTGATGGCGGGCAGAGCGGAGTAGCTCCTTTTCTTGCTCGAATGTGATTTGTTCCTCTGCCTCGTCAAACTGCAACCAGAGGTAGTTGTTATGCTCATGTGAGAGGCTTACCTCCAACTCATCTGTCTCCGCCAAATACCAAAAGACCTCTTTTGGGGTCTCCCTTCCTTTTCTGAAAAAGGTATATTCAGTCTTCTGGGTCCATTCACTATCGATGGTGATATCAGATATGCCAGTCTCCTCTGTAAGTTCTCTTAACGCGGTAGAGTGGTGATCAGCGTCGCCCTTCTCCACGTGCCCCTTAGGGAAACTCCAGTGTCCCTGTGGGTACTGGAGGAGAAGAATGCTATCAAAGTTCAGAAGTATGAAACCGCATGAGGTCTCGAGAGGTCCAGGTTTGCCCTGCATGTCATGGCCATGCATCTATTCGAGATGAAAACCTTCCGTGATTATGACTTATCACAGAAATCACCATTGACGAGATGGCTTGCCCAGAGGTTATGCCGATGCATCCTTCAGATCTGGATATCAGGCGTATCCTCACCGATAGTGATCTGGATGGAGTGGTAACTGCAGCGATACTGAGGCGTTGGTGGACGGATGCTGAAGTGGTCTTCGGTCATCCAGGAGAACTGCGTGCGGGTCTTTTCGATGATTTGATTGATGAATGGACTGCAGTTTGTGATTTACCGATGCACCCCAAATGTGGACTGAGCATTGATCATCATGAATCAAACAGACCGAAGGGCAATGAGAGCAAGGCAATGATAGTATGGAAGGATAGCCCCTCAGCAGCTCGAATCGCCTATGAATTATTTCACGAAGTTATTGATCTTTCTGACCTTGAGGATTTACTGGATTGGGTTGACAAGCTTGACAGTGGTTCGCTAACCCATGAAGAGTTTCGTTCTCATGCTCCTGCTATCAGGTTAAGCAGGATAGTTGATTCGGGGGAGGATACAGCCGCTTGGATTCTTGAGAA
This sequence comes from Marine group II euryarchaeote REDSEA-S42_B7, assembly GCA_001629255.1. Taxonomy (GTDB): domain Archaea; phylum Thermoplasmatota; class Poseidoniia; order Poseidoniales; family Thalassarchaeaceae; genus UBA36. Next base: position 2,299 of record LURZ01000032.1, read on the forward strand.
ATTGATAGCTGGGGCAACAACTGAAGAGATTCTGGCAGATTCAAAAATTTCCATGTTAGTTGCCGAGAAGGAGGAGGAGTTAGTGAATCTGAACGAGGTTATACTCTCTAGCATGCGCATCGAGGACAGGATAGCAATAGTTCGATTGGACGGTTCGGGAATCCGCTCTAATGGCTACAACGTCACTGCAATGGCTGGTGACGAATGCGATGCGTGTATGATTATTCACGGTGAATTGGGTGCTGATTTCGGAGACTCTGGAAGATACCCGGTCTCTGCGTCTTTCTATACCAACTCATTCCTACATCGGGGGGGTGGAATCTACGACTTGACTGCCCTGGCAACCCTTTTCGATTCCGATGGCGGAGGGCATGCAAATGCATGTGGATGTAGAGTTAAGCCCATTGAAAGTGGGGTTGTCGTAGACAGAGAAGTATCAGAAGACGACATTGAGAGGAATATATCAGAGTGGCTAAAGATGTGGTCCAAGAGATAGTCAGTCCCTTTTCCAGACTGCTCTGTACCTAATTTCCTCCTTGTCTGGAACCACGGCAGTATGGAACTCTACTTCTGACAGGCCTTCTCCGATTTGGTGTATGAAGTCTCTAGACAGCGGCCAAGGCGGAGCATCATTCTGTTCTTCTAGACCATTTGCCAACCTCCCTATGCACATCAGAAGGCCTTTTCTATCCAGAAGCGGAGATAGGTTCCTATAGGCCCTATTTCTAATTTCTTCTGGGATTGCTTGTAGAATATGTACCTCAAGGACCAGATCGAAGGCCTCCTTCCACCTCTGTTCTGGTTGAACAAGGTCTCCAACCAACCAATCAATCTCTTTCCCCTTGTGCAATTGACTTGCCCATTCAACTGCTGACTCAGACACATCGAATGCTGTAACTTTCCATCCTTTCTCATATAGGAATGCTGCGTCCTCTCCCAGACCAGAACCAACAACCAGAGCGCGTCCAGTATGCTGATTTTCTTCTGTCCACTCTACTAAGAAAGGGTGAGGTTCCATCCAATCCCAAGGAATCAGTCTCCTGTCTCTTCGAGAGCTACAGTAGAGCTCCTCAAACCAAGATAGCGGGTCATTAGAATTCTCTGAAGTAGAATAAATCTCAAGCATCCTCTCTCTTGCTTCATCCATTTCTAAGACCTACATGTGAGACACGATTGCTCGACCGAAATCTGAACAGGAAAGGAGGGTAGCGTCCTCCATTAGTCTCTCAAAATCATATGTCACTTTCTTAGAGGAAATCGCTCCCTCCATGCCCTTTACGATCAAATCTGCTGATTCTGTCCAACCTATATGCCTGAGCATCATCTCCCCAGACAGAATCAGACTTCCAGGGTTAACCTTGTCCTGTCCAGCGTATTTAGGAGCCGTGCCGTGAGTGGCCTCGAAAATTGCTACACCCGTGTCATAGTTGATGTTCGCACCGGGAGCAATGCCGATTCCCCCCACTTGTGCAGCTAGTGCATCTGAGATGTAGTCACCATTCAGATTCATAGTAGCCAGTACCTCATATTCTCTAGGTCTAGTCAAGATCTGTTGAAGCATCGCATCCGCAATAACGTCCTTCACAACTATCTCAGTGCCTGTATTCGGATTTGTAAATGAGCACCATGGCCCTTCATCGATCTCGGATGCACCAAACTCCGTCTTCGCGATGTCATATCCCCAATCTCTGAAACCCCCCTCGGTGAACTTCATTATGTTGCCTTTGTGGACCAATGTGACGCTCCCCCTGTCATTTTCTATTGCATACTTGATCGCGGCTCTGACTATCCGAGAAGTTCCTTGTTTACTGATGGGTTTGATTCCCAAACCGGATGTATCTGGAAATCGAATTTTGTCGACACCCATCTCGTTCTGAAGGAAATCTATGACCTTTTCAACCCCTGGACTACCTGCCTCCCACTCTATCCCAGCGTAGACGTCTTCGCTGTTTTCCCTGAATATCACCATGTCAACCGAGCCTGGGTCCTTAACTGGACTGGGAGTTCCGTCAAACCACCTTACTGGTCTAACACAGGCGAATAGATCTAATTGCTGTCTAAGAGCCACGTTTAAGCTCCTAATTCCACCTCCAACTGGAGTGGTTAATGGGCCTTTGATAGAAATCAGGTTCTCTCTCATTGACTTCTTGGTTTCCTCGGGAAGCCATTCCCCAGTGGAGTCGAATGCTTTCTGTCCGGCTAGCACCTCCCTCCAGTGTATTTTCCTGTCTCCAGAATATGCTAATTCAACTGAAGTATCAAGGACATCTATCATCACTGGGGTAATATCTACACCGATTCCGTCCCCTTCAATAAAATGAATCACGGGGTTATTGGGGACTTCTAATTCCCCATTAGAAATTGATATTTGTTCTCCTTCTGACATGTCTACCAAGCTGCTCCGACTAGAAAGTGATAGATGAAGCCAACCCTTCAAGGGGGTGCATCGTTTCGAACGTGTATGAATGGGGAAGTAGCTTGGACCGAATCTACTGGCTACACCGGAACTACCAGCGGAGGGAAAACATTCGGTATTTACGATTCAGAATCACCCAGTCCAATGGAAATGGTACTTCACGGTCATGCTGCCTGTTCTCTGATTGACGTTATTGACGGTCTGAAGCATAGGAAACAAAACCTCGAGTTCATCAAGGTTGAAATCGAAGCTGATAGAGCAGATGAGTCACCTAGGGTATTCACATCCGTAAGAATGAGGTACATCGTGAAAGGCGTGGTGCCAGAGGAATTGGTGAGGAGGCTGATTGAAAGTAGCCACCAAAAGCACTGTAGTGTTGGAATAATGATTACGCGCTCTGGTGCTGAATTGGTGTGGTCTCTTGAAATGATTTCCTGAGATTCTATCCACTCGAGAAAATGGTATAGTAAATATTTTTTTCAAAACGGCCCGCGTTGTGTGAGGTTCGAACCTAATCATTAAACACCCCCCATCCGGAAGAGCAAATCCCTTGCGCTGCCGGGACCATCCTCGGCCAGGCAATATGGGAGGAAGATACAATGCAAACGAAAATAAAGTCCTCTAAGAGCGATGTAGAATCTGAAAGTGGTTTGGTCGTCGAGCGGCGGTTCACATCTGCAGGGCAGGATCCGTTCGAGTCGTTCGAATGGATTGAGATAGACGTGGAGATTAGGAACCCAGACGGGTCTATGGCCGACTCGTTAGAAGGCGTGAAATTGCCTTCAGGATTCTCTGGAGTACCGGGGACGGTCTGTGCTCAGAAGTATCTCCGCAAAGCGGGAGTTCCGAAGTATCTTCGGACCGTTCCCGAGGACGATGTTCCAATCTGGCTACAGCGAAGTGAGCCAGATCACGAGCGGCTTCAAACTGTGGATGCGGCTGAAAGAATGGGTGGTGAGATTGACGGAAGACAGCTCTTCCGTCGGCTCGCAGGGACCTGGACCTACTGGGGCTGGAAGTACGGATACTTCGCAAGCGAGGCTGATGCCCGCGCGTACTTCGATGAGATGTGCTACCTGATTGCAAGTCAGAGATCTGCACCTAACAGTCCCCAGTGGTTCAACACAGGGTTGCACTGGGCATATGGAATCGAAGGCCCGGCTCAAGGTCATAGCTACGTAGACCCAGATACAGGTGAGCTAGGAAAATCTACCAATGCATATGAGCACCCGCAGCCCCATGCCTGTTTCATTCAGTCAGTATCTGATTCACTGGTTGGGGGTACAGACTCAATCATGGGCCTCTGGAACAGAGAGGCGCTTCTATTCAAGTATGGATCTGGTACTGGTTCCAACTTCTCTAACATAAGAGGGAAGGGAGAGCCACTTTCAGGAGGAGGGACTTCCAGTGGGCTTCTGTCTTTCCTGAAGATTGGTGATAGAGCAGCTGGAGCAATAAAATCCGGAGGAACTACCAGGAGAGCGGCAAAAATGGTCACTCTCGACATGGACCACCCAGATATTGAAGAATACATTGACTGGAAGCCCTCGGAAGAAGAGAAAGTCTCGGCATTAGTAATCGGAAGTACAATCCTACAGAAACACGCCAACTCGATAATGGAGTCTATTTGGTCGTTTGATAGTGATGAGGGGAGGTTCGATCAGAAAACGAACCTCGAACTCAGAAAAGCTATGGTCAAAGCCATCCATGACAGTGTTCCTCAGGCTCACATCAAAAGGATTGTCGATCTAGCCGAACAAGGTTGGAAGGGTCTGGAGTTTGAGGTCCTAGATACTGATTGGCAAGGCGAGGCCTACACGACGGTATCCGGTCAAAACAGCAACAATTCGGTCAGAGTCCCTAACTCGTTCATGGATGCTGTGCAATCTGGGGATGAGTGGAACCTCTACTTCAGGACGGAAAGAGACGCTGCTGCGGAAGAAGGAAGGGATGCTGTCCCATGTAGAACTGTGGATGCCAAAGAGCTCTGGGACAAAGTTGCCTACACCGCTTGGGCTTGTGCGGACCCTGGAGTACAGTTCGACACCACAATAAACGAATGGCACACTTGCCCTCAAGCAGGGAGAATCAATGGATCAAACCCGTGCTCTGAGTACATGTTCCTAGATGACACTGCTTGTAATCTAGCAAGTATTAACCTCCTACATTATTACGATCTAGACAGTCATACCTTCCAGATTGAAGACTTCAAGCACAGTGTCAGAGTATGGACTGCTACCTTGGAAATCAGTGTCCTAATGGCTCAGTTCCCTTCTGAGTCGATAGCAAAGGGCTCCTATGATTACCGAACTCTTGGACTTGGTTACTGCAATATCGGATCTCTTCTAACTCACATGGGAATCCCGTATGATGACGAGAGGGCCTTCTCAATATGTGGGGCTATAAGTGCCATAATGTGCGGGGAATCATATGCCACCAGTGCAGAAATGGCCTCATACCTCGGCCCCTTTCCGGATTACGAACGTAATTCTGAAGATATGCTACGCGTAATGAGGAACCATCGAAGAGCTGCATACAACGCTCCTGCTGAAGAATATGAAGGGATAACAGTATTACCAATGGGAATAGACTCCAAGAAGTGTCCCAAGGATCTGCTAGAAGCCGCTAGAAGCTGTTGGGATCGGGCAGTAATGGAGGGTGAGGAACATGGTTTCAGGAATGCGCAGACGACGGTAATTGCTCCAACAGGAACAATCGGTCTCGTAATGGGCGCGGATACCACAGGAATCGAGCCCCAGTTCTCTATGGTACAGTATAAGCAACTTGCAGGAGGTGGCTCTCTGAGAATTATCAACCAAGGACTGCCAAGCGCCCTGTCTAGACTTGGTTACTCAAAGTCAGAAGCGAAAGGGATAGAGGAGTATGTCGTGGGAACCGGCAGACTGAGTCCATCAATACCCCATGAGATCCTAAGCAACGCTGGAATGACCCCCGAAAAATTGTCTGAAATTGAATCTGAGCTACCAAAAGTATTCCATGTTAGGAATGCGTTCTCACCGGACATTCTTGGAAAAGAGTTCTGTATTGAAAATCTCGGATTGACAGAGGACGATTTCTACTTGGACGAGGACGGCAAGGAAAAGTGCAGCAACCCATGGTTCGACACTCTCTCCCATATTGGCATGACAAACGAAGAAATTGAGTTTGCTAACACAGAGATTATTGGTCGGAACACCATCGAAGGAGCTCCTGGTCTGAAAGATGAGCATCTACCTATCTTTGACTGTGCTCAGCCATCGGGAGCTGGGGTCCGTTCCATTGCTCCTTCCGGTCACGTAAACATGATGGCTGCCGCGCAACCTTTCATCTCGGGAGCAATTTCAAAGACGATCAATATGCCATCCGACTGCTCAATAGAGGATGTTAGAGAAGCATACAACCTTAGCCACGCCACAATGAACAAAGCCTGCGCCGTTTACAGGGACGGGAGCAAGCTTTCACAGCCCTTGATGAGTCAGCTAGTGGACTCCATGGAACTAGAAGAGGAGGATGAGGGAGAGGGTGTTGTCGAGAAGATGGTGGAGGAAGCCGCGAGCGCCTTACCACTTCCTGAGCCGGTGGCGATGCCTGTTGCAAAGGCGCTTGTTGAGAAATACATCGCTTCAAAGAGGCCGCTCCCTCACAGAAAGAGGGGAGCGAACTTCAAGGCCAGAGTGGGCGGTCACAGCGTACGTCTCATCACAGGAGAATACGAAGATGGCAAGCTCGGCGAGATCTTCCTGCTTACCTCCAAGGAAGGCGCCGCTTGGAGAGCCCTTCTATCCCAGTTCGCAATCGCGGTGTCTATCGGTTTACAGCATGGAGTACCCATTGATGCATTCGTGAAATCATTCACATTCACCAAGTTCGAGCCAAGCGGAATGATAGAGGGAGGCAGTGGACGTGTGAAGATGTCATCCAGCATCATCGACTGGGTCTTCCGCGAGCTGGCAATCGAGTATGCCGGTAGGGACGACCTAGCTCATGTCCCTCTGAATGAGGAAGACCTGAACCCATTCTCCATCAGCAGACCAGAGGTGACTGAACAGGGACTGTCTCGGAGCCAGGGTGAGAAGCGAGAGGTTCAGATGACCCTAGAAGCAGCAATGGGAGATGTGGATGCGAGGACCAGGCAGGCTGCCAGGGAGAGAGGTTTCACCGGCGACATCTGTGAAGACTGCGGGGGAAGCCAGATGGTCAGAAACGGCACCTGTCTGAAATGCAATGAGTGTGGTTCCACAACCGGTTGCTCATGATTGAAAAATCAAATCTCGAGTTCTATGTTCAGGTTCTGAATTAGTTCCTTGTACCTGTTCCTGATTGTAACTTCCGTTACTCCGGCCACCTCAGCAACCTCTCTCTGGGTCCTTCTCTTCCCACAAAGAACGCTAGCGATGTAGATGATTGATGCAGCGATACCGGTAGGCCCCCTGCCACTGGTCAATTCCTTTTCCTGTGCAGCTGCAATCAACTCGTAGGCCTTGGCCTGCACTTCAGCATCCAGATCAAGCCCCGAACAGAATCTGGGGATATAGTCCTCAGGCTTGGTTGGTGGTATCTTCATCCTCAGTTCCCTGACCATGAATCGATAGGTACGACCAATCTCCTTTCTACCGGTTCTGCTAGCCTCTCCAATCTCATCCAGAGTGCGCGGATTTTCACAGATCCTGCATGCGGCATATAGGCTCGCGGCTGCGACTCCCTCAATCGACCTACCACGAATAAGCCTTGCATCGACCGCTTTTCCGTAAGTCACTGCAGCGGTCTCTCTTATGGTCTTAGGAAGATCGAGTCTGCTTGCCATCCTGTCCAGCTCTGCCAGTGCCATGGCCTTGTTTCGCTCCGTAGCATTGCTTACTCGAGAGCGCTTCTGCCATTTCCTCATTCTGTAGAATTGGCTTCGGTACCTACTAGAAATCGACTTACCGGAGTAGTCCTTATTCTGCCAATCGATGTCCGTGGAAAGTCCCTTGTCATGTAGCATGACTGTCATAGGGGCACCGGTTCTTGCTCGTTGATCTCCCTGTTCGGGACTGAACACACGCCACTCAGCGCCCTGGTCAATCACCTTGTCCTCCAGAACCAGTCCACAGTCATCGCAGACCACTTCTCCTCTAGATTCGTCTTTACTCAGATTTCGGCTTCCACATTCATCGCATTTCACGGTGTCTTCAACAAGGTATGACATTACATCCTCACCCCCTTTTCAACGAAAGGTATTAAATCCGCAAAAGGCATCTTATTTAAGGTTATAATATTTCTAATGTGTTCTCTTCTGCAGCAAGTATAGACATAACTAATCATCGAGAATCGTGAAATACGAATGTTCACTGGCATGTCTGAGGGGAACGATGTCTGAAGGAAAGTGGCCGCCAGAGAGTATAGGCCTCAGTCCAGGAAAGAGAGTTCTGTTCCTAACAAAGGATCTGGAGTTGATTCGAAAGCAACTGTACGAAGGATTGGACCTACGAATGGAAGATTTATCGGTTGGTGATCTTCTTGATGACATCAACACAGATGTGATGACTCCGGCTTGGGTGTGCTTCGATTACGATCCCGCAACTATAGCTGAAAATGCATATGCTGGTCTACTACACGATGGTCGAAGGGTGTTCGAGCCTAGAGCTTTGATTGACGGTGGCTTCGAAGTAATCGTCTCCGGGCATAGGAAGGGTACTGGATCAAGCAGAGAGACGGCGCCTCAGTGTGAGAGATGGTCGGGAATCAGAATCGTGATTGCGGCCTCATTTGCACCAATACATGAACGAAACAACCTGAATCTTGGGCAGCTTATGGGGGATCACTCGATACTAAGTTTGACACAAGAGAGCGCCCGATGACGATGATAGAGAAATTAGTGTCAAACAAACTACTGGGAGACGATAAGACGAGAAAATTCGTGAAACCCGGAGATGCTGTTCTAGCACAGGTCGATGGAGGCTATTCTCACGAGTTCACTACTGCTCAGGTGCACACATTCCTCCAAGAGGAATACGGAGACGACTACAAGATTCCAAATCCCTCCAAATTCGCTGTTTTTGAGGATCATCTGCTTTACGCCACTGGCGTTCCAAGATTTGGGAAATTCACTGACAAGATACAGACCCTAAGGGATATGCAGAATTTGTTCCAGGAATACACCGGAGTGAGGGACTATTCGGCTAAGGATGGGGTGAGTCCAGGAATATGCCACCAAGTTGCGAGAGAAGAGTTCATCGACGTTGGCGACTTCATCCAGGCGACTGATTCGCACACTTGCATGGGAGGCGCTTCCAACGCATTGGCATATGGGGTGGGTTCCACCGAATATGCTAACCTTATTCACAATCAATTCGCGTTCGTCAAGGTCCCAGAAAGTATTCGTTTCGAATTGATGGGCGAGTTGGATCCAGGCTGTACAGCTAAAGACGTGATTCTCCATATTCTCTGGCGTTTTGCTGCGGAGTCTGATACTCTGGATAGAAGCATGGAATTCGGCGGTCCGGGACTTGCAAGCCTATCTATGGATGAAAGAGCAACATTGTGTAATATGGCTACAGAGTGTAGTGCGAAGACCGGCATATGTGAGGCAGACGATGTCACAGTCGATTGGCTTCTATCCAGACGGGAGAACATGGAGGAAGAGAATATCAGGAGTAGATTTGTCCTACCTGATGAAGGCGCGGTCTACGATGGAGGAATTCATGAGATCGACTTATCAGAAATCCGGCCAATGGTGGCGCATCCTGGAAATCCTGACGAAGGGGTTCCTTCGGATCCTACAAACGGGGCCTACATTGACGAATTAGGAGTGGTTCCGATAGACATCGCCTATGCGGGTTCATGCACTGCGGGCAAGGATGATGATTTCTCGTACTATGCCATGGTTTGTGAAGCAGCACTTAGGGAAGGCCTTGTAATTGCGGATGGAGTTGACTGCTACATCCAATTCGGCTCAAAGTCAGTGAAGGATCTCTCATTGGAGATGGGTTGGACATCGATATTCGAGAAGGTTGGTGTCAAGCTCATCGATCCTGGTTGTGGTGCTTGCATCGGTGCAGGCCCCGGGGTAAGCGACAATCCAGAACAAGTCACTGTATCTGCGATAAATAGGAACTTCCAGGGTCGCTCTGGGCCAGGGAAGCTGTATCTTGCAAGTCCTCTGACAGTAATGACCAGCGCATTCACAGGTAAAATAACATCTTGGCATCCTAAAATATTCTCACAATAGTACAAGTTCTCCTAAGGAATGGGGCATTGTTCAATAGCGTTCTCGTTTCGGGCAGAGGCTACCTTGCAAGCCCCTCGTCAGTCGGACAAGGGAGGACTTGGTGGTGGTATACGATGGACCCAGCAGAAAGACTCGCTAGCAAACAAAAACAGATCTCGATAAGTGAGTTCTTCGAGAAAAACAAACACTTCCTTGGATTCGATACTCTTCAAAGATCAATAATCACCGCTGTGAAGGAGGCTGTGGACAATTCGCTAGATGCTTGCGAGGAGTCGAGGATACTTCCAGAGATCAGAGTAGAAATTCAGAGATTGAAGGGGGATAGGCTTAGGCTGATTACCCAAGATAACGGACCAGGGATTCCACGAGAAGACATCGAGAACGTTTTCGGGAAATTCCTTCTCGGTTCAAGATTCCATGCAATTAGGCAGACAAGGGGTCAGCAAGGAATAGGGATCACGGGAGTTGTAATGTACGGTCAGTTGACGGCTGGATCAAAGACGAAGGTTATTTCCAAAATTTCCAGAGATTCCTCTGCAGTTTTCGTGGAGCTTGGAATAGACACTCGCAGGAATAAAGCAACCAAATCCGGAGAAAGTAGAGATATATGGTTAGATGAAAAGACCAGTGAACCGGTTCCTCATGGATTAAAGATAGAGACAGAGATGAGGGCAAAGTACCAGAGAGGTAGACAGTCCGTCCATCAGTACCTAAGGATGACCTCTATCGTCAACCCTCATGCAAGTATCTCACTGATTGTTCGAGATAGGGATGGGAGCACAATTGAGGAGGACGAATGGCAGAGAACCACTGATAGGCTTCCAAGGGTGGTTAGCGAGATCAAGCCCCATCCCCATGGAATTCAACTAGGTTCTCTACAAAGGATGCTGAGAGAAGCCGAGGAGAGGAAAATGACATCCTTTCTACGGCACAACTTCTCGGGAGTCAGCATGAGGGCGGCACGGGAAATCTTAGCTGAAGCTGGCTTAGATGAGGGGAGGAGCCCCAAGAGGATATCCGGAGATGATGCACAAGGAATGATCAACGCATTCAGGAGGGTGAAACTCCTCTCGCCGCCCACCGATTGTCTTTCTCCTATAGAGGACCTCCTAATCAAAAAGGGTCTCTCGAAGGCAATCGACTCCAGATTCGCATCGACAATTACCAGAAACCCGAAGGTAACTCAAGGAAACCCGTTTCAGATTGAGGTTGGTTTGGTCTTTGGTGGAGATCTTAGTGCTGATGGACCCATCGAGGTCCTAAGATTTGCAAATAGGGTCCCCCTGATGTATCAACAAGGAGGTTGCCTCCTAACGAAGGCTCTTGAGGCGGTTGACTGGAAGAGATATGGTTTAGACCATCCCGGAGGAAAGGGTATTCCAAAGGGCCCTGCAGCAGTGCTAATCCATCTAGCGTCTACTAATGTCCAGTTCACTAGTGAAGCTAAGGAGGCAGTTTCTGACAACGAAGAGGTGTTCGAAGAGATTAGGCTAGCCATGCTCGAGGTTGGAAGGGGCCTGAAGGGCCATCTGAAGAAGAGTTCTCAGAGGAAGAAAGCAAGAGAGAAATTTGAGCTCATTAACGTAATTCTCCCAGAAATCTCGAAGAAATCCTCAGAAATCCTATCTAGGGATGAGCCCGACCTAGCACCTATAATTACCAGAATAATGGATGCAGTTTTCTGCGAAGAGGAGATGGGTTGGGATAACGAAAAGAGCCTAGCCACGTGCTCCATAACCATATACAACTATACTGCTAGAGCAAGAGCGTATACCATTCTAGCAAAATGGCCGGAAGGAGATGGAACTGCAATTTCCGATAACCCCCTAGGTGGGGCCAAGCAGGCAAAGGGACTATGGGCATGGAGGCTGGATACACTGAATCCGGGAACTGCCATGACAATACACTTCGGAGTCTCTGGTCTGAGAAAGGGAGAATGGAGCGATGCAGAGATATTCTACAGAGGTAATGGAGAAGTCATAGGTGCGTCTAAGATCGATGAGAAGCTGTTGGAGGAATTGAGGAAATCAGAAGCCCTGGAAGCGGCCGAGGCGGAGTTGGAACTACCCAAAGAGACCATCCCTCAACTGAAAGAGAGAGCAGAGGATAGTGAAGCCTCTCAGGCTCGGCCACTAGTTGAGGGACAGACAAGCCTGTTTAGTGATTTCACAACTAAAGATGGAATGGAGGTGGACGAGTGACAATGGACAGACAAAAAACGAAGGAAGAGGTGATTGATGCTTTGCATGGGGTTGCTTCGGAAATGCATGATAAGATGATGAAAGGCAACCCCCCTACTATGACCCTGCCAGTGAGATCGAAATCAAACATAGGATTCGACAAGAAACTTGGAGTTTACAAGTACGGAAAGAAGAAGACCGTTAGAGATGCAACATCTCTTGGTTCTGCCAGACAACTTCTGAGGGCACTACACATTTCAGAGTTCGTTGAAGGAATGATCTCTGATGGAAAAACCTCCACTCTAAGGGAAATGTACTACATTTCTGAAGGATGGGGGCATGGAAAATTCTCTAGTCAGAACGAAAGCAATGGGGTATCCGAGGACTTGGAGATAGTAACGAAGTGTCTGAGAGAGGACTTCGGTCTGAGGCCTGAGGAGGACGGTGCGAGAATCATCGGCAACGTCACCTTTGAGGAGAGGAATCGTAGAGGAGACTGGATGAGGATTAACTGTAGAGACGACGTAGGAGATTCTGGATACGGGGTTCCGTATAATGTAGAATCAGAGAAGCTTAGGATGGTGGAAGAGGACGTCGACTTCGTGATGGCAATAGAGACTGGGGGAATGTTCGACAGGCTAGTAGAGAATGGTTTCGATGAGGAGGCGAGGTGCGCTCTAGTCCATCTAAAGGGTCAACCGGCAAGGTCCACTAGGAGGATTATGAGAAGAATGAGTGACGAATGGAACAAGCCTGTATTGGTATTCGCTGACTGTGACCCATGGTCGTTCAGGATTTATGCTAGCATAGCCTATGGAGCAATCAAAACTGCTCATATCTCAGAATACTTGGCTACTAAGGAGGCAACATATCTGGGGATAACAGCCGATGATATACTAGCCTACGACCTTCCAAGTGATGATTTGACAAAACAGGACTTGAATGCACTGGAGGCAGAATTGAGTGATCCAAGATTCGCTACTGGTTGGTGGCAAGAGCAGATCCAACTAATGCAAGAAATAGGCAAAAAAGCGGAGCAGCAGTCTCTGGCAAAGTACGGTCTAGACTTCGTCACTGATACTTACCTGCCAGAGAAGCTCGCCACAATGGGCATAACTTACTGAAAAAAGCCTGATAGATGAGTGCCAGGAGGGAGGGCTGTGACCGACAGGAAGAGGGCTTGGGCCAGAATTACCGCCGCTTCCTCCGCGGCCCTACTACTGATGGCCGTGATTTCTTTGTGGCAGGTATTCGACGACTACAACGAGCTGTACAATCCGGAGAGCAACTCTCTAGTGAAACTGGAACCAGGTGATTCGATTACGTTCGAGATAGAGAGCTCTATCTTAGTCTCGGCACTTAGGGTGTCCGATGACGGCTCACCCGATGCAGATCTGAGATTGACAGACAGTCAGGGTAATGAATTGCCGGGTAGAGGGGCTAGAGCGCTAGAGTTTGATCGTTATGATGAGCGAAATGGGACTTCATTTTCTGTCGTAAGAGTCTTCGAGAATATTGGAGGAGAATACACATTAGAGAATCTTGGTACGACCACGCTCTGGCTTGTTGACGATGAGGACTCTGCGAACAAATTAAGCGGAATAGTCTGGACTTACTTGTTCTACATAGGCTGTTGCCTGGGCTCCCCGATTGGCTTGGTTGGATTTGTACTAGCAATCATGGTATGGACTGACAAAAGGAAGATGCCGGACCAATTCGTAATAATTGATGACGGTCGCGTGATAATAGGAAATGCCCAAAGTGATATGGAAGGGGATCAGAATCCGCCAGAGGCGCCGAATCCGTTCTCAGACACCAATCGACAACCCCCGTCTACCATCTCTACTGACGCTTCAAAGGAGAAGGATGGCGAGTCATGGAAGTCGTGGGATGAGGGATGAACTGAACCACATATGGTCAAGATAAATCCTAGATTGGGTTTTTAGAGGAGGTTGACTACCCAACCTTGAGTTGGTAAGTAGTGGTGGGCTTCGATGAGTCTCTGAGTATTCTGGAGAATCCTACTAGGAGATCTATTCTCAGACATCTCGTAAAGGAGCCTCACTACCCATTGCAACTCTCTGAGTTGCTTGATGTCAGCCAACAAGCGGTTGTAAAACACCTCAAGGTTCTGGAGGAAGCTGGATTCGTAGATTCGGAAATGAAGAAGTCGGACAAAGGCGGCCCCCCTAAGAAAGTGTACAGAGTCAATCAGTCGTTCTCGATTCGTCTGGATTTGGGGCCAGACCTTTTCCGAGCCGAGCATAGGAAGATGCCTCGCGGAGTGAGTTTTTCCGGAGGTCTTCCCAACAATCTGGAGGGTGTTTTGGGCAAGATTAGCTCCAGAAAGAGCCTACCGATAGTAGATGCTATGGGGATCTTGTCAGAGTTGGATGCGGCGTTGGAAAGTGTTGACAGACAGAGAGATTCGATAATCGCGCTACACCAGCAAGTCATGCACAAGGTCTCTCCGAGTCTGGAAAAGGGCTTCGAGTCTTACGAAGAGAGGCAGCTTGCACACGCCATGATGAGGAACCCTAGGAGACCGTTGGACTTGGATGCTTTCTCCCAAGGTATGAGGATACAATCAATGCATGCTGAGAAGATGATGGATGCTTTGAGAGAGAAACTAATGAGGGATTTCGCGACAAATTCTGGTTCCTTTGTCTCTGGCAGAGAGTCAGTGCCGCTTCCTTGGTGGATGGCGAAGTAGACCTCAGAACACTAGATCATCATCATCTGAACCTGGCAATAGACTGCTCAGTTCTGAGAATCTAGCGAGTGCCTCAACCCTCCTTCCCCAGATTACGAAGCCTGCGACTCCAAACAGGGAGAAAGTTGCTCCTATGATGATAACCGGAACAGAGTATCTAACTACAATCTCTCTACCTACATCGATTGCCCCTAGTGGAGATTTCATGTTCCCTATCTTCTCGATGTTGTTACTCTCGTCGGTTTCCACGATATTGTTGTCAGGATCTACTACGACTACGATATCGTGGTTGCCAGCTTCGACCATGTATAGAAGGGTAATCGGGTCTGACAGATCTGACTCGGACTGCCCTATTGGCATGATGGCATTTACAATCTGCCTGTAGACTATGTTCTCCTCCTTGCATCCGTTCCTCTTAATGTCAGATTCGGACTGATCCTTGCAAAGGATGATGTTGACGTCAGCAGCGTGTGCGTTTCCTCTGTTTGTGATGAATACATTGACTGAGAGCATCTCTCCAATCGCGGCTTCTCTGTCTGGAGCCACCACGCTCTCTAGAACTAGATCAGGAGCTCTGAGGCGCATCTCGAGGACCTGCTCATTCGTATCGCAATCGGGAGCGGGGTTGTCGGGGATACCGTCAGAGTTGGTATCCAATGTACACGAGTCGGTCCAGACTTCAGTCTCATCGAAATCACCGCCCTCGTCAGAAGAGCCGTGCATAGATAGGACCTTGATTCCGAGATTTCTGTCAACCAGCGATGCATCGGGAGCCACGGTGACAATGACAACTAGTTGCAGAGTAGTATATGGCTCCATCACGGGAAGCGTGATCGTGTTTCCTGCGGTTACATAACAATAGTCGGGCCCTTCTCCCTGGGAGGCTTGCTGGTTGATTTGGTTCTCCTCCTCGACATTTAGTTCCACGCATGGCTTCTCAAGCGGGAACTCGCTACCGAACCCTTCCAACAGAGCGTAGTCTATTTCCCATGTGCTGAGAGAACCCAGGCCCGGACTCACGGACCAGATTTTGTTCACATCATCGTATGTGTGGTTGTGGATCGTGGGCTGATCTGCCACGTTTCCATAATTCGAGACGTTGAGAGTGTATCTTACGATTCTGCTTGGAGCTGTGGTTTTGATCTTGCTCTCCACTAACGGATCCAGAGAAATTTGCATATCGTGGAACTCGATTATGGTAGCTCTGAGTACCACCTGATCCTGAACCCTAGTTCCCTCATAGGGCTCCTCACTCAGGATGTTGAATGTGATCGTGTAATCACCAGCTAGGGTCTGAACTGGGACGTTGATGTAAATTGGGACGGTCTGTGACTCATCTCTATTCAATTCCTCGAACAATATCCTCGGGATGTACATGTCCCAAACGTGAGCTGCTCCTTTATCGTCAATTATGGACTCGATTGTGACGTCGAACCTGTCTTGGCCATTTCCAAGGTTGGAGATTGTGGTGTTCATTTGGTAGGATTGACCGGGGTATAGGTCTAGTATAGTCTCAGGTACTGAGGACTCTAGTTCGTACCTCTGAACAACATTTGTCAGAATTAGCACAGAGTCACGAACTTTCGGGGAGCCATCCAGATGCGCACGGACTGTGACAGATTCCCCAATTCCGGCGGTTGCATTGAACGGGGAGCACATCTCGGCCGTGACTGTGTATGTGTTGCCCACATTTGCCCAGTAGATGTCCTGATCAGCAGATGAGGATCCGCCCGTCCATTCTGAGAAGTCCAAGTCTACTGTCCAATGATCGAACCTCCATGAGTTGATATCTGCCTCTTCTGGCCTCTCCATTGGTGCGCCGGGAGTCGTGAAAACTAGACTCCCTGGAGTAAAGTACTTGTTCACCTGAACAGGGAATCTAGCACACTCCCCAGGAAGAACGTACAGTTTTGTATCCCCGATATCGAATACAATGTTCCCAGTTGTCCTTATCGAGACGTTTATCCATAACTCTAGTACATCGAATGTCCCTCTATCTACAGACAAGACAGGTTCGCCGGTTGACCATCCCTTCAGGTATATGGCAAAGGTGCCGGGGTCCTGGGATTCAGGGACACTGACCTTTAGATTCCTAGTTACGGATTGACCTGGATCCAAGGATAGCGACAGTGGGAAGTCTATCCCCCATCCAAACGGAAGTGACCACTCGTTTTGTCCGTCCAGTGTAGCCGGGTCATAGAATGCGAACGTATCGAAAACGTTTCCAGTGTTCTTGATAGAAATCGAGAAGACTGCCGATTTGCCCTGCTCAACATCTACTTGGAAATGGCTTGTATCGAGTTCTATTCCATGGACAACATCCATCAGAGTAAGCAAGGTTAGCTTGTTGCGGATAGCGGGGTCCTTTTGCGAGGTTGCGATGATGCTTATTTGCGCAAGTTCGTCGCTCTTAGCCTGATAGATTGTGGGTGTTCTGACTCTTAGGTAAAGCGGATCTATGGCTCCGCCCTCTAGGAAAATCTTAGTTGAGTCGAAAATCGGGGTATTGTTGGTCGTATAGAATAATGTTGCAGTCCAGTTGTTTGGAACGCCCTCCATTGTTATTGTGAAGGTATCCTGGACCAACTCCGCGGGCCCTGGGGTGGGATTAGCTATTGTGATGTTGAACGTTGTAAGTTCTCCTGGCTGAATAGTATGGTAGAATGTCTCAGCGTCTGAAGGGCAATCGTATGGGTATCCCTCAATATTCGGATTTGCCTGTATCTTTTCGTCACAGGCCAGTGAGAGGTCCACTAGGCCAGTCAGGACGTGCACGTAGCAAAGAGTCCACTTGTTGGCATTCTGACCATCCCAGTCGCACCTCTTGTCTGACCATCCGATATGCGCTCCACTACCGAGATCGTTGGCGAATGCAGGAGGCATCCCACGATCGAGATTGAAGTCAGGGAACAGATGGTGTCCGTCGGCGGTATTGCACTCTGGCTGGCAGGGTGCAGGGCCTAACTTGTCAGAAGACCAATTGGTAACTTCTTGTATCTCCCATGGGTCGAGTATCGAAGAGGCTGCAGAATTCAATGGGAATCCCTGCGGGTACTCCTCGTTGGTATTGTTTAGTCTGGCATACATAATTGTCTCCTGCCATTCAGTATTGCTGTAGTCAATCCAAGCCAGATGGACATTGTCGAAGGAGTCGGTCAAGATGGAGGGTGCCACAGAGCTTGGTGCAAACGGGAATTCTTCGCTAGCACCCTCGCATTGCTCAGAGTTCGAAATCGCGCTTGAAGCGATTTGCTTAATTCCGTATGCTGGTAGGCCCTCGGGGACTCCGTCCCATTCTGCAGCACCTCTCAGTCTGAGTCTGGTGTAGTATACTTCGTAGGCGCCTTCGATATCGATTCCACCTGTTGGTCCTGAGCAGCCAGGATATAGTCGTCCGTCCTGCCATGCGAGATGCGTGTTTCCTGATGTGTCTATTGCTATTGAGGGGTGTAGGCTGTAAGCAGGGTTGTTTGTAATCTGAGTATCATTCACAACGACCAGATGTCCGTAGCCCTGTTCATCCTCTGATGGACCCAAATCCTCGGTATAG
This sequence comes from Marine group II euryarchaeote REDSEA-S42_B7, assembly GCA_001629255.1. Lineage (GTDB taxonomy): Archaea > Thermoplasmatota > Poseidoniia > Poseidoniales > Thalassarchaeaceae > UBA36. The sequence goes on from LURZ01000032.1 coordinate 20,368, forward strand.
TAACCTCCTTGCTGATTAGATTCTGTACCTGGATCGCCTCTAGTCCAACCGGGCCATGGATTCTCTAGAAGCGAGTGAGGGTCTAGAACAGTCATGTAAATCTCTCGAGAGTTATTCGTAGCTAAGTAGACCATTGCCTCTACCATTATTTCGAGCTCCGACGAGGAGCCTGCGGTTGTTGGGAACTGATACATTTGGCCCTCTGCGGAAGTTGTTCGAGTCGTAGCCCCGCTGCAGGATCTAGTGTTCAGTCCTGACCCCACAGGGCACTGGGCAAGATCGAGCATGTAACTTCCTACAGAAGTGTCGGAGCCTGCCCAGAGAGGATATGGCTTTGTCTGAGCCAAAACACAAGCGTCGTGGGCCTGATTGATGCTCTGCGTATCGTCATTGTCCATTGGCGTCCCTCCGTATGGTCCTTCGTCAGAAATTGGAATCACTACCCTCGTGGCATTGTCATTCCATCGATGGTCCAGAGTTGTTGGGGGGTTTGCAGAAAGTCCCTGCCTTCCTTGGACATCTCTGTAGGACAAGCAGGCCCAAGTTGCTGCAGGACCCCAGAACTCGCTGTAGTAACCGCCATCGGCGGGTAGGTTGGTCGCTTGGTTGTTGTAAACCACCTCAGTGAGTTCTCTGATTCCTCCGGATGAGTCTCCTGGACCTAGCGGAGTGTTTCTCGGGCCCTGACTACCGGATCCTCCGGTCTGGTAAGCGTCAGCACAGTTTCCGCTGGTCGCTGCTGCTGGCCAATTGCCACTTAGTGCATAGAGGGTTTCGTATACACTCATATTGGCACTGACAAGCATGGGCTTTAGTCCCACGAAATACCCGCCGCTCGCAAAGTTCCCTCCATAGAATACAGCACACATGTCAGCCCATTCTGCATTCATGGAGCCAGATGTATCGATAGGGACAACCATCTCTACTTGGCCGCCCCTTGTATCATCCCAGACTATCTGAACGAAGTCGTTTACGTCAACGGCGATATCTGGGTGGCCCTTCTGTCCAAGGATAGGGGTCAAGAGTGTGCTGTCAATCTCCACTATAACCATTCTAGCGACGTGATCAATTGACATCATCTTGTAGTAAATCTGAGATTGTTGATAGTATAGTTCCAATGGTTCGAACGAGTCTTCCCATACAATATGTGGATTATTTTCAGAATCTACGTCTATTGCAGGCCAGTCTCTGTTCTGAGGATTGTTTGCAACCTCGTAATCGTCTGGAACCACGGAAAGTACCGAGTCCAGAGACGCATCGCCGCTCTGGTCGTCCAAGGAAGGATCCAATAGAGTGTACATAATCTTGTATTGACTTGCCTTATCCGTCCAAACGACGTGGACCATGTCATCATTGTCTACTCTAATGTCTGGATGCCAGGCTCGATGAGCTCCTGGATCAGAGATTTGAGTCTCTGCAATCAGTGTCTCCCCCCTAGGATCTAGCATCTTGTAGTAAAGGTGATTCGTGTTGCGACTCCAGACTACGTGGACGTTCCCAGATGAGTCTGCATCCATGGACATCATTCTATCATTGTGGACACCGCTCTGGACGACTTCTATGGGATCGGTCAGAACAATTTCGCTCGCACTAGCCTGTGGCGAGAATGTGGCGAGGAGGCTCACGAGCATTAGCACGACAATCGCTAAACCGCTCTTCTTGGTAGATATACGGTCGTTAGTAAGATGTCGAAAGGTATGCATCATCCATATTCGACTTTCTCGAATACTTAACCTATACCCATTATGGTCACTTGATCGAGATGACGAGCTAGGCCCATTCCAGTGGGTCAAAATCCTTCCCAAAACCACCTGTCTCGTCAGTATCAATCTCTGAATGTCTAGTAGGAGATTCAGGGGATTTTCTGCCTGTCTTCCCTTCCCAATCATCCACTGGGCCTGGTTTCCCCTTCCCATTTCCAAAGCCGTATTTTATTTGGTGAATCAGTGATAGCTTGGTTAGCCAAACTCTTCTCATACTCTGCATGAATTCATTCTGAGTAAGTCCATCCAGCCAAACCGGCCTAGAGAGATTGAAGGCCTGGAGTGGGCCTGCGACTCCCTGCTTGCTTCTCCCGACATGGAGGACCCAATCTAAGTCAGACGATGTCATTCTAATTCTAGTATCGTGTAGCCATTCCTCCCATGACTCCGAGTCTTCTCTAGCCATTTCACGCATTGACTCTTGCTGTCCCTCATCCACTCTTGTAATGGAGTATAACAATACCAAATTTCTCTTCTTTGGAATTACGATGTTGAACAGATGGCCTTGCTTAGTTGGGGGGTATCTAACATGGAGGTGTATTATAGCCTGAGGATCTTTCACCTCTCTTGCCTCCAGCCTCTCACTGTCCAACCATGACCGAATACTGTCTGCAGCATCGTTGTGATTCACAGATGATCCAAGAGGTCGTCCTATTTAGAGCAAGTTGAGACTGGTTTTCACATCTGAAATCAATTCTTCAAGTCTCTTCCCCCTGTCAGAAGAAGCAAGTTTTGCTCTCCTCCTGGAAGTTGAGAAGTCTGACCAACAATCATAGCCAAACAGGAAAACTAAGTTTGAGATATGTATTACCAACAAAATCGACATGGCAATGGCGATGCTCAACAAAGAAAGTGAATGCATCAGGAATGCCGTCACTATTGCCAGCGGGAGCCAGAAAAGTATCGGAGAGAACATCGCAGCTAGAAAGTGGTAAGTTGTCCTTGTTTCTATTCCCTCGTCGGTTCTATCTCCAAGATACCAAGCGAAAAATGCCTGAATACCAGTGGAGGGGATTGTGATTGGAGACATTAGAATCATCAGAAAAATTCCAATTGCAGATTTTGTCCATGCTATTCTGGAGTCTAACTTGATTCCAGTCAATGCTCGGCCATCTAGCTGAACATCATTCAGAATTGTGGCAGCCTCGATAGCGGGCGCCATCAGGTCCTCCTTAGTCTGCCCATCAGACAATGCGGCTCTAACTTCTCTAGCTGCTAGGACCTCGTCTCTGAATGATTTCAACTGGGAGTTAGAACTATTCGCCCTGATGTGTCCTATCAGATGCCAAGCACGGTACGTTTCCCAATTCGGAGCATCGGGAGTTACTTCTGAAAGAGATGAAAATAGAGCGTCCCTCAGATAATGAACTTGATCCGATGGTGGTTCTTCCCATATCCCTGAGGACAATCTCTCAGGGGCCCCTGAGACTTCTGGAGCTTGGACGGGGATTGGTTCCTGGAATTCGACAAAGACATCTGTTCTAAACCAGTGGTGACACCTAAAGTGCAATCCCACAGGCTGAAGGGCAGGATTGGGGAGGCCTCTGTGTTTTGCTATTGAGGCTGCATTTAGAGCAACCCTCATCGGACCAGTCTTGAAACGGTGGAGATGTGAGTCATGGTGAGACTTGCCTTCGGGCATTGCCATAGCATTGTATCCCGAAGCGATACAATTAGTCATCGTGAGAAGGGTCCTATCGTTGATCTTTCTAGCGTATTCTCCGTCGGAAACCCCGTTTTCAATCTCCGACTTCCTGATTACTGGTTGCGACCCCATTCTTCTTGTGAACCAGCCAATTAGTGGCATTGTCATCAGATCATGTCTACCCATAGATATTATTCTTCTATCTTGGGAATGTACCAATGTGGCAGGATCTACCAATCCGTTAATGTGCATCGAAGATATCACTCTACCTCCTTCGTAATCTGGTATCTTCTCATAGTAACTCCTTCTGAAAATATATCTAAGTCCTACGCCTATCAGTAGTAAGACAATCTTCCAGAAGTATGGATTTCCTGGGTGCCTTCCTGTATGATCCCAAGGGATTTTGCCTAGTTTTTTCTTTCTAAGCTTCATTGCTCCACTAGACAACTCGGGTTCGATATCGGGTGCATCCTGCATATCCGACACGGGTTTCGGATGGGGTGAGAGGTCTTGATTATTGAGAGGGCGGACTACTCAGCAAATCTCTGATTGAAGATGATAGTCGTGCTCCATCTTCATGATCTATCGACGAGGGGTTGAATGGGAATGTGAGTCCTCTTCCATCTTCCATCTTGGGGATAATGTGGAAATGAACGTGGAATACACTCTGGAATGCATTCGGGCCATTGTTCTGAATTACGTTGAACTCAGATGCCCCAGTGGCCTCAAGCACTGCCTTTGATATCCTAGGCAAGGCCCTACCGATGGCCTGCGCAGAATCATCACTCAGCTCATCAAGACTCCTGGCTGGCTCTTTGGGTACCACTAGCGTATGGCCAGGACTGGATGGATTGATATCTAGAAATGCGAATATCAAGTCGTCCTCGTATACCTTGTGGCATGGAATTTCTCCTTGGATGATCATTGTGAAGATGCTTCGGGGATCTTCCATATCCCTCACCCAGAAGTAAGAATCACTTCAGCGACTGATGCAAGGCCAACCAACCGTAGAGCCTCTACCATTTCGGTGTTCATGATTGATGAGGCATCAGTTAGGGTGATTCCTGTGTCTTTTATCGCTCTTACTTCGGCTAGTGATGCCTCTTCAGATGATCCGGAAGAGATTGCAGATGTCAACTTCGAGTGAAACTTGGCAACTGCCATTCCATCTCCACCCATTATGGAAGAGATCCTATCTGATTCTCCCTTAACGGCCTCCTCAATCTGAGTATTTCCTCCAAATTTGATTTCTGTTGCCCATTTCGAAGCGTGCTCACCTGCTGATTTGCCTGATACTAGGTCGTCAAGTAGAAGATTCCCGGGTAGCGCGCTCGATCCGTGCATTCCAGTATGAGCGCTCCTTCCAGCAGCGTATAGGCCTGTGTGCCACAGCTCGGCAGGAAGACCCTCTGTTGTGTGACCTTGGAAAAGAACTCTTCCTTGCGCGTCGGATGGTGCGCCACCGGTTGTGTATGCTACTCCTGGAGAAAGAGGTATTACGTCCTTTGAAATATCAATCCCTAGTCTATCCATTATTCGCATAGATGTCTGTGAGAACCAAACCTTTGCGTCTGCGTCCATCTGTCTAAGATCGAGCACACATGGTTCTCCTTCCAGGACTTCCTCTGGGCCTACGTCGTCTCCGTTCTCCCTTCTTATTCTCCCACCGGATCCTAATACATCGAGAGGGATGTGAATCCCACAATCCCTAATCGTTAGAGGATGCCTCGGGGTGATTTCCATCCCCTTTAGATCGATACCAGCAGCAATAGCGAGTGCCGAGCCGGTTCCTGAACCATCGCTGGGTTTTGACCAGAGTCCCTGGTGACCTTCGGTTGCTAATATGACTGCCTTGGCCTGAATAGCGTCTATTCTTCCGGTGGGGACATCTAGAGTCACAATCCCCCGAACCTGTGAGTTGTCCGAGACTATGCTAAGAGGAATCGAATCGGCGTTTCTCTGGATTCCTCTCTTGATAGCCTGTTCCTCGAGTATCCTCGTCACCTCCCTTATGGTTGAGTCTCCGCATCCCGTTAGCCTGGGTGTTTTGTGCCCTGGTGCAGCGGATGCATGTGGAAGCCCTCCTTCTCTACGCCTTAGTGCCAATCCCCACCTCTCTAGTTCAGCTAAAGTATCAACTCCCTGTTTACATGTCCTGGATACAGCCTCCTCATCGCATGTTTCGCCACCTAGTGCCAGAGTGTCCTCTTCATGGGACTTTGAGTCCATTTCATCTATCGAGGCTGCTAATCCGGCTACCGGGTGAGAGCCCGAGGCAGAGCCGATTCCAAACTCATCAATCATAAGTGGAACCGTTCCTCCATCAGCGCAGGCTATCGCCGCACGCAGGGCTGATGGACCCGAACCGATGATGACAACCTCCCTGGACTCCATCTTTCTCTCCAACCCAGAGGTCTCGGTCACAAGAACGTGACGCTGTGAGAGATTCCCCGGGTAATGTCAATCGGCGACGGAAATAGCAATTCTGCGTACTGCAACTGCTGCATCGAGCATCTTCTCTGTGGCTCCCTCTGGATTGAATCCGGAGGAGAGCGTTGTCTGAACCACGAACGCCGAGAGTGTCTCCCCTGTGGGCCCCCTCATGTTAACCTGAACTGGCTTAGAGCCTGTTGACCCAGTGGGCCATGCCAGACCTATCCATAAGACCAGACTGTTGTCAATCAGTCTTGCTAGCACGTCTACTATATCGTTTCCCTCTTCTCCTATTTTTGCAGGTTTCTTGGGCTGTTTGGATACTGGCGGATTCAACCTCAGTGTCTGCTGGTGGGGTTCTCCGTCAGCGGCAATGATGTCTACCTCTATCTGAGATTCACGTCCAGAGTGGTTATGGATCATGACGAACAAGTCCCCTTGCCCCTGGGAGCATCGGGGGGGGATGTCCAGATCGAGTCTCCATGGGCTCTCGATAAGTGAGGCATGCCCCCTCAATGCAGCATCCTCGAGCCTATCGATCAGTCTGAAGAGTCCGGGTTGCCATGCCCTAGTGTGTGCCATTAGTCTCCTGAGTGTCCTGTAACAGAACTTAGACTCGTCATTGTTTAAATCGTCGATTGCAGCAATCCTGAAGACCCTCTTGGATTCGGATATCAGTCTGCTGTCATCAACGAGACCTAGGTGATTCAGATGTAGTACTCTAAGCAGGTGCTCTACCGCAGATTCAGGAGTTTGGTTCGATCTGACCTTGTTTTCTAGGCCAACGACCCAATCGTCCCATGCCCCCGCTGTTTCCGGATCTAAATGTGCTACTACCAAATCAGTAAGAGCTCTCTTCAGAGTACTTTGATGGAGAGTCGGGGCGTGCATGGATAACAACGGAAAGTCTGAGTCTATCATAGGAATTCGACGTTCCAACTGAAGTGTGTTGATAATAGAGATAGATCCTAGAAATACAGCTAATCCGAAGAGTATCGACGCCAGAATCGTCCCTGTCTCGAAGTTGTCCTCAGAATTCAGCGCTCCTGCTGCAAGTAACGCACATATGAGTCTAGTTCTCTCTCTGAGTGTTCTCTCTTGGAGCGTGTTCAGGATTCTCTCAACACCGGGATAGGCTTCCATGTATCTAGTACGTCCGATTTTCAACTGTAGTCGGTCTCTAGCAGACATCTGGGCGAAGGAAGAGGCCAGCATAGCAGGGAAGAAAAGAACGGCCTGAAATGCGAAGAGTGCAACACCGACGTAAACCAGTTCCCCTCCCCGACCAGATGCTAGGATTAGCGTAGCCAATACCGCAGCGAATGATATGGATATTCTGGCGAGGCCACTCCACCGTATAGTGGCAATTTTGGTCCAGAACACTCTCTGAGAGTCTCTGATTCGAACTCTTCGTTCCAGAGCGGACTCAGTGGAGCCGGATAAGTCGTCTTCGCCATAGGGGTTGGGAAGGTCAGACATATTGCTCGCCATGTCTTACCCAGAAGCCTCCCCTGCTTCATGGCATCGCATGGGCCTGCGAAGAGTGTTCGTTTTTGGGGCAGATTTCTTCAGGAGTGCGTGCTCGCGAGAACGGGCGTGTAGCATAGCCTGGATAATGCACCGGCCTCCTAAGCCGGGGACCGCGGGTTCGAATCCTGCCGCGCCCGCCACGATTACATCGAGAGTCCGTGCATCTTCCCCGCGATAGCAGTTCGATGCAGGAATCTCTCGAAGTGAATCCTAGGATAAGTGGATCTCTGTAGTCCGACATCGCATTCCGACAATGCATCCAGAATCTCATACCTTAGTGACTGGGGGACGCTGAGTCTCCTTCCGATGATGACAGAGTGGATTTGAGAGACGAGGTCGGTAGAATCTAGACCATGATTAGTCATCAGGTTGTCAACCTCTGCCATTGCTCCCGATAGGACTTTCTTATTTCTTCCTCGTTGATTTTCCCACTTCCATTCGACTACCTTACCTCGAATAGCCAATTCTACCAGTCTCCTCCCTGCTTGAAGAGTTGATGCCTGGACCATCTTGTGTACCGACGAGCGATCAGAAGCAAGCCCCCTGGAATCTAGCATCTCAAGCGTGAAGACAGCCTTCTTGAGATTGCCTTCGGAAATGTAAGATATATCCTCTAGTACTCCTTCTGCCGGTATACATCCGTTTTTCCCAGCTATTTCTGATAAAGTGGTGGTGATTGTTTCTCTGTCGGTAGGTGGAATCCTAATCATCTGACTGCGTGATCGTAGTGCGTCTATGATTCTGGATGGGGCCCGGGCTACGAGTACGAACCTGGAAGCACCTCCTACCGTCTCCATCATCCTCCTGAGATATGCTTGGCGAATATGTCCCAAGTAATCGGCGTCTTCAATCACTATCAGACGGCTGACAGGCACCATTCCATCGTGCACTTCGGTCTCGGAACCTGCTGGAGCAATGTTTTCATCTGGATATAGGGAGATTCCTCTATCGAAAGCATCCAGGCTGGTTCTTCCTGCCAAGGTGTCCTTCTCTGACCCGCTGGGTCGCAGGAACTCTTCGAAAGAAGACATTGCTCCCCTCTGTCTCACTAAATCTCGTGCTTGAAGGATGTGCGTAGTGGACTTCCATCCGGGGCCCAGGAGCTGTCTGGCGAAAAGACGCCAAGATGCGGTCTTACCTACGCCAGCTGGTCCGGTGATCAGTAAGTGAGGCGGATCCAACGAGATGCTACTGGAAGCGAGTGTCTGACGAACGGTCGTCGGAACTGCTAGTTCATCGAAACTGGTCGGAGCCTCTGTCTGGAGCCAGCTTGCCATGTACTAATGGGAGAGAGGCGGGTCTTGAACTCCGCGATTGTCACTCGGCTTTCAGAACCTTGGCCATGCCATCTTTTCGCGGTTTGACGAAGATTCGGTATCCGCACTTGTGACAGGATCTACCGGTGGAGTCTGCCTCGGCCCATGACATGTGTCCGCAGTTAACGCACTTGTATCGAATCTCTAGAGGGTCCATAGGGGCGTTGCAGTGGTTGCAGTGCTCTTCGGATGTGGGGTTATACTGCCTCTTATCGGTCCTGTTGCAGTTTCTGCACTTGTGCAGGATCTCTTTGTCGCCCTTCATTGCTATCGGGTCCGCCACTTGACGGGCCTTCTTCAATCTGTCCTATCCAGATTTCGCAGATTTGCAAATGTTCACGAAGTTTTCGAAGATGTTTGACCCGAACTCTGTATCGTTTACTTCAGGATGGAATTGGAGACCGAATCTGTCTAATTCTCCGTTCTGCATAGCCTGGACCCTGCAGGACTCGCTTTCGGCGATCACAGTGAAGCCTGGTGGAGGCGTAGTTACCTCATCATTATGGCTCTCCCAAACCGTTTGGTGAGATGGTGTGCCTTGGAATAGGGGACCACCGTCCCCGACTAGGGAAATGGTTGCTGCACCGAACTCTGGCTTGGGAGCCTCTCCTGCAGTCCCTCCATAGTGTCTAGCCATGAATTGGTGGCCAGCGCATATCCCCAGAATCGGAACTTCAAGAGAGAGGTATTCTGCACAGTTGCCTAACTTCCCGGTTAGGCCTACTCTGGCCGCTCCTCCTGATAGAATTAAGCCGTCTAATTCACGCATTTCTGATACCGGAACATCGTTCGGGAGTATTTGCGTATCCACGCCTAGATATCTAAGCATGCGCCACTCTCTGTGGGTCCATTGGCCTCCATTATCTATGACGTCGATGACCACAGGAGCTCCTCCCATGAATAGCCTGTGCACGTTTGGGCCATCAATGATGCCCCCTCAAACCTTGAAAAAGGAAGGCTATCTCGTTAGGAAGCCGGCCCCGATGGTGTAGTGGCCTATCATGCAGCCCTGTCGAGGCTGCGACCCGGGTTCAAATCCCGGTCGGGGCGCCAATGAACCGTCACTAAGAGTGGTTTCAGTGCAGTCTATGCTTGGCCCAATTTCTCAATTTCTCTCTTTCTATTTTTGCTTCATGACCTGAATCTACCGGGAACACCCCCCCATACTGTAGGAAGGTGAGTTCGCCATCATAGCCCAGTAAACCGCAGGCTCGTTTCGCCTCTTCTTTCAGCCTCTTTTTCATTTCATTCCAGGGAGCGTTGTCCTTTTCCACCAGAATCACGGGCCAATGGTTATCAGGGCCCTCCACCAAAGCAGTCCTGATCCCGAGGCTGTGATTGAAGATCTCCTCTATTTGCTTGGTGTGTAGAGTGTAGCCGTTTTTCGATCTAACTCTGTGAGCCTTCCTACCGACTATCCAAACTCTACCATGCTGGTCAAGGTATCCCAAATCCCCAGTTCGATGCCAATTAGTTCCATCGAGAGAGTCGTGAGCAGTAGTCTTTGGACCTCCAAACTCTATCTCGTCCTGCCCAATAAGAGAAGAATACACTGCTGGGCCCATAGCCGAGATTTCTCCTATGGATCCAGGCCCAAAACCTGAGACTTCTGATGCAATGGAAGGGTCGAACTGCTCATTGTAGTCCTCGAAAGAAAGAATCCTAATCATAATCCCCTCCACTGGTTCTCCGAGACAGAAACCCATCCCAGACTCGGTTTTTGGGTGAGTTTCTATGATGGTGCTAGCATGGGCCTGGCAGAGGGGAAATCCCTCAGTAGCCCCATATACAAGACGGAATCCTCCACGAGGCGACCTCTCTTCTGATAGGTGGCTTTCAATCGTACTGACGAAACCAGCAGAAATCGTCTCCCCTCCAACGTAAATCCGTGTTAGAGATTCTAGCATAGCCGGTGACTGATTGTGTGATTCCGCGTGGCTTTCCAAATAGTTTGCCAGATGGATTGCCGACGGAGGGGACAGGAATGCTGCCGTCGCCCCCCAAGTAGAGACAGTCTCGACTATTTCCTGCCCTCTGATATGTCTGGGTTTAGCCATTATCGACACAGATGAAATTCCAATCAGAGGATGGATGATTAGTGTACCAGACCTTCCGAAGAAGACGTCATCAGACGTAATTCCCTCCGATTCGAGAGTCCGGAGGAGAGAATGCAGCATCCCGTGAGAGTATATCACTCCCTTCGGTGGCCCGGTGCTTCCTGTTGTGTACCTAACAAAGGCCGGGACGTCTGTCCAGTCAATTTCCTTTTTCGAGGTAAAACCTGACCCGTTGTTAGAATTAGAGTAGAATTTCTTCAGATTTCGGACGTTTATTGTCCTCAACTTTCTGGGTCCGAGACGGAGAATCCTGCGAATTGCGAGCAAGGCTCCGCTTCCGATTACCCCCTCTGGTCTGGCTCTGTTCAGGATTTTTCTTAGTTGCGCTCTTCCGCTCCGCTTCCTGATTTTGATGGAGGGTAGCAGGAGAGGGACTGCCCCCGTCTTTAGCATTGCATACATCAGCACGACGAATTCGGTACTAGGACGTGCTAGTACGAGTGTTACTAGACCGTCCTTGAAACCTCTATTCGATAGATAGCGAGCTGCTCTATCGCTCCTCTGATCGAGTTCTCTGAAGGAGATACTGTCTGTTTTCTTCTTATTTCCTTTCCTTATGAACGCAAATGCTATCTTATCGGGAAATGCGTCAGACGTACTAGAAAGTGTGTCTAGGATGTTGTTCAAACTAGTCCTCCCGAGGTGCAATCCATGCCTGGAAAGAGCATAGTCTCAGTTTGCTACTGTAGTCTCTCTTTACTCTCAGATTTGGAGCTGGGAACCCTGCCAGCGAGTCAGGGAGATCTCGACTGATGGATCGGTTGGCGTGCTCGATTTCGTTCTCTGGAACAATAACCCTACCCCTCACCATAGATGGGGTCTCTCGGTCAATCAGAGGCACTAGAGAGTGTAAAATATCGAGAGTCCTATGTGGGAGGTTTACTATGAGCAGGTCCCACCTACCGATAAACTCTGGATTTGTTTGTAGTTTCATGGCGTCGGCGACCCCGATTATGCGATCTTCGTAAATCCTAGATATCGGAGCAGGCCCCATCGGATAACCCCTACCGTCCCATCTGCGGAGGTTATCCATCAGGAGCTCCACTGCATGGGGATTCAGATCAGATGCCAGCACCTCGCCGACTAGGCCTGGTTCCGAAAGCAGAATTGCTAGCGAAGGGCCTACCCCGCAAAATGGATCGCAGACCCTCAACGGCCTTCCTAGTAGTTCTCTAAGTTGTCTGGCCAGTGCAAGAGTCTCGAGTCTCTCGGACTGGAGCTTGGTCGAGAAGTACGCCTTACTTGGATCACAAGCGATGGATTTCCCAGACTCTCGGACCAGGACCCGAGTGCTCATGACAGAGTCTGGAATTGCCTCGGTGACTATCGCCCCATCGACTCTGGCACCAATCGGGGTTAGTTTGCGGATCCTTAGTTCGCCCTGGACGCCTTCGTCGTTCAAGACTAGTCTGATGTGAGGATGGGAAAGGAGTTTGGCCTCAGCAATTTGGGCAGAGAACCTCTCCAAGGTGTCCTCGATTCTTACTATCATCATATCCGAAATGAACTCATGTGAAGAAGGCCATGCTTCGCCATGAGCCGCAATCACCTCCGGTCCCAAAAGATTAGTCAGGTGGTTCCACCAATCAGAATCGATTCTATTGTCGGGCTGACCCTCGTGGACTTCTATCTCGTATTTGTCAAAGGGTGCTGGGAGTGCGATTGGAGATCCAGGATCGATGGGGACCAAGCGGGATTCTGCATCGTCCTGTGAGAAAACCCTCATTCCAGAAGCTAGCCACTCCCTCTCTCTGAGTAGACTCAGGATACTCTCCACATCTCGATTTGGGACCCTCAGGTGACGCATCACGTTGATGGGCCGGTAGGCGTCATCGCTTGACGATGACGGAGATGAGGGCCACATGATCAAGAGCATCCTGATCTCGCCGATAAAACGAAACCTGCTAACAAAGAAGATGTTCAGGGTAGCTAAGGAGACATCGGAGACCAAGGGAAAGAAGTTGATGGTGATAGGTGATCCCTGTAGCGGGAACTACTTCCAATTCATGTCCAGCTTGTTCCCTAACTGTGAGCATGGGGATGTTACTGTAGACCTGTTTGGCTGCAAGGAGTGCAATAGGATGGACATCAACGATATGTCGGCCTGGGAGGAGTTCGATGACGGTGAGTTCGTGGTGATGGAGACAGGGGTTCTAGGTTTTTCGAAGGACATTGGGGCGGTGCTCTCCCAAATCAGGAGGGTCTCTGGGGGAGACTTCCTTTCTGCGGGTGGGAACAAAGGCTTTCTTTGGGAGATGTTCCTTTACAAGACCTACAGTAAGGAGTTGATCTACTCGATGGTCCCATTCGACTCTCGTGTGGATGATCATTACTCGGGGACTCTGTTGGGTCGAAAGGGCTCCTTTCGGCTGAAGTTCTGAGGCACATCATATTGATGTGCATGAGAGCATAGGGAAGGGAGATGGCAACTGATGAGGTTCCTGCCGGGCTATGGCTAATCGGTATCGGTCCAGGGGATCTGGGGCACATGACTGAGAGGGCTCGTAGTGTGGCACGGGGGTGCAAAAAGAGGTACTTGGAGGGATACACCGCAGTTCTGCCCACGGAGCAGGAAGCCCTTCTGGAGAGCGTGGTAGGGCCCTGGGAGAGGATGATGCGCCCGTCTGTGGAAAGTCCTGAGGCTCTGCTTGACGAGTCACGGAACGATTCTGTGGCCCTTTTGGTCGTTGGAGATCCGATGCAAGCTACCACGCACATAGATTTAGAGGCTAGATGTATGGAGGAAGGAATAGGCTTCGAAGTAATCCCTGGGATGTCTGCGACTTCGCTGGCCGTCTCTCTATCTGGTCTTCAATCGTATAAGTTCGGAAGGCAGGTCACACTGCCATATCCATACGGAGATTATCTTGCCACGTCACCTCTGGAAATGATTTTGAGGAATTTGGAGGGCGGCTTGCATACACTGGTTCTTCTGGATCTCGACCCAACGGGGATGGGTCTCGACCTTCCGACTCCGATGAGTCCTTCGCAAGCCATTTCCACTCTCGGGGAGATGGAAGAGAAGTGGTTGGAAGAGCGAGATGGTCTAGATTCTACTGGGGTTAAAAAAAACGCCTTGGCGGTCAATGAATGGGAGGGGGTGCTCCTGAGTGATGTTGGAACTAAAGGGCAAAGAGTCTTCTCTGGAAGTCTTAAAGAAATCTCAAAGGTTCAGGGTGGCCGGGTTCATTCCCTGATAATACCGTCGGAAATGAGCGATAACGAAAGAGAGGCTTTCAGCAGAAGGGGAGCGATGTAGGGCCCCCGACGAACTCAAGTCTGAGATGCCTTTCGGTGGATTGGATATCATGGCCAAGCCTCCTGCAGAAGTTCGTTTCCCCGGTGACAGGAGTCGTAGGAAGAGAGTGAGGGTAAGGGGAATTAAACAGGCCTCGAAGGAAATCCAGCAGAGGCTCGAGAGGAGCCTGGAGGCACTGCTGGAAAACCCAGAGAGTTTCCTTCCAGAGATAGTTGGGGATTTGGGGAAGGTCTCACTCTTCGGGAACAAGGACCCCATGGCATTGACGTTGCACGAGCTCAAAGCTGTCTCCTCAAAAAGAAACGATATCAGGTGGCTGAAGAAGAGGATGTCCAAAAGAAGCGGAGGGGATGTATCCCGTTCCCTTGCTGGGAGCCTAGTTGCAGCATCTGAGGAGGATCTGACTACGGTCTCGGTATTCAAGAGCGACGTCTACGGTAACGCTAGCTACCTAAAGAGAGGGAGCGGTAGACCTGGCCATCTTGTAGGCATACAGAACTTCAACCACCCCCGGCTGAGGCTTTTGGTCTGGGACGACCACGCCAAGGCAGGCCAGTACTTCTTCTCGTGGGATGGAGGTTTCGTGTTCACTGGATTTGAGCCGACTCCTCCCTCCGAGTGGGTGCAGTGGACCCTTGGGAACACTTCAGTGGACCTGCAGGGAGATTCTTGCAAGTGGTCTGCGGGATTGGACGAAGAGACTGTTGTCTCAGAATCAGGGACTGCGGATGGCTGGCTTAAGCTCGAGTTCTCCGATGGAACCAAGGTGGGGCTCTCCCCTGCAGCGCTGGCCAAGACAGAGGAGCCCGTGGCAAGGAGCATTGCTGTGTCGATGATGCCTCCCAATAAACTTGGAGAGGTCTGCGAGGCGGCTTGGGTGTGGAGGCCAGAGGGGTGGCCAGAGGACAGGGCTCTACCCGAAGAGGGTCTCGAGAGAGTGGATGAAGTCCTGAATACCTGGCTCAAGATGTCGTTGGAGGACAATGCTCTAGCAAGGGCCTGCAGGTACAGTATTCTAAACTCGATCACCGATGGATTCGTCGTCGGTAGTAACTGGTTCTCCGATGACAATAGAGGGGAGTTCCTCGGTCACATGAATGGGACGGAGGACGAGCGCCGGGCGCTCGCCTGTGTACTAGATTCGATAGACGATGGAATCCACGTCAGGTCGGATGGCGTCGTAGTGAGCCTGGACGAAAAGGTCGTGAGGCTCGAAGACTCTTCGTGCCACCCTGTTCTGGTTTCTCTCTGGGAAGAGCACGGTGGGACAATCCTGGAGGATTTGTTCGGACTGGTAGGAGAGGATGCGGAGAGGGTTCACTCAAGACAGTCGAAGAGGAAGCAGGGGTTCGGAGCTTTTCTACGAGAGTTAAGCGAGTCGCTGAGCACTGCAATGAAGCTGGATAGGCTTCCTTGGAAGAGAGGAGCTCTCCCTGGCCCTCTTTCATTCGCAGACGATTTGGTGCGGAAGGCCGCTGATGATGGGGTTGCCTCCACTGTCTCCATGGCTAGGAAGGGTAGAGGTCTGGAGTCCTCTATGGGCTGGGCATGGTTGGTAGTGCACGATAAGACGGAGTCGGATGCATGGAGATTCGATGAAGAGAGCCGCGACAAGGGGGGCGACTGGGTCCCAGCCCTGAGGGCGCTCTGGGACGCTGCTCAGGCGCTTCTGCTGGAAGACGATCTTGAGGCTGAGTCAGACTATCGCTCTGCTATGGAGTGGTTGGCAGAAGTAAGCGGGTCTGGCTCGTTGCCTTAGGCCGAGTTTCACATTTAGCGCTAGAATGCCTCCGGGAACAGCTCATACGCCCGGTACATGAAACCAGCAGAGAATCCGATCATGCCCAATCCGCAAATTCCCAATGCAATTTTGTATGCTCTTGGCGACATAGAGCCGCGCGTCCTGTCGAAGATTAGGGCAATCGTCATCTTTACGATGATTATCGTTACCAGGAAAGATAGTGCGTAGGCCACAGGAGCCGCAGGCTCCTCGTCTGCTGCTGACGCCATCAGAGGGCCGCCAATTAGGAACCAGAACACATACACGTTCGGATTCAGTAGATTCGTAATCACCCCCCTGCTGAATGATCCAGTGACCTCCTGCTGCCCGATATCAGAATCAGGTGGTTCTATTCTGAAACAATCGATGCCGAACCAGAATAGGAAACAGGCTCCCAGCATGGAAATCGTGAACATGAGACTAGATTGATCGGCGACCCATCCTGACAGCAGTACGCTGATCATGATTAAGGGACCATCCGTGAATATTGGAGCTGATGCGGCCCTTGCACCTGCAGACCAACCTCCAGTCAGGGTCTCTCGGATTACCATTGTCAGTAGGGGGCCCGGGCGAACTCCCTCGAACAGACCGAGTGCTATCCCAGCTAACGCTAACTGCAATATGAGATCTGTTTGCATCATCTAGCGCCTCGAGTAAATGGCAATCTTAGCCAGCAACTCCAGAATTTCCAGATACAACCAGATTAGTGTGACCATCAGCCCAAAAGCGGCTCTCCACTCCAATTGCTTTGGTGCTCCCATCTGGACACCCCTCTCGATGAAGTCGAAGTCTGCTACAAGGCAGAGTGCCCCGATTCCTACGACGAAGAGCGAGAATGCTATCCCTACAGGGGTCGCATCGTGAATGTAAGGCACTCGAAACAACCCTGTCACTGCACCAATAATAGAGAATATGTAGATCAAAATAATAGCAAACATCGAGGAATATACTGCTATCGCTAGATTCCTGTCCCACCTGATCAGGCCTGCTCTGTAAATCGCAATCATTGATGCGAGGATCATGAAGGTGAGGAAAGCTGCTAGGATTCCGATCCCCGGAAGGTCAAAAGCCACTTCGAAAAACCAGGTTATCCCACCTATTACCAGCCCCTCTAGTGCTGCGTATGTGCATATTAGCATCGGATTAGTAGACCCGGAGAAAATCACAATCAAGGCTACGATAAAGCCGCCAAGTGCACCGACTAAGATAAGTGGGGCACTATCAGGCATCGAGAAAGCGGTAAACAGTGCAGTTGTGGCCGTAATCAGGAGTAGAAGCCCCGTTTTCTCGGCTACTCCCTCGATTGTCATCATGCTGGACTCGTATCCCTCCCACCATGGAGCGTCTTTGTAGGCAGATTTCTGGAATGTTGAGTCATTGAGTGCGGGATTTCCCGATCTGTACATGGATGCGGGTTCCAGTCGGGGTTCTCAAGGCTTGGGATTGATTCTGTCAGACCATCCCGTTTAGGTGTTGACCTGTATAGCTTCCAGGCTCCCTAGCGACCTCGTCAGGCGTTCCTGCGACTACCACCTCTCCACCCAGCTCTCCTCCCTCCGGACCTAGGTCGATTATCCAGTCCGCGCACTTGATCACATCGAGGTGGTGTTCTATCACTATCACCGTGTGACCGTTGCGTCGTAGCCGAAGTAGGACATCGATGAGCTGATGGACGTCTGATAGAGCCAGGCCCGTAGTCGGTTCGTCCAAGATGTAGAATGTGTGCTTCCTTGGTGGTCTGTGGAGTTCGGTTGCCAACTTGACTCGTTGGGCCTCTCCTCCGGAGAGTGTTGTTGCAGGCTGTCCTAGCCTGATGTATCCCAATCCAACATCCTGGACCGTCTTGACTATCCTGTGGATCCTGGGTTGGTTCTCAAAGAAGACGCATGCCTCATCAACGCTCAATTCGAGAATATCATTAATCGTCTTACCCTTCCACTTGACCTCTAGTGTCTCCCTGGTGTACCTCTTTCCCTTGCACACTTCACAAGTTACCCACACGTCTGGTAGGAAGTTCATCTCCAGTTTAGTAGAGCCCGCTCCGCTGCATGCCTCGCACCTCCCTCCTCTGACATTGAAGGAGAACTGTCCTGGTTCGTATCCCCTTTCCTTCGCCAATTTTGTCTGTGAGAATAGGTCCCTAATAGGTCCGAAGGCACCTGTGTAAGTTGCCGGATTAGATCTTGGAGTCCTTCCAATGGGTGATTGGTCGATTACTATGGTCTTGTCCACCATTTCCAGGCCTGCAATCCCATCCATGGCGCCAGGAGTTGAGTCTGTTCCGTGGAGTTCTCTAAGAAGTGCTGGTGCAAGTGTCTCAGTAACCAAAGACGACTTGCCGGATCCCGAAACCCCGGTAACGGCCACCATGCAGCCGAGGGGTATCCTGACATCGATGTCCTGGAGGTTGTTCTGACGGGCACCTGAAATCTTGATCCATCGTTCATCGTCGGGCTCGACTCTATCGTCGGGAATCGGGATCCCCTCCCTCCCCGACAGATATGCGGCCGTAGGGCTCTCATCGCTTCGTAAGAGATCTGGGTAGGTCCCACTCACGACCAGTTGCCCGCCGTCCTTCCCAGCGCCGGGTCCGAGATCAACCAGCCAATCGGCCTGCTTCATCGTAGCCTCATCGTGCTCCACAACCAGCAGTGTATTCCCGAGATCTGTTAGCTCCCTCAACGTCTGAAGTAGTCTGTCGTTGTCCCTGGGATGAAGACCTATGCTAGGCTCATCCAAGACGTACATTACGCCGGTTAGTCGTGTGCCTATCTGTGTTGCCAATCGTATCCTCTGACTCTCCCCGCCCGAGAGAGTGTTAGCCCTGCGATCTAGTGTCAGGTAGTCTAACCCAACCAAGGCAAGGAACCTGAGTCTGGACTCTATCTCCTTGATGATCTCTTTTCCTATGTACATGGAACGCTCGTCTAGCCTCTCCGTCGATTGGACTATGACGCTGTCTGGGGCGTCTCTGTCGAGATTGTCCCATGTATCATCTAAGCCCCCCAACCTCCAATTCTGTACCACGGCCAAGGCTTCCAGCACACTGCAACTTGAAATTCCTGGAAGATTCACACCCCCGACGGTGACCTTGGATACGGCATCGTTCAGTTTGTCTCCACGGCAAGTTGAGCACGCCTCATCCGTCATGAACGAGGATAGCCTGGACCTAGTTCGCTCTGAGCTGGTATCCTTGTATGTACGAGCGAGTCTGGAGAAGACCCCTTCCCATGGTCTGGACATAGTGTACGAGGACCCCTTCTCAGAGTTGAACTCGAAATTGATCACCTCGCCTCCTGAGCCATTGAGCATGATATCGCGACTGTCCTCGTCCAATTCTCCAAATGGGACGTCCGTGGGTATGCCGAAGTGGTCGCATGTCTGAGTCATCTGGCTTCGGTACCAACCGGACATCATCGACCTCCGGAAGGGCCTGATGCATCCCTCCCCCACCGTAGCTGTCCTGTCGATTACGAGATCGGGAGAGAATGACCGCTCGACCCCTAACCCCTGACAGGTGGGGCACGCTCCTAGGGGGTTGTTGAACGAGAAAACTCGGGGGCTCATCTCAGGAAGGAAGGAGCCGTGGGTTGGGCATGCAAACTCCTCCGAGTAAGCGATTACCTCTTCCTCCTGGGTCCTGAATCTCTGCTCTTCTGCATTGTCTTCCCCGGGTTTGGGCGCACTCAGACTCTCCACTGCAACGGACCCTGCGCCGAGGCGCAATCCCGCCTCTATTCCCTCTGTTAGCCTCTGTCTATTGGGCTGTGTCAGCAGCAGTCTGTCCACTCTGACGTCTACATCGTGTCTCAGATTCTTTTCCAAGCGTGGGGGATCTTCGAAGCTAGCCTCTCTTCCATTTACCTTGCCTGCAAGGTATCCTTGGTCTACCAAAGCATTGAACAAGTCGGCATGGGTGCCCTTTCGATTCCTGATTGCAGGACTCCAAATCGCTATCCCATGTCCCTCAAAGCGCCACATGACATCATCGACAATCTCCTGCACGGTCCTCCTGCTAACTTCGCGTCCACATTCGGGACAATGAGGGAGTCCGACTCTCGCCCACAGAAGTCGCATGTAATCCATCATCTCAGTTACGGTAGCAACTGTCGATCTGGGGTTGTGACTTCCTTGCTTCTGATCTATGCTGATAGCCGGTGATAGTCCTTCGATAGAGTCGCAGTCTGGTTTCTTCATTTGTCCGAGGAACTGCCTTGCATAGGAACTTAGGCTCTCGACATAGCGTCTCTGGCCCTCTGCATACAGAGTATCGAATGCTAAGCTTGATTTCCCGGAGCCTGAAACCCCAGATATCACGACGAACTTTCCCCTCGGTATGCTAACATCGATGTTCTTCAGATTATGAGTCCTGGCCCCCTTTACCTCGATCCAACCATCCTCGGAAAAGCCATTGCTCTTGTTGTCTGACATCGCATCACCTTGTCCGGAGTAACCACTCACAGCGCGCTCCTTTGAAACCATGCCTGAGAAAACCACACAGAATGGAATCGGGGTTGC
The DNA here is from genome assembly GCA_001629255.1 of Marine group II euryarchaeote REDSEA-S42_B7. Lineage (GTDB taxonomy): Archaea > Thermoplasmatota > Poseidoniia > Poseidoniales > Thalassarchaeaceae > UBA36. The sequence goes on from LURZ01000032.1 coordinate 40,729, forward strand.
TTTGGCCTTGTAGTTACAACGGCTGTGAATTGGAGTCGAGCGCTCTTAGGTTTAGTGTCTAGAGAAGCCAGAGAGCGTCGATAGTGTCGCCCTCTTGACAATCCGAATCCGGAGGGAGAAGAGAGAGGCCATTGTGGGCTACCATACTGTGGATATTACCGCTTCCCTGGTGCGTACTTGTGGAGCCTAGCAATCTATCTCCCTCCTGTCTGATAGAAATCCTCCTCATGCACAGCTTCCCAGGCGCTCCCTTCAGTGACTCCTCCATCTCCACTCTTACTCTGTTGGCAAGTCTGGGTCTGATTCCCTCTTCGGAGCCCATACTGAATGACATCCATGGTGCTACCAGTACTGTGAAGACGATGTGACTGCTGACTGGGTTTCCTGGAAGCCCGAAAATTGGTTTCCCCCTCCAAGAGCCGAAAATTGGTGGGCCTCCTGGTTTAATCATCACCTTCCAGAATCTAATATCTCCTTCTTCCTCCATTATTCTTCGAACCATGTCCCATTCCCCCATGCTGACCCCTCCACTGGTAAGAATGGCGTCGCATGACGCTGCAGCTTCGTCCAGAGTTTCTCTCAGACGATCCATGCTGTCTTTAATCAGGTCGAGCCTCCTTGGTGTTCCTCCCATCTTCTCCACAAGGGATGATAGCCCGAATGTGTTGGATTCGTATATCGAGCTCTCTGAGAGAGGTTCCCCGGGAGGAGTCAGCTCGTCTCCGACCCCTATCACAGCAATGTTGGGTTTCCTTACCACCCTGATGTTCGCATGGCCCATTGTTGCTGCGAGAGAAACCGAAGCCGGAGTCAGGACGGTGCCAGCTCTCAATGCCACGGTGTCGCGGGTTAGGTTCTCGCCCTTCCAGCGGATAAAGCTGGGTTTGGCCGGGCCGTCGATTGTTACTTTGTCCCCTACAATAGTGGAGTCTTCGACCATCACAATGGCATCCGCTCCCTGAGGTATGGGTGCACCGGTCATTATCCTGCAAGCTTCACCTGCATTTACGGCCGGGATTTCTTCAGAGCCGGCTTGGCTAGTTCCCACTATCCTCAGTATGGCTCCTAGTTTCTTGCAATCTGCCTCTCTTACTGCCCAGCCGTCCATAGCCGAGTTATCGAATCTCGGATCGTCTACCATTGATATTAGGTCCTCGAAAAGAGTCCGGCCAGATGCCGTAATCAACGGAATTGTCTCGTGTTCCCTGACCAGGGTAAGTTGACTGGCCAGTTCAATTGCCCGTTGCAGGGAAACTCCTACCTCCATGGTCACCGAGAAACGGTGGAGTTGAAGTGTCCTTCCCAAAGGGGTCCTCGTGGTTTCCACTGAGTTGGTGCTTATTTTAATCGCCCTATTCGCTGTAGCATCTCTGTACTCCTCGGTTGGGCTCGGGGGAGCGTCGGGTTACCTAGCTGTCCTGTCGTTGACGACGTTTGCAGCGTCGGAGTCGATTTGGCTCAAGCAATATGCCTGGTCGCTAAATCTGATTGTGGCTGGGATTGCCTTCTGGAACTACCACAGGTCTGGTCATCATGTCAGGGATCTGTCTCTCCCATTCATTTCCTCAAGCGTGCCCATGGCCGCTCTCGGAGGATTCATGCTTGTGGAAGGGGCCGTTTACGACGCATTGCTATCACTCACATTAATCCTAGCGGCTTGGAGGTTGGTTTCAGGTGACGCAGGAGTTAGCGAGGCAGTCAGACCCAGTGCTACCAAGGCTGCGGTAGTTGGAGGTGGAATTGGCTTGGCGAGTGGAGTGATAGGCTTGGGGGGCGGCATCTTCCTACTCCCCGCCCTTATGCTCGGGAGGTGGGCTAAAGCGAAGGAGGCCGCGGCGACGACCGCCCTCTTCGTATGGCTAAACTCGCTCGCTGGACTAGTTGGAGCGGGGGTCGCTGGTAGACTTGATCTAGACCCTAGTCTTCTGTTTCCTTTCGTAATCGCAGTTCTGGCTGGGAGCCTGATAGGATCTAGGTATGGCTCTACATCCTCTTCCCAGAAGGGTGTAAGAGGAATACTTGTGACGGTACTGATTCTAGCAGCAACTAGGCGGGCATTGGGAATTCTACAACTGGGTTGAGGTGCTCAGGCCTCCATCACGTGACTGACTGCATTGCGGAAAATCGCCATCCCCTCTCCCTGTCCGTGTTCATTTTGTTCTCTGGTCCATGTGGCTCCGAGCCATGTTGAATGGTTTGCCTCGGGGTGTGGCATCAACCCGAAAACCAACCCTGTCGGGTCACAGACCCCGGCGACGTTCCTCCAGCTCTGATTAGGAGAGACTGGGTAAGGGAGGATGTTGTCGCTAGCACTAGGGTATTCGTTCGTAGGGTCGACATATCTCGCGACCAATTGGCCGGACTCTGCCCATCTATCTATCAAGGTGGGATCGTCTGTGACAAATTTTCCTTCCCCATGCCGCACTGGGACCCTGATGCGCTCGAGTCCCGCTGTCCATATGCACGGACTCTTTGGGTCGAACTCAAGGGTCACCCATCTGTTCTCGTAGTGACCGCTGTCATTGAGTGCGAGAGAGGCGGTCTGGGTTAGTGAAACCTCTTCGTCACCTGGAAGGAGGCCCATCTTCACAAGTATCTGGAAGCCGTTGCATATACCAATTACAGGCTTCCCATCCCTTACGAAACCCCTTACCTGGTCCCTCAAACCGAAACGAAGCCTGTTTCCCATCAGCCTGCCGCTGCCTAGATGGTCGCCGAAGGAGAACCCTCCAGGTATCGCCATGATCTGGTAATCTGAGAGATTCAATTCCCCGTTGACCAGCCGGTTGACGTGAACCCTGTCAGCACGGGCTCCTGACATCTCGAATACGGCCATAGTCTCTGTCTCACAGTTGATTCCGAAGCCCGAAAGGACTGCTACCTTGGGAGTCATCAGAGTCCCCCTCCATGTAGTGTGTTCTTCCAAGAGTCCCTCATTTCCGACATTGAGCCCAAGAGGACTTTTTCTCCGTCCCTAGATACGGAGATGGCGTCTCCCTTGGAGACCAGCCCTAGGTAGTGACAGCATACTCCCTCCATGGATTCCTCGAAGGCCTCCTTGTCTGATTGGAGTGGGGATATGTCAATTGAAGCCCCGGAGTCAGCGCCGAAGCAGCACTCCGCCAGAGCCACGGCCAAGCCACCGTCGCTGCAGTCATGGGCGCTGGACACCAGTCCGCTCTTCATGGATGAAGCAAGCGCCCTGTAGACTTTCATGTTCCTCTCTGGTTCGATATCCGGTACGTCCCCACCTATCCCTCCTGAGCCCTCGTCCCTCAGCATGAATGCCAATTCGCTAGCACCGAGTTCCTGATGGGTCTCTCCGACTATGAAAATCGCGTCTCCGGGTTTCTTGAAGTCCGACGAGACTGCTTTCCGGACGTCTTCGTGGTTTCCAAGCAGACTGAATAGCAGAGTTGGTGGGACGCTGATCTTCTCTCCTCCCATCATGGCATCGTTCTTCATGGAGTCCTTGCCGCTAATACATGGTAACCTGTATGCCCTGCAGACGTCATCCAGTGCTCTATTAGCTCTGACTAGTTGGGCCAGTTTGTACCGTCCATCCGGAGTCTTGGATGACTCGATTGGGTCGGGCCAGCAGAAGTTGTCGAGACCTGCAATAAGATCTAGGTCCACCCCCACACATACGGCGTTCCTTAGAGCCTCATCGACGGAGGCCGCCGCCATTGCATAGGAATCGATGTCTGAGTATCTGGGAGCGATGCCGTTCGAGATAACTAGTCCCTGGGTCCCTCCTTGTATTGGCGCTATCACGGCAGCGTCTCCTGGAGCATCGTGGTTAGTGCCACAGAATGGCTTGATCACGCTCTGGGCTATCACCTCGTGGTCGTAGGAACGGACCCACCATTCCTTGCTGGCTACGTTGGGTCTGGCTAGGAGCCTGACGAGTAATTTCCCCATTCCTTCCTCATCCAGTTCGGGCGTCTCCACCGGTAAATGAGTCGGAGGGCTCCACTCGGAGTCTAGATTGAGTTGCGGGCATCCGTCGAAGAGGAAATGAATGGGCAGGTGTGCAACGGGTGTCTGTCCATGATGGACTACGAATGCCCCGGAATCGGTGAACTCACCGACTGCTGTTGCCTCGACCTCATGTAGACTGGCTAGGGCCTCGAACTTCTCACAGTCGTCTGGTCTGACTCCTACTGTCATCCTCTCCTGGGACTCCGAGACCAGTATCTCCCAGGATGAGAGTCCTGCTTGTTTGAGTGGGACCTGCCCTAGGTCGAGTTTGGCTCCGCCTGTGAGTTCGGCCATCTCCCCGACACTACTGGAAAGTCCTCCTGCGCCGTTATCCGTTATTACCTGAATTAGACCCTCGTCTCTGGCTTCCAGAATCATGTCTAGCATCTTTTTTTGGGTGATGGGGTCTCCAATCTGGACTGCTGAGCTAGGGCTCTCTTCAGTTAGTTCAAGGCTGGAGAATGTCGCTCCGTGGATCCCATCGCTTCCAACCCTGCCCCCTACCATGTAAACGATGTCCCCTGGTTTGGGCGTCTTCACGTGGCTCTCTCTTCCGTCTGCGAGGGTTCGGGGCATGATTCCAACTGTACCACAGAAGACCAGGGGTTTTCCGATGTATCTCTCGTCGAACACTATTGCTCCGTTGACTGTAGGGATCCCTGACTCGTTTCCACCCGATCTTACTCCTGAGTGGACTCCTCTGAAAACCCTTGAGGGGTGAAAAAGTCCGGGGGGGATTGTCCCAGAGTAATCGGGCGGCCCGAAGCAGAATACATCTGTATTGGCTATGGGCCTGGCCCCCAATCCGGTTCCTAGGATATCTCTGTTCACCCCCACAATTCCTGTAATAGCGCCACCGAATGGATCCAGAGCACTGGGGCTGTTGTGCGTCTCGGCCTTTATGCAAACACTCCATTCATCATTCCAGGAGATAACTCCCGAATTGTCATGAAATATGCTTAGTAGCCAATCTACCTCTTTTTGGATATCCAGCGTTGGCTGCATTATGTGGGTCTTGAATAGGGAATTGATTATACTGTCCTCATGCGTTGTTTTGTCCACGTGTCTGATCTTCGCAGCGAATATCTTGTGCGAACAGTGCTCTGACCATGTCTGGGCAAGGCACTCTAGTTCTGCGTCGGTTGGTCTGTCCGATTGTAGTCCCTGTTCGGTTCTTTCGGCCCTGACAGCAGGATCTCTGTAGTGGCTTTGGATGGCTTTCATCTCTTGTAAGTTTAGAGCAAGCAGTCCTCTTTCGCTAATTTCAAGCAGATCGTCGTCACTAACCTCCAAATCTATCGTCATCGGTTCCTTGAATATGTTTGGAAGGACCTCTGGAAATCCGAGCTCCGGCCAGTGTCCCTTTGAGCACCCATTTCGGTCTGCCACGGACGCTCTCTCTATCATTGGGTTGTATAGGGTCGCAGCCAGCTCTGAGGGGGAAACTGTGCCTTGTACTCCCCAGAAGGCATAGGTCATATACGTTGCAACTCTAGCTTCTTTCTGCTCTGGAAATAGCGTTGTCAGACCGTCCAAACAGGCCTGGGCGGAGTTGTCCGTGACGCCTGGCTTGAATCCTATCTGGATCGCTACCTCTGGTGCTTCATAGAAGTCGTCTAGTATCCTTGAGTCCGTTGCAGCGACCTCGATTACTGGGTCTGCAAACAGGTCATAGGTCAGGGTTTCTGCCTGTGCGTCTGAGATTGTAGATCTAACCTGATATCCCATGATGACCCTGACGGAGTCTACTTTGATTCCATGATCGGTCTTTAGCATGGAGCGGACGTTCTCACCCCTGGAGTCTGGAAGACCTTCGAGATCCTTTGTAGTGACTTCGAATATCCTGACATGTTCATCTGATGACATGGATTCACCTACGCCAGAAAGGCCTCACTCAATCTCCAACCAAGCCAGGCAGTGAGCGGTGCTAAGAGATTTAGTGCAATGTAAATCGAGGCTGCTGAGGAGCTGCCCGATTCGATTAGTCGTACGCTCTCAACCCCGAATGCGGACATGGTCGTGAAGCCCCCCAACATACCCGTGCCGAAGAGTAAAATCGTCTCAGTTTGAAGGGTCGCTGCCATCATTGCTCCTAGAGCGAAGGCCCCAAACAGATTTACCACGATTGTGGCCCATGGAACCTCTGATGCTCCGTCTGAGGGCATCGCTTCTGACACTCCCCACCTTGCCACTGACCCGATTGCGCCGCCCATACCTACCAACACAGCTGGATGCATGGCCCGTGCGAGAACAGACGGGGCTTGATGTTTCTTGGAAGAGGAAAGACTTGACATAGAGGAAAGTACGGGACTAATTGATGAAAGCCGAGGAAGCTTGGGGGGCTAGATGGGCCAACTGCGCTCATCCTCTTTCTCACCAGTTCATGTCAATAGCCTGTGAAAAGGAGTCTTTGGTCGTGTTAGCAGCGGACTTGCCGACAGTGGAAGAGATTGTCCAGATTGTGGAAGATGTTGGTGATCATGTTTGCGCTCTGAAGACCCATGTAGACATGGTCAAGGATTTCAATTTGGAAGACTGGGGGGCTGTTATTGATGCTGCACGTTCCAAGGGGATGTTGCTGTTCGAAGATAGGAAATTCGCTGATATCGGAAGGGTTGCTAAGGCCCAGATGGGGGGACTGTACGATATCCGAGTATGGTCTGATTTGGTAACGTCGCACAGTGTTAGCGGTCCTGTTGTAGTAGATGGGATTGCTGAAGCATGGGATGAGGTGGAAAGGGTAGGGGGAGTCTTGCTTCTAGCCCAGATGTCTAGCTCTGGAAACCTACTCGAAGACTCGTATACGGACAAGACTCTGGAAATGGGCACGGCCTCTCCGCACGTTATCGGCTACATAGGTAACGGGAGCAGTCCGACCGAATTGGGGGATTTGAGGAGCAAGGTAGGAGAGGGGAAGATGATCTGGACTCCGGGGGTTAACCTTAGGTCGTCAGAGGGTATCCTGGGACAGAGATATGGAAATCCCTCAGAAGCAGTAAGAGCGGGTTCAGATGCGATAATTGTGGGTTCTGGAATTCACGGAGCCACGGACCCACTCGCTGCAGCAAGAGAATATGCATCAACCTCTTGGGTTGCCCTTCTGGAGAGGTAGGATGGACTATGCGACTATCGCAGCATGGGGCTGCAATACAATTGTCATTCTAGGAGTAGCGTCGTACATCGTCTTTGAGATACTGAAGAGGTGGAGGGTCGGACTTAGGCTATCTGCTCTGGATGAGAGCCTACTACACGATGAAGTGGTGACAGTGGAAGTTGTAACGGATGCTCCTCAAGGTAGTAGTTTTGTTGCTGGTGCAGTAGCCGAGTTCGTTGAAGACCGTCGGAAATACTAGATTTCTACTAGGTCGAGGTAAAATGCGGCTGCCAAACCAGCCAGTATGGATATGGTGATTATTGCCAGAGCAAGAGCCTTTCCCCTCTTCCTCTTCGATGCTGGTGGTTCCGGTAGTGGTGGTGGTAACACATTGGGAGCGGACGCGTGTGTCTCGGCGCTGTCGGCGATCAGTGGTATTGGGGGCTGAGCGGGTTGTTCTTCCTCTTCGACATCGGGATAGAGTTCGTCAAGATCCACCAGTCCTGGTGCTTCGGGAATAGGGCCGTTCATCATTACCCATTTCTGATCGATATCGCTTCTGGTGAGAGGTGTGACCAGGACTGCGACGGCACCTGCGGAATATGCTGCGTCGTTGGCTTTGGCTAGTCGTGACTTGCTGACAACGAATATCACTCTTGCCTGGGGGTCGCTCTCACGGATCTCCAGCGCTGCGACGTGTCCATCCATTGTCGGTAGATTGAGTCCCATGAAAACCATTTCTGGCTTAATCCTAACATACTCGTCTACGGCCGTATCCCCATCGTTGCAAATCTCGGATTCCCAACCCCTCTGGCTCATTATCGATTTTATTCTGTTCGCTGTGATACGGTTCTCGTGAACGATGAGGGCCGTGAGCTTCGACTCAGTGTCCATCAGAGTGATCACAGGGGTTTCGACTCAATAAGGAGGTGGTCGATCGCTCAGGAAATAAGTTGGTCTACTAGCCAGTTAGGATTGAACGGCTCCAGATCATCATATCCCTGACCGGTTCCTATCAGGACAATCGGCCTTCCAGTCGCATGGGATATAGAGAGGGCGGCGCCCCCTCTTGCATCTGTGTCCAGTTTGCAAAGTGCTGCTCCGTCGAAGGACAGCCTTCTCTGGAACTCTATCGCCTGGTTTACAGCATCGTTACCTGCAAGGGCATCTGCCACGAATATCACTAGGTGGGGTTTTGTCACTCTGTGGACCTTCTGAAGCTCTTCCATCAGATTTGCCTTGTTCTGCATTCTACCGGAAGTGTCGATGATGACTACCTCGTCTCCCCTGGCCCTAGCGCTCTCAATCGCATCCCTAGCAACCGCTGCCGAATCGCCCCCCCTTTGGCTCTTGATGCATCTGACGCCCAGGCGATCGGCATGAGCGGCCAGTTGGTCTATTGCACCAGCTCGGAATGTGTCCGCAGCGGCGAGAACTACGTCGAATCCCTGGTCGTCCAGCCTCTTAGCGATCTTCGCTGAGGTCGTGGTCTTACCTGTTCCATTGACGCCCACCATCATGATTACTACAGGCGAATCGGATGAGACTAGGTCTCTGATGGTCTTGTCGAAGTCCCAATACCCTGATCTGAGCAGAGACAGAATGGCGCCTTTTAGCGCCCTTTCCACTACCTCCTCGAACGGGGCACTACGACCTACTCGGGATCCGATTAGGTGCGCACGGAGGCTGTCAATCAGATCAGAGGATGCCTCGTGACCCATATCCGATGAGAGTAGTTCGTCCTCCAGATCCTCCAGAATCGAGTCTAATACGGGTCCTCCGCTGATCACCATCCCTCCTCTGTTTGTCTCGTGCTCTGAAATGTCTATCTCGAACTTCACGTCGGATTGGATTAACCTCCTCCCGGTGGTTGAATCCATTGCATTACTCTCTATTGGAGGTTGTAAGGGGCTTTCTGCATCTCTTAGTGCCTGATCTCTTGCTGCGAGCTTCCTCTCCTTGGGACTACTTGGTTTTTGGAACGGGTCTTCGACTTCGTCTTCAAATTCGTCCCATTCGCTTTTTGGTACAGTTTTCGAGTTTCCTTCCTTTCCAGAATCCTCTTGTTCCCTGGTTTTCCTTATGTCCTCTTCCAGTGATAACCGGTTTTGTAGTGCTTGCTCCGCTTCCGCGGACCCGTCCTCGGCAGTGATACCATAGTCCTCGTCGGCTTGCTTAATCTTCATTCGGAATCGGTCGAAGAGCCCCATGTTCAGTCCTCAGTCATCCAGGGTTAGCTCGGTTCCCCTCTTCCTTCTGGGCTTCCGCTTATTGGGGGCATCCGTTGATTGCTGTTTGTCGTTCGGTGCTTCTTCAGAAGGAGGTTGTGCTCCCTCCACGGCGTCATTGAACCTAGTGGCCAGTTCTACAACGTGTTTTTCCAGTTCTTGATATTCCTTTCTTAATGATTCCATGATATCATTCAGTTCCTCATTTCTCTTGCTCAGAATCTGAGCGGCTTCCCCTCTTGTTTTCTCGGCCTGGATCCTGCTGCCAATATCAATGACTGCTCCTCCATCGGGAGGAATGTCAGCGACAAGTTGAACTCCTGCCCCTAGAGGAATCATGGCCCCATTGGCTCCATCTTGTGATATCGACAAGAGGGCTTCCAGTGCATGCTCCTGTTCCACCTTTATTCCTTCGAGGTTTCGAAGCTGTTGCTCTAGGGCTTGGAGCCTCTCCCGGTTAACCTCAACCAATCGGGCAATCCTCTGAAGCTCGGTCCTGTCTGGCTCCGTCATGTTCTTCGGGATGGACGGAGTGCAATGAATGCGTCGCCGTGATTTTGCTTCATCAATTTGGGATTTCGGAATAGGTCCTATTCTCCGTCCCAGATCCCTTCTGTAATCATGAAGTCCATCACCCTCTCAGAAACGTTGGCTCTGTTGCCCCCTCTAACTCCGGTGGCAGAGACCTCGAACACCTCAGCTGGAATATCCTTCGCCTCCCTTACCTCATATCCCACTTTGCGGCCATATGAGACGGCCTCGATATCTGGCATTATCCATGCCTCTACATCCTCATCTGCGTACCTGTGCTCGATCATTCGCTTGCGAAGGAGGGCGGAGTACGGGTCCTTCTCAGATACTGGCGTGTCCCTAATGCCAACTACTACCTTGTTGCCTAGGTCTAGTTCCTGTTGGATCAGCCATTCATGGCCTACGTGCAATGGTTGCCAGCGGCCCGGGAGCAGCACGGCCTTATTTTTCTCGAAGAGGTGGGATAGTTGGTCCACCATATCATCCACCGTGTGACCGTCTTCCCCGCTAGAGTCGAGTGTGAAGTGGGCACAATTGGGTTCATCGAATGGATCCGAAATACCAGTGAAATTGGATATCGCCCCCGATCTAGCCTTGGCGTACAGTCCCTTTACATCTCTTTTCTCGCAGACTTCGAGAGTGGTAGAGACGTGGACCATGACTGAGTTTTTTGGAAGAATGTCCAGTATCTTCTCTCTGACGCTCTCGTAAGGCGTGATGAACGAGCATATCACCGGTGTGTGCTTGGACAATAGAGTGGCCATCTTTGCAATACCAAGGAGGTGTCTTTCCCTTCCCTCTCTAGAGAAGTCTTGGTTTGAGAAGAAATCCCTGATGGTGTCGCCGTCCAGAAGTTCGGCTCCGTACCGCTCGCAAGCAGCCTCGGCTATGGTTGTCTTTCCGGCCCCTGAAAGCCCAATCAGCCATACTACCTTGTTCCCCATGATGGAATCCCTGTGTGCCGGCGACTCGCGTCGGTCATTTAATCCTGATTCTGAGCCCAAATATCGTTCCACTTGGAACTGCATGTGACCAAGAAGTATGGATTCAGCACTTCATCGACTAAATCGTACACCAAGGGTTCGCACTGTGGCGATAGGACGAAACCCCCTGCTGCTTCCACAACAGCATGGGCTGCGGCTATGTCCCAGCAGGAGGTTGGGCCAAATCGAGGATACAGGTCCGCAGAGCCTTCTGCAACGATACATGCCTTGAGGGATGAGCCCATTCTCACAAGTTCGTGGTCTCCTAATTCCCTCGCGAATTTCTCATCTCTTTCCGCTCGGTGGCTTCCACTTGCTACGAGCCGTGGTTGGGTGCTTGTCTGTTTTTTTACCGAGATTTCCGAGGTTTCTGCGTCGGTGATTTTGGTTGCTGGAACATCAACCCCTCCGAACCAAGTCGTTCTATTCACAGGGGCGTGAACTACTCCGAAAATCGGCTTCCACTTGGGACCCATCCTCTTCATCAGAGCGATGTTGACTGTGAACATTCCATTTCTTTTGATGAACTCCTTGGTTCCATCAAGTGGGTCTACAAGCCATGCTAATTCACTTTTTTTTGGATCTCCTACCCTTCCCTCTTCGGAGACCACGGGAACTTCTGGATTGATGGTGGACAGGCCTCTGATGATGGTCTTGTGCGCGGCTATGTCCGCTTTGGTGAGCGGAGAGTCGTCGTCCTTAGACTGTACCTCGATCTGAACCGATGAGTCGTAGACGTCCATTATTGACAGACCGGCCTCGATGGCGATTCCCACGATTTCAAAGTGGTCAAACTGCATAGGGCCCCCTAGAAGTCCTCTAGACTGTCAGCGGATTCTTCGAGGTCTTTCCTCGCTTCTTCACTTAGATAGAACAAAAATGGGTCCTCGTCTCCCATAATGTCCTTCCAAGAGGACATAGCCCTAGCCCAAATCTCCTCTCTCGAGTTCCAATCGAGCATTCTGTCTACAAACTCGCAGTATCTTTGTACCTCCTCGTCCTCCGGAGCAACCCTACGAAGTATCTCATTTGTCTGTGCGATCACTATCCCCCAGGTTGGGTTCAGCTTGTACGTCGAGAATGGGTTCCTCTCTTGGTTTACTGTGATGTGGTCTCTCCAAAGACCGAATGTCACGTCGTATGAGAAGCCCGCGATCAGTACAATACCGAGAACTAGGACGGCGATTGAAATCAGGCCGAGGTACGTCATTGGGATGAATAGAAGGGTCTCATCCGAATTAAATCTCCAAGAAACATAGGGCCACACCAGGAGAGTGATTGTTGCCGTCCAAAAGCCCAAACTGATTATTGCTTGGCTTTGCTGGATACGCCAGTATTGCCGCATTGCCCACTTCTGCATATTATTGCCTCCACAGCGCCCCCTTTCACCATTGCCCAGCTAAGTACGGAGAAACCCACGAAATGGGTTCTTATTCTTCCTCGCTCTTGGGTTGGGTTCCTCTGTAGTCAGAAGGAGTTCCGAAGTGAGCGATCACTCTGGGTGCTGTCGATTCGGAAGGGTCTATCTCGGATAAGTCATCGATTACAACGAAGCGTCTGGTCACCCTATGTCTGCTTCCAAAGTTGGATAGCACTCGCTCCATAGCATCGTCCTTGTTTGCTGCTACCACATCGACTGAGTATGGTTGGACCCTCTTCCCCGCTCTGAACGTGCCCGTCGCTCTGAATACCTTCATGGCGCGGCCGAGATAGGGTCCCGATTTAACCGAAGCGGGTGAGTCGTTCCTCAAGGTTCAAGTGAACGTGGGTTTGGTAAGATCCGAGCCAGTATGACTGTGAACACTCCCTCGAAGGATGATGGGCGTGGCCTTCGGGAGCGTTTGGAAGACATACCCAGGGGGAGGCTTGTAGACGAGGTGGTGTCCAGATGGGACGATATGATTCGCCTGGAAGGGGAGATTGCAAGCCTGAGGAGAAGGGTGAGGGAGGCAGAGTTGGTAGCGAAGGGTTCGACTACCGAGGGACCGCTCTTGAGCGATTTGGAGGAGAGGCTGAGGGTCGCTGACTCGAGGGTTAGGCAGCTGGAAGGGATGGTGGAAAACGAGAAGGCGCGTAGAATGGGGGCTGAGGCAGATGCTGACAGGCTCACAGAGCTCCAGGAGGAGAATGCAAGGCTTCTGAGGAATGAGGAGGAGTTGCTACTTCTTGTTCTGGATATGGAGACGCAAATCGATCGCCTGTCCGCATAGGGGCGTTTCATTCCTCCGAATCGCTGGGATGAGGGATGTCTTTGTCGTCATCGATGACGGCGGTTGAACCAGATAGGAGGCCGGCAATTCCTACAAGGGTCAGGAGTGCTTTATCCCATCTTGAAGCGGGTTTATCCGACTCGGGCAATAGATCTTGAATCTCTGGGAAGAACGGTTCGATTTCCCTGTTATCGAACCACATGGAGCCGCACTTCAGGCAGCCGTCAATCTCCATTGACGAATCCTTGCTCGTCGGCACCGGCCCCTTGACCATCTCACCATGGCAGGTCGGGCAGCGGTAGCCTGCGCTCTTTCCGTTGAAGACTCCGTTGCGAAGGTTCCTCAACGATGTCTGTCTGATGTTGGCATTCAGCCACCTATCGCTAGCCAGGATCCCGAAGCAGTAGCTACAGTGATGCATGTGTCCAGCAACAATGTCTCCATGTGCATCCATTTCGGAGTTGCAACAGGGGCAGGTGACCTCGGGCACGCTGGTGGAGATGTGGTTACAGGTTTGATAGTGTCTGAGTTTTGTTCATCACCGAATGCCTTCTATTAGGTCAGTGAGTACTGCCTGAAGCTCACTCGCATCATCATATTCCTCAGTAATATTGCCGGTGATAATCCAGTCCGCCCCCGATTCTGCTGCGGTTCTCGCCGACTTTGCATCCCTGATTCCGCCACCCACGATTATAGGAAGTTCGCAGGAGTTACGGGCTGTCTTGATCAGTTCAGGATTCACTGGGTTCCGTGAACCGCTGCCGGCCTCGAGGTACAGCAATCTGAACCCCAGAAATTCTGCGGCCATCGAGTATGCGGCCACTCTTTCATGATCATCGTATCCAATGAGGTCCGCCTTTCCTACCTCTCCTGCCTTCCCACCCGGCTCGCATATGAGGTAGCCCATTGGAACTGGTTCGATTCCTGATTTTTTGACGAATGGCGCTCCTCGAACCTGTTCTCCGATGAGGAATCTGGGGTCCTTGGAGTTCATCAGCATCATGAAAGTAATTCCATCTGCATCGGGGGAGAGGGCAGCGGCTCCTTGAGGGAACAGAACAACCGGAATCTGGCTGGGATTCTCGTCCGAATCGGAGTCCTGAGTCGAAGCCCACGTTACTAACTCTAGTGCCTCCTTTATTGAGACGATTGTGGCATGAACGTTCTTCATATCCGTATCTGAAGAACCACCGACAAGAATCATTCGTGAGCCGGCGTTGGCAGCTGCGAGAGCCCTATTGGCTGCTACATCGGGAGACTGGTCGGCCGGGTCGATAACGATCGCGTGCCTAGTTCCCTGCGCTCTTTCACACATATACTGGCTTAACAGACCCATGCGCACTACCTACTCACTAGGGGTGCTCTGTATTATTGTTTCAATAATATTTTCAGCGCGTTCCTTCCCCAACTCCACCTGATCTCGAATAAATGAATCGGGGTTCTCCCCTCTCCAAATCATTGTCTGTATCCACTTTCCGGTTTTTTCAAGCTCTTGACTGCTCCAAACCTCTGTAGTTCCATCTGGTCTAGAGCCCTGACGAAGCGTATCAGGAGAGTCCTCAGATCTACAGACGCCCCCGTACCATTGGGCCTGACCACTGACATCGCTACAGAAGTCTAGAAGGTAGTCGAAGGTTAGAGAGCCCTGCCCAATGGACCCGGCCCCAACGAAGTCTATACTATCATCTGAGATGGTGATTATTCTAGTCCTCAGATGGAAGATGCATCCCCTTTTTGCCAGCTGGATCCCCATTGCCTTCTGAAGCCAGGACCCCCGGACAGCCTTAGAAGTCGGTTCGGGAGTCTGAGAGCCCAATTCGGATATCCAGTGAGTAGGGCATGGGGGCCACGAGGATAGTAGGCCTGGAGTCTCCTCGACAAGGCCTATCTCTGCCCTCTCAGTAATGATCTGGATTTCCATTTCTGAATTCAAATCCAAAGCGTGATTGGCTCCAGATAGAGATGCGAGGTTATCCCCGAGAATAACGAGTCTGATCATGCAAGCACCCCATAGACAGGGGTCTTTTCGTCTCTGACTAGGGATAATGCGTGAACGGGGCATGCCGGGATGCAGTGCTCGCAGTGAGTGCAGCTGGGCTCATCGACGATGGCAAGTAATCCCTCGAGCGAGAGTGCATTTACGGGGCATAGTGCCACACATGCGGCGCAGCCAAAACACCGATCCTCATCCACTTCGAACAGAAGTCCCACCTGTCTGCCCATGCCCCTGCCACGTTGAATGTGACCTCAATGTTATCCCCAACCCCCTGTGTTCCACTAGAACGATCATGATCGTGTTGAACAAAGGACCTTCTATGGTAGAATCCTGATGACTTCAGTAGACAATAGAGGCTCTTCCGCTTTCAAACTATAATCATTTACAATAACCAGAGATATTTTTGAAATTCACCTCTAACTATTGGAGTGGAAGTAGGGGGGTTGGGGGAGGGTCTCCTTCATATCCCAAGAACCTGTAGTGTAAGACATGGTCCTATACACTGCAGGCTCCTCCTCCTCATATCCAGATAAACCTCCTGAAAAGGGAATACGATTCCACTTCCTAGGAGGTGCGGGCGAGGTCGGAAATGTTGGCTGTATAATCGAGGACAGCGACCGCAATCGAATCCTCATAGACTACGGTCTGGCACCGACGAAACCCCCCCGGTATCCATCTGAGTCACCACCCGTGAAGCACGCTATCATGACACACGCACACATTGATCATATCGGCATGGCTCCCTGGCTAGCAACCTATGGCACTCTCCTCCATGGTACAGACCTAACCGCAGCCGTTTCGGAAATAATGTGGTCAGACACATACAAGGTCTCTGACATAGAGGGATACCCGCTAGCTTGGGACAAGAGGGACATGGAAGTGGCCCTAGACTCATGGATGCCCCACCAGTTCGGTAAGTGGTTCACAGTGGGTGACTGGAAATGTAGGCTCCACCCCGCTGGACATATCCCTGGTGCAGCAATGATAGAAATCAAAACGCCACAAGCCACCATTCTCTGGACAGGCGATCTGGATACGAGAAACAGTCCGAATGCACCACAAGCAGTGCCAGTTGACTGCGATATATTGTGCATGGAAGGTACATACGGCGGTCGTACGCACCCCAACAGGGAGGAGGAAGAGGGGCGCTTCGTCTCTCGAGTACTGGAAGTCGTCTCCAGAGGGGGTACCGCACTGGTCCCGGCCTTCGCCTCGGGTAGAGGACAGGATATCCTCCGAATCCTCCACAAAGAAGCCCCTGGCTTGGATGTCCACTACGACGGGATGGGCACTAGAGTTACTAGGGAGTGGCTGGGTTGTCCCGAGTTCATCAGAGATGCAAGAGCGATGGAGTCAGCCTACCGATGGGCTCGGAGGGTTTCAGGAAAGTCGGATAGGAAGAAGGCATTGCATGCGGACGTCATAGTAACTACCAGCGGAATGCTTGATGGAGGGCCGGCTCTTTGGTATCTCAACAGGCTGAGGCACGACGGCTCGAACGCTATCCTACTTACGGGGTATCAAGCCGAGGGTTCAGGGGGGCGCCGTCTTCTAGAGACTGGCAGACTACCAATATTCGGGAACCAGACACGGATCCCATTAGAGATTGACAAGTTCGAGCTTTCCAACCACGCAGACCATCCGTCACTATGCGAATTCGCCCGAAAATGCGAACCCTCGCATGTCGTACTATTCCACGCCGATGGGGGTGCGGCGAAGGCGATCGAAGCAGACCTCGCAGTGGAAATAAAGGTGCATTTACCCTCAAACAACGAAACACTGGAGATCTCCGATTAGGGTTTTGCAGAGTAAAAAACGGCCTTTTTGGCGCGTATTGTAAATAAGCCGTGGTGCTACTCGGACAATCAGGTGAGTGCAAACTCACCAATAGAAAAAAACAATGGTGAAAAAATGGAAGTACAACAATTGGATGATTACTTTGGATATACAGAGAAAGGCAGCTCTCTGGAAGGTGAGATTAGGGCAGGTGTAACCACCTTCCTTACCATGGCATACATACTACTGGTTAACCCAGCAATGCTATCCGTGGCCGGACTCCCCTTCTCAGACGTGCTTTTCGCGACCGCTCTCGCAGCGTTCGTGGGATGCGTGGTTATGGGACTGTGGGCGAACCTACCTTTCGCCTTAGCGCCCGGAATGGGACTGAATGCGTATTTCGTGTTCGGGGTCGTACTGGGGATGGGTGTAAGCTGGCAGCTAGCACTGTTCGCGGTCTTTGTAGAGGGACTCCTATTCCTAGCCATGTCAATGCCACAGATACCAACAATAGGAACATGGAGATCACAGATGATCAACTCCATTCCCACTGATCTCAAGATTGCTACAGGCGCAGGAATCGGAATGTTCCTCGCAATTATTGGTCTAAGGGAAATGGGGTGGATTCAGGACGATGGGGCAACACTCGTCAACCTGGGCGCAACAGAGTCTTGGGGCGGAACCATTGGAGAGGTCGGAGTCACAACGGTCACCGACGGTTCCTTTGCACTGTGGGAGCACGGCGCCGTTATCTCAATGGTAGCACTGATTTCCATTGCCGTCATGATGGCAAGAGGATGGAAGGGTGCTATGATCTACGGTATTGGGCTGGCAACTGTCTGGGGCTGGGCTGTTGGAGCATACGATCCATACAACGACTTCTTGGCTGGAGGAGCAGGATGGGGCAGTGCAACAGCAGAACTTCCCGATTCCTGGATAGGAATGCCCGAGTCACCTGATGAGACCCTCATGGCCGCTTTTGGTAGCGAGGGAATGGGAGCGGCCGGAGACAACATGGCCGACTTCCTGCTTGTGATGATAGCCTTCCTGTTCGTTGACATTTTCGATACCTCAGGTACACTGTACTCCGTCGGGAGGCAGGCAGGATATGTGGATGAAAACGATGTTCTCCACAACTCGGACGAGGCCTTTGCCTCCGATGCTGCAGCTACTATTGTCGGGGCTGTCCTCGGAACAAGCACCACTACGACATATATCGAGTCGGCAGCTGGTGTAGAGGAAGGAGGAAAGACAGGACTAACAGCAGTCGTAGTGGGCGTACTAATGCTTTCAGGACTATTCTTCACAGACCTGTTCGCCGCAGTACCTCAATTCGCAATGGCCTCCGCTTTGGTGATAATTGGAGCACTGATGATGAGGCAGGCTGCTGACATCGATTGGTCGGACAGTGAGATGGCTCTCCCAGCATTCCTTACGATTGTCCTGATGCCGTTCACTTACTCCATCGCAGATGGAATTGCATTCGGAGTAATCTCCTACTGCGCCATCAAGATTGGAATGCAGAAGTGGGATCAGCTGAACCCTGTCATGTGGACCCTTTTCGTACTCATGACGATGTTCTATATCGGTCCTGGCGACTACAGCACGTTCGGCTGGATATTCAACGAACTACTCTGATTTAGTAACGTAACGGGACCGGGGGGTCACTGGCCCCTCCGGTTCCCTAACGGAGTCAATGGCCATGGACGAGTTACTTTCCCGGATTGCCGATTCGGTACGTACTGTCCCGAACTTTCCCATAGAAGGGGTTATGTTCAGGGATATCACACCGATTCTGAGCGAACCGGGTCTGGCTTCTTCCATCACCGATCGGTTCGTAACGGACCTCCATCAACTCGGATGGGAACCCGATTTGGTCGTTGGTCCCGAGGCTCGAGGTTTCATTTTTGGCCCACTTATCGCAGATCGCCTAGGCTGCGGTTTCGTTCCTGTACGGAAGCCGGGGAAACTGCCATCTTCCACAAGGCGAGTAGAGTACTCTCTTGAGTACGGCTCAAATGCACTTGAAATTCACGAGGATGCACTAAAGCTAGGCCAAAGAGTCGTCATCATCGACGACCTCCTAGCCACTGGAGGTACAATTTCTGCATGCACCAGATTGTGTGAGGAACTCGGGGCGGAGGTTCTAGGAGCCCTGTTCCTGATCGAACTCGAAGGTTTAGGCGCTAGGGAGGCAATAGAACCCGTGAAGGCCCATGCACTACTCTCATACCCGGCATAAGTTGAACCAACAC
>LURZ01000033.1:0-20341 GCA_001629255.1 Marine group II euryarchaeote REDSEA-S42_B7
CTGCTTAGCACTCTGTTCGGCCCAAGATAGATTGCCCCCGTCGTCACCAAGTTTGAGGAACTTTTCAGCTTGGCTTCTATATCTATTACCGAGACTTCTACGGGGGTGCTGTAGAGACTCGCTAAGCCCATTATCTTCTTTCATTTTGACTACTCACAGTACAGATTCAAATGGGCTTCTGTCGGCACCTGGCTCAATTGTCGCGTCAAAACCTATCTTGCTTGTGGTTCCATCCCCAGAACGACTCGGATCTAGGCTAGACCCCTTTTGGTCGGATAAAATAAGCGTATCCTTGTCTGGCTGCCACCTGGTCATCAGGGCCCACTCAACTCTGGTTGAATTGGTTACGTCGATATCGGTATCAACTACGATTACTTGTTTCATTGACTTGTGGCCGTCAAGTGCAGCTTCTATGGCCCTCATGCTATCACCAGAATTCTCAGGAATGATTTGGACCACCGAAGAGAGCCAACCGCTTCCCCCGTCTGTCAGGTAAACATCCGTGCAGGTTACTACTTCTGAGACGGCTGTCTTGATTGTTGGAGCTCTGGGCATCCCCATCAAAGTCATGTGCTCCACTCCCGCCGGAATCAATGCATGGAATATCGGCTCGTTCCTATGGTATATTGAGTCATATTCGATTACTTGCTCTTGTCTTATGTCGTCGACGGTCCCTGTAATGTCTACATATGGGCCCTCATCATCCAATTTCGTGGTAATCCTTGCCTCCATGGCATATTCTGACTCTGCTGGAACTTGAACCCCATTTGGCAACTCCACCAGTCCCAATTTAGCACCGTATAACCGCTCATGCAAAGCAGACGCCACTCTCAATTCATCTATCGGCTCGTTGAATGACATTGCAGCTGCAAGTAAAACCAATGGATCAGGACCATTTACAACTACAATGGGGACATCCTCGTTGTTCTCAAAGGCCTGATCCGCCATTGTTCGGAGATGACGGGGTACCAGCCTTACAGTAGTCCTATCCGGGCCTTTCAAGAGTTGCCTGTGAAATGAGGTATTCCTTTGCTTTCCGTATTGGGCGACGATAATTGACGAAGACTGGTACCTGCCGCCATCCTCTCTATAGTGGCGGGGTATAGGGAGAACGGAAATGTCAGTTTGCTCCATCTTATTCTCCAGTACCGGAGCCGAATCGGCCTCTACCAGAACAGTATCGGAGGGGTTTTCCATGGCCCATGAAAGTATATCTATTAATTCTCCAGGCTCAACATCGAATGCCTCACAGAGCCTATGCCGAGTTAGTATGTTCGTGACCGCTCTTTGCCCAGGAGATTCTATAATTTCATTGAAAAGTAGAGGTTCGTTGCCTGAAGACTCAGAAGCAATTTTCATGTCATATTTCACACTAATTGGGTCTTTAACCATCCGAATTCCGTCAACAAACTCTCTGAATCCCATGTTTTACCCCGGACTACTAAGCCGCTTGAATGTTCGGCTCCTACTGTTGCGATTAGGGCCGATATTCATTGGTGGCTACCCGTCAGTATCATAAATGGACTGCAGGTCGCCAAGTTGTCATTTTGAGGTGCATTATTTGGGACGAGGCCTTTTCTCCGGTTCTAAGATGAAGTCTGACCGTAAGAGATACAGGTGGAAGGAGAGGAAGTTTAGGAATAGGCAGGCCAAGAGAAAACAGGGAGGAGTTCTGAAGCACGACCCCCTTAGAGGAAGCCCCCAAGCCAAGGGTATAGTCATTGAGAAAGTAGGATTCGAGGCCAAACAACCAAACTCAGCAATTAGGAAGGCAGTGAAAATCAGCCTTATTCGAACGGGAAACCGCCTAACTGCGTTCGCACCCGGCGATGGGGCAATTTCATTCATCGACGAGCACGACGAAGTTATGGTTGAGGGAATTGGGGGCAGCAAGGGTAGATCCTATGGCGACCTCCCCGGAGTTAGATACAAAGTAATCAAGGTAAATGGAGTATCTCTTGATGAGATGGTCAGAGGAAGAAAGGAGAAGCCAGTACGCTGAGGTATTTCTTATGGAAGAGGATATCGAAATTTCAGACACACCGGCCGTCACAGAGGAGCCAGAATCTCCAATTGCTGGAATTGGAACTATGGTTTTTGGTAAGTGGGATGCGAGTGAGGTTGTTTGTAGCGATCCGGGAATCTCTAGATACGTGAATCTGAAAATGATTGGGGCGCCGCACACCGGAGGACGTCATGCGAATGCGTGGTTTGGGAAACAGGATCTCTCAGTAACTGAGAGGTTCATCAACAATCTAATGAGATCTGGTAAGAATAGTGGCAAAAAGCAGTATTGTGCAAAATCTCTAGACGAAGCCTTCGATAGAATTCACGAAAAAAGTGGAGAAAACCCACTTCAAAAATTCATAGACGCAATTACAGAGGCGGCCCCATGTGAAGAGACTACTAGAGTAAGGATTGGTGCTGTAAGCCAACCAAAGGCCGTAGACTCCTCTCCCAGTAGGAGACTCGATGTTGCATTGAGGAACCTAGCAATAGGTGCCGCTTCGGCAACTATGAAGAGCAAAAAGTCACTCACAGAGGGGATAATCTCTGAACTCACCAAGGCAGCAGATGGAGACGTCAACTCCTTTGCCGTGGGGAAGAGACATGAGGTAGAGAGAATAGCTGCATCTGCTCGATAATATCAATCCACGAAACAACTCTGAATTTCTTCAATTCCACTCAATTGTCTTTATGAACCGTTTTCAGGTCGGAAATATAACTAGGTGAGGATATGGGTCGAAAGGAAGACAACATCAAGCGCGCTACTGAGGTTATGCACAACCGCGAAAGAATCCGAAATCTCGCTATAGCTGCCCACATCGACCATGGAAAGACCACTCTTTCCGACAATCTAATCGCTGGAGCGGGGATGATGTCCGAAGAGCTTGCGGGAAAATCACGAGTATTGGACTTCGATGACCAAGAAAGCGCTCGAGGCATCACAATCAATGCTGCTAGCGCATCCATGGTGCACGGAGTAGATGACGAAGACTATCTGATCAACCTAATCGATACTCCCGGTCACGTAGATTTCGGAGGTGACGTTACTAGGGCAATGAGGGCTGTGGACGGATGTATCATACTTACCTGCGCTGTAGAGGGGGCAATGCCTCAGACGGAGACCGTAGTCAGGCAGGCTCTGAAGGAGAAAGTTCGTCCAGTTCTTTTCATCAACAAGGTAGACAGACTAATCAACGAACTACAGGTAACACCTGAGGATATGATGGCTAGGTTCCAAAAGCAAATAATCAAGGTAAATGACCTGATTAGGAAGTTTGCTCCAGAACAGCACAAGTCAAACTGGCAAGTTGACGTCGCGAAGGGAACAGTTGCTTTCGGATCTGCATACCACAATTGGGGGATAACCGTCCCATTTATGCAAAAGACAGGAGTAAACTTTCCTGAGATTTTCGAATACTGTAACAACGAACAACAGAAGGAGCTAGCTAAGAAGGCACCAGTTCACGAAGTTTTACTCGACATGGCAGTAGAAAAACTCCCATCTCCCTTGGTTGCTCAGGAATATAGGATACCGAATATCTGGCAGGGCGATCTTGACTCGGAAGTAGGCAAGACCATGGTCAATTGCGATGCGGATGGACCGCTTTCCCTCATGATAACTAAGATTTGGATGGATCCCCATGCAGGCGAGGTTGCTGTCGGAAGAGTGTATTCTGGCACAATAAAGCAAGGAGAGACAGTTTGGGCGAGTGGAGCCGGCAAAGCCGAGCGTGTTCAGCAGGTCAGTATGATGGTAGGCGGTGACAGGATCCAAGTTCCAGGAGTGTCCGCAGGGAACATTGCTGCACTGACCGGTGTGAGGAGCGCTGCTGCAGGAGTCACAATTACAAGGGACAAGGATGAGACTCCTTTCGAGGCAATCAGGCATTACTCAGAGCCAGTTGTTACGGTGGCAATTGAACCAAAATCAATGAAGGATCTGCCCAAATTCATAGGAGCTCTACGAAGTTTGGCCAAATCGGATGCATCTCTATCTGTGGATACCAACCATGAGACTGGAGAGGCGCTTCTCTCCGGGATGGGGGAGCTTCACCTTGAGATCACTATCTATCGATTAGAGGAGGAACAGGGCATCAAGGTAAATCAGAGTAATCCGATAGTGGTTTACAGGGAGTCAATAGGGGCGGACAACAAGGGCAAGCCCTTCGAGGGTAAGTCTCCCAACAGACACAACAGATTCTACGTGGAGGTGGAGCAACTTCCAGAGAATGTAATCACAGCTTTGAGAGAAGGAGATTTAGGAGACGGACCAGTTAGGAATAAGGATGCCAAGGAGGTCGGCAATAAGTTTGGAGAACTTGGAATGGATAAGGATCTGATGAGGAAGATATACGCGATAAACGCCACTACAGTCCTCGTAAACGATACTAAGGGTATTCAGAATCTTCACGAAACGAGGGAGCTTATCATTGAGGCATTCAATGATGTCTGCAAGAAGGGACCAATAGCCGATGAACCACTGACAGGAGTCCTGGTTAGGCTAGTAGACGCAAAGTTGCATGAGGATGCTATCCACAGGGGCCCCGCCCAGACCATTCCGGCAGTAAGGAATGCAATAAAAGGCGCCTTACTGAGGGCCAATTCAGTACTCTTCGAACCAATTCAGAAAATTCGCATCGATGCCCCTTCTGAGTGGGCTGGAGGGATTACTAGACAACTAATCACTCGAAGAGGCGTGATTGAAGATATGCCTGTTGAAAACGATGTTACGTGTGTGATTGGTAAAATGCCGGTCGCAGAATCATTCGGATTCTCGAACGACATAAGGGCCGCAACTCAGGGAAGAGCCGTTTGGAATACTGAGAATGCTGGATATGACCAGGTCCCTCCAGAACTTTTCCACAAGATAGTCGGTGATATTAGGCAGAGGAAGGGACTCAAGGAAGAAATTCCAGGAGAGGCCCAATACACCGACTGATTAGCTTATTCTAATCAATTGGAAGTCGGTCAACTCCCTCAATACTGATAGAGAAGGTGACTCCTCGAGCTTTTCCAGGCATTCATGTGCAAGTGAATGGTGGTGCATTGCTCTCTTCTTCGCGTAAGCAATTGAACCTGAAGATTCCAGTTCTGAAACAGCTCTGGACAAATCCTCTTCATTACACTCTCCGGATCCAAATACCTCATTAAACTTGGAAAGATCCGAATCACTCTGTAACGCATGGATCGCAATGAGCGTCCTCTTCCCTTGGACGATGTCTGATCCAGCCGGTTTACCTAATGTCTCGGTATCTCCAGTGATATCTATCAAATCATCCATTAATTGGAAGCACAATCCCAGATTAAGGCCCCATTGCGCCATGTTGGAAACTTCCTCATCGCTAGCCCCTGCGAGTATTGCACCAGTTCTGGCACAGGTCTCGAACATAGCACTGGTCTTTCCTGCAATCATCGCTATGTATTCATCCTCAGTCACCTCATCTCTGTCTTCGAACTCAATGTCCTCCTGTTGTCCTTCAGCGACCTTCCTTACCATTTTACCAATTGATCTAATCAGATGCCCTAGCAGCTCGTCAGGTACATCTTCTGACTCTGCTAGAATCTCGAATCCGACTGCGAGCATGGCGTCTCCAGCATTGATTGCAGTGGCATCATCGTACTCAACGTGAACAGCATCTAAACCCCTCCTAATGGGGTCTTGATCGATAATGTCATCGTGAATCAATGTAAAATTGTGAATAATTTCTATCGATGCACCAAGCGTGTAGTGGCCATCATTTGCATTCCCCCCTGCCTCTCCAACAAGCCTAGGCAGTATGGCCCGCAACCTTTTCCCACCTCCCTTAAATAAATGCGTCATTGCACCATGGAGGTTCTTCTGCTTCATTTTCGATAGACTAGACATAATCTCTCTCTCCACCTTATCCCTATGTCCAGAAAGAGCATCCAGCAACGTCTGACCGGGGTTCACTGGACTGCCATCCATATCTACTTCACCACAATAAGTAATAAAATCGTTTATTTTACTTGTCATGGATGCAAAATCGCAATCGTTCGGAATTACATAATGTCGCCAAATTAGTCTGAACCACGGAGCGATCACTTGATGTTGCCATTTTCCTTCTCCCCCCATCATCCTCTTGACTTCATCAGGTTCAGCCCAGAGAACCTCTGAAATCTCATTGAGATTATGATCCACAGTTGCATCTGCTTGAACCAGCATTATGTGATCAATCTCCCTCTCAACCCAATCCTCGTTCCACCTGCAGGAGTATTCCATCCTTCCAACATGATGGAAAGTCCATTGATCAGTTTCATTTTGCGAGATTCCTAACTCCTGCCATAGTTTCCTTTTCGCAGCCGTTATGGCTCCCTCTGGGCCGTTTTTCTCCGATTCTAAGTCAAGTGGATGACTGCAGCAACTATTAGCCCAAACACCTGGAAAGGTAATCTTCTCTGAGGCTCTCTTCTGAACAAGTAGCCTACCCTCAGAGTCAAAGATTAGAACGCTGAAGGCTCTATGCCTGATGCCTTCATTTCTGTGGCAGTCGAGTTTAGTCTCTGAACCAATTACTCTATCCTCTGAATCCACCAACAGGCACATCTCATCCATCATCTGTAACTGAGAGGAATCATGGCCATCCAAATCAACTTCTCTCGTGGACATATTGATCAATGGGAAGGAGACGCGTATATGAAGACTCAATAGGGCAGAATCTTCGTACCTCTAGTTTCCCCGATACTCAATAATTCTAGGACTCTTTCTGGACATCGCCCATCTAATATCCATACCTCCTCAACATCAGATGCAATTTTTCTGGCCCTGTCTATTTTCAGGCCGATTCCGCCAGTTACATCGATTTCCGAGTAATGGGGGCCTTGTATCTCCTCTTCTACCCCTAATTTACTAATCAAACTGGATCCTTCCTGGTTGGGTGGTCCGCTCAAGACCCCCTCTGCATCTCCAATCAGGAAAATACAGTGGGATACCTCTAATTCTCTGGAAAGCCTAACCATCAAATCATCTCCGGAAAGTATTCCGAATTCCTGATGATCATTTGTGTCCACAACATCCCCGAAGGTAATCGGGATTGGTGCCTCGACCACTCTTTCGAAATTAGTAATGTCACCTTTGAAACCCGATCCAGTACCAATCGCCCATTCCGAGGGAGGCAAACCCTCAGATTCCAATCCTGAGTCTGAAAGCCTATCAATCACCAATCCATTCAACTCTCTCATATCCGAGCGTATTTCCTCAACAATCATTCGCTGCTGTTTAGCAATCTTATGATCCACTCCTTTCGATATTGACCATTCCTTCGCCAGTAAATGGCCGAACGATCCCGCACCATGAACTATGACTACTGGAACCCCCATCCCAACGATTGAGGATATTGAATCGGCGACCCTTTCAACGGAATCTGGATCAAACTTCTTCATCGAACCTTTGTCGGTAATCAGGCCCCCGCCCAGTTTTATTACCACCCTTGATGACATTGATGATTGAATGTGGGGGACTCATATTCTAACATTTTCAAGTCAATACATACAATTTAACGCTGATGCTCTATGCAAATGTCGTGGTAGACACATCGGAACTTGAAAGGTTTCAGCGATGGCTACAATCTGAATTAGCCAATGCATCCCTTATTGACGATAAAGACGACAGAGGACGCCGAACCCTCCAAATCGAGCTGGCTATTTCCGAGGTTGTTAGATACAGGGAGATCCTGAGCAGCCTTGACCAATCTCATTCTTCTCCTTTCGTTGAGAGGGAGGAATCAGTTCGCGTTCAGAATAACTCTGAAGTGAAACCGGTCACCAAATCTGGAGTGTGTCACTCTTGCGGGGCTGAGAAACTGAGTGATTTACAATTCTGCCCCGTTTGTGGTGAGTTCTGACTATTCTTCTTCAAACCAGGTCTCTCTCAAAAGAGATAGCTCTGGGTCATCTTTACCAACTATTGAGAGATACTCGCCCGCGACACTCTCGGATAGGTAGACCGTAACTCCTGCATGCCAAATCGTTTCTCCAGAGGCAACCATCCTAGCTGTATCGACCTCAATTATAGAAGGATCATCGTGATGTACCCTTCCTGCCTCAGCAGCATGCCTGATCGATGCAGAGAGATGGACATGAGCTCTATCTCCGGGGCTTATTCCAACTTCAACTAGATTTCCTGCCTCACCTGGATCACAAGGGTAGTATAGGGAATCCGGGATATCACTCGATGGTAGATCCAACTCTATCTCTACTGTATGTCCGTAAGTTGCCCTCATCATATTCCCTCGTACCTCGTATCTTCCCTTTGGATCAGTTTCCGAGATAGCAACTAGATGGTGGGGCCTTAGCCAATGCTGTCGACGCCTGCCACCATCTTTGAATTTCCTTACTATGTCTCTGACGTCTATCCAACCATTGATGTCCATTTCTAGATCGAACTTCTCAGGAGCATGTCTGAGAACAAGGGCTAGCTTTCTTGCCATCCCGTCCCTTTCCCTAGTGCTCATGATGAACTTGCCTTCTGAGTTACATGCGGGACATAGGTCATCGTCTGAGAAGTATCCGTGTACCGGGCATTCCCTAATCATGATTAATGCCCGTTGAGGATTATTCAAGAACCCCTCGGTCGTTCAAAATATGTTGCTCTGGGAATCGTTATGGGGTCGTTACATGTCGGCATATCGTGAGTTCAGTAATTGTTGATTGGCGTCGAACCCCATTCAGTAGGTCCCACAAGGGGGAATTGTCTGGAGTAAGGCCCGACGAATTCGCCTCACAGGTGCTAGTTGAGTTGCTAAACAACCTAGACATCGATCCAGCCGAAATAGATGACGTGATAGTCGGCTGTGCATACCCGGAAGGAGAGCAGGGATACAATATTGGACGCTTAATGGCACTTATGTCGGGTCTCCCGAAAGAGACCCCTGGAATAACAATAAACAGGCTCTGCGGGTCTTCTATGCAGGCAATCATGTACGCTTCGGCAAACATTTCTGCTGGCTGGGGAGAATGCTTCGTATGCGGTGGGATAGAATCAATGTCTCGTGTTAAGAGGAGGGGATTCAACTGGAGCCCACATCCAAAATTCGAAACTGATTTTCCAGAGGCCTACGTGAACATGGGCATCACTGCAGAGAATGTTGCAGAATTGTATGGGATATCCAGAACGGAACAGGAGGAATTTTCCCTTATTTCCCATAAAAAGTCATCAAATGCCGAACAGTCGGGTAAATTCTCCGAAGAATTAGTCCCCATAGCTCACAACGGTGTTTTAATATCCAAAGATGAGTGTATCAGGCCGAACTCTTCTCTGGAATCAATGTCTCGTTTAGGTCCGGCCTTCATAGATGGGGGGACCGTAACCGCTGCTACCTCCTCTCCGCTAACAGATGGTGCCGTTTTTTCCATTATTTGCAGTGAAAATTTTGCCAGAAAAAATGAATTGCAACCATTGGCCAGAATCGTCTCTGCTGCAACCACGGGTTGTCCTCCCGAACTGATGGGTTTAGGGCCCGTTTCGTCTACTAGACTCGCACTAGAGAGAGCAGATTGGGACTCCAATGAAATTGACGTCTTCGAATTGAATGAGGCCTTCTCCTCACAGAGTATTGCTTGTATCAGGGAACTAGGATTGAATCCAGAAGTAGTCAATATCGACGGAGGTGCTTTGTCCATAGGACACCCATTGGGTGCTTCTGGAGCCAGAATTGCATGCAAGGCTGCCAGCATAATGACCCGGGAAGGGGGGAAAAAGGCCCTTGCCTCTATGTGTATTGGCGGGGGCATGGGGATCTCAATTGCCATGGAGTCACTTTAGCCAAGCATCGACGACCTCATGAATGAACATACGATAGGGAAATCATGAGGGAGGATACCGGAGTCTCCGTCATCGGAGACAGCTTGGAAGGAAAGAGGGTTATCCTGGCAGTTTCCGGTGGAATTGCTGCCACAGAGTCTGTCAAGCTAGCTAGAGAACTGAGGAGACATGGCGCAGAAGTATTCCCGATGATGACTAAGTCCGCAGAGAAAGTAATCACACCGCTTGCTCTATCATGGGGATCTGGGATCGACGTGGTTACTGATTGGAAGTCAGAAATGTCCCAACTTGGAGGGTTCGATGGATTGATCCTAGCCCCAGCGACCAGGAATACCATTGCTAAGTTCGTTCATGGAATCATTGACTCCCCGATAATGATGGCAATCTCCGCAGCATCTGGAAGCGAAATCCCAATTCTTTTTGTTCCATCGATGCATAACGATCTTTTCCAGGACAAGGTTACTGATGATCTACTATCCGAATCAGTTAATCGGGGCGTGGAAATAATGTTTGATGACCCCCAAGAGGGTAAGAGGAAGCAGCCTGACCCTGTAGAGATAGTCGCGACCTTCTGTAATTTTCTAAACCGGAGTATTCCTGGTAGGAAGAGAGTAGCAATTACTCTCGGTGCGAATGCGGCCCCAATCGACTCGATACGGAAAATTGTGAACACCTCTTCAGGAAATACAGGATGGTCAATTGCCGAGTACCTTCACAGAATGGGTCATGACGTGGTATGTGTTTCTGGAATAACTAGTAGAAAACCAACATTTAGTTTGCCAGATATTAGAATCGCCGAGTCGCCAGATTCGATGCTGGAGGAATCAGTTATTGTCGCTAATTCTGAAAACAAGCCAGAATTTTGGATTCATGCAGCAGCTATTCTGGATTATTCCCCTGAACCGATATCTGGTAAATTCCCTAGTAATTCTGGAGATTGGGAAATCACACTCAAGCCTACTTTGAAGCATCTTGACGTACTAAAGGAGCATACAATTGGCTGCAAAAGAATTGCATTCAAACTGGAGGTAACTGGCGAGGAGGACTCTCTTATCAGAAAATCAATAGACTTGATATCCGAAAACCGACTACTAGCAGTAGTGGCAAATATGCTGTCTGATGTCCAAGGAAAATCCAACTCTAGATGTAGAATTGTATTTCCGGATGGAAAGGTTTCAGAAATCACTGACATAGTTGATTTATGCGTAGAAATCGAGAGAATCATTACGTCTCACTGACGTAACTTAAATCGAATAATTCAAGCCAACTAACAAGGAGGGAATGATTGTGTCTGGACCTTCTAAGGCTAAGCGGGGAATTCCTCCAAAATCCGAATTCAACAAGTGGTACCCCGCAATAGTCGAAATTGCCGACCTGGTAGACAAGCGATATCCCATAAAAGGTATGGATGTCTGGAAACCATACGGACTAACGGCAATGGGACTAATTGACTCACTTGCTAGAAGAGAGATGTCCAGGACGGGACATCACGAGCATCGCTTTCCACTTCTAGTTCCAGAGGATCTTCTTGACAAGGAAAACAAACTTGTCTCTATCCTAAAGGCAGCACGCGAATCAGGCGTCGATCCGTCAGAACTGAGATTTGACGAAGAAGCTTCAGGATTCAAGAAAGAAGTATATTGGGTTACCCACGGAGGAGAGAATAAGTTAGAGATGCCGATGTTCCTCAGACCAACATCCGAGACTCCAATGTACACCATGTTCTCACTTTGGGTGAGGAGTCATGCCGATCTCCCACTGAAGACCTTCCAAATCGTTAATACCTTCAGGTATGAGACAAAGCAAACTCGCTCTTTCATCAGGGTCAGGGAAATTCATTTCTTTGAGGCACATACTGTACATGCTGACCAAACCGGTGCAGACGAGCAGATAGAAGAAGATGCTGAGATGGTTCAGAGAATAATGCACGATTTGTGCCTGCCCTCTTTGGTCTCAAAGAGACCAGTTTGGGACACATTTCCTGGTGCGTGGTACACAATGGCTGCGGACGTTGTAATGCCCAACGGCAGAACACTTCAGGTAGCAACCTATCACCATTACAAGGATCAATGGGCGAACGCGTTCGATCTTTCTTACGAAGACCCAGAGGGAAACACAAAGCCCTGCCATCAAACTACATTTGGAATGTCTGAGAGGCTTCTAGGAGCTGTGGTCGGTATGCATGGTGACGATAAGGGATTGATACTACCTCCTGCCATAGCTCCCATCCAAGTGGTAGTTTTGCCCATAGCTGCACATGCAGACAGCAACGTGGAACCGGCAGCCCAAGCACTGGCCGAACGCCTTTCCGCATCCGGAATTAGGGTAGAACTAGACACTAGGGACGTTAGGCCAGGTGTGAAACACTATGACTGGGAGATAAAGGGGGTGCCAATCAGATTAGAGTTGGGACCCAGGGACTTGTCCGCAGGGAATGTCGTCCTTAATCTGAGAACGGGTTCCAAATTTGAGATTTCCATAGAAGAAGCCGAGAAATCCGTATTGGAGTCACTTGAAGGATTGGCGGAAGATTTGCGCCAGAGGGCAAAATCTCTAGTTTCTGATAAAGTGCAGCCTTTCCCCTTCGACAATCTGGATTATGATGACTCTCAAGAATCTTCAATTGAAAATGGGATCGTATACCAGATAGCATTCCAAGGAAATGACTCAGATGCAGAGTTTCTAGAAAAGAAGACAGGCCTAACTCTACTGGGAGAGTGCGTCGACGAATTTCCCGAAGAAAGGAATTGCATAATTACAGGAAAAGCGACAAAAAAAATGCAGCATATAGCCAGAATGTACTAACTCACTTCTTGAGAAATAAGCCTGCAATGGCAATAACCGCGAAAAAAGAAATAACCAGCACGTCGCCTACTAAAGGTTCTGTCATCGGCTTTACCCATGTTTCTATTTGGTGAAGGCCATCCCAAGTGTATCCTTTGGTCCAGACAACCTTGGTTTGTGAGTAGTCTTCACTACATATCTGTCTCATGTTCGCGATTCCAGTAGAGCATAATATCGCCCCAACCCCGATAACCATGTTGAAGATTGTACCAGCTAATCCACTGAAACCGAAAAACACTAATCCCCATCGTCTAGATCTCCTATCGGCTCCTATTTTCAAGTCAGGCAGGTCAGGGATAAAATCAGGAAGGCTGATGTCATCAGAAATCACTCCGAAATCATTTTTTTCAGGGGATTCACCTATCTCAGGGGCAATGACCCCCATCTCCTCTAATGCTTCACTTCCGTAAATCCTCTCTGCCATAGAGTACAGTTCCGGATTTTGTTCGATCTCAACCGGATCGATATTCCCCTCGAGTAACCTTCTGACTGCGTCGCTATCAGGCATCTATGTTGGTGACGGATTGAGGCCCCTATCAAATGAACCCATACTTGTCGATCAGGACTATTATTTCCTACTAATTGCTCTTCTCGCGGCCTCGCAGATTCCAGCTTCATTCAAACCCATCAATTCCATCAGTTCCGAAGAGGCACCACTCTGTCCAAAATTATCTCTAACTCCGACCATCTCTAAGGGGGTCGAGGTATTGGTCGAAAGCCACTCCGAAAGAGCGCCTCCCAAACCTCCAATCACAGAGTGGTCCTCGGCCGAGACAAACGCTCCGCAGGAATCTGATAGTTTTGCGATTAGCTCAATGTCCAGCGGCTTGATTGTATGCATATCGACGACGGTACAGTTTATGCTCTCTCTAGAGAGAGTTTCTGCAGCAGAGATAGCGACTCCGACCATTACCCCACATGAGATTATCGCCAAGTCCCCTCCTTCTCTGAGAACTGAACCAGATCCAATTTTCAATTTTGAACCATCTTCGTACATCCTTGGGACCTTATTCCTAGCTGTCCTCATGTATGACGGGCCATTCAAATCAAGTAGTTGAGCGGTTAACTCCTCCGCTGAAATATCATCACAGGGATGAATCACAGTCATTTTCGGAATCGTTCTGTAGATGGCTAAATCCTCTATTGACTGAGCA
The DNA here is from genome assembly GCA_001629255.1 of Marine group II euryarchaeote REDSEA-S42_B7. Lineage (GTDB taxonomy): Archaea > Thermoplasmatota > Poseidoniia > Poseidoniales > Thalassarchaeaceae > UBA36. The sequence continues at coordinate 13,786 of LURZ01000033.1, forward strand.
CTGCTACCATCTGTACCAGTATGGATTCCACCATGGCTTCCACAGATATGTACGGGGAGGCCTGGACGAGCAATTCCGTTACGAACTTGCTCGAAAGCCCTTTCTGTGAATATCGCGAATGTGCTGGCAATCGGGATTTTCCCTGAAGACGCCATACCAGCTGCAAAAAGCATCATATTCTGTTCTGCAATTCCCAATGAAACTGTTCTGTCGGGATATTCGTCACGAAAGTGGCACGATTTGGTCGATTTTCCCAGATCAGCCTCTAACACGACCACACGAGGGTCGTGTGCAATTCGTAGAAGACCCCTCCCATATCCATCTCTGGATGCCCCTCCAGATGAAGGCGCACTCATGATAACTCCTCCAATGCAATTCGCAACTCCTCATCATCCGGGGCCATCCCATGGAAGGATGGATTGTTCTCCATGAATGAAACACCGTTTCCTTTGACAGTATTCGCCACAATAGCAACAGGACCTCCATCTTCGCTGTTTGCCCAATCTACTACATCAACCAAAGAAGACATATCATGGCCATCTACTTCCTTGACGGTCCAACCAAAAGATCGAAACTTCTCGCCAATATCCCCAATCTCCATCTGTACATCCATGAAGTCATCATTCTGAATCCTGTTACGATCTACAATTACCCTAAGGTTTGTTGCGTTGTGGTAGTTCGCTGCCATAGCGGCCTCCCATATCTGACCTTCTTGGGTTTCCCCGTCTCCCAACATTACCCAAATTCTCCTGTCACTTGAATCCATTTTGGCCGCAAGGGCGCACCCGAGACCGAATGACAAACCCATTCCCAGACTTCCAGCAGAGAAATCCACTCCCTTGGTCCAATTCATATCGACGTGACCTTGGCAAACAGACCCAAGTGTCCTGAATCCCATGATGTCGTCCTCATCAAGGACTCCCATTTGGTGTAGAATGGAATACATAGCTGGACTTGCATGGCCTTTGCTCATGATGAATCTATCACGATCTTCCCAATCAGGATTGCTTGTATCAAAGCGAAGACATGTCCCGTAAATTGCGACCATACAGTCTATCGCCGAAAGTGACCCTCCAGGGTGTCCAGATTTTGCTGCATGTGTCATTTTAACGATGTCAACCCTGCATCTCCTAGCCATTTGCTCGAGCTCACTAACATCTACCTCAGTACCGTCTCCCATGTGCAAAAGTGACGCGTCAGGGCTATTGATGGTTTTCAATGAGATTTTTTTGTTTAACCATCCAGTAGAGTGATTCAAATCATACCATTGGTTCGACCAAACGTGAAATCCGACCTCTCGAGCTCTGAGCCTGATTGGCGCGTAGAATTATCAAGAATGCCGATTCCGATTTCAATCAAAAAAGACGTTTTACTCAACAAAGCCCTTCAGAGTTTAATCAATGACGGACGAGTATCTTCTGAGCTAGGAGAGGAATTGCATACTAACGCCACACTGCCCGGACTAACCGCTCTGGCGATGATGATCAAAAAATCAAGGTTCGGAGATAGTATCTTTTTCAATGAAAACCTCCATGTAAACACAACGAATGTCTGCACACTAGCATGTAGATTCTGCGCTTTCAGAAAGGGTCCAAGGCATAGAGATGCATATTCTCTTACTCCCGAAGAGTTCGTATCCAGGATTGAACCATTCGAAGGGAAAATCGACGAGGTGCATGCAGTGGGTGGGCTCCACCCAGATTGGACCATAGATCACTATTCAGAGATTTATCGAATTACTAAGCAGAGGTTTCCAGGAATAAGCATCAAGTCGCTAACTGCTGTCGAAGTAAAGCATATTGCATCCAAATCTGGATTGGGGGTTTTAGAAACACTGACTATTCTGAGAGACTCAGGCCTCGACTCCCTACCAGGAGGGGGGGCAGAGATTCTCGTCGATACTATCAGGGATCGTATTTGTATGGGCAAGGAGAAGTCTTCCGAATACCTGGAAATACACGGCATAGCACATGAATTAGGGATCCCAACGAATTGCACCATGCTTTTCGGAACCATTGAAACTATCCAAGATCGCATCACTCACCTTAACAAATTGAGAGAACAGCAAGACTCCTCTGGAGGATTCCAGTGTTTCGTACCATATCCATTCCTGAAGGACAATACAAGATTGCCAGAGGCGCGACTAGCATCTGGCGAGGAAGTAATCCGAGTAATTTCCATTTCTAGGATAATGCTGGACAATATTCCACACATCAAGGCTTACAGGATGAATATCGGTGATCATCTTTCGACAATCGCAATCAACTCCGGAGCGGATGACATAGACGGAACTGTCGGTCACGAGGAAATAATGCACGTTGCAGGTAGTACTACAAATTTGAACTACGACTCATACAAGCTAGGAAATCTCATTGACTCTGCAGGCCAGAACCCAGTAAAAAGAGACTCCACATATACACGATTCGAGCCCTTGGAAATTAAACCAAAAAGAGAAGGCAAACTACTTCCAATAATAGGTCAGTGAACCCATGTCATGGGATGGAGTCCTTGGCAGAGTTTCGTTCATCAATTGCGATCCGGTTTTCCACACGATTCCTGACAGCTGGAAGGTTCTCTCCGCACCCCCGTCCTGGTTGACTGGTCATCTCCTACGTAGAGACTGCATCACCGCTCCAATTCCAACAGCCGACTATGCCTCCAATGTAGGAAAACTTCGTCTCATCAGGGATATAGGAATAGTGGGTCAAGAGTCTGTTGGTTCGGTTCTCTTATTTGGGAATAGGTCCATTGAGACAATGAGGGACATCGCATTACCCTCAGACTCATCGACGTCCAATATGCTGATGAGATGGATACTAAACCAGAGGGGCCTCGACCCAAAATATGTCAAAATGGGTCCTGATATGGACTCGATGCTTGATGAATGCGATGGAGCACTGATAATTGGTGATCGAGCAATAGCTGCTGCAATCCAAAATCCTGAGTTAGTTAGGATGGACCTCGGCAGAGAATGGGTGAAGATAACTGGTCTGCCGATGGTCTTCGGGGTATTCGCTGCCAGGAAAGACTCCGAGGTCCATTCAATAAGCAGGGCCCGAGAATTGATGCTAGGCAATTACAACATTTTTCTGGAAGAAGAGGAAGTAAGGAAAAATGTCATTTTAGACGCTTCGAAGAAGGTCAGCCTTTCTGCCGAAAGAGTGGGCGAATACTATGCCAATGAAGTCTCTAACCTACTCAGTCCAGAGTCAATCAAAGGTTTGAGAGTCTTCCTAAAGGAAGTTTGTGCCATAGATTCCAATCCGAACTGGTTCGACCACATTTAGTCAGAGTACTCAAGCTTCTTGCTGGATACCCAGTTTAGGAGATCTATGGCTACTTCGCAGGATTCTGCCACTACCACCTCTTCATCCAATGCAAACTTTTCCAGCGTACTCATGGCAATCCTGTTGCCGATAGCGCCCAAAGCTTCTGCTGCCTCATGCCTTACCATTACATCTTCCTCCAAATCCTCTAGTCTTTCAATTAGGTGAGGGACCGCATTATCATCCTGCATTTGCCCTAAAACATAAGCAATCTCGTGCTTTAGTAAGGCAGACGAAGAGTCAAACGCGTCCGCCAGCGACTCAACGGCAAGCTTGCCTCCGATATTCCTCAATGCAAAAAGAGCTCTCATCCTCTGAAACATTTTCTCGCCCTCGTCACACAAGGTTTCGCGCAGTTTCTCCACGCCTTCGTCATTTCTGGAAGGAGGGGCAGGATCGACCGATCCAAACTCGCTAATTTCGGGCCTTTCAGTCATGCTCCCCAGCCCCAATGAACTTCAGACTACTAGCATCGAAATCACTCCTAACTAGGCCAAGCCCCACTCCTCTCTCCAAAAACATTCTAACAGCCCTGCGGCCATCTTTGCCATAGTCTATCGTTCGCCTATTTACGTACATCCTAACGAACTCCTCGTTTGTGTCCTCGTCTATGCCCCTTCCCCACCTTATAGCGTCTTTTAATGCATTTTTGGGATTTTCCAGAGAGAACTCGATACTTCTCTTAATATCGTCACAAACTTGTTCACACATCGACTCTCCGAGATCCTTCCTTACTATATTCCCACCCAATGGGAGGGGCAGACCAGTCTCTTTGTTCCACCAGACGCCCAAATCTAAAACCATGAAAGCGCCTTCATCGGACCAAGTCAACTGGCCCTCGTGGATGATTACCCCAGAGTCATACTTTCCGTCCAATACTCCGGGAAGGATTTGGTCAAAAGGGACCTCCACCACATCTACTTCCCCTAACGCTAGCACAAGAGCGAGATAAGAACTCGTACTCTTTCCTGGGATCGCAATCACCGACCTACCAGCCTCTTCAACACTCATTTCCTCTTTGGAAATTAAGATTGGCCCATACCCTTCGCCCATTGAGGCACCACAATTCATCAGATAGTAGGAATCAGAGATTTTTGGATAGGAGTGAATGCTTACGGCAGATACCTCGAAATTACCAATCTCAGCCTCCCTATTCAGAGTATCAATATCAACTAGAATATGCTCATACCTTCTGTTACCTGTGTCAATTGCCCCATTCGTCAATGCATGGAACATGAAAGCATCATCAGGATCCGGGGAGTGCCCAATTCTGATGGTCACTATGTCATCATTCACACTCGATGGGTCGTGATTCAGTTGAAATTTGTTTTGATTCAAACTCCTCCACGTAATACTCAAATGGACAACTTCGCAGGAGGTATTATGCCCGACCCATCCAAGCTTTCAACCGCCTCCGGACAACTTGGCCCGGTATGTGCAATTACGGGCAAGGCCCTGAAATTCTCCGAGGCAATCGTTCTAGATGATGAGTATGTTTGCTGGGAAGCCTACATCGAAGCGACAGGAGCCTCACCATCAACAGATGGTAAGGAAGTAGGCGGGCTTAAACTCGGCTAATTGAAAACTTATGGCCCTAGTCCCTTGTTTTGCTTCATGGTCGGAGGCTGGAGTAGATTCGCACACCGTTTTTCCGAGTATTACGACTCCATATCAACAGACTCGATTTGGACACCACCGAGGTTAAGAAACAGGGAATGGATGTTCATCCCATGGGGGGGTGCTCCACCAGATAGGCATCGCGCGTTTCACGACAAGACTTCACTTCATTCTTATCTCAAATCAAGAGCGCCGCACTCATGCTTCCACAGCACCGCTTACTACCAAGATCCCTCCAAGGGTAAGATGGTAGAGAAGGGATGGTTGGGGGCAGATCTGATCTTTGACCTCGATGGGGACCACCTCCCCGGAGTTTCGGATAACGACTTCCCATCAATGATTAATGTCATCCAAGGACAAGCCTGGAGGCTATGGAACGAATTTCTGGAACCAGAATTCGGATTCAAGCAAAAATACGCACAATTCACATTTTCCGGGCATCGCGGATTTCATATCCATCTGAGAGATCCTTCATTGTTACACTTAGACTCGAATGCACGAAGGGAGATTGTGAACTACATCAGAGGAGAGGGGATAGATATCCAATCGACCATCAATGCAGACTCCGGCTGGGGGAAAAGGGCCATTGATGGAATCGACTCCACATTGGGACAACTTTCTCAGATATCCTCTGGAAAGGAAGGAAAGACGCATACGCTGGACCAACTCCATGAGATAATAAAGACCAGATCGAAATCACCTAATGTCAATCTCAAGTCCTCAAGCAAAGCTAGTATCGAGGAACTGGCAAAGCTTGCGGATGGGAGGGACGAATTCGCCCTCGATAGGATCTCCAGGCTGAAAGATGATCCATCCTTGGAGGTTTTCGGCAAACTTACTCCCTTATTCTGGGAGCTTGTCAAGGGAGACTCATCCGTAGTGATCGGGACAGCTGGAGAGACCGACGAAGTAGTAACAGTGGACATAAAAAGAGTGATTAGATGGGTTGGTAGCCTTCATGGGAAATCCGGGCTGAAGGTTACAGAATTGCCACTCAATCGCTTAGATCCAGACTCTAGCAATTGTTTCGACCCACTAAATGAAGCAGTCGTCTTCACCGGAGGCTCTGTTAAGGTACGAATTCTTGCGGATGATGTATGTGCGAGAATATCCGGGGAGCAAATAGAGCCGTCACTAGGCGATGAACTCATTGTAAAGGAGTCAATGGCTATGTTCCTTTGCCTGAAAGGATGGGCAGAGATATGCAAATAGTCGGTTTCACCGCATTTATGCACTAATTGACTCATCGACTTTACGAATACGGAGAATATTGAATAGTGGTGAACTGCGGTATGATGTCGTGAATGACCCTTTAGACAATGTAGAAGAGGACTCAGATGGGTCTTCTGATGTCTTGCCTCCGCCGCCCCCAGGAATTTCAATGCCCCCTCCATTGCCTGATTCTGACCTACCAGAGATACCTCCACTTCCACTTGATCCTCCGGGCCCTAAATTTGGCTTCTCACCAGAGCAATCTTCAGACGGAGACCTACTAGATGCGGCAAGCTCCCTTTCATTGCCTGCAGAATCTTCGTTTACAGACGAATCTTCAGATTTTAAATCGGTGTGGAACAGGAGAAAGTCCAATGATCCTTCTATTTCTAGCAACTCCA
>LURZ01000033.1:20348-26275 GCA_001629255.1 Marine group II euryarchaeote REDSEA-S42_B7
GCATATACAATAGGATAGAGAGAATCTCGACAGGAAAGGGCGACTCCCTTATGGAAAGGTATGCTGATAGGTTTGGCTCGGACCTAGATAGGGAGATCATCATCCTCAGGAAGAAAAATCAAGACGATCTCACGACAATAAAACCTACTGTCGAGGTTATATCTGGATCCACTAACAATGAGATGGCACTGGATGAATTCATTGAGGCAATGGAAGACTCGGATTTCATCGATAGAGTTTCCGAGAAAACAGGGGTTTCCGTAGAGAAGATAGCTGAATTAGACATGGATTCTATGAAATCATTTTTCGAACAAGCAGATACAGACAACTCTGGCACTCTAGACTTCGACGAGTTCGTGAATGGCATTATTCAGAGCTTCCGTAGTTATGACGAGGATTTCTCCCACTTCTTCACGGTAGTCAACGGATTACTCGGTGAATTGCCTGACGAGAAAACAAGTGAGTTCATTTCATCAGATGGTTTTGAAATGTTCAAGACAGTCGGCGAAGACCCTCAGTCAACAGATTCGGATACCAGGGGACAGTTCTTCACGATGGTTAATGAACTGCTTGTCGACCTGCCTGAAGCAGTTATGAAGTCATTCACTGAATCTCAGGACTTTGAGTTGTACAAGGTGATTGCAGAAAGGTATGGTGGTTGATTGGGACTACTAGAGAAGGCTGGTCAGATAGAGGGCGACAAAACCTCTGCCGAGAAGCCAAAGGTAGCCGAGCCTGAGAGTGTAAAAGAGGCACCAGAAGCCGTTGCTCAGCCTGAGCCTGTCAAGGCCAAGAAGGAAAAGAAGAGTAGAAGGAGGAAAGCTAGGAAGCCTAGGGAGAAGAAGGTAAGGGCACCGAAAATTTTGCCGGAGGACGCTGAACCTGCGTCGCCTACGCAATTCAGGATAAGAAAGTACTCAGACTTCCTGGTTTCATGGGGGTGGACCATTCCGCTGGTAGCTTTCACCGCATGGGGCAATGATTTCCAGCCTACTATTTTCGTTCTCGCTGGAATGGGTCTGATATCATTCAACTTAGGGTTCATGCCTTACTCAACAGGCAGGACCACGGGTAACTGGATCACCCGTACGACATACGTCAACACGAAGGCCGAGAAGCCCCACCAATCGTATGTTTTCCTCAAGGGAATGACTTTCCCACTTGTCATTCTCGGTATTATCGCAATCCTTACAGCCACAGCAACTGGTTTGTCGGAGAATGCAGGGAAGATACAGCTAGCCCTTGGAATTTTCTTCCTCCTACCCCCCCTTCTGGACTACCTGTTCTACAGATTCAAGAGCGATGATCTTGGACTATGGGATACCCTATTCGGCGGTGTGTGGCTTGTCAAGACTGCTAAGACAGCTGAGTCAAAGGGCTGGCTGAAGAGGCTAGAGCAACTAGGAGACTATACCGATCATCTGACTGATTAGGATCTTTTCTACTCTGACTCGGAGTCATATCTTCTCTTGGCAAGTTCTCGCATATCTTCGTGTAGCACACCGTCATCTATAGCATCTTGATCCGATTCGTCTACTATCTCGACTCCCAGTAAAGTCTCTATGATGTCCTCCATAGTAACCAAGCCAGCAGTACCGCCAAACTGATCCTTGGCGACCAGCAACTGCTCCTTGTTCTCCAGTAGAATGTCAAGAGCTCTGTCTACAGAGGTATCTACATCGCACGTCACAACTTCTCGACAAATCTCTGACATCTTTGTATCGAAGTCATCATCAGCGGCTCTTCTGAGAATCTCGCTACGAAGAACGAGGCCTACCATTTCATCGACATTCTCCTCATAGACAGGCATCCTGCCATGAGTCATAATGGGAATCCTCTCCATCACCTCTCTGACAGATTCAGTGGCCTTAGCAGAGGTAATTACAACTCTAGGAGTCATGATTTCTGTCACTTTCATCTCTCTTAACCTCAATAGGTTCTGAATAACTGCTTCCTCGTCTTCTTCTATTACGTCCGACTCCTCAGCAATATCTGCTAGTACGGATAGTTCCGTCCGCGTCACGGTCTCCGTCTCAACTTGGGGGAAAGGAGCCCTCATCACCTCTATGATTACCACGATGGGCCATAAAATCCACATCAATCCTCTGAGAACATGGTAGGAAGTTACTGTAAGCCTTCTCCAATACAAGGCTCCGATAGTCTTAGGCAGAATCTCGCTTAGCAGAAGTATTGCTATGGTAAGTATTGCAGCCGAACCGGCTATAACATACTCTCCTTCGAAATTGTTCTCAACCTCTGAACCAACTCCAAGAGCTCCGACTGTATGGGCTATTGTGTTCAGGGTAAGTATCGCTGTCAATGGTCCTTCTGGGTCCTCTTTCCATTTGGACCATGTTGCGCTAGCTTTCGAGTGCGTGTCTTTCAAGGCAACGATATGCCCATGGGAGGTGGACAGTAGTACTGCCTCAAGAATACTGCAAAGAAAAGAGGCTCCTAACGCCAGAACGGCGTAGGCAATCATCAAAGTATAGTCAGCCAATTCTTATGCCTCTTGGAAATTCTGAGGCAGTGAGAAAGGTCCAGTTTGGTTCTTCACAGCGTCTAGCTCCAGACACCCCCGGGCGAACATGACATAAATATCTAACTTGACGGGCTAATGGCGGACTGTCATGGACTACGTTGCAATTTTCATGGCATGGCCATATGCTAACGGTCCACTTCACCTAGGCCATGTTGCAGGAAACTGCCTCCCTGCTGATATTCAGTATAGGTATGAAAGAGCCAGAGGTAGACGGGTACTGATGTGCAGCGGTTCTGACGAACACGGGACGCCAATCACGATAACTGCTGATGAGATGGGAGTCAGCCCACAAGAGGTTGTAGACAAATATCATCGAATAAACACGCAGGCATTAACAGATCTCGGATGCTCGTGGGTAAATACAGTCGATTCAAGGGGCATCGAGTACGGGGGCGCCCTCTACAATAGGACATCCGATGAAATGCACAAGGAAATCGTCCACGAAGTTTTCACGAATCTGATGGACTCGGGATTCCTCGAAAAGATGACTATGCAGCAGTACTGTTCAGTTTCTCAGGAAGGAGAAGTCAGATTTCTTCCTGACAGATATGTGGAGGGCCAGTGCCCAGAATGCTCAGAGGAGGGAGCAAGGGGTGACCAGTGCGACTCCTGCGGTGCAACATACGAAGCCCATGAGCTGGTCAATCCGAAATCCAAACTCGATCCAGAATCTGACATAGAGGTCAGGGACACTGAACACTTTTTCTTACGTCTTAACGACTTTCAAGACTCCTTGAGGCTACATTCATCGGAGAAAAAGAATGTTTGGAAACCAAACGTGCGGGCCATGTCAAAGAATTGGCTCGACATGGGCCTACGGCCCCGTGCAGTTACTAGAGATATTGAATGGGGGATAACCATCCCACTTGAAGGCAAAGATTGGCAATCCAAAAGGGTCTATGTTTGGTTTGAGGCAGTACAGGGATACTACTCATGCGCACGAATCTGGGCTTCTAGGATTGCAAGTATAGCAGGGCATCCAGACGGCGAGGACGCCTGGAAAAAATGGTGGCAGGTTTCCGATACCGGAGAATCACCCAAGCATATCTACTTCATGGGCAAGGATAATATCGATAATAATGGGATTGAATGCCTCAAAATCTTCAGAAGTGTCACATCTGGCTGGGCCAGGAGATTTGGTACTGGAGGATAACGTTTCTGCCAACGAGTATCTGATGCTTCAGGGAGGCCAATTCAGCAAGAGTAGGAAGCACGCCGTTTGGCTACCATCATACCTAGAGCAGTACGATGCAGACTCATTGAGATATTACCTATCGATAAACATGCCAGAGACTCATGACACGGACTTCAGGTGGGACGAATACGTCGATAGGGTGAATAACGAATTGATAGGAACCTACGGGAATTTCGTCCATAGGGTAATGACACTAACTCACAGATTGGAATGCGATGAAGGAAACCCGCTTTCAAAATATGACTGCTTCTCCGATCACAGCAAGATACTGAAGGAGGTTGACAATCAGATCACGAGCGCTATTGAATCAATGGAGAAGCAGAGGTTCAAAGAGGCTCTACGTAGCATCATGGGGATAGCTCAGATTGGGAACTCGCTTCTCCAGGAAGCCGCCCCTTGGAAGTACATTAACGAAGATGAATCTGATGAGAGGAGCACATCCTTGTCCTCGCTATCACTTTCATGGAGGATTTGCTCATGTCTCGCAGTCTGCATGAGGCCATTCACACCGTTTTCATCAGACAGACTATGGGGAATGCTGGGAAACCAGAATGACATAGACAACGTCCTTTGGGAGGATTCAATGGATGTTGACACTACCCTCTTCTGGAATCAGGAAAAACCTGAACCACTTTTCTCCAGACTTGAACTGGACGAGATTCTCAAGCGGGAGAACTCCCTTATCGATAGCAATAACAATGACGAATCACTTCCTCCCAATAACGGAGGCGGTTACATAGACTTCGAAGATTTCATGAAAGTAGAAATGCGAACGGGGAGGATCGTCTCCGTGGATGACCACCCCAATGCGGACAAACTCTTCGTAATCACAATCGATGAAGGCTCTGACTCAACCAGAACTGTTTGCGCAGGTCTGAAGGGGCATTACGAGCCATCCGATCTGGAGGGTCTGAATGTTGTATTCGTAGCCAATCTAGAGCCAAGGAAACTCAGGGGCATTATGTCTGAGGGGATGATACTTGCTGCAGACGACGGTGAAGGGGGGGTCAAGGTCCTAACTACGGAGGGGGATATCCTATCGGGTTCAAGGGTGAGGTAGTCAGACAACTCTCCTGCCTATTACCGTAGATGATGCCAAAATACTCGATATTGCCACTAGGATTCCGAATCCGGGTGTGAATACCCCTCCAGTCGGCATTCCCGCCCACGAGTCATAGAACATGAATTGGAAGTCTCTGTCCCTATACTCATCATCATCATCGCAGGGGTCTATTACCTTCTCAGTCCTAGAAATTATCAGTCCTAGAGATTGAATAGGCATCGCCTGCAGATGTATACCCGTCATTATCGTTGTCGGACCATGATAGCGTCCATTGGTAGCATTGGTCGGTGTAAGTAGAAGACTGTTCGCTAAGTTGCATCTCAGTGACCAAAGCGTCCTCACCACTGCTCTCCTCTGATTCCCCATCGATAGCATAGACACGCAAGATGATCTCGTTCAGATCGACCTCCTCGAAATGCTCCTCGCTGAGGTCTGCAGACCATGTCTTGACATTGCCCGAATCCTCCTCGATATCGTTCTCTATCTTCATGGTCATTGAGGTTCGCGGGAGAGAGGTATCAATTCCAATATCAATTAACGAAGCGTCCAAAATCTCTATTGAGCAACTTCCCATACCTTCAATTGATGAAATCTGTAAAAGCTTCAATTCAGGGACGCTTCCAACTAATTCGAGGCTCGCGACTAATCCCTCTCCTTCGTTTATTCCTTCGACCGTGTTAACTCCATCATCGTATGATAATGTCCAATTATCCGTCCAGCCAAATGGGTAATTATCAAAGAACTCATCGCATTCAGACTCTCCGTCATCGCTTTCCCCATCTCCACCTTCTCCCCCCTCGTCTTCGGAGAATGGGTTTTCGTATTGGTAGACCTCATCTCTCGCATAGTACCAAGATCCAGAGTCGGAATTGCCAATTCGGTAGTTTATCCCGTCTGGGCTCTGAACTGTGGTTTGTTCGATAGAAATATCCCCCATGATTCTCATAACCATGCTGTTGTACACAATTTCGTTTGTGGGATCATGGCCCACGATCATCTCCACTGCAGTCGTATTGGCATTACTTTCGCTTTCCAACCCACCTTCTTCTGTGCTTTCTTCTATCACAATTACTCTGATGAATCCAGTATCGTTTCTCAGAGCATCAAGAGATGCCTCGAAGCCATCG
>LURZ01000034.1:0-873 GCA_001629255.1 Marine group II euryarchaeote REDSEA-S42_B7
CGACTTCACGATTAACGAGCCGATCGCCAACATCTCGTACGGCAACGGGACGTACATCATACCGAGGGACGCCTTGGTTGATATCTCGCCGACCATAGTCGGCGGGGCCGTCGCAAGCTTCGCAATCAACTCGACCTCCTTCCCGCTCGGGCTCACCTTCAACACCACGAACGGCCACTTCGAGGGAATCCCGCTCCTGGTCACGAACCAGACGACCTACACGGTTTGGGCGAACAACTCGGGCGGGAGCTCCATCACGGAGGTGACCCTCTGGATAGTCGGGAACGGTATCTTCCTCAGCTTCCCGACCAGCGATCTGATGCTGACTGAGGGAGTGGCCATGCAACCCATCGCAGGACAGACCTCAGGCTCGACACCCGAGAGCTGGGAAATCTCCCCTGGCTTGCCTGATGGGTTGTTCTTCGGTGATGAGAACGGCACCGTCTGGGGGACTCCGACGAACGTGCAGAACCAGACCAACTACACCATATGGGCGAATGCATCAGGAGCGCAGACAAGTTCGGTGGTGATCTCTATCACCGTGCTCGTGGATAGCGATGGGGACTCCATTGCGGACATCTATGACGATGACGATGACGATGACGGTTGGAACGACACGGCGGAGTTGGATTGCGGTACAGAGCCCTTGAACTCAACGAGCACCCCTCCTGACACGGACAGCGACGGGATCTGCGATAGCCTGGATGATTCTGACGACCGAGCGATAGCACTCGCATACTCCGTCAGTAGCCTCGACCTCGTAGTCAACCTCTCGGTGGTTGACCTAGCCCCCATCACATCCGGAGGCACCATCTCGTCATGGGAGGCGGGCTCCGGCCTGCCATCCGGAATCAACCTAGACAACAACACGGG
>LURZ01000034.1:938-24102 GCA_001629255.1 Marine group II euryarchaeote REDSEA-S42_B7
ACACGGGAGTGATATCGGGGACTCCCATGGAGGTCTTCGAATCGACATCCTACGTCATATGGGCCAACAACAGCGCATTCTCCGCTTCTTTCAGCCTCAACATATCCTCCTCCCTCCTCGATACCGATGGGGATGGAATCCCAGATGAGACAGATACTGATGACGACAACGACGGCTGGGATGACGCCAACGAGACAGCCTGTTCCACGGATCCACTTGAGGAGGACGACTACCCAGAGGACGGGGACGGGGACGGAATCTGCGATGCAAACGACCCAGTGGACGATTCTCCAATTCTCCTGGCATACCCAGACCCTCTGCTTAACCTTACCACCAATATGTCAATCGTCCAGATCCATCCAATAGTCTTCGGCGGGGACGTAGTCTCATGGGAGGTTTCTCCAGACCTGCCTCCGGGACTTGTACTCGACAACTCCACCGGATCTCTATCCGGGACTCCCAGCACCGAGTTCGCGCTCACTAACCACACATTCTGGGCTAACAACAGCCTGCATGGATCTCATTTCACAATAGGGATATCCTCATGGTTGCTTGACTCTGATGGGGATGGGAATCCCGATGAGACCGATCCTGACGACGATAACGATGGCTGGGGGGATGAGGAAGAGGGAGACTGTCTGACGGGTACTCTGGATCCCACTTCATTCCCAGAGGACGGGGACGGGGACGGAATCTGCGATGGTCTCGACCCGGTAGACGATTCCGAGATATTCCTAGTCTATAGCATGACATCCCAACTGCTGTTCGTCAATGAGCCGATAGAGCCTATCGTCGGCACCACATACGGTGGAGACGTGCGCACCTGGGAGGTCTGGCCAGAGTTGCCCGAGGGACTCACCCTCAATGGGGCACTTTCCAGAACAGCGCCGGTAAACGGGACCATCTCGGGAGCACCGATGGGGGAGTTCGAGATCCAAGTCTTCACAGTATGGGCCAATAACTCCCAATACCACAGTTCGGTGGAGATAACCCTCCAATCGGTCACGCCTGACCCCGACGATGACGACATCGACCTGATCTACCTGGACGATCTCCTCAATCTAACCACCAATGTGGATGAGGTGTACTTGGAGCCCCAGATTTTCGGAGGCAATGTTACGTCTTGGTCCATCTCCCCGTCTGCACCCGACGGACTGGACTTCAACAACACCAATGGCGTACTAACAGGGACGATAGAGGTCGAGCAGAACGAGACCGTCTACACAATCACAGGCAGTAACTCACTGTTCTTGGATACCTTCCAAATCACGATAGTGGCCAGATACCTAGACACCGATGATGACGGGGTGATCGAGGGCGACGCCGTTGAGCGTCCGCTTCGCGACATCCCACACAAGAAAGACTAGGCGCGGCTTCACAACCGTGCTATCGCGGCGGCGTGACAGCGGACACGCCATACGGCCAGTCGGCTGATCGAGGGAAAGGATCTACGCTCACCGTTGGGGAGCAGATGGAACCACTAGAGCCATTGATCGCTCCTACCAGTGGAGGCATACTCCTGTTCACGGTAATTCCCGACCTACCTATGGGACTGGTCCTGGACAACAGCACGGGAGTCATCTCTGGGACTCCTGAGGAGGCCTTCAGGCACATGCTGATCGAGTACTCGCACAGATTCACGGCCCAGAACTCCCAATGGGACTTCTCCTACAGGGTGGACTTCGACGTATTCTGGCCAGAGGACAACACCACCGACGAGGACGGTGATGGCTGGCCGGACCTTATCGAGCTGGAATGCAACACGGATCCGACCGACTCCTCCTCTTTCCCGGAGGACATAGACCTCGACGGGGTTTGCAGCCACATCGATGAGGACGACGATGGGGACAACATAGGGGACCCGATCGACAGGTTCCCGAAGGACCCCACAGCATGGGATGACACCGACAACGACACCATGCCTGACGAGTTGACCTGCAAGTACCTCACGGACTCAGCCAACTGCACGTTCGAGCTGGTAGAGGACCTGGACGATGATAACGACGGTTGGCTCGACCTCAACGAGACCAGTTGCGGGACGAACCCGAAGGATAATCTGTCAGTACCCGAGGATGGTGATGGAGATGGGATATGCGACCTATTGGAGGAGTATGTTCCAGACGTCCTCCTGCTGCTCCTGCTCCTATGGGTGATCAACCCCTTCACTGTCAGGGAAGAGGAGATACTGGGCCCAGAGCCAGAGTACACGACCACAGAGTTCGGATGGCAGGGAGGAACGGGCGAGTATGACGACCCGTACATCCTAATGCCCGTCAAGGGCATAAGGAAGGGCTCTTTTGCTAGGAGCCACGAGATAATCCAGGTTTCCAACATAACGCCAAGACTCGATTGCGACTTCACCGATATGTCATCCGAGAAGAACGGCACTAGGTTCAGCATGAAATCGAAGAAGGCCAACTCGAGAGGCAATCTGGAGTTCAGGCTGGAGTTCAGCGACAGCGGAGAAACCACAGAGACCACCGAATACGTGGGCCTCATCAGACTAGGGAAGGCAACAGTATACTTCCAGTGGGCGGTGGAGGTGGAGGTGTATCGAGACACTCCGGAAGAGGAGATCGCCAAGAAGAGGGCTAGGAGAATCGAGAGAGAGGCCAAGAGGAAAGCCGCAGAGTTGGAGAAGGAGGTCGAGGAGAGGGTCGCAAAGGCCGAGATCGATGCCAAGAAGAAGGCAGCAGAGATGCAGAAAGACCTGAAATCCAAGGTCGAGGAAGTGGAGAAAGAGGCCCAGGAGAGGACCGCAGCAGCCGAGGAGGCTGCCAAGAAGGCCGAGGAAGCCCAAAGGGAGGCTGAGAGGAAGCAAGCCGAAGCAGAGAGCGAAGCCCGTAGAAAAGACAGTGAGAGCGCAAGGCAGAGGAAGAGGCCGCAGAACTGAGAGCGATGCTCAGAAAGAAGGCGGAAGAGAGGAAGGCTGAGGAAGAAGAGCGCAAGGCAGAGGAAGAGGCGGCCAAGAGGGCTGCAGAGGAAGAGGCGGCGAGAATCGAGAGGGAAGCCCAAGAGAAGGCCGAGCAGCTCCAGAGAGAGGCCCAGGAGAGGGCCGCTATGGTCGAGAGGGAAGCAGCAAGGAAAGCTGCTGAAGTTGAGCGGGAGGCCGAATTAAGGGCCATGGAAGCCAAAGAGAAGCTGAGAAAGAGGGCAATTGAGAGGAAGCGTCAGATTGACCTGGAGGAAAAGGAGAACCAAATCGCTCGAGACAAGGCTGCGGAGAGGTTCAGTGCTATGGAAAAGGAGCTCGAGGACAGGAAATCAAAGATAGAAGAGCTGGATGCCGAGGCCAGGAAGAAGGAAACGGCCCTACTGAGGGTTGCAGAGAAGTCCAAGGACATCGACTTCGGAATACTAGGATTCGCAACTGCTGACCAGAAGGACCAACTCCAGGAAATCAAGGGCGTTGGTCCGTTCATTGAAGAGAAGTTGAACGCACTTGGCATCTACACATTCGCACAGATTTCCAGAATGAACTCAGACCTGGAGGACAAGATAAACGAGGCGATAGAGTTCTTCCCGGGCCGGATAAAGAGGGACGAATGGGCAAAGCAGGCAAGAACCATGGTGGGCAAAGAAGACACGGGTGACGGCCCTTCTGCGGATCCGGATGGTGCAGCCGTTTCTCAGAATGAGCTTATTGAGATGGCAAAGGAGGGAATCA
Source organism: Marine group II euryarchaeote REDSEA-S42_B7 (assembly GCA_001629255.1). GTDB lineage: Archaea > Thermoplasmatota > Poseidoniia > Poseidoniales > Thalassarchaeaceae > UBA36. The sequence continues at coordinate 4,606 of LURZ01000034.1, forward strand.
GGGAAAAGGAGGAAGAGGAAGAGAAGAGGAGGGAAATCGAAAGGAGGAGGGAGAGGGCAACAGAACTCCTGAGCAGGGTTACTTCTGAGACGGTAATCGAGAGGGAGGAAGAAGATGATTCTGGGATCGACTTCGCAGTAATCGGATTCGGATCGGAGGAAGACCGTGACAACCTCCAGCAGATAGACGGAATAGGGAGATTCGTAGAGAAGAAATTGAATGGCATAGGAATATACAAGATTTCCCAAATAGCAAGTATGACACAGGAAATCTCTGAAGAGGTTAACCAGGCGATAGGCCTAGGACCTGGCAGGATAGAAAGGGACGAGTGGGTCCTTCAGGCAAAGAGATTGATACGATAAGCATTTGATACATGGACGATTGGAGGTTAAAGGATGGCTGACCTCTCAAAGCAGCATGGAGGGTTGTTAGAAGAACAGAGGCGGAGTGGGACAACGAAATCCTAGATCCTCTGTTCAACCGAGTTTACATCTTCGTTCTGACGGCGGGCGTGGAGTTGACAATGATGTGGACATTGGGGAGGAACGATGCTTTCTACACCGCTGTATCGCCCTACTTCTCCGCAATCTACATAATCCTCAGCGCATCAATAATCAGCGTTGGTATCAAGTTCATTGTGCCCGCTGCAATGGAGAGATACAACACCAACAAAAGCGTAACTGTGACCGGAGGAAACCCCATCGTCACTTTCGTGTTGAGGGGCGTAGTCGGATTCATGGGCATATACCTGGCCCTACAAGAGGTTGGCATCGAACTATTGGGAATTCTCGCATCACTGGCAGTTTTCTCACTTATTATTGGATTGGCAGTACAACAGACCCTAGGGAACATGTTGAACTCATTCATGCTCGCAGTGGACCAGCCATTCGAAGTCGGAGACAGGATACTGGTCGAGGGAGTCACTGGGACTGTGATGTCAGTAGGAATCCTATCAACGAAGATACTAACCCTAACAGAGGAACTAGTCGTGATTCCGAACAATAGATTGGTCGACTCCACTATCACCAACTATGCGAGAGGTGGTGGTGACGGATTGGGATCGAGAGTAACTCTGACACTTGACATAGGAGTGGACTACGACGAGCGCTCCGCTCACGTGAAGCAGGTGATAATGGATGTGGCGAAGAAGTGCCCGCTAGTAGAGGAAGAGCCCGCGCCAAGGGTCCTTTTACGAGAACTGGCTGACTTCTCCAAGAACTACCGCCTCTACGTGTGGATCAGCGACTATAGCGAAGAGTTCCTTGCAACCGATTGGTTACTCCGGGAAGTAGACATTGCTTTCGGCAGAGAAGGAATCAGCATCCCATACCCAGTAGGAGTAGAGCTGAAGGACAAGCCCAGCCCATTCCCAGAAGGCGAAGCAGGAGAGAGGATGAGGAGGATGAAAGCCACCAGGCAGCACGTTTCAAGGATCAAGATGCTGAAGGACGAGGCAGACCTAGAAGAAGAGAGGGATTCGGCCAGAGCAGAGTTAGAATTGCTACAGGCTAGGCTGGCAGAGGGCGACTTGAGGAAAATCGAGAAGGAAACACTCGAAAACGACATTAGGGCACTCGAAACCCTGCTAGCACAATTCACTGAGTGAGTCTGCGAAACCTCTTCAAGCCTGATGTCTGATTGGGGACCATGAAAACAGAAGACTCTGGAGCATCTGCGAAGGGAGCAGGCCTGGAATTGAGCGATAGGGAAACGCCTGGAATAACAAGGAAGAAGGTCGAGATACCCGCAGAAAAGAAGGGTGACAAGCCGACCTTCTCATGGGACTATTTCAAGCCGAATGGGAAGAAATTGATCGACAAGGACAGGGTAGAATTCCTCAACTCACTTGCAGTCCCACCGGCATGGACCGATGTGTGGTTCTGCGCGAATGAAAATGGACACATACAAGCCACAGGGAAGGACGCGAATGGCCGGTTACAGTACAGATATCACCCTAAATGGATAGATTACAAATCAAAACTGAAGTATGCGAATATAGACGAGTTCGCAGCAGAATTGGATAGTCTAAGGGATCTGGTAATGGAAGATCTGTCTAAAAAGGAAATGAGTAAACATAAAGTTGCTGCATTAGTGGTTTGGTTGATTGACAGATATCACATCAGAGTAGGCTCTGACCAATATGCACAGGAGAATGAATCCTATGGTCTAACAACTCTCAAAGAGAGCCATATAAGTTACAAAAGGGGTGAGAAGGCAATAGTTGAAGGAATGAGAGTACTGAAAGGTAGCAACAAACCTCTTCCGAAAATCAATGCAATGATGAAATTCACAGGAAAGTCTGGGAAGGACTGGAAAATTTACATTCGACACCCTGAGATTTCCAAACTAATCGAGGACTCCGCAAAGATAGGAGGCAAAGACAAGGAACAGGACCTATTCAGATACGTTGATGAAAATGGGAATGATTTCGATATCAAGGCAGAGCACATCAATGAATATCTTGACCAAAAAATGGAAAATAAGTATACTGCCAAAGACTTCAGGACCTGGGCCGCATCATGGAAGACCGGTGCTAGACTAGCAATGGTATCTGAAGCAAGTGAGAAAGAGATTAGCCAGCTACCGGAACTACATCGGGAAGCAGTTGAGAATTCTGAGAAAGACGGTTTTCCGCCATATGTTGAATGGTGTGGGAGATACCTCAAGGGCACAGAGGGACTGGCAAAATTGGCAGAATCAGGAAATCTCCCTGGAGAGACCGATAAGGAAAGAATGGCAACAATGCTCGCAGTCATAGATACTGTGGCCGCAGATTTAGGAAACACCAGAGCAGTCTGTAGATCATCATACATCAGACCTATGTTCATGGAAGATTGGGATGACAGGGTCTTTTTGGATAGGTGGAACGAGGCAAAGAAGGGCCAAATAAGGGGAGAAAATATGTGGCCAGATGAGACGGCCGCCATTAATTACATGAAAAAATGGGAAGAGTAGAATGTTGAATTAAAGCCTGTTCATGGTGATAAGATGGGCAAAGTAAGGAGCATAGATCTGCTCGGTTTTCTTTGCCCCATTCCAGTTCATGAGACAAGGAGAGTTCTACAGGATTCTGAAGATGGTGAAGTTATTGAGGTAATATGCGACGATCCGGAGACCCTACACGATATACCCGCCCTATGTGACAGGATGGGCGTAATTCTTGAGAAAGTGGAGGAGAAAGATGGAGAATTCAGGTTCCTCATAGCCAATGTGACTGGGGAACTACAGTATTGAAATGGACGATTCAACTGGATGATTCATGAACAGCACGCGAGTCTACGAACTAGGGGAAGTGCCTGCCGATGCTCGCCTGCCCACAGAGCACGGAGATTTCAGAATCAAGGTATTCCACGAGGAGGAGACGGGATTAGATCACGTCGCCCTGCTTCTTGGAGATATGGAAGGGCCGGACCCTGTTCTAGTCAGAGTACACTCGGAATGCCTAACCGGGGATGCCTTTGGAAGTCTTAGATGCGACTGTGGACCGCAATTGCAAACTGCTCTCAGAATGATACAAGATGCAGGATGGGGGTGTCTAGTTTACCTGAGGCAAGAAGGGAGGGGCATAGGGCTACATGCCAAGATACAGGCATATAACTTGCAGGATAGAGGAGTAGACACACTGGATGCCAATCTAATGCTAGGCCACCCCGCCGATGCGAGAGACTACGGCATAGCCTCGGAGATACTTGCCTCTGTTGGAATAGAGAAGGTGAGCCTGATGACCAACAATCCAGACAAAGTTGAACAGCTTTCTGAATATGGAATAAACGTAGTAGAGAGGATGGAAATAGTAGCCGGAGTTGGAGAAGGAAACCTGGATTATCTATCCACAAAGGCAAACAGAATGGGGCATCAAATCAGCGAAGATAACCTGGAGAAGCAGTAGTTCTGGGGCCGTGACCGGGACTCGAACCCGGGCCGGCGGGACCACAACCCACCGTGCTAACCGCTACACCATCACAGCCAGAATTGAGTTATGCGTGAGTCAGCCCGTATTTCAACAGTTTTGCAAGATTGGCTAGAAGCTAAACACCAACGCCTTGAAGCGAGGAAAGCCGTCGTTGGGCACATGGGATATTGCAGGGCGGCTTCAGTTCTAGTGGCACTATTGCTAACATCACTAGCCCTTCCTACAGCCTATGGAGATACTGTAATTTCTTCAGAGGAAGTCGAAATTCTGGAGGCCGGGAGTTTCCAAATTCCCTCAGAGTGGTCCTTCGAAACTACTACCGGCTTCTCAACCGATCAGGCAGAGTACACCATTGGAATGGTGGCAGATGGCGAGATGTCCTTCACCCATGCCAGGCCGGACAACTTTGCTGAATACACTTCTTGGGCTAGCAGTGGATGTAGTTCATGTAATGCCACATTCGGAGAACCGGATGGATACTACTCGTGGTCCAAGGGTCCGGACATAACGATGAGTGGATACAGTTACTCTGGACTGAATTCTATGGAAATTGAGCAGGTATCACTAGTTTTGCACATCTCCATCCCTGATGCTCTTCCTTCAGATGAGGTGAACGTGATTATGCAGAATCATGGGTCTGACATTCTCGTGACCACATTTGCGAGAACTCTAGGTCCACTTAATCGAATGAGCAACCCGCTTGTGGTGAACCTAGACAGTTACTTAGACTGGGATTGGTCAAAATTAGAGCAAACTCAATTCAAAGTGGATTACGTTTCTGACAACCAAGGAGCTGATGACTCCGAGGTCAGGGTCGATGCTGTAGGATTGAGAGTGAAGTACCACCAGCCTTGGTTCTCTTTCGAAAACGCTAGAGCAGAGCACTCATCAATTCTGGAAGAAGTGCCGTTTTTCGACATTAGTACCTACGAAGGACAAATATCAGGACTTGAACATAGCACGTGTGGACTCGTCCCTAGTGAAAAAGAGGGTGGTATTTGGGAATTCCGGGTTTCAGCACCATCCAACCAGAAAATAGGAAGGGTGCATGTTTCTGGATTAGGGAATCACAGCATTTGGTTCTCTCACGAGAGTACAGGAGGAGGTTATTTGGAGATTGGTTCCGGAGATTTGGTTTGGGGTGAAGCTGAAATCGTTGATTTCAGAGTTATAGTGGAAGATGGTTGTATCTCTGGATCTAGAGTTGACTTGAACGATCCCCACCTAATTGTCAGTGGTAGGGTATCAGGCGGTTTTGCTGGTCTCTCAAGCGAGTCGAGTAATATTAGATTCGCCATAGGACCATTTCTCGTACATACAGAGCAAATGGACTCTGGAGAGTTCGAATTCTCAGTACCTATTGGATATGCACTTCCCTCTGAAGGTGAGACTCTTCGAATAGGGGTCGCTGTAAGATTCCAATGGTCTTCAAACGGAACATCAGAGAACACTGTTGTTCACATAAGTTCGATGTCAATTTCTGGGGGATTCTCACTTGAGTGGGATAGAAGTCCGAATTGTGCGGAAATCGCTGATGTAAACCTCATCGAGGACGAAGGCGGAGAGATAATCTCTGTCTATTCAATTTGCAGTGATGACATCACTGACCCTCAGAGTCTGGAAGTCAGAGCTCATAGTTCTGACAATAGTACCCTCCTGGCTTACGGAGAAGGAGGCCTTCTGATGATCGAGCCAGAAGATGAGGCAAGTGGTACTGCCGAGGTTTTTGTCCAAGTGATTGATGAAGTTGGGAACTCTTGGACCGATTCTTTCTTTGTGGAAGTGGAACCGGTCATGGACCCCCCGGAGTTTGGCTATGTCCCCGGGATCCTTTACATCGAACTAGGCGAGTCTGGAGTCATAGTTCCAGAAATTTTCGATCCGGATACGGAGGCTCTCTCCATCACCACCAGCAAATCTTGGGCCTCAGTAAACGATACAGGCGAAATAGTCTTACAACCTGTAGAAACGGGCGAACACCTACTAACGATATCCGTCACTGACGGAAATTCAATGATTACTAGAGACATGCTCATCATTGTTACCTCTAAACCGGATCTACTAGTAGAGTCTATGGAAATTAGGATTGGAGGACTAGAGGCAGATGATTTGGAGAATGGTGATGTTTTAGAGGTGATTGGATTCATCCGTAATCAAGGAAGGGCGACTGCTCAGAATGTATCATTCTACTGTATGTTAAATGGGATTCTAGTTGGAACGGGAGAGATTTCGCAATTGGATCCCGGAGGCCTGTCTATGGCGACTTGTGACATCCAACTGATTGGAAATTCTGAAGTAGCCATCTTCACCGTTGAGATAGATGGAACTAACTCGATTGAAGAGACAATCGAAGGAAACAACGTTCATTCTGTAGAATTCCCAATTAAGGACCCGAACACTGGGCCTGATGATGGGAATGCGAGTTCTACCATAGTGGCCTTATCCATTGTAGCCATTCTGTTTTCGTTAGCAGCTTTACAGATGAGTCCGAAATCACCTAAGAAGGAGTTCCAACGGAAGAAGTAGTACGGCAATGTATAGCTATTGACCTACGTTTGGCTGATAATCTGAGCAAAATAGGCAATGGTTATACAAGGAGCGAAAGCAAACGCAAACTACCGCGCTAGTGGCTTAGGTCGCGAATGCGGTGGTGTGTGTGAAAAATGATGGTATTGAAAATTAGGCTGGAAACAGACGAGTGGATATACGAAGAGCATGAGAACGCGTAAGCGATCTAGTCCTTCGACCAAGTCTGCGGATATGTTCCAGGTGGCATTATAACGGTCTTTGGAACTGCTATCTGACCAGTCCTCATTTCAGGGATAGAATCTGAGTGGACTGAAAGTTCGGAGATTGCTACAGCCTCTCCCTTCAGGCTAGAAATCAAGACTGACGACCCGGATGGCAGTCCTCTCGGGACTGAGACTACTCCGGGCCTAGCAAGTGGGGCTCCGTGCGAAAGGGCCGAAACCGCCCCATCCTTGACCGCGATTCTGGGAATGTCGTTTAGCACGGTTTCCACGGGGCAGACCAGTCTCTCCAGCCCTCTGGGGTCATCATGCTCCTTCCAGAGGAAGACTGCATCTGCGAGTTGTTGCATCGAGCATGCCATTTTATCTTCAAGGGGTCCGCTCTTCGACCTATGGAGTTCCAATAGCTCGCATTTAATTCCTGAAAGAAGGCCTAGGTCCTTCACCATGGTCCTGATATAGGTTCCAGCCTCGCAGCTGATCGAGAGCAAGTGCACCCTATCTCCCTCTTCTGTCTGGACCAGTCTAGATTCAGAAACCTCCCTTGTCCGGACTTGTACTTTTACTGCAGATTCCTTCGGTGGGACATTGAATATCTCGCCTTTCATCGTGTTTACCAGCGACTTGAGTTTATCTTCCGGAACTGGTGTCTTGAAGCGAATCACAGCAAAGTAACTCTTTGGCTTCCTAAGGAGTTCCGCGGTGATCTTTGTTGATCTACCGCAGAGAAGGGTGAGTAGACCGGTTGCGAATGGATCCAAGGTCCCACCATGTCCAATTCGTTTGATCCCTAGCATGGATCGAGCCCACGCTGCTAGTTGGTGGCTGGACGGTCCTGGGGGTTTGTCAACCAGAATAATCCCGCATTCAAGGAGTTCTCCCAATGGTCTTTCCTCGGGATTGCAGCCAAAGGAATTGTTGGTTTTGGCGGAAGGATCGATTGACCAGGTTTCCGGATCCATCATCTCACCTGTCCAGTATGGCGTCTACTTCGTTGAACACTTCGGACTCATCCTTGCTATCTGCGTCGATAACGAGGTGATAAGGAGACATATCATCCAAATCTATCCCATATAGTGACGAGTACCTAGCCATGTCATCTTCCTGTCTCTGCTGGGAACGTCGTAGACAATCGGAGAACTCGCCCCCTTCCCTCTTCTGAATACGACGTGCCCTCTCCTTGTCGGAAACGCTCACCCAAACTCTCAGGCATTCAAGATCGTTCTTATGTGCCCACCAGCCACTGAGTCTGCTCTCCACAATCTCGGGAGATTCAGGGGATGACATGCGTTTCTGGAGAAGTTCGTCTAGATTCCTATCTACATCAGTATCCTCTTTTGCTTCTGCGCTTAATTCCTCTACGGAGAGGCCGCGGGATCGGGCTTCTTCCCTGAAAACGTCGCCGCCATTCATTGATTCCCATCCTCTGGAATCTGCAATCTTTGCCACCAGTGTCGACGTCCCACTTCCTGGGGGACCGCTGATTGTCACCTTGAGCAAAGTGATCATCTCCACTCGCTTCTACACACGTCGCATCTAAGGAGTCCTTTTGGGGTTCTGGAAATCATATCGGAATTGCAAATCTTGCACTTTGAGCCTTCTCGGGGTGGCGCTGCATGTTTATTTCCCGAACGTCGTTGATCGATATTCTTGGAGGTCCCCCCTGTTTTCCTCGGTCCCGCTCTCCTCTGCGATCTTCTGACTGAGGATGATGCGGACTTCCCCTTTGCATCATCGAGCATGTGCAGTAGAGGCTCTGGGATGGTCTCCCCTGAAAGTACCAGAGGATGTCGGGAGAAACGGACGATCTTGATGTGTCTGTCCAGAATTCTCCCCAAGGGAGCACTCATTGCTATGTAAGTCGCTATCCAAGCCGGGAATATCCAAAGTACTCTGGCATTGAAACTCCACATCGGGTCCCACGGTAAGCTGACGAATCCTACTCTGAATGATTCCACGGAACCCGCCATCCAACTGAATATCGCAATAATGAAGACCATTGTGAAGACCATTGGCTTCATCATCGAAGATTGCATCTTCATTTGCTCGGGCATCATCTCAAGCTGTATCGTTTGCATCTTATCTGCCATGGCTGTGTCTCTAGCCATCCTTGCTTCTCTGAGTTGCTTCCCAATCTGTCTACTTCTGTGCGAGAAGTGGGCTTGTTGTAGTGGGTCCATAAAGAATGAGCGAATGATTGTGTTTACGACCATAATTGATGAGCCGACAATGAAAACTGTTGGGACAAAGTAGGTTTGATGGAAGGGCAACATAGGTTCTAATACCGATCCTGCTGAATCAGATAGTCCGACTCTTAGACCAGGGTAGAACATCAACATGACCATCATCCCAAGGAGCAACAACATGGGAAACATCATCGATGCCATGGCATCCGCTTGGGCATCGCCGCCCGATTCTGCTGGTGCCATGTCACATCGACACGAAGGAGTGAGAATAACACTTCGGTGATGGGGAGATGGGGGTTATACTATGTCAGGAAAGTGTGTGCCCGCATACCACACATATCGAAGACCCTATTCCCACTTCGAATCCACATGCCGGACATGTGTTTGATTTGTCCTCAGTTTCTTCCGATTCCTCCTGTTTTTCGGACTCTGGTTCTGATTCTACCTCGTCCCTTTTATTCTCGGGTTCTTTTACCATGGGTTCGATTTGGTGTTCTACTTCTATAGCATCCTTGGATGCAGATGGCATTTCCTCTTCTTGCTGTTCCAGCCATTGTGGGACATTTGGCTCCTCGTCCACCTCGTCACCAAATGTTGCACCATGGAAATCCTGAGCATCGGATACCTTGTACTCTGCCTCTGGATCTCCTTGAATCGTATACAGGACTTCTATCCTCTCTCTCTGAAGAATTCGTCCTATCGCCCAAGTTACCTGAGTACCGTCCCTTGCAGACTCCTTTGTTATCGAAGAGTCCCTTTCTCCTTCTTTATCGGAGCGAACAACTGATTCTTCTATGGAGAATGTCCCGGGCACTATATCGTGAAGGGCAAGGTCATCTAGCGCACTGTCAGAACTGTTGTGGAACATTAGCATTATTTCGTACTGCCCTGGTTTCCCGCCTGGGAAGACCTCCTTGCCTGTACTGATGTTTCTCCTTTTGTGAACAACCGAAATTATTGGAGGCTTGTCTACCGTCCTAGTGGCAACTGGACCGAATCTTTCTGAGCTGAAATCGACCTTTATGGGAGCAACCAGTAACTCATTTCTAGGAGAAGGATCAGGTGCTAAAAGAGGGTATCTGATTACTACTGCCTTTCCAGGCTGTAAACCCAATGGAGCGGAGGTACCTATTGTCATCCTTAGGGAGTTACCCTCTCTATCAGGAGAGACATATTTCTCCTCTAATTGCGTCCCATTTACCAGATCAATTCTGTATTGCTCCTGCTTGAGTTCAGTACCCTCTATCTCTATGGAAATATCTTCTGTGTTCGGAGTGTCAAAAATCCCGGGAATATCATCAAGAACTCGGAGAACATTGATTTCTGAGGTTCCGGTGTTCTCAAGGGTGATCACCGTTTCAACCTTGGATGAGATGTATGATTTTATCCGTGACTTGTCAAACCTCTTTTGAAGAGCCGCGTCAAGAACCGTGAGTTGCTGTTCCTTCAATTCCACGGTTCCAGAGGATTGTACTGAAACCCTTGGAAGAATCGAGAATCTAATTTCCTGAGTGAAGCTTGGTTGATCATCAGATTCAACTCTCTTCACCATAGAGTCCCATTTACCCTCTGGGGGGACATCTTGCCTAATATCTGAAACTTCCAATATTGGATCTTCCCGCCCTATTAGCCTTACAGTTGCACCAGAAAGTGAGACTACGAAGGATGATTTATTTTCGAAAACACATGTACAGTGCCAAACGCCTGGTCTATCATCCTCCTCTGCATTTACATATGAAAATTGACGTCCCGATCCGCTCACCCTGTCGAATCGTGTTCTGGAGACTGTTGCCTCTGAGGAGTAAGTTGCCGATGTGACTCCGGCATTTATTTTTTCAACTGATTCTGTGTTTACTCTTGCGGATATGGCTAGATTTCTTTTCTCCCCTATGTTCATCCGTCCTATATCCCAGACCACTGAGTCTTTCTCGACACTGTAGATGCTGTCATCTGGAAGAATGAAAGATTCTGGGATAGTCCTCTTTACCTCGACATCGTAAAGTGGGGCCGGTGAAACATTCTCAATCTCAATATTAATTTCTATTTCCTGAGGAGAGTCTGAGAAGACCATGGATAGGCTTGGTTCCTCGTCTCTGGAACTCTCTGTATCTATCGACTCCTTCAGGACCAACATTCTTGGTCCAGAGGCAGTGTAAGGTATCGCCGTCTCTTCAGTAGGATCTAGCTCCTTAACAGACGATACCCGATCTCCAAAATCTGTGGAGTCTATTGATTCTAGATGAACCTCAATATCCCAAGCCCTATGTTTCTTACTTGAGTTCCTCAAGATAAGTTCCCCATCAATGAACTGTTTCCTTATTGTTCCGTCTGGGTTCAGTACTGATTTTTCTGTTTCACTTAACGTAGCATGGAGTTTATCCCCAGGAATTGAATCTACTTCTGATGCAGATCTCAGGAATGGGGATTGTCTGGGCGTCTTTGTCTCATCTGGCTGATTTAACTCAGGTTCTCTAACCAGTTCAAATGAGTCTATTGCTTGGGCTACTTCTGATTGTTTTGTTTCCTGATCAATTGATCCCGTAGGCCACTGATTTTTTTCTAAAGAAATATTACTTTCAAAAGGATCATGAGTCACTACGTCTGAATCTGGCTCCCATTCATCCTCAAGAAGGGACAAGGAGTCAGCTAGCGAATCTATTGATGAAATATCACTCTCAACAGGCGTCTCATCAGGAATTGGAGGTGATTCCTCCTCTTTCTTGGGCTCTACGGAGAACCCTGGCGGCGGCGGAGGGGCACCGAACCCCATGGGAGGCGGTGGTGGCGAGTCCTCCTCTTCCTCGGGCTCTTCGGAGAACCCCGGCGGCGGAGGAGGGGCTTCGAACCCCATGGGAGGTGGTGGTGGCGAGTCCTCCTCTTCCTCGGGCTCTTCGGAGAACCCCGGCGGCGGTGGTGGTTTATTTTCCTCAGGCGGATCTTCTAACTCACCTCCAGAATTTTGTGATTCAACTGGTTCCTGCAGTGTTACTTCTTCTGATAATTCGTCCCTCTCCATCGCTTCATTTGGTTCTTCGAGCCCTAAAAGCATCCTCCTGGCAGCTTCATGGTCTATGGTTTGCGAGTCCTCCGTAGAAATTGATTCGGCGTCGTTAGGAAGTTCTGGAAACCCGGGAGGAGGGGGAGGGGGGTGGAAATCTCCAGGAGGAGAGGGGGTTTTTCCCAATCCAGGTGGAGGCGGAGGTGGGTAGACCGGATCATTTTCTTTTTTTTCTCCGGCTTCCTCTTCTTCAGGGGAATCTGAATCTTCAACCATGAAATGAGCCTCAGGGTAAACTCACACGGGTGACAGGTTCGTTTAACCGTTACCTGCTCAGGAAAATCTGTAGTTTACTTAAGAACGTTGAAGACGGAAACGTTCTCGGAGTTCTATGAGCTCCAATGATGGAACTACCCCGCCGGTATTGTTCGTTGTAGGAACAGCTGGTGCTGGAAAGAGTTCGTTGGTAACGTCTTTTCAGAGATGGGCTAGGTTCTTGGACATCGATGTCTTAGCGATCAATCTTGATCCTGGTGCTGAAAGGGTCCATTATGATCCAGAGTTTGATGTCAGGGACTTGATATCTCTTTCCGAAGTAATGGATGAGTACGATCTTGGCCCCAATGGGGCACAGATACTTGCTGCAGATTTAGTTGCTTCTCAGGCTGTGGAGGTATTCGAGGAGATTGAGGGTCTTGCAGGGGATATTATGATAGTAGATACTCCTGGACAAGTAGAGCTTTTCGCTTTCAGAGAGGCCTCTAGCCACTTAGTACATGTTCTCGGACAAGGCAGGGCATGCTTGATTTTCCTTTTTGATCCTTTACTTTCTAGTACTCCGAGTGGGTTCGTTTCTCAGATGTTGCTATCTTCAATCGTTCACTTCAGACTAGGGCTTCCGACAGCTAACTTTCTGTCCAAATCTGATCTATTAGAGCCTGAGACGCTAGATAGAATCCTAGAGTGGGGGGAGAACCTAGATGTTCTAGAAGCAGCGCTGTTTGAAGAATCGGCAAATCAGGCCGGATTTGACGGAGGCGGGCAGAGAGCCGAGTTTGCAATAGGCCAACTTAGGATGATGCAGCATGCAGCGATTCAGCCTGGATTAATACCGATATCTAGTGAGATGGAAGAGGGCCAAGCAGATGTCTTGAGTTTCGCACAAAACATATTTGGAGGAATGTCAGATGCCAAGGATGGGTTTGCAGGAGATATAGAACATGAGAGGCAGTGACTCAAAAATAGACCTTCTAGCTATTGATGATTTATCTGGTAGACTCTCGGAAATCATCGATTGGGCAATCAGAATAAAGAACGATGAAGAGGCACGATATGACTTCAAACCTCTAGATGGAATGACAGTAGGCTCGATTTACGAGAAGCCGTCAACAAGGACTAGGGTATCATTCGAGGTCGGAGTTAGTAGGCTAGGCGGTCAGCCCCTCACACTACTATCTGGGGACATCCAACTAGGAACTAGTGAGACCATAGCAGATACTGCTGCTGTTCTATCTAGGTACATGGACTGCATTACCTACAGGTGTTTCGGCCATGGCGACGTTGCTGAACTAGCTAATCATTCAACGGTTCCAGTAATCAACGCCCTCTCTGATATGCATCACCCTTGTCAGGCTGCAGCTGATATGATGACCATAGTAGAAAACTCGGATAAAATGAATGGCCATGTTGCTTGGGTTGGAGACGGGAACAATGTGCTTCATGATTTGGTGCTTGGGTGTGCAATTCTGGGATATGATATCATTTTCGCAACGCCACAAGGTTTTGAGCCAGACAAATCTGTGATTTCAAGGGCTTTAGAAATAGCTAAGAAAACAGGGTCGAAAATTAAAGGAGTTACTGATCCCAAAGTGGCTGTTGAGGGGGCTGGCGCAATATACACCGACGTGTTTGTTTCCATGGGAGAAGAGCATATGGATGGAAAGATGAGGTCATTCGATGGTTTCCAGGTAAACGAAGAATTGGTCTCGGATGCTGATGATGATTACATATTCATGCACTGCCTTCCGGCACACAGGGGGGAAGAGGTGACAGACGGAGTGATAGACTCACCTAATAGCGTAGTTTTCGATCAAGCCGAAAACAGGATGTGGGCGCAAATGTCCATACTAACTCTTCTGTGTAACGAAGTTGCTTGGGAGACCTATTGGGAATTGCGCTAGCTTGGAATTAGCGATATCACCAAGAAAGCGATCAAACAGAGTTGCATGGAGGTCTTGATTAGTTTCTGGGCGGTACGATGCTCCGACGAGAGAAGCTTTGGTTTGACCATCATCAGCGTAACTACTGAGGGTATGACGAATGCTACATGCCAATCAGTAAAAATCTGCAATATGGGTGAGAATGGGGCCAACATTGCAGCTAAAGCGGCGATAAGAACTAGTGCGGCTAACGAACTTGCTCTTTCCTCTCCTACTCTCATCGCATATGTGTCCCTTCCCTTATCCCCACCCATATCTTCAATGTCCTTTACGATCTCTCGGGAAAAATTATACAGAAATCCCACAATAAAAACTGACCACGCTCTCTGATCTAGAGGATCGGAAACACTAGCCGCACCGAAAACAATTACCAAACCCACGGACATACTAATAGCCAAATTACCAGGTAAGCCTTTGTCCTTCATCCTAAAACTTAGTTTTGATGGAGATTCATAGTTGAATAGAATAAGAAGCGCCAACATCCAGATTGCAAGCGATGGAAGCCACCCATCTAGGCCTATTTCACCACTATGAGAGACGTAGGCTGCGACTATCAGAAAAGAGAAAGAGAGCACTGCAGTAAATAGAATACCCCTACTTGCTGCAACTTCAGAAATCTCCCCCGAGGGAAGCGGTCTGTCCGGCCTGTTGATTCGATCTATCTCGATATCCATGAAGTCGTTCAATGCGTTCCAAGAGAACATGAACGTCATCACAGAGAGGCAATGCAGGGCCGTAATTATGGCGAAGTCTCCGCTAGGAAGTCCCTGAGAAGCTAAAATTGAACCCAATGCCACCCCGAATATCGACGTTACCGAGTTGCCAGATCTGAACAAATCTGCCCATGGGGCAAGAGTCCGGTACACACTCACGCATCATTGTCAAGGTTCCAAGACTTCATTCCTTCCCCGGCTAATGGTGAGCCAAGGCAATTTCCTCATGAGAAAGGCCCCACACGCAGACGGTGTACACACTACCTCTGAATGGGCCCCTGATGTGCCCAACTTTGGAGAATCGGGAATCCTTAGCCATTATGTTCCCGACTTGGTTCATGGTCGCGCCCCACCTAAATCTCTCATTTAGATGGTCGAATATCTCGACTGTGTTCGCCGTTTCCTTTTCTTCTAGCAAGCAAATTACTTCCTCCCTTAGTCTGCGAGTCCTGGACATCACGATACCTCCGCTTTCAGGGGCATTGTGGCCATCATCCTACTGTGCAGTCCTGCCCAACTACTGGGACTGATCTCTATTGGGGCTGTTTTTGCTCTAAGGGGCTTCCACGTTCTATTATCGGCTATGTTCCCCGAATTATCGACAATGGACGTCATGTTTACCATCTCAGATTTGCTCTCTGTACGATTCAAACTGGCTAGTGGAACCACTCGATGGGGTTCCGGTCTCTTCCTGTATCTCAGCACACTACGCGCCATTTTCCTATTCATCATGACTGAGTGTCGGTTCATTTGGATATTAACTGAGGGAAAAGAGGCGATAGTGAAAGTGAAAGTGAAATTTTACTTGTCTCCAGTATGCAACCTTTTGAAAAGAGGTCGCCTTTCGTCTGATTGCCGCTCGTGTGGTGTAGTTCGGTCCATCATGTCGGACTCTCGATCCGTCGACCCGGGTTCAAATCCCGGCACGAGCACCATAATCTTCTGATTGACGCATTACAGTCATAAGTTCACCTTCGTTCGAGTAGTAAGGTCATATGCGAATCGAGCGTGATCTGAAGCTTACATTCGATGATGTGTTAATTCGGCCGAAGAGGAGTACCT
This sequence comes from Marine group II euryarchaeote REDSEA-S42_B7, assembly GCA_001629255.1. Classification (GTDB taxonomy): domain Archaea; phylum Thermoplasmatota; class Poseidoniia; order Poseidoniales; family Thalassarchaeaceae; genus UBA36. The sequence continues at coordinate 20,447 of LURZ01000034.1, forward strand.
TGATTTCGAGGTCTGATGTGAACCTGGTAAGGGAGTTCACTTTCAGACATACCGAAGAAACCTGGGATGGAGTGCCAATAGTTGCTGCAAACATGGATACAACTGGGCTGTTTTCGATTGCAGAGATTCTACAGGGGCACAAAATGCTGACCTGCACCCAAAAGTTCTACTCTACACAGGAGTTTGCCGATGCTTGGGAGAACGGAGTTAATTCTGAGTTTGTTGCAGTGACTTGCGGATCCACGGACGAGAGTTTCGAATTATTGAAACGGAAAATGGCCACCAACAAGGGCCTGAAGATGATATGTATAGATGTAGCAAACGGATATCGAGAAGTCTTCCTAAACTTCGTAAGAAAGGTTAGAGGAGAATTTTCAGAAAAGATAATCATTGCTGGTAACGTTGCTACTAGAGAGATGACGGAAGCTCTGATTCTAGCCGGTGCAGATATTGTCAAGGTTGGAATCGGGCCCGGCTCGGTTTGCACGACTAGAAAGGTCGCTGGAGTGGGATACCCGCAACTTTCTGCCATTTCCGAGTGTGCTGATGCTGCTCACGGTCTGAATGGCCATGCAGGGGCGGATTTTGTCATGCTCGGAGGGATGTTAGCGGGTCACGATGAGTCAGGAGGGGAATTGATAGAGGATGGCGGGGGTTCGTACAAGTCGTTCTACGGGATGTCCTCGGCAAAGGCAATGGAGACACACTACGGGGAAATAGCTGATCACAGAGCTCCTGAGGGGAAAGAGGTCAGAGTTCCCTACCGAGGACCATTGGAGGTAACTGTTCAATCAATCCTAGGAGGATTGAGGTCAGCTTGTTCCTATGTTGGTGCTAGGAGGATAAAGGACCTACCAAAGTGCACAACCTTCATCAGAGTGAGTATGACTACGAATGAGGTCTTTCAGAAGTTCAATGTGGACTAGATCATTCGTAGTTATTGCACAGCTCTCCCTGTGATGGGAAGCTGTTTGGATCCTTAGGATTGGTATTCCATCTGCTCTCACACTTGTTCACGAATCCGTCGCCATCAGAGTCTATCATTGAGTCGGAAGGATCCATTGGATCGTAACCGAAGTAGTATTCCCATCCAGACCACATGTCGTCGTCATCTTGGTCCTGATGGTATACCTCGGACCCGTCATTCCATTTATCGCCGTCTGTATCGTTGTTTATCGGACTGGTTCCATTCTCGTACTCTTCAAAGTTAGTGTAGTTCTCCAAATCATCGTAGAATGCTGAACCAGGACCGTACGGGTCTATGTGGCACTCGAAGTCCTGAGGATTATCCCATCCAGGGCAGTATCTGTACATCAGAATTGTTCGGTTCAGCCCGTCATTGTCCATATCCTCGTTGCCATCGTTGATTCCATCCAAGTCTGAGTCGGGCATTCTTGGATCCATTGGACCACGTGATCCGAGTGCGTTGAGGGTGTTGTTATCTACGAGGCCCAGTTCTATTGCCTCCTCTGAGAACCTAACCTCCCAACCATCGGGAAGCTTGTCCCCGTCCGAGTCATGGTCTACGGGATTGGTGTCCCACCTATCGGGAGCCTCAAGTGAGTTTTGTAGAGTGTCGTTGTCGATATCATAAATAGAGTCCACCGGTGAGCCGAAGGAAGGGTCCAATGCCCATCGTCCTTCATCTGGAATGTTGAATCCAGAAAGATTCATTTCATACAGGAAGTAGTGAGGATCCAGGATTCCGTCATCATTTCTATCTCCTGATGAGGCGAATCCCGAGACGTAGTTCACCCATATCCAACCTCCTGGTCCCTTTCCGCACTCCATCATTGAATCGCAGCCTGGAGGGAGCCAATTAGTCTTAGAAATCCATAGGCTGTGACTGTTGGTGTTCTCTTGGACGGAGAAAACCTGCATCTCCCAGCCATCTGGCTGACCATCGCCGTCGGTGTCGTTCAGGAGTGGATTGGTGGCGCTCTGCCACGGTCGTGGAACGAATAGGACTTCGTCTCCATCGTTCAGACCGTCATTGTCGGTATCCGCATTATTCCCATGGGTGATGTACAGGTCCTGTCCATCGACGACCTCTTCTCCGTCCTCTAATCCGTCGTTGTCGGTGTCAAACGCGGATGCGTTCGTAAAGTAGTAGACTAGCGTCCCATTATCGTACCATGGGTGTCCGTCTACGGCTTCCCTGTAGTCCTCTAGGCCATCATTGTCGGTGTCCTTGTCCGTGGCATTTGTGAATGTCTCGTAGTATTCTACCGAGTCGGAAAGTCCATCTCGATCTGTGTCGAAAACGCCCGGATCAGATCTCACTATTACTTCACGGACACCGAAGTCTACGATTCGAATCTTCCAGCCGATCACCTCGATCCCGTCGATTAGACCGTCGGCATCAGTATCCGAATCGAGTGGGTCAGTGGACCTGCCATCGACCACTCCGTCCCCGTCTCTGTCCCTAGCATTGTACTCGTCTAGGTTGGTGAACCTCTCATGCTGCTCCACAATGGTAACAAGTTCCTGGAGCCTGCTTCTGACTTCGTCGTCAACCTCTACATGGATATGGTAGACCCATCCGGGGGTATCGGTCTTCACAGGGATGTTGACATAGTTGCTGTCAACGACGGTTCGGACCCACAAAATCGTGTTATTGGCCTGTACGTACTGCCCGGGCACTACATCGATCCTCTCTATGGTAGTGGCCCCAATCATGTCCTTGTAGGTAACCGCGCCGTCCCCATCGGCATCATAACCATCGAAATCTGGATCTTCATCGGCATTGCTTCCGTCATTGGGGTGAATCCCACTTTGGAACTCCCACCCATCGGGCATGCCGTCTTGATCTGTATCGGGATCAAGCGGGTTGGTGAAGTTGGATGGCCCCCAGTCGTAAGAAACGGAGAATTCCTCGACGTTGTTCAGTCCGTCTCCATCGTTGTCGCCATATGCGTCGGTAGAGTTGGCAGGGTTCAGGAACCAATTGTAGTCAGAGTTGAAGGAATAGCAGAATTCGAATCCGTCAGGCATACCATCCCCGTCCGTATCCCAGTCCCCCGGACCATTCAGCCGGCCATCCCCATCCATATCCTCATTGAACCAGTTCGGATTATCCAGGGGGTTCTTCTTCTGAAGGGTGGTTTGAACTCCCCCATTTGGTAGCTCTTGGGCTGTGAAAACGATCTCCGAGGCGAACGCCCTCAGGTGAGGGGCTGGAAGGGTGAGAGTTCCGAAGGTAGGCCTACCGCAGAAGGACTTCAAGTCGACAAGGTGAGTGGAAATTTCGACCAAGTCGTCAATAAGATCTCCATCGCTGTCTGCGGCGCGGGGGTTTGTGTCATATTTTTCCTCGACGAAGTTCCTGAGAGTATCTGGCTCTGGTTGCTCCAAATCGAGGATGGCATCGCAGGAGTGCCCGAACTGAGAGCCCATCTCCTCCCACAAATCGTCCCCGATGTCTAACTTGATCTCGGCCTTGACAGAAGGGGTCAGTAGAGGGCAGTCCCAGTTTCCATCCAGTGGGTCTAGAAGCACAACAATTCCGGAAGGAGTAGTAACTTCGTGCGTGTGCTCTGACTCCCAGCGATCATTCAGGCCGTCCCCATCGGTATCCTTCAGGCGAGGGTTCGTCCCTAGCTCGGCCTCGTCTAGATTGGTCAGACCATCCCGGTCGGGGTCACCCAGTGGACCGT
>LURZ01000035.1:0-1976 GCA_001629255.1 Marine group II euryarchaeote REDSEA-S42_B7
GCCTAACTCCCTCGTCCAACCTCTTGACCCGACGCATTCCTGTGACTCCCAGCACTCTCGGTGAAGCAGCACTCTTGAAACCTTCATCGGTGATAACCACCAGCGAGAGCCATGGCAGCGCCCGCATACTGGGGTGTCGCCGGCCAACCAATCTCTCATTCTGTCACTCCCAAGCTTTTCTCAATAGTGGGGGATGCAATGGGGCTGGTCCAAGCAGAGCAGATATTTGTCGAAGCATCTGGTGAGGAGGAGTTTTACTCGAAGGTAGGAATGTTAGACGGAGATCTTTGGCTCTCTTGCACTGCCCCTCTGAAGCACTCTCCGCATTCCAGATTCGGGGTGCAAGGACCTGTGGGGGTTAACGCAATCAACCAACTAATGAGAACAAATGGGGTTTGGAAGGGAGCTAGTACTGATGGAGTAGGCTTCGTTTCTGCTTGCAGACACATAGGCGTCGAGCCGTCCGGCTCGATCCTTAGAATGAGGGGAGGAGGTTCTACCGCTCGATCCATAGCGGCTGCATGGTCCTCGGAAGGAGGCTCGATAATCCCAGAGATGGGGCGCAGGAAACTCGTAAGAGGGCCTTGGGATTCCAGCATATTGGAGTCAGGAAACGCTGACATTTCGATAGATCTTGATTCAGCCCCTGCCGGAGGGCAATCCGTCGAACTTGAGTCGGATATGCAGGTCTCCATTTCTTACAATGAGTCTTCATCTAAGGAGGACTTTGCCATCATCATGTTGGCTGCCCAGCATCTGGAGGCATGGCATTCCCTCTTTGCACCAAAAGACTGGAAAAGCATTCCAGATTTAGAAGACGTTCTGGCTCATTTGTGATTCGAAGAATTCGGGATTCACATATCATAACGGTATGTTTCCATGCTTCTTTGGAGGCACCAGGACCCTCTTCGTAAGCAAAGGTCTGAGGGCGCTGACCAGAGCTCTCCTGGTTTGGGAGGGCTCTATCACGTCATCCAACCAACCGTGCCGGGCCGCGACATAGGGGTCGCCGAACTTGTCCCTGTAGTCCTTGACCAGTTCCGAGTAAGTCTCATCCGGCTTTTCTGAGCCGGCTAGCTCGGCTCTGTGAATGATTCTGACCGCTCCCTCAGCGCCCATAACGGCAAGCTCTCCGGTGGGCCATGCCACGTTGTAGTCCGATCCAAGGTGCTTGCAACTCATAGCTAGGTATGCTCCTCCGTATGCCTTCCTTGTGACCACTGCGAGCTTGGGTACAGTGGCCTCAGCGTATGCGTACAGGAGCTTGGCGCCGTGACGGATAATCCCCCCCCATTCCTGGACAGTACCGGGAAGGAATCCGGGCACATCTACGAACGTCACTATCGGTATGTTGAAGCAGTCACAGGTCCGGATGAATCTAGCCGCCTTGACAGATGCGTCGATATCGAGACATCCAGCGAGAACTGAGGGCTGGTTTCCCACCACTCCCACTGGTACCCCGTCAAGCCTGGCAAAGCCGACAACTACGTTCTGTGCGTATGAGGGAAACAGCTCAAGGAAGCGCTTGTCATCGACAACCTCTGCTAACACCCCCCTCATGTCGTAGGGCCTATCAGAATCAAGGGGGACCAGCTTACCCATTCCCTTGCATTTTCTCTTCCACTTGTCGCCTGTCGACAGTCTCGGGGGCTCTGCCATTGTATGGTCGGGTAGGAATGACAGTATTTCTGCCGCAATGTCAAATGCTCCGCTTCCATTTTCGGAGACCATGCACGCAACCCCGCTCCTACTTGCATGATGGGTCGCTCCCCCAAGCTTGTCCTCGTCCACCTCTCCTGAGATTATCTCGGGGATGACGTACGGGCTTCTCATGAACATCCTCCCTCTCTGTCGGCCGAGAATCACGAAGTCGGAGAGTCCCGCGGCAAGTGCGCTAGTTCCTGAAACGGTTCCAAGGACAATGGACAGGATTGGGACCTTTCCGGAGCAGGATACTAGCCGGTCCAGTATCTCAC
>LURZ01000035.1:2053-11036 GCA_001629255.1 Marine group II euryarchaeote REDSEA-S42_B7
CCAGTGATGTTACTCCCTCGTGAGGGCGCTGTCCGTCACCATCCCATATTCCTATAACCGGTAGTCGTCCCTTCTCAGCGAGCTCAAGAATCTTGCAAATCTTCCTAGCATGCATCTCCCCCATGGTCCCTGAGAATACTGCGAAGTCCTGCGAGAAGCACACCACTCTTCTCCCGTCCAACATGCCGTGTCCGGCCACTACTCCGTCCCCGAGTGGTTCGTGCAGATGCATGCCATGGTCTCCAGACCTGTGCTTAACGAACGCGTCTACCTCAACGAAGCTTCCATCGTCGAGTAGGTCTAAGATTCTCTCTCTAGCAGTTCTGGAGCCAGCTTCCCTGATCTCCCTGATTACCGCCCTGTCTCCGGGACTTTTTGCCTCGCGTCTGATCGCATCCAGATCTTCGCTAGGTCTGGACCCTGCCATGATGAGCCCAGGTGCAAGTCGGTTCATCAGCAAACCGGACGTCTATGACCTCGAGAAAGCTGGATTTTCTCCTACTAAGTCCATCTCCCAACCTTCCTCCACTGACTCCTTGCCTCCCACAGATAGTAGGTGGTGAAGCTTTACCAGAGCTGAGCCCGGTGGGCACAGAGACCCGTGCCCTATGATCCCTATTTCTTTCTGGTCTCTTCCCTTTGAGTAGACGTTCATATTTACGGGACCGTGAATAGTATTGGTCACCACCACTACGACTCCTCCCTCAGAAATATGATCCTCAAGCATCACCCTTAGTCTGGTATTCTCCAGACTGTCTTCTTCGGGATCGGATATGGGCAGGTGTCCCAAACCAGTTCCATGGAAAAGCAGAGCATTGAAGCCAGCGTCTATGGCTCCCTGAACCTGATCGGGATGAAGGTGCGGATCTGAAATGAATTGGGCAATACGAACGGACTCATCGAACTGCTTCGGAGCGATAGCCTCCACCCTGGCGTCATGGGCCTCTGGCGAGTAATCTATGGATACGCTATCTCCTTCTATATCTACGAATGCGAGAGCCTCCTGGTTGATTGACTTGAATGCATCCCTACGTGAGGAGTGGTACTTCCTGCAAGCACATCCAGGAAGTACAGCGCACCTACCGTCCGAGGAGCTCGCATGTACAATCACCACAGACGAGTCGCGGTATCCAGAAGGAGCTGGACCATGCGCTGCCCAATGTACCGAGGCGATTAGATTCTCAGTCGCATCTGAAGAGCCTCTATCTGGAGATCTCTGCGACCCCGTCAGGACGATTCTACCCGGTGGCCTTCCTCCTTGACCGGCCCACCCGTATGACATGGCTGCTAAGGATATGTGCAGGGTATCTGTTCCATGGGTGATGACGCAACCAACCGCTCCCTCGGCGAATGCCTCCTCAGTAGCTTTCAGCATCCTATTCCAGTGCCTTGGTCTAAGATCGTCCGACCACATGTTTCCGAGCTTGACTGCTCGTATCCTCGCTATCTTTCGAAGTTCGGGCACAGCGTCCAGTAACTCGTGTGGGTCGAATCTTGCAGTTACCGCACCTGTGGCGTAGTCTACCTTGCTGGCTATGGTCCCACCTGTGTGTATCAGATGCACAAGTGGCAGAGTCTCGTCCTGTGGTTCAATCTCACCGGCTTCTTCCTCTATGTGAGGCATGTCTTCCAGAACTTCGAATGAGTCAATGTATGACTCTGGGAATGAAACGTTGTACCCGTTCTGTAGTTTAATTGTGATTAGTTCAGGCCCGGAACTGGGTAGGGCCACTCCACTGTGTTCCACCTTTCCGGACCAAGTCTTCACCACAAGCCTCACCGGGTCTCCGGGCTTTGGCCAACCCTCCATGCAAGTTGGCAGAGCGCCTCGGCCCATCAATGGCTCGCCTCCAGTTTGGTATTGGTGCCGGGAGCGGGACTTGAACCCGCGACCTTCGGATGACTCAGGCATCTCGAAGGGGGCCTACGGCGTGAACGTGCCTTTCGGCTGCCCTATGAGTCCGACGCGCTACCAACTACGCCACCCCGGCATAGCAACAGGGGGAGCGAAGAGCCCATTTGAGTATTGCCGGTGAATTTCACCTAACAATCGCATCACACGTAGGGTTGATTGGTCGCCTTCCCTCGCCAGAATCATCATGGTCGATGTCGATACAGCCCTGAAGGCCAGCGCCTATTCAGGCAAGAAGGGCACTGGGACCAAGGGAGGAGGCAAGAAGCCCTCAGCCCTTGAGCCATTCGACCCCTCCACGCATGCAGAGAAAGAGAAGGCAGATGCAGTCTCTATGTGGATAGTGATTTTCTTCGGACTCTCGGTTGCATTGTTGATGAGATTCTACCTGATGCCTGGAATGAATGGGACCAAACAGATACTTTGGCTTCTCCCCTTGCTGATGATTTCTCTAATTCGCCCTATCCACCAGGCTTTCGTCCCATCGAGATTCTTCGAGCTATACACAACCGGGAATTGGGTTAGGTCTTCATTCCTGTATATTTTCACATGGCTCGCCCTATCATTCGCACTGGTCAACCCTCCTCTGGGGGATATCGCTGCACCCCATCTTGCTGGAGCAATAGATATTGCAACTACTGAGGGAATATCGGACTCGGACTTGGATGGCTCTGTCTACGAGATCAGAATCTCCCAGGATTCTATCCCGGTGTTGCTTGGTCTAGCGGTGAGAGATAACGTCGACGCGGAGAACTCAACCATGAATCTTACAATTCAGAAGGTCGGTCAAATGGAGTCGATCGTAAACGTCTCCGGTTTAGTATCAGAGATAGCCTCAGATGGCTCTAACGGACTATCTCCCTCTGATACTTTCGAATCTGTAGATGATGAAGAATGGGTCAGAGGGCTTCGGAAGAACTCACTTACAGGGGGTTATTTGGGGCCAAAGGTAGCCCCACACTCGCAGGATATCTCCATGGCGTGGGACCTTTGCCCCAGTGGGTGTGGTCCCGGGGATTATCTGATTCAAATCTCGCTAACTGAGGTTAATGATATGGTTCCTTGGCAAGACGGAGAGAACACTTGGCAGAGGGAGTACACTCTCAGAATTTTGCAGTCATCCTAATTCCCAAGCATACCACAGATTCTAGCTGCCATCGCATCTAGTTGAAGGGATTCTCCTCCCCCTTCTACCATTCTGAAGTCACATTCTGCCATAGCTTCAGTCACTTTGAGCTTCTGCGGTTCGTCTAGGAAGGTGACTTTGCCTAACTCTCTGTGAAGTTGGTTTACCAGGTCAGTTCCGGCAAGCCCGAAGCGATCTAGTATCTCCCTCATCCTCCTCCTAGCGGGCTGGAAACCGTCCTCTTTGCATGCAAGGAAGAATCCATGTAACTCCTCTGGTGGGGCGGTGGCTGTTGTTTCGTAGACGAGGTCTCTAGTTACGTGGGGATCTAGCGATGCAGCCACCTGTAGGGAGGTAATTGCCTTCCTAAGATCGCCCAAGCTAACATCTGCAATCGCTCTTGCAGCCTCCCCCTCCAGCTCAAGCCCTTCGCTATTTGCTACTTCCATGACCTTCTCTAGAACCTTCTCGCTATCTAGAGGTCTGAATCTGAAGACTGCGCATCGGGATTGTATAGCCTCCACGATTTTCGAAGAGTAGTTACAGGAAAGTATGAACCTACACGTCTCCGCGAACTGCTCCATTATTCTCCTCAGGGCACCCTGGGCGTCAGAGGTCAGAGCGTCGGCCTCATCGAGAAAAATTACCTTGAACGAAGTCCCTGGCATGGGTGCGGTTCGGGCGAATTGCTTGACTTTGGTACGTATCGATTCCAACTTCCTCTCATCGCTGGCATTCATCTCCAGAAGGTTGTTCCTAAACCCGTTACCGAATACATCTCTGGTCAGTGCCAGAGCAGCGGTCGTCTTTCCTGTTCCAGGTGGTCCAGCGAACATTAGGTGGGGGAATGTTTTGGATTCCGAGTAAGCTCTTAGCCTATCCACAACTGCCCTCTGCCCCTTCATCTCGCTGACAGAACGCGGCCTGTGCCTCTCAACCCACAACTCACTCATGATGACCTAACTCGACCCGTTGGCGGGCGTCCTTGAAGGTTGGGGACGCAAATCCAGAATCAGTAACTCTCTTCTTGTGCGGGAAAGGAACCTCCCCTGACATCATCGATGTAATCCCTAACAGCCTTGTCAACTGCGCCGCCAACGTCAGAATATCGTCTTAGGAACCTAGGTGAGAAATCCTTGGTAATCCCAAGCATGTCGTGAAGGACTAGGACCTGTCCATCGCAGTGGGGTCCGGCACCAATCCCGATTGTGGGGATATCCAGGGCTTCACTGACCTTCTTTGCTAGGTCCGCAGGAATCTTCTCAAAGACTACAGAGAAACAACCTGCCTCCTGGAGGGCCATAGCGTCTTCCATCAACTTATTCGCCTCGACCTCCTCCTTCGCTCTGACAGAGTAAGTTCCGAACTTGTAAATCGACTGGGGAGTCAGACCGAGATGCCCCATTACGGGGATCCCTGCAGTTAGGATTCTTTTCACTGAGTCTACTATTTCCTTGCCGCCCTCAATTTTTACTGCATGACCGCCGGACTCCTTCATTATTCTGATTGCACTCTTCAGTGCGAGCTTTGAATCGCCTTGATAACTGCCAAATGGCATATCAACGACTACCAATGCCCTGTCCACGGCATTCACAACGCACTGAGCGTGATAGATCATGTGTTCCAGAGTTATGGGGACCGTAGTGTCATTTCCCGCCATCACGTTTGAAGCAGAGTCGCCAACTAGTATCACGTCCACTCCGGCTCCATCAACAAGCCTTGCTAGGGAATAGTCGTAAGCGGTGAGCATTGCTATTTTCTCATTCGAACGTTTCATTTCTTGCAATATGTGCGTAGTCACCTTCTTCGCTCTACTGGAGACCACCTGCTCACCCTGCAATATTCCCAGTACGGTTGCTGACTTCAAACATACGCACGAGGTTTCAGCCTTCTGGCTCTATCTCACGAGCAACCTCGAGAAATTCCTCGATACTAATCAACCCGTCTTTGTCAGTGTCCCCTTTGCCGAAAACATCCCCGATCAACTGGTCTCCTCGGCGATTTCTGGTTTTCGAGAGAACTATGGCATCGTCGGGAATGTTTGGCCCTCCTCCTTCGATGTATCCTAGAGCCTTGAAAGCGCTGACGAATTGGTCTAGATTCAACTGCCCATCTCTCTCCTCGTCGGCATCGTAGAATGCAGCGAACAATCTTCTCCTCTCAGCTTCATCTGCATTAGTAAGCATCAGCCTTACAGTTTCCCATGGAGTAATCTGTGCATCCACCCTGTTTCTGCCATAGCCGTTGTAGATGATCAATCCCAGAACTATCGCCGCCGAGGCCCCAACCAGGGACTTCGAACCCATCAAGTAAAGCAAGGCCCCCCCTCCGAAGATTCCAAACAACTGTACTGCTGGGTACAGTGGCCAAGGTGTCTTCCACTTTGGATCGTACCATTTGTGCGAATCCGAAGAGGTCCTAAGCACTATCACACATCCATTTATGAGCATGAATATCATAATTTTGAACCCAGATGCGAGTTCAGCGACATCATGAACAGGGAGGAATGTTATCGCCAGACCCATAGCTACCCCCGTCCCAATTATTGCCCAATGAGGAGTCCCAAACCTTTGATGGACACTCTCAAGGAAGGGAGGGAGCAGATTGTCTCTAGACATCGCAAATGGAAATCTCGATGAAGCTAGAATGCCCGCTAAAGCCATTGACGTCATGGTCACGACAGCGAGAATCGCGGCGATCTTTCCAACGGTCTCACCTCCTATTGCCTCAGCGAAGATGTATATTGGATCCTCGCTAGCGCCGTGTTCACCGTGCATGTATTCAGAGGGGGGAACTGCGGCCGCCATTACCATAGTGACCAAAACGTACAACAGACAACTGAATAGCAGCGAGAGCAGAATCCCATACGGAAGGTTCCTCTCTGGGCTCTTGACCTCTCCAGCCACTGCAGCGATTTTGGTCACACCAGCGTAGGAGACAAACACAAATGCCGATGTAGCGGCAACATCATCCCAACTCCCGAAGGAATCCCTGGAAGCAACAACACTCCAATCCAGATCATGGTATGCAATCGCATAAACGCACAGAGCAAATAGGTAGCTTGCGGAAAATACCACGATTGGAATCTGTACTTTCTTGATCTTCTTCACGCCAAGGATGTTTATTCCGACGATGATTGCTAGGAGTATGATTGCGGCCGCCTCAATATCAATATCCATTCCCAGCAGATCCTCTATTACCCAGAGATAAGCTTTGAAGCCAATTAATGCGAATGCAGACTTTAGCATAAAATTCGCCCACAAACCCAGACCTGCTACAGTCCCTATGAGGGGGCCGAAGGTCTTCTGAACGTAAACGTAAGACCCACCCGATGTGGGCATAGCTGTCGACAGCTCTGACTTAGACACGGCACCAGGAATTACGAGAAATGCAGCAACTAGGTACGCTAGCCAAACCCCCCCTAGTGGACTATCTCCACCTCCAAGTTCTAGCATGGCGAGAGCAGGAAGCACGAACAGCCCAGATCCTATCATTGCGGACAAAGAGATAATTATCACCGAAAATAGTCCCAACTTCCTTTCAAGTCCGTCAGACTCCGTATCCCTGGGGGTCAACACTATCCCTACTAGGTCCTCTGGACCGTAGTGACGCATGATTTGTCGGCCCCACACTCTCCAGTTGAAGGTTCTGCATACCCAATGGTTAGATACTCCCTCTAAACCGAAGAAACATGGTCGACACAATAGAACATGGAACAATTGCATCAGTGCATTACACTGGAACTTTTGCAGAGGGGGGAGAGTTCGATAGTAGCAGAGGAAAGGACCCTTTGGTTTTCATAGTTGGCTACGGGCAGATGATTACTGGATTCGAGAGAGAGATGCTAGGGGCTAAGGTGGGTGAGAAGAGGGAGTTCACCTTGTCGCCTGAAGATGCTTACGGGGAGAGAATAGAGGATGCTATTCAGAAAGTTGAGAGGGAAAACTTTCCTGAGAGCATGGAGCTCGAAGTTGGAATGGTCGTCGGTGCACATAGTGATCAAGGCCCGATCCAATTCACTATTGTCGAGATAGACGATGAAGTGATAACTGCTGACTTCAATCACCAGATGGCAGGTAGAACCCTAAGATTCGAAGTAGAAGTCGTTGATATTAGGGCGGCTTCCGGAGAAGAACTGGCCCATGGGCATGTCCATGGACCCGGCGGCGTCGATCACTGAATCATTCAGAAGAGTTATTTTGCCCTCCAATAATTCAACCAGGATGAGGGAGCAAGCAGCGCTCGCAGTCACTCTTCTGTTTGTCACCTCTTTCACGGGGTGCTTCGGAGTAGAATCAGGTGACAGTCTCTTCAACGAAGACGAAGAAAAAGAGCCACTACGCATTAATCACATACAGATGAAGGGAACTCATAATTCGTACCACGTTGAACCTCTGTTCTCCCCAACTAGGGAGTACATGTATACTCACCAAACTCTTGACTTGCAAGCCTCTCAACAAGGGGTAAGGCAGTTCGAATTAGATGTGTGGTGGGACGTAAGAGGTAGCCTCAGAGTCTACCACAATCAGTACGACTCCGGGACAACATGCCCGACATTCGAGGATTGTTTAGGTACGTTGCTGGAATGGTCCGACGAGAATCCTATGCATCACCCATTGTTCATCTGGGTTGAGCCCAAGGATTGGCCTGAGCAGGCTGCGGATGTGACAACCACTCTGGAAATTTCCGGGCTCCTGGGAGACATTGAGCAGGAAATATCGAATTTCTGGCCCCTAAACAAGACAATTACGCCCGACGATGTGAGGGGAGACAGTGACAACCTTCGTGATGCGATAGGGGAAAATGGTTGGCCCCTGCTGGAGCAGAGTAGGGGCAAGGCCATCTTCGTTTTGTTAGCGAGGGGGCAGACTAGAGATTTGTACACCCAAGACTTTCCGGGATTAGTCGGAGCTAGGATGTTCACCCTCTCAGATGAAGGTAGTGACGAGGCTGCAATATTCTCCATTACTGACCCCGTAGGCAGTGGGGAAGATATTACCAGATTGGTTGCCGAGGGATACATAGTTCGAAGTAGGGCAGACAGCGGAGGTGAGGAGGCCGACAACAACGACACGTCCAGGAGAGACGCAGCAATTGCAGTTGGTGCTCACAGCATTTCCACGGACTATCCAGCCAAGGTCGATGGGCTCGAGTACTGGGTCTCGATTCCAGAAGGGAATCCGAGTAGATGCAACCCTATATCCTCCCCTGCTTGGTGTACTTCTGAAAGCATCGAGGACATAAATCAATGATCATGCTCTTGCAATGACCTTCAACTCAATTGCAATTGAAGTCGGCAGAGCTTCGACTGAAACGGTGGTCCTTGCCGGAAGAATCTCCGAGAAGTACTCCGCGTAAACCTCGTTGTAATCCTGGAAATCTCTTTCCATGTCTGTGAGGAAGACTAGGACATCAACGATATCTTCCAGGCCCATTCCATATTCTTCGAGAATCACCCTGATGTTGCCAATCACTGCGTGCGTCTGTGCTCTAATGTCATATTCCAGAGGATTCCCATCCTCATCTTTTATCGGTCCCCCAGGTATTTCGTTTGTCCCAGGCTGCCGGGGACCCATACCACTAACGAAGACTAAGTCTCCTACTCTGCGTAAATGGGGGTAAGCCCCGACTGCTGCAGGTCCTCCCTCCGCGATGAAGGCTCCATCCTCACTGGTAAGCTTCCCAGCCGCCTTCCGTCCGACTACCGCCCCCAATACTCCTCCTACGGGGCCACCAACCGCCACGCCAGCAGCTGCTCCCAGAGCACCTCCAGCAGATCTCGCAAGCGACTGCCCGACCTCGTCGTAAACCTTCTCGACCGCGTCAGCAGGAGCAGAGACAATCCCTTCGACCATCTTCTTCCTTTTTTCCTCGGTCGTCATATGCCCCTCATCATCCATCACAGGGACCCCGCATCCAATACTCCTCGATCACCATGGTAGTGT
>LURZ01000036.1 GCA_001629255.1 Marine group II euryarchaeote REDSEA-S42_B7
CTGCCAACATTTTCCAAGGTTTGGAGGAACTCGGGAATAGGCACTCCCAGGACTCGTTTCAGATCTCTGTGGCCAGCAACTAAGGCTCGCCCAGGCATACCCGCCATGATTATTGTGATCCTTCTTATCTCTTCACAACATGCTACCTACGGCATTGACTCCGGTATACCGGGAAATGACAGGTCCGCAAATGAGGTCGATCAGAGCATCTACGACTTGGCACCAGATATTCTGAGGCAGGATCTTCTAGGCTTGTTCTCAGTTATGAACAGCGAACAGTACGATCCCAGCGAATCAGGGCTTTGGTATCTAGGGACCTTCGGACCGAGCTTCGGAGGACAAGGATGGAATGACGCATATCAGTGGCTTTCTGAGCAAGACAGCGACGTTCCATTCAGCGAAAGACCGGCCTTCGTATCTTGGTGGGATTACGGTTTCCAGGCCCTTGCTTCCGGAGATCACCCCACCGTGGCAGACAACTTCCAGTCAGGAATCCCGAATAGCGGTGCAATGCTCCTATCTTCAGGACAAGAGGACACTCTATCTTTGTTCATCTCAACACTTGCCTTCGGTGACAGGAAGCTGAATGATATGGTTCTTGGAGAAGACTTCCTGGCTGCATTGGAACCAGAACTGTCCGGAGAACAAATCCAGGAGTTCCAAGATATACTATCGAATGAGGACCTCGAGTTCCTGAAAACGCGATCAATGGCAGTAGTTGCAGAATACGGCGAGGTACAGATGCTAAAGGGCAATCCGTTGGACGATTACGGGATTCCCTTATCCGATGCAGGTCACATGTTCTTAATCATAAAGGAAGGCGAACAGTTCGAAGAACCCACGACTAATGAATCAGAGGCTAAGACCCTTTTCAACAACGCACGTGGGTCAGGATTGAATTCAGAGTACGAAATTCTCGATTTTGAAGACGCGAAACATTACAGCATCGGCGGCTACCTTTACACCCGAGACATAATTGACGACTACTACGACGTATCTACTGCAATTCACCGCACTAACGCGAAGTTCGGCATGGCTAGGGCCTTCCTGACAGCGGCATTGGACCTAGAACAACTCGTAAGCGTCTATCACAAGATTTCCTCAATCGACAACTATGAGGTGTCCGACTTCGAGAAATCCCATGGAAGCACAACAACAAGGAATCATGAAATCAGATACTTTGCCGTAGACAATCGCCTCTATCCACTGGGCGGAAGGGCATATCAGGATTTCCAGTCTTACCACAGAGGGGCATATTCAGGGATCTTCCATGCACCTACGGGCCTCTCCGGCCTAGATATGGATACGTACATCACAACTACCTATGAGACCAATCAGGGGCCTAAGAACCTCCAGGAATTCTTGGACCAGCAGATGTCGGACCTCAGGGCACAGGCATCAGGTGCGTCCACTGGGGAGGATATGATCCAATTAACCGATAGGAGCTACCAGCATCAAGCCGGATTCTTTGACACAATGATTGCTAGGACCTACGTCGGATACGGGACGTCTACCCTTGGATTGCCATCGATCAGCGGACAGGTAGGAGATGCTGATACCCCATCGACTTGGATTCTCCCAAACTCACTCACAGGGACTCCCGGGAGTTACTTACAGGGCTCTATGGCCCTCCCAGGAGCGATGATGAATCACTTCGTTCTATCCAATTGGTATGACCCGACTAATGGTTCACATTGCCAGGAAATCCAGATTTTCGGAACAGCTTCCACGGTAGCAGGCTCGACCAAGCTGACCGACGTCATGCTGTCAACAGACGCTACACTCTCAACCGGTTGGTCCGCTGTTCAGTCAGGCGGTCCTTGGGAAGTATCACCGATTGAAGATGGAGTTATTCCCACTGGATCCTCGATTCCCACCTACAGCAGCGCAATCTCATTCGAGGCCAAGACCTTGGACATCAGCAATGGCGCTACAAGCACAAGCAATGCAACAGATTTCGTTCTAACCGGGAAGGTAGACAAGTACTGCGGCTCAATCTACGACTCCAACAGGAATGTGAAGATTCTGAAGTACTACAGCGGAGCCACTCTGGAGGGGACTGTGTCTCTAGACGGGATCGGTCCAGTCCCAAATGCCAGGATACTGATTGAGAGAGACGCATTCAGTGGGGAGGAGGTAGAAGTCGACGGTCAGGTCGTTGACAGAGATTCCAGAACATACTGGATCCCCATCGGTAGCACTCAGGCGAATGAAGATGGACTCTTCTCCTTCAAGGTACCAGCAGGAAAGATCCGGGTATCCGCCTTCTCGGGAGAACCAGATTTAGAATCAGCCAGAACATCAATTATATCGGGATCAGGCTCCTCCATGCAAGAACTATTCGTAGAGACCTCCCAGAATAGGAATGTGAATGCGATAACGGGAATCCTTGGGAACGTATACGGCTCCACATGGCTATCCGAAACAATCGTCAATGTATCCGGAACAGATGGACACAGCAATGGCCGAGAAATAATTCAGGCTCCTATCTCGGTGGCCCCATCATCCGCTGCAGGAATCCTGGAATGGTCCGGCGAACTTGACTTCGACGGAGAACCTGTACTTTCAGCTCAAGTTATCCTCACACCATCCTCAGAAGAGGTTTCCATTCAACCCTATGTTGCCATGACCTCCAATGGAACCATGGAGGGCGAAGACCTGGAGTTCACTGGAACCGGAGAAGCGACATTCATGGGCGAAGGATCTGTAGAGAGCATGGGTTCAGTTTCCGTTCGGGAATTCACCGGTTCTCACACCCAGACCATCTACGACAACCACAGCATCACAGGACAGGGGCAGTTCTCCGGTACGGGCACCTTCGATGGCTCAATCACAGGCGACTTCCCCGGTTGTTCAGGAGACTCCGTCCCGGATGGCTCGGATGCATGCTTAGTTAGTGAGGACAACTACATACTGAACGGAACAATAAACGGCTCTGGAAAGTTCACTTCATTCGGGATTAGCGAATTCACAAGAAATCTATTCCAGGCCACATTCATAGGATCCGGCATATTCACCACAGACTCAAACCAGAATCTTTCGTCATACGGCACAATAAATGGTACGGGCACCTTCTCTGGACACGCTCTGTTCAGCGGGCCCATGGTCAGTCCTGGTTCGTTCCACGTTGTAGACGCTCTACCTGGAGAATATCTGTTATCCGTAGACTTCGGGGACGGAGACGCTGTGGAGTTAACGGCACCATTCAGAATCCCACTATCGTCAACAGATATCCAAACCCCAGTTACGATTTACGGAGGCGCAATAAAGGGCCAAGTATCCCTTTTCTCCGGTAAACCAGTTTCCGAGGAAAGAGTATCCATATTCTCAATTAACGGGTCGAGCGAAGACTCTGTACTTGAGTGCCAAGGAGTAATTACCCATCCATGCTACGTATCTACAGATGAAACCGGCTCTTTTGCAGTCGGCCCAATTGTGCCAGGAACCTACATCGCCGAAATAGATTCAGACGAGGACGGATTCCCAGAATTGTCACAGATTTTCACCTTTGAATCAGATCAAGCTACGTTGGTCACATTCCCATCCGAGATACCTAAAACTTCTGATATCACATTCACCCTTTCGGACGAAGGAACGAGCGTAGACGACCTAGAGTTGCAGTTCTTGCCCGAGGATCAGAATAGAGCACCAGTATCCGTGATTTTTGACAACGAATCAAAAACCTACCACGCAGAATTACTCCATGGTGATTGGGTTCTGAACTACACTCTGGGTGACAATAAGCAACTATGGCAAAGGGTGAAGGTAGCCGAATCAGACATATCTGATTCGTTCCAATTCCTGGTTAGTCAATCCGTTAATGGAATAGTTTTGAACAAACCAAACAAGGACGGATCGGCCCCGCAGATTGAGTCAAGAGTGATTAATCAACAGGTCGTATTCCAGTGGGAAGGATTCGCCATAACCGCGACCACTGACTCATTCGGGGAGTTCAGTGCCCTTCTACCACGTGGAGCATTTGTACAGGCGACTGTTGAGAGGATGATTGGTGCTGGTGGCTTCTATTCTAACGGTACCAGCTTCGAGGTAGAAGAAGGGATGGAAAACGTCACTATAGAACTAACAGATTCCATGATGGTGCTTGGCGAAGTAAGCCTGAACCGAGAAGGTAATACGTACAACCAAGGATTCTCAGGTTGGTATCCAGTCCATGCCCTAGCGAACAACCTCGATGGTGAAACAACTGCTGTATGGAGGGAGGAAGTTGATGACTTGGGGCGCTTCGATATGCTCCTACCAGTAGGAAACTGGTCATTCACACTCGACGCAGGGGGGATGTCCTCTAATTCCGTGACAAAGGAAGTCAACATCTCCATGGAAGGAGTTGTAGAATTGTTGGCTTTACCACTGGAGAACAGTACCGTCCGCATCGATTTCTTCATCGACCACGAGGGAGACAACAATGCATCAAATGGCACTCCTGTCAACTATCCCTTCGAAATAAATGCTGAAGTAATGCTGGAACCGGGAAGATACCGAATCGTGGTCGAGAGGGCTAACTCTTCTGCCGACGAGCCGTTCGATACGCTCTATGACACGAACGAAATATTCGATGTGGAAATAGACGCCTCAACGATTGAGCGTTCGGTTGGTTTCGAACCAAGATGGCTGACTAACATCACTTTTAGAAACGAGAGCGGGGAAGTAATGCCCAATCACGAAATAAAACTTCAATCAGTGGACACTGGATGGACTCAGACATACTTCACTGATTTAGAGGGAATGCTTGTAGAGTACCTCGAAGAAGGGGACTGGATCGTGATCGTTGAAGATTTCGAGACCAACTCGGATGTCTTCGAGGGTCTCAGAATGGACATTACTGTGAACCAGGATTCAGCGGGAACCAGCTACGACTTCTACACCCAGGAGCTAGCGCAAGTCACCTTGACTCTGCAGTCATCCTCAGAAGTGGCCAATGCTGAGGAAATAGAAATCACGGTCACGTCACAAGAAGGGCTAGGCTCCTTCCAAACTTCGGTTGACGGCCTTGAACAGGCTCTGGAAATCAGACTCGTCCCAGGGCTGTGGAACGTAGAGGTAAATCAAACCAGTCAGGATGGAGTCAGAATTCTCTTGGCCAACTCCACTCTGATCGAGTCAGGAGTCAACGTGGGTCCCGATCACCAGATCTACATGACGGTGCAAAAGCTAGTTAGGGTCAGCGGCAAAGTATTTTGGGATCTCGATGCTGATGGTACTCCTGGTTTCTCTGAGGGCCTGGCAAATGCAACCATTAACCTTGTTGGAAACGACGACAGTCAACAAATCACCACTAGCGATAGCGGAGAATGGTCCACTTACCTGCCCTCATTGAGCACGTGGAACCTCACAGTCGAGAAGACAGGATTCGACACCCAGAACGCAACCATAGAACTCGGAGAAACATCGCTCATCGAGGATATCGAGATTTCTGCAGGAGAGGTAGAGGTCTCAGGGACAATCTCCTATTTGGATCAAGCTTGTGTTTCCGGTGGTGACTGGTCTGTTTCCATAATTCCATTTCACGGAATTGCCAGAGATCGCGTACTAGTCTCAGGAAACAGTGAAGGAGAGTGGACAACGCTTCTACGACCGGGAAGCTGGGTCGTTTACTCCACAACATCTGACGTAACACCAGGGTGTCAGGGACTAGTGTCAATCGACCCCCTGGTTGTCGGAGTTGAAGGGGGTACAGTTGACTCTGAACTCACGATAGGGGGAACCCTGAACCTAGATACAAGTTGGCTTGATTTCGAGGGAGGGGAGCACGAACTAATTGAGATTGAAGACTACGACCTAGTGATCGATTTCAACTCAATGTCCTGGAACGAGGAGCTTGACGAGGACGGCACTCTATCGCTACTGCTTCTCCCTGGAACTATTCAGACATCCAGCGACTTCGAATTAAATGAAGAGGGCAGGAACGTTTCCTATTCTGGAGGAAAGGGAGTTACAATCAGGGCTGGTCAGGAAAGCCCGCTAACCACTCTCAGCATAGAGAGGGTTTCCAAACAAGATGTGACCCTCTCCGTTCAGGGCCCGGATACTATCCAGGTCCAGGTGTTGGATCAGACTTGCACAAACGACGACGATGCAGACGGTGTAATCAACGGTGAGGACGCATTCCCACAGGATTCCAGCGAGTGGAGCGATAACGACGGTGACGGTATAGGCGATAATGAAGACCCAGACGATGATGAAGATGGGACTATCGACATCGACGATGATTTCCCACTAGGGCAGGGGCTCTTCGAGAATCAAGACCTTGGTTGCAAGTACAATGATGCGTACTTCAATGTCACAGTGGATTACCAAGGTCACAACTCATTCGATGAATACACAGTAGTAGGTACGGTCCCTGGAGCCGATGGTGCGCAGTGGAGTGTGGAGTTCCAGAACTCTACAGGTTTTTGGTCGAACACCCACTCTTTCGACTTGGGCCTAGGAAACTCAGACTTATCGGATCAAATCAAACTTAGAGTAGTTCCCGCCTTTGTGGGCTCTGCACACCACTTCCCCTCGGGGCACATGGTCCTGGTCAAACTCTCAACAAACCAAGGATACTCCTCTCAAATCGAACTTACAGTGGAAGTGCCTCCGGCTAGAGGATTAGAGATATATGAGCCAGACAACGTGTACTTTGATGTGGAAGAAAGAGCTGTGACTATGGAGATACCGTTCAAGAACACCGGTAACTCGGACGAACTATTCTTCTTCGAATTCGAACAGAGCGATTGGTGGGAGGTTGCCGGACCCAGTACACAACCAGCATCACCGTTCTCGGATGGTACTGCAACCTTCACTTTCGTTAGATCTAGCGAAGTAGAACTCCCAAGTCAGTACACTGAAGAAATAACATTCACGGTCACTGATCAGAATAACAACTCATACCCGGGAGAAACCATACTTGTAATGGACGCCCCATCTTTGTCCATAGACGGGAGCACAGTCGACCTCCTTGGAAGCGACTTCGCGACATTCGGGGAAATTGAGACCTATTCTTTGAATATCACCAATTCAGGTAATGTAGACGCAGACAGCGTTACTCTGGCTGCAGCGCTATGCTCGGATATAAGATGTGAAAATTTCGTTGGAGTCAACGCAACATCTAGCGGTTCAGTTCCAGCAGCTGGCGAGTCCACATTCTTGATTAATATGGATTTCACTCAGTTTGACGAGTCAAAGAAGTACTTCATCAAATTCTACCTCGAGGGAGAACTTACTGATGAGATATCTGAACCATGTAATGATATCCTACCTGAAGGCGAGACATCTTGTGTATTCGAAGCGCAACTCTGGACTAGCTCCGAGGAAAACGACGGTCTCCAGTACCTATCCTATGTTTTCCTGGTCATGCTAATAGCTGCACTCCTGTACTTCACTAGGAGGCCAACCAGACGAGTTAGCGCCCCGTTCTAATACTACCACCTCGGAGATAGGGTTGGACAAACATGCGTGGAATCTCGCATCTCGAACTCATGCCAGAACCCGAGGACCCAAGCCTACTTACCGCAGTAGACACAGATGCACCGGGTTATCCTGGAAAGGCATATGGCCTCACTGATGAGGAAGCAAGGAAGCTAAGATGGCCAATGGGTCCAATTATCAACTTCCTTTGGCCATGGGGTGCAGTAGGATTCTCAGCCATAGTAGTCTCAGTTATGCTTGTGTACCCTTCAATATATTCTGTACTTGGTAACGTCCTGGATTCAGAATGGGCTTTCGAGGACTCCGGCATTAGAGCACTCCAGAGTTCTGGAACAATGGGGGAAGGCGTCAATGTCTGCATCGTAGACACGGGAATTGACATCAACCATCCCGACTTCTATGACCTGTCTTTGGAAGGCTTCCGAGACTTCTATACTGAGGTCAATGAACCGGTTCGAGACATCGGACAAGCTAGTCATGGAACCCTGATGGCAGGGCTATTAGTCGCAAACGGATCATTTGTCGGTGCAGCACCAGAAGTCTCCCTATCCGTGGCTATAGCGCTTGGACCCGATGGCAAGTCTGCAAATGAGAGAATGGTCTCTCAAGCGATAAGATGGTGTAGAATTTCACAGGATGCAGATATCATATCGCTCAGCCTAGGCTCTGAGCCAGGTTCTATTTTCGCTTCTTCATCAGATACCACCGTAGCAGTAAAAGAGGCTCTTACAGAGGGTATTTTCATAGTCGCAGCGGCAGGAAATATTGATTCAGAGCAGAACTCCTCGGACGTTTCGTCCCCTGCAAGTCTCCCAGGAGTTATTGCTGTAGGGGCGCACGGAAAATCAGGAGATCCATGGAAGGATAGCGCCAGGGGGTCATTGGTCGACCCAGAAACAGGTGAAAATAGGACCTTCCCGGACCAAAAACCTGAGATTGTAGCCCCAGGAGTTGATCTTTGGTCCTGTATAGATAGCGAAAGAGACCCTCCATACGCCTTCTCAACAGGAACAAGTGACTCCACCGTGATGGTTACGGGTGCACTGGCCCTAATTATTGCAATTCACGGAGAACAAATTGCAGGTGATGACGGGGAAATCGACGAGCAAGAGATGCGACTGGTCAAGGTTGCACTGGCTAACTCTGCCAAGAAAACAGCAGGTCAGGTTCAGATACATGACCAGAAAAGCGGATACGGTCTACTAGATGCAATTGAGTGGTCTGAACAGGTCCAGAAGGAGTTCGGATTAGGAACTTAGACTACCGATTCACCTGATGCAAAGTGACGCCGGCGTAACGTATGGTTATATTGGCAAGTTGTCGTCCGAAGACCAATGGGTCGGGACAAAAAGATGCGGTCTTTCTCCCTTACAGGATTGTTCCTGTTCAGCATTCTGCTTTCTCTGGCTTTGCCGGCTGGCACAGTTTCAGCCTCCAACGAGACTACTTCGGGGACGATTACCGGGACCGAGACCTGGGCAGGAGTGCACACTCTCACTGGTGATGTGACGATAGCTCCCGGTGCCAAACTCATCATCAATCCAGGAGCCACGATCGAGTTTCCAAACGGAACTCATCTTGATGTCAGAGGTAGCCTATGCGCTGGAGTGGCTTCATGCGGTGCATCGTCCAATGCAGGTCCCGCTATGCGAATCAACCTAAGGTGGAGTGAACCGGTAAACGCGAGCGCAACCGGAGAGTGCTACGGGATGAGCTACGGAAACCAAGAGATTTGGATAGACGATCCTTCTTGCAGTGAAGGCGTTCTGATGAGGAGTTCTATAGATCTGGCTGAGACTGGCCTGAGATACGTCACTTTCGATAGTGCATGGGGCATTCCACAATACATCTCGGCAGTAGGCGAGTTTCGGTATGGGGCCCTAGTCCTTGATGGTGCCAGCCCTACCCTCACTGAACTGTCTTTCAATCAAATCAACACATCCAGCGTGCTAACTACTAACCTGGCCCAACCGTCATTCAATGGGGGGGACTTTGCAGTTGGTATAGATGCAAATACCGGAATAGTCGGAGCTGCTCTCCAGATTTATTCCTCGGGCTCGTCTGTGAGTCCATTCTCCTTGTCCGACATTTCATTGACTGGAACAAACAACGGTTGTGGTAACAGGGATAATGGCAGGCACACTATTTGGGCCGAGAATTCATTCATAGAAATCGACAATGCTGAAATCCAATCTGGGGATTTCGGCATCGGACTATGGACTTCTGCCGGTAGTGTAACAAATTCCATCATCAATGTGAATTGCAATGGAATTGACTTAAACGGAAAAAAGGCAGTCGGAGGGACATCATTCAACTTCGATATTTCGAACAATGAAATAACAACGGTTAACGGACCAGGGATTACTTCCGCCGCAGGCGCACTTGTGGATATCACGGACAATGATATCGGAGGCGCTGCTTCCGGATCAGGGGTGCTCGTTTACAATAGCGAGGCCCACATCCATCGGAACGAAATCGGACCAATAGGGGGATACTTTGGATTATGGCTGGGCGGTTCTTATGACGTGATCGCCGAGAACAATTCAATTTTCGAAACTTCTCTGACTCCAGTAGTAGCAGGAATGTACTCATATTCTATCCAGGCTGCATCAAGACTCTATCTGGCAAACAATTCGATTTCGTATGACGGAACCGGAACCTGTAGTAGTGATACTAATTGGGGGGGCCAGTTCTCCTGTCCAGTTTTACATGCATACTTGACGGGTGTGACAATGTATGACAACATAATCACTGCTAGCGGGACAGCCGATGGAATTAGGGCCGTGGGCTCACTCTTGGATATCCAGAGGAACTCC
This sequence comes from Marine group II euryarchaeote REDSEA-S42_B7, assembly GCA_001629255.1. GTDB lineage: Archaea > Thermoplasmatota > Poseidoniia > Poseidoniales > Thalassarchaeaceae > UBA36. The sequence continues at coordinate 10,245 of LURZ01000036.1, forward strand.
TTCGATGTCCAGAAGACCGGCGCAGTGATCAAGAACTACGACAGCGGGTATGCAGACTCACAGCAATATGGATCCCTGGCCTACTTCTCGGAGAACGATTGGAACCAAGCCGAATCAGTATACAACGTAACTAAGAGCTCAGTAACTGCCCAGTCTGAGTATATTCCATCCCCACCCAGTGGGGAATATCCAGTCAAACTATCATGGCCAGATCAGGAGGCCTGGCCCGACAACCAATTCCAGGGCGCAATTATCCCAACTCCTGTCAAGGATTGCAATAATTGTCAGAATATGACTCCGAGGAACTTCCCATTAGGAGTGAGCATGGATAACAACTCCACGGTCTTCACTTTTGCAGACCTCACAAACTTAGACCTGTCAAAAGTGCAGATTGCAACGCAGCCAACACACTTCGCAGTCCAGGTAAGTAGGGCAGAGTTGGTCAGGTTCCAGACTCTTATTGGAGGGGAAAAGGTCAGTGATGCTCTAGTCATAGTAGAGGATGCAGTTGGCAACGATCTGTACAGAGTTAACTCTGGCGGTGATGGATTCACACCTTGGATAGCACTTCCCTCTAACTTCCATCTAGACTTCAGAGGACTAGGTGGGGGGGACAACCCTGATGGCTTCGCTGATGACGAGTACGAGGACTCATGTTCCGATGGAATTGACAATGACGGTGACCTGATAATTGACACAGATGATCCCAGTTGCGACTATGATGCGGGAACAAGGGAACTATCTTTGTACAGATATACCGCCTATAGATTCGGATATGGATATTATTCAGGAGAATTCACACTTGAAGAGAACTCTCTGCAAGAGATAGCTCATCTAGAGAATCAGGCACCAACGGTAATTGTAACACAAGAAGAGGGGCACTCCTTCCGAAGAATAGTCAATATTACAGGCAGCGCACACGATGGGACCTTGGCCAACAGCTATCCCACAGATGAGAGGGCACAATGGGATCAAGGCGGATATGTTCACGAAGTTCAGGTCAGAAATCCATTTACAGGATCATGGGAGAGTGCAGAATATGCTATTGATACTAGCGGGGTTGACGAGGGCAAAGTAACCCGGTTCAACAGACCCTTCAGTTCATGGTACTACAGCATTGACATGACGGGTTTGGCAGGAGAGGGCGATTATACCTTCGAATTCCGAGCCTTCGATGGGATAGACTACAGCACGGTAGTATCTAGGACCGTCAAACTAAACACACAACCCCCCACTGTATTCGTCTCATCGCCTAGCTCATTTTCGTCACATGACGAAGGCTCAGTGGTTTTCGATGGATATGCCCAGGACCCATACGGGTGTCCAGATGCCTGTAACAGCGACATCGGTTTGGTATACATGGACATATCTGGACCCAATTACCAGGTTACAAGCCCAGTCCAGACAAATGAAGACGGGACCTGGGATTGGGAATGGGACTTCAGCACTAGGCCTAGAGAACTAACAACCTACACATTCACAATTTGGGCATCTGACTCCGACTTCTGTATTGGTGAAGTTGACGAGTGCCAGCCCGTTACACTTACTCTAACAATAGACAACAGAAACAGCCAGCCTACGATTAGCGTAAACCAACCCGTGTCAGGGACACGTGTTTCTTCTTCAGCGGACACCCTGCTTAGTGGAGTGGCTAGAGACTTCGATGGAGGGGTTACCAGAGTCAATCTGGAGGTAAAGGATGTTTCAAACGATTATGTCACCGTGCATGAGACAAGCACAGGGGAGTTTTCTGAAGAAGGCGAGTGGGAGATAAATTGGGATACTACCCAACTTAGACATGACGCAGAGTACCAATTGAGGTTCCGCTCATATGACGGCATAGACTACAGCAGTTGGGTAGATGTGATAATCACCGCCGATAACCCTCCCAACGTTGGCAATAATCAACCGGAGTTCGCCCAAGCCGATTGGCAGAGCGAGATTATCCTCTATTGCGATACTGAATCAATTTCGGTTGACAAGTGCACAACCGCAGAGATTGACTTGAAAGAATACTTCTCAGATATTGATAATGACATCCAGTTCATATCAGTTTACAATGATCCATCCACTGACTCTGATGACATTTTCCCGCTCGTTGTGGGTGTAGGAACTGACGGGATAGCCCGGTATGATCCGGCCGATATGCTATTTTATGAGGAAAATATGGATGCATGGACACTGAATGATGTTATTTTCATCGCTACAGATGCATGGGACTCAAAGGCAAACTCACTACCGGTCACATTCCGGGTCCTTCCTCTAGAATTTACTATTCAAGAACCTAACCAGACTTGGGTAGATTTGGACGGAATTGCGATTTATTCAGGAATCGGACTGCCAGGAAAGCAAGTCTCAGTATCAATAGGTGGGAACCCAGTAAACACCACGGTAGTTCAAGAAGATGGAACTTGGGAACTAGGAGTCCCAGCCTCAAGGATCAAGGGAGAATCCTCTATTCCCGAATTCTCATATGCTGGCCAGAATACTGAAGTGACCCCTATCTCCAAGGGTGAGCCTACCACTGACTCAACAAACATGGCGTTAATCTTAGGAATGGCCGGATTGGTATTGGTAGCTCTGGTGGTGCTTGCATTCTTCAGCGGATTTATAGGCATAGAGATTGAAGAAGACGAGGAGCCAAATAAATCTGCTAAGATTCCAGAAGGTGAAGAATGGTGGTCAGGAGAATCGAATGAAAATTCCGATGAAGAAAGAGGACTAGAGAGGTATGACGACCATCCCGGGTGGCTGTGGGATGCCGATTCAGAGGAATGGGTCCCGGATCCAGATTTTCAGGAATAATCGGAGTAACAGGTTCTCCTAACATTATTGAGTGAGTCTAAGAGTTGGATATCATGACAGCGGGCACTTCTTCACGACCTGGGGTGCAGGAAAGGATATTCCTGCATCTAAGTGACTATGTAGATCATACCGATAAAGTCGAAGTCCCATTCGCACTGTCCCAGATGGGCATCGCAAATGCGGTATCCATTGCTAGATCTAATGTTCCCAGGGCAATATCTGGCATGAAAGAGGCCGGCCATCTTGTGGAACGCCAGGCCCATGTCACCGGGGTTTCTAGGAAGAGGAAAGCCTACTTCCTTACCGACGAGGGTGCCAAGGTTGCAGACGAAATTTGGTCTAGGATATCTGAGAATAAGGTACGAGTTATTCATTCAGATGGCCGCTCCGAATCTTCAACTCTTGTTCAAGCAATCGAGTCATCCGAACTCCCACTTAGACATGTGGACATGCTTCGATACATGGACGATTCAGGGACAATTGACCTGTCAGGACTTTCATCCGAATTGGTTGAGAGGGACCTATCCAAACACATCGAGAAACAGCTTGTTTCCTCCTTAAATGACCTTCCTAGAACTAGGAGATTCTATGGTAGGGAGAAAGAATTGGACGTAATGGCTAAACTGCTCGAAGCCAAATCCGCATCAATTCTGGTACCAGGGATTGCAGGAATTGGGAAGACCTCACTTTCTACAAAGATTCTCGACCGATTTACACACCGGAGAAACCTCCTTTACCATAGATGTCAGGACTGGGAGGGATCTAGGGCCTTTCTTGAGGCATGCGCCGAGTGGCTATCAGCGGTTGGACATAACGACCTGTCTGATTATTTGGCTTCAACCCCAGTTCCTCAGACTAGTATGGCTGTGAACCTAATCTCTGCAGGTTTATCCGAATCTCCTTCATTGATTGTAATAGACGATCTGCACAAAGTTGGCGATGAGACGCTATACTCAATTTTGAGGGAATTAACCCTAAGAATTCCCTCCCTAAATGAAGTCGGACTTGTGATGTTCTCCAGATCATTCAGGATGGTAGTCCCTGAATCCGACCAATCTGGTAATATCGTAACCTTGGTCATGCCTCTACAGGGACTAGATGAGGAATCCAGCAGGCAGATTCTCACGGCCATGCCAAAGATGGACTCTGATCAATTCATGCACATTTACTCGTTGTCCAGAGGGCACCCATTAATTCTTGAACTAATCAATAGGGGTAATGTTGCTGAAACCTTCCACGCCACATTAGAGGCATTTGTGGAGAAGGAGATTTTCAGTAGGCTTTCAGGAACAGAGAAACGTCTATTAGGAGCCATTGCGGTTTTCAGAGAGCCAGTTCCTATCCAAGCAATCCATCAAATCGAGGGTAGCGTAGATCTAATTGATGAATTGGTCGAAAAGGGACTAGCCAGACAGTCAGATGCAGAAAATTTCGATGTTCACGATCTAGTGAGAGAGTTCTTACTAAGATCCATGGAACACGAAATGAAAACAGATCTCCATGCTTCAGCAGTGAAATGGTATAGGGGGAAAATGGACGATGCAGCTGATCGGATAGAGTTCATTCACCACTTGAGCCAAACTGGAGATGAAGAGGGTCTAGCAGAGGTTTTGCTTACCGAAGGACACGGCCTAGTAAGTTCTGGACACACAGAGCTTCTCTCAATCCTCAACTCTCTGGAAAGTAGTGATTTCGACACAAAGAGTCGTGGTCTAATCAGAGAACTAAAGGGAGATATACTGACCATTCAGGGAAGGTGGGACGAAGCTGAGGAGCAATACGACATTGCAACAAAGCACGTTGGCGCTAACATGCCAAGCTCCGAATTAGCACGTCTGTTATCAGCCAGAGCAGACATAGCCGTCAAGAGGGGTGCAATGGACGATGCTCTCGAGCTGCATAGGAACGCACTCAAGATTCAGATTGAGATTAGAGACGCAGTAGGTGCCGCTAGGACTTACAATAATATGGGTCATATTTTCCGACGAAGGAGGGATTCTCGTCGCGCTCTCGAGGTCTACGGGAATGTCGAGGATCTTCTGGAAAAAGAGAAAGATCCAGAACTAAATGAGGCTAGAATTAGATTAGCATCTGCATTTATTGAGATGGGCGAGCTAGATAGGGCAAGGGAACACGCTCTTTTTGCCTATGAGAATACCAAGGACTCCAATCAGGATTTCCTTCACGCTAGATCCAGAGCGGTTCTTGGCAGATACTATGCAAAAATTTCAGATAATGACCTAGCGCTTCTACATTACTCCGGCGCACTCGACACCCTATCCGATCAGAATGATCCACAAAGTACAGTCGAAGTAGAGATGCTACTCGGACAGGTCTTGATAGATGCAGGTAGAAGGGAGGAAGCAGCCGAGCACTACCTAAACGGTCTAGCCATAGCCGAGTCAAATGACTTTAGAATGCTGCAGGGAGAGTTACTAGCGAGACTGGGAGAAGTCGAATCCGATCGATCTCAGAGGATGAACTATCTCCAGAGATCGCTCTCTCTATTCAGGGAGCTCGGAGCTGTTGGAAGGATGAAGGAAGTCCAGAACTCAGTCCACAGGGCTGTAATGGGAAGATAGTCAAGAAGCCAGAATTTTGCTGGGCCCTGCCTTGCCAGTCCAGTAGCTGAACTCAGGGCCCAATTGTTTTGAGATCGAGATATTTCCTTCGAACTCGTCCCCTATCGCTAGAAGGACCTCACTCTCAGCAAGGTGGGGTGCGTTATTACTCTCCGAGAGGTGGCAAAGAACGATGCTCCTCAGATCCTTATTCATTGAACGAAGTAGTACTTCTCCAGCTTGGCTATTGGAAAGGTGACCTCCTCTTCCTGAGATTCTCCTCTTTAGGGAATCAGGATAAGGGCCAGACATGAGTCTCCTATGATCGTAGTTAGCCTCTATAGAAATATGGTTACAACTTGAGAGATGCTTGACTAAGTCGTCTGGAGCCTCCCCTAAATCGGTTACAATCGCTGCTCTATCTCCGTTCCCATCGCTAGCAACCAATGCTACGTTATCTGCATCATCGTGGGGTACAGGTATGGCTAGCATACTCAAATTAGGCGAAAAATGAATTCTTTCCAGACTTCCAAATTCTACGAACTCGCCTTCTACTAGCCCCATCCTTGAGGCGGTTCCCCCATTACAGTGCAGAACTGAAGACCATTTTTTCGATGCATTTAGTGCAGATCCTGAATGATCCTTGTGATGATGAGTTACGACAATAGAATCTATTGATTCCGGTTCAAATCCTCCTATCCTGAGCCTTTTCTCTGTCTGTCTCAGGCTGAACCCACAATCAACCAGGACATTATACTCTCCAGAGGAAATCAAGGTAGCATTTCCACGACTTCCTGAACCGAGATGAGTAATGCCGATCCCCATAATTGGCTGTCTGCCTCGAGGCGCTCTTTGAACAAATCCGTCCTCATCAGATGATAATCTCTATTTCCCCTAGGGCAATTTTCTACGCGCTTCCCATCGTGATATGTCCGAACGACGCTCCATCACCATGATAAATCTCTGAAGTTGGGAATTAGATAAGGGTGAGCTAATGCGTAGGAAGCAGACTGCGTTGCTGGTTTCCCTGCTGATTTTTTCTAGCCTTGCTTTTGTTTCACAGACAAGGCCACAATCTCCGGTTTCATCCACGGATCCCAATGAGGCCGAGGGTACAGAATCGCCCGTTACGGACCAGGACGGTGACCTAGTCCCCGATCTATACGAGGTTATCTTTGGTGAATCGCTCGAGATTGATTTGTCCGGAATGGAGATGGCCATTTCTGGTCTGAATCCCTCTGACTCTACAGACAACTCATCTGACCACGATAGAGACGGTTTGACTGCGTTACAAGAATACTGCTGGCCTTACACATTGGATAACTGCTTCGAGGAGAGAAGCACGCTAACAGGAAAACCACCCGAAGAAACTGAATCCGGGCTAAGGGAATACTTGGATCCAAGGGTGTCTGATACAGATGGTGATGGACTTCCTGATGGTTATGAAGTTCACATGTGTACATTAGGGGGGCTCTACAAAAAGGACCCAAACGATCCACTAAATCCGAATAATTTCTGGGAATGTCGGTATTTCGATCCTCTAGACCCAAGTGACGTGAACATAGATTTCGATAGATGTGAGGCCGACTTCAGTTGGGGTTGTGGAGATGGATTCGACTTCAATAGTGACGGGGAAATAGATGTGGGAGAAATGTTCACCAACGCAGAGGAATATTTGTTTGGAACTCCTGATGACTGGGTTACTGAAAGAGACGGCTTGTGGTGCTGGGGTCAGATTGAGGGTCTTACCGAGGACTCTTGTCAGGACCAGTTTGAGAGGCCAACGGGCGAATCTGGTTGGATGGGGAGCGATCCGAGATTCTCAGACTCTGACTATTTCTTCTGGGATGAACTAGCTCCATCCCAATTGGAGATAATTGGAGACGGTATTCCTGATGGCTGGGAGGCTCATTATGGGCTTGACCCATTGAATGCTAGTGATGCCACGATAGACTCGGATTTTGATGGATGGGATATTGATGGGGATGGGTTTGTTACACAGGATGTTACAACTGATACCTCTCAGTGGGGCGAAGCATTCAGTAACTACGAAGAGTATATGGTGGATTTTGATGATAGGTCGAGTGTAGTCCCAGGAGTAAGGGGCTTCGAGATGTTCGCTGACCATGGCAACACAATTAGTTTCGATCATTCTACCGCAATTAGACTCACTGACTCATCCGTTCACAGCATCATAGCCGACCAACCAAGAGAGAGGCTCGTAATTGGGAGCAAATATGGGATTACAGTTCTTGATCCATTTCGAGGGACCTCCTCCTCATTTGAAATGCCTTCGGGACTCGAGATCAATGTCATGGAGAGGAATTCAGCTGGAGGTCTAGATTTCCTATTACTAGGTTCAAACATCGGTTTTCACACGATTATTATGGAAAACGGAATACCGATAATGGAGTCAATGACTACTAACGAGATTGGTGAAATCTCAGTGATTTACCCGATAGAATCTGAGTCTATTGACTTGGGGGTCCTACTAATTGGTAAAGAAGCATGGAAGGTTACGTTCTCCGCGGAACAGTCGACGCTTATTCAATCTGAGATTTCAGCAATAGAACCTCTCTTTTCGCTTCTTGAAGATGCAAAGGCAACGGTAAATTCAATCGCTCAGGCTAAGATTTTCGGTAGAACCCCGATTCTCCTGGTGGGGACCGACTTCGGATTAATTGCATGGAACTCAACAGATGCCTCTGAGGATATCGGTAGCCCCTGGTGGGTGTTTACGTCCAACAATGCTGATGAATTCGTTAATCCTGATATACTCGATTCGAGAAAGACTGCAGTCGTCAACAGCATAGTCGTAGAAGAGTCAAACAGTGGCTCAGATGATGTTTGGCTGGGCATGGGGGGAGGACTTCATCAGATTACCATGGACCTATTCATCTCTCAACCAAGAGAGTCCATCAGCAATGAAAGGATGCTCAATCTAGACGGTCTTCTTTCTGGATCAAACGACGTCAGAGCAATATTACCCATAGAAGGGACGATAGTTCTTGGATCTACGGACGGAACTTGGTGCTTGGAGGGTGATTCGGACGGAATACTCGGAACTAGGCTAAATCAAACTGACATACCCGGACTTGTCACAACACTGACATCACTGGAGAGAGATGGGGAGACGTGGATTTTCGCTGGAATATCCCCGGGGAGATTCATGAATATCGCGCCAATGGACCCACACTCCCATGACTCTGATCTAGATGGGATGCCCGATGGCTGGGAGTTTGCCTACGGGCTAGATCCTACAGACCCATTCGATGGCTCAAGGGATAATGATGCAGATGGAGTATCCATTGGCGTCGGAATTGGATTTGGATTTGACAGATACTGGAGTAATTTGGAAGAATATCGCTTCACAGCTCCCTCCGAATACGGACACAATGGCACAGATCCCAGAGTTTCAGACACTGATGGAGACGGTCTAACCGATGGCGAAGAATACTGGGGGTGGTTCCTAGAGCCCACTAATTTTGAGTGTCATTATCTCAATCAACAATATCTCTGCGATTCTACGCTGGGTCAATCTGCATCAGACGTCCACATGGGGGGTTGGACTGGGACCGGATCCAGTGGTGGGAGTGATTTGCCCACTGATCCAACCAATCCCGACTCGGATGGCGATGGAATGCCTGATGGATGGGAAATAAAGCATAGGAGATGGATAGGGGACGTATATACCGGGGGAAACGACTGGACTTTGGACCCGAATAACCCAGATGATGCGAACGAAGACGCTGATGGGGACGGTCTGACAAATCTTTGCGAGTACGAATGGGAAAGGCTGCGGGAAAGATCGATACTTACCGGAATACAATCTCATGGGGAATCTCCCGATTCAGTATTAAATTGGACTCCTACTAACCCCAACCAAGTCGACTCAGACGGAGACTCACTACCAGATGGTTGGGAGGCAAGATACTCCTGCAACTGGCCTTCATCCAGTTCAGGAATAAATCCAATGAATGGCTCAGACGCACTAAAGAATCCAGATGGCGATGGTTTCGACATAAACAAAAACGGACTCATCGATCAAGAAGAGGCCTTTGTCAACTGGTTAGAATATCACATGAAATCAGAAATCCTTCTACAGGACTCAACTCACTCTGGAATGAAATATCCCGATAATTTCACCTCCAACTTGCCCCATCACTCATGGCAAGGCCTGGCAAATGAGGCATTCGGCGAAAGGACCGGTGAATACTACTTGTCACTGTGGGTTGGACTGCCCAATGACGATATCGGTTCAGCAGACCCTCTAAATTCAGACTCGGACAATGATGGGATGCCCGATGGTTGGGAGATTTTCCATGCCAGGTGGAGTTTGTTTGATGATGACTGGACCCTAAATCCAGTTAACGGAGGTGACGGGCTAGGAGACCCAGACTTAGATGGAATGTCAAATTGGGAAGAGTATAATTCAATTGATAGCGAAATAAGTGAGACAGACTCCTCCATCTCATCTCCTCAGTTCTACCTGACCGACGCGGCTGGAGCCCTTGTCGAGACTCCTTGGATCGGTGCCGAATCGTCATTATCATTTGGGCACTTTCTGACAGCTGAACAGGCTGGCTTAACAGGTACTTCATCGGACCCCAACAACCCCGATACTGACGGTGACGGGCTGTTAGATGGGATAGAAGTTATTTTCACCACCTGGAACTCTACTGACTCGGTGTGGACACTGAACCCCCTAGTTCCAAATCAGGGCGGGTATGACTCGGATGGAGATGGGATAGGGGACTTGGTGGAATTGAATCTAACATCAAACTTACCAATTAATGGGGAAAACTACCCACTTGGCGTACCAAACTTTGGTGATGAGGCCCGGGAAATCGATAACATAGCCTTCGAAAATAGAGTTTTTAGGATTTTATTCAGTAAAGAGGGAAGGGCTGACCTAGGAATGGAACAGTACCTCGAATGGAAGTCGGGGATGCCAGCAAAGCCGATGTTACAAGCAATATTCGGAGTAACTGACCCAAAGGATCCAGATACCGACCGGGATGGAATGGTTGATGGGTATGAGTACTGGTTCTCTGAATGGGATCTTGAGGAGAACAAATGGACGATGAACCCTCTTACCGACACCGATGTAGATTTTGATTCCGATGAGGATTCTTTCGACTGCAACGGCGACGGAGAGATTTCTGACTCTGAGTCATTCGACAATCTAGCCGAGTTCGACTCTAGGTGGTATGGAAAGAGGCTAGAGGTCGGGAACGTTCCAAATGGAACTACTCCGGTATCATACGGAAGAGACACCGTTAATGCGCTTATGGAGGAGGAGGGACTAACCAATTCAGCAGCATGGGATCGGCTTTACTCAATATTCTCTACAAAGAGCTTGAAATCTTCTGAGAAGATCGGACTGATTAACCAGGAAGACCCCGATAATTTCAACAAATCTCTGATTGGAATCAGCGATCCCACAGACGATGATTCCGATGGAGATGGGATGCCAGATGGATGGGAATACTGCTATTCAGTATATTCTGAGGTTCTACCTGTAAACTCACTACGTTGGTCGCTAAACCCATTGAATCCTCTAGATGTCGATTATGATCCAGATGCAGACGGTTGGTTGGATAGGGATATTCTAGATACTCCAGCAATTCAAGGAGTCTGGGTGGACAGGTCCTTTTCTCCATTTTCAGCGGATCAGCAGTTTGGAAATTCGGCCAACTCCCTATATTTCACTAATATTATGGAATACAGAAATGGGACAGGGCCACTGAACCCGGATTCCGACTCAGACTCTGTGATGATGTCGCCCGTTATTGCCAACGGAGTAGTCATAGATTATCGCCAAGACATGAGCCTTTCAGATGGTAGAGAGATATTCAAGTATGGAACAAATCCATTGGATAACGACACAGATGGAGACATGATGCCTGATTTCTATGAGTTCCACAGGGGTTGGAACGAGACAAACGATAATTGGTCTTCTTACTTGAAAATTCAGGTCCAGTGGATAGAAGTGACGCCTCAGAATTGGAAACCCATCCAGTTCTCCGATGGACAGATTACCAGGCCTCAATTAGATTGGACATGGTTTACCCATGATGCTACAGACCCTAGCGATGCTACTCAGGATGCAGATAATGATGGAGAATGGGAATGTTCTGGGGGAGTCTGTGATTATGTCCCATACAACAACTTCCAGGAATACTACGCAGTTGTAAACGCTACCCTTTCCTCCCCTTCAATAGTTAGAGCATCAGCTCTCTTTGACTGCTCAGGTGGAGATGTCGAAGAGTGGTGGCAACTTCGTGAGACTCTGCTTGGGTCCTGTTCAGGATCAAACGCAGTCTCAAACTATCTCAGGATAAACAGAATAAATGACGAAGATATGCTTTATGCATTAATTATCGATGACAACGATGTTTCATACCAAGATGTGAATTCTAGTGATGATGTCACAATGGTTAACGGGGCATGGACTGACGATTTCAACAGGATTGCAGGGGATCGATTCCATCTTCCAAACACTGGCCTAGGTGAGTATGCCTATGGTTGGTGGATTCTGGATATTGACGGAGATTTGGTTGCAGATGGCACAGATCCTACGAATTGGGATACAGATGGGGATTGGTTAAACGACTTCTTCGAGATAGATGATGACCTATTGGATGGGATAAGGGGGAATAGCGGATCGCCAATACGCTACGATGACAGAACTTCCTAACTCTACATTTCATTTGCTACCGCCTCTTCAGAATATCATGGACGAAGGGAGGGCCGTTCCTACTCCGAACTCTGAGGTGAACGAGAAGTTGCTTTTCCTCAGAGAAAATATGGTCCATCTGACAAATCAGCTAAGTATGCCGATAATCGAGGTCGCGCTGGTCGTCTCAAAATACATCAGAATTGTGCTAGAATCTCTCGAGAATGCCGCTGAAGCAGCCGGGGAGGAACTTCCAACCTCTATCCTGAATCCCTTACCATTCGATTCTGACAATGAAAACACCGAACTCCCTGGAATCGAGTCATTTCCCCTAGAGAAGCTAATTGACAGGGTAGATTACGATAGGATGGACATTCTGGATACGATGGTTAGGACAATTCTGAATGAGAGCCATATGGAATTTATTCCAGCCTTACAGGAGCTTAGAGACTGGGAATTAGAAATAAGGAAACAACTCTCCAGTGCATCCAGTCCAGGGGCCCTATTTAGTCCACTTTCTCTGAGAGATGATTTCTAGTCAAGGCTATTCTGAGATTTAGCTACAATCCCACTAGAGATCCACCAAGCATCAGCAATGGACCATACGAATAAGAACGGCCAGAGAAAGGCCGGGATCAATGGAAACTGGATTAAGAACCATTCTCCAGCCTTTCTGTGCTGCCTGTTGAAATGCTGTCCAAGGAATAGGAAAGGAACTAGTGAAAGAGCTACCGCAAACAGGGGCCGTACTGCCCCCCATGGTCCGATTCCACCGCTGAGCTCACTCCAGATTGCAGATACGACCCCAAGAGGTCTGAAACCCCTTTTTTCAGAGGCCTCTATTTGGACCACGTACTCTTCCGCCACAATGCCTGCGAATATTAAGAGGGCATGAATTTGCCGACTATTCTTAACCCTATGATGAGAACTATGGACAACCGGTAAGAAGCCAGAATGGGACAATACTATCAATGAGTTCGTACCTAGACTAGAAGAATCTCATGACGATTGGAACCATTCCGCAGCATCCCCATCGGAGTCCATAGCATACTCATCTCCTACTTCCCTAGGGACTCTTTCTCTTCCGGTGTGCCAAGTCTGTTGCTCCAGCCATATCTCTATGTCCTCCCCCTCCAATGTGACTTCAATCAATCCTCCAAGTGCGTATTCCTCCAGTACGAATGAAACCTTACCAATAGAGGCAGATTGTCTAGAGAGATAGAACACCGTCCCTCCCTTGTGGGCCTTCATTGCCATAGCATCCAACGCGGTGTCTAGGACTCTATTTTCCCTTAGGATCGATAGAAGACCATCAATAGAGTGAATTTCTGCGGAAATGACCTCAGAACTTCTTGTCACGGGAAATGAGAATCTCTCTGGGTAATTACTAGGTTCCCAATCAGGAAAAATAGAATTGACAGAGTCTTTGACCTTATCTGGATCATCATGACTTCGGATTAATGTAGAAACTCGCACCTTGGGATCCACACTCTTCCGAATTACTGGGCATTAATAGTGATAACCAGACTTGTCCATTTTTCACGAAAATTCAAACCATTTCCAACTCACGATTGTCCATGGTCCAACGTTCTGGCTTAGTCTCATTTGCCCTAATTATGATTCCAAATATCATAGTAATTGCATTCAGGACCCTTTCTCCTGAGCTAGATGAAGCGCTTACAAATGACGATTTAGGTCAAGTCCTGACTCATTTATTTGCTACGGCAATTGGGATAATTCTAGCCTTTAGGTACTCCCGAGTGCATGATCACGAATTCCGTCGCTCAAAGGCCATAGATGCCCTATCTAGAACATACAAAATGGAAGATAAGGGACTCTGGGAAAAGGGGGAAGTTGCTATTCAGAGGCTAGAGGCCAGGGCGCATTCCGACTTCAAAGGGAGAAAAGCCTCACGCTCTAGGATGAGGATGCAAGGCAGTATAGGGCAGATAAATAGGGAGTTGGGAGAATTAGAACACAATGAAGATGACTCCGAATATTCTGTTTCTGTGGACGGAATTGAAATCATCAAAGAAACTAAGGAAGAACACAAATTGCCTGAGAAAAAAGCATCCCAGATAGTAGCAAATTTCTTTTCTTCTCTGGTCGATAAATCAGCAAACAAGAGAGCGGAAAAGAATAAACAAGAAGTAAAGAAAAATCAATCCATTATGAAAGAGAGAATCGATGATTTTCAATCGGTTAGCGCTACTAGAGGCTCTCAGTGGGTAATTCCAGATGGTACTCAAAAGAAAACAAGATTTTGTGAATCATGCTCTACATATAATTACGCAGTTTCGGATTATTGTACAACCTGTGGTTCTTTCATGAATTGATGGGGAACGGTTGATATGGCCCCTTTCGGGGCCCAAGTCGGGCCTATGTCTGGTAAGCGAGATTATTACGATGTTCTTGGCATTTCCAGGGATGCTTCTGAGGGCCAAATAAAACAGTCATTTCGTTCATTAGCCAGAAAATACCACCCAGACAAGAACCCCGATAACCCTGAGGCAGAATCCATGTTCAAGGAGATCCAAGAGGCATATGCAATACTTTCCAATCCAGAAGAGAGGAGGAAGTATGATGTCTTTGGGCATGAAAGACCAGGAGGGTCCCCATTCGGATCTCGTGGCTTTCAGGGCGTAGATATCAACTTCGATGACCTATTCGGAGGAGGTTTTGAATCAATTTTCAGTCAATTCTTCGGTGGTCAGCAGCAAGACAAATCACATGGATCCGATCTCTTGGTCAGACACTCAGTGCCGTTTCAGGCTGCGATGGATGGTATGGATGATGATATAGAAATTGAAGTACTGAAGCATTGCTCTTCATGCAATGGCTCGGGATCTAATATCGAAGGCGGATCTAGGACTTGCCCATCTTGCGAGGGAAGAGGCAGGATAGATGAGATTTCGATGATCGGTCCATTCAGACAACGAGTAAGGAAGGATTGCGCGCCGTGCAGGGGTTCAGGTAGGCTTGTCACTGACCCCTGCTCCGAATGTAATGGCGATGGTAGATTATTGCAGTCAATTCAGGTAAAATTCTCTGTAAGTCCGGGAATCACATCGGGCAATCGTCTTAGAATGCGCGGACAGGGCGAAGCTCCAAACACTCTAAATGGATATCCAGGAGATCTATATATCGAGATAGATGTAGAAAAACACCAATGGTTCGAAAGAGACGGGGCGGATCTTCTAATGGCACTTCCGCTGAGTTTCGCTGACCTAACATTGGGCACTACAATAGAGATACCCCACATAGATTCTGAAAATCTGTCGATAAAAGTCCCCCCTAGCTCTAATCCAGGCGAAACAATCACAATTCCCGGAAGGGGCCTGCCCTTCAATGGAAACTCACCCAGAAGAGGTTCAGTTACTGTAGTTCTGAGACTTCAATCCCCAAAAAAGCCTACTCGTTCCCTCAAGAATAAGATCAAAGAAATCAGAGCTGAACTTGAAGAATCAATTCCTCCGATAGAAGAGAGAATTAGGGAGGAAGCCAACTCTAGAAGGAGTCGTTAGAGTCATTCTTCCTCCATTGATATGGTCTTTGCTGGAATCGCTGCAATCGGGCTCCCATCAACTATTCCTGATACGTGTATTTCTGCCTCTGGAGCTTTACCAAAAACCTCTAACCGAACAAAGGTAATAGTTTTCTCTTCTAGGTTTCCAAGGTATATTTCATCATCCTGGAACATCATTTCAGGAATGACGCTGTCAATTTTTATTGGCTCACCAAGCGGAGTGTTAATTCTAATCGCTGCCATTTCCCATTTCGACCGAGCGGTCTTAATCCCTATTAGGAATGATCCAGAACCTCCATTCACTCGCCACAATGAAATATCTATATTTTCCGTGAAATGCCTTATTTCTGGTTTTCCGAACTCTTCGGAAATTGCATTCCAAGAATCTCTACCTAGAGTTGTAAGTGCCTCATTTATTTCCTCAAAATCTACGTTTCTCCTATCGGCGGAGAATCTCTCCTTCAGCAAACTCAAAACCTGCATCTCACTCTCTTCCAATTCCCTGCTTCTAAATGTCGAAGTTAGGATATTACCCCTATTCCACCAAATAACTACCAGCATTGGAAGGATTAGAAATAAACCAGCGAATACATAGAAAGGAGCGAACATCCAAGCCAAATTCACAAACTCTCCCGAATCATCGAAGTTTCCCATGTTCCTAATGATAAATCGATAATCCACTTCCTCCTCATAACTTCCTAGCCTTTCCAGTCTTATCGCATGGAATCCTTGATTTAGTGAAATTTCACCAATGTCTTCATTGGCATACTCTTCTATTGACCAGGTACTTTGATTGAGTCTTTGTATGCTAATGCTCACCGAGTCGCTACCAGATACGGAGAATCTGATTGTTGTCCAGTTTGAAGATGAAATTTCAATAGCATACAGGTCAACAGAATCATTCAATTCGAAGGTTCCTAGGACGGTAGAATTATTTTCTGGCAATACAATCCAATTGCTCCCTACTCCTTCTGAACCCCATATTGTTTCAGGCGAGTCTAGGTCCTCTTCAATTAGAAACTCCGAATCGGCAACAACACCCTTTGTCAATGAAATCATCGCTATTATTACTATAGAAATCGCGAGATGCCGGTCCTCCATAGTCATCGGGAGGACAACTAGGTCTTAGAATCCTTCAAGCGAAATGCTTCCATCGATGGCCGATGGAAGAGCGGCCCCTGGCTAGAAGCACTATCTCTAGAGATAGGTTCTCCAGACTATTCTCTATTGGAGATAGGAATTCTCCCGAATCATATTCTCCATGTCTTATCATCGGTGAAAATGACCCAGAATTACCAATTTCCATCGCTCCTTTGAATCTGAAATTAGATAACTCTGTAATTCCTTCTTCGATGGAAATATCTACACGTGCAAAATTATGCTACCCATTTGATAGAAAAGACACATGGACAGCTTTTCAGGGCTTATCCCTTCCACCCAGCCTAATTGACTCAAACTCTGGCGAATTCCCTTCTGGAACTGAATTTTTACCAATAACTTGGAGCTCGCTGCATCATGACTCATCCTTGCTAAAAACGAGCTTCAAACCTTCCATAATTGCATTAATGGATGCTCCCCAGCTTTCGAAAAATACTGGATTGATTGAAACCGCATTATTAACCATCAGAACCCACTTCCCATCTTCATTGATTTGGACCCCTGGAATATCAGGTCCTGACAATTGCGCACTACTTTCTTGGATGGGGGTAGACATTTTTGATTTGACTAGATCTAGACAAGCCTCATCACTCGGCGTATTACTGACTGAATCCGGACCAAGACTCCCCGAGCGTTCAACCAAGGAGGACTCCTCAATGATCTCCCAGTGCCAAATGTGGACCAATTCAATTTCATCTACTAGGTCTGCAATAAGGGCAGGTTCATTGAGGGAGCTAGCAGAACTTCAGAGTAGATCTAGTCCTAGGTCCGTGGAGCATCTTAGGCGGCATGATCAACTTACTCTAGAGAAGTCAGGAACAATAGGTATGACACAAAGCTCTGTACAATTTGGAACACAATTAAGATGTCACTCATTCGAAAGTAGAAACGATGTAACAATCCGTCTTTGGAGGGAGGAGATTTCAGAGAAGTATGAGCCTTCAATGAGAACAAGAGACGTTTTGGTATTACTTCCTTGCTCTGCCAAAAAGCCCTACAGGTTGTCAAAAAGTCATTCTAGATTTAGGAAATCAATAGGCAATCGTAGAGTGCATGAGGTCATGATAACATCCCCTCTGGGATTAGTTCCAAGGGAATTGGAGGATATTTGGCCTGCTGCACACTACGACATCCCTGTAACGGGAGATTGGGATGAAGATGAACTATCGATAATTAGACAGATGCTAAGTAGACTCGTTGAAAGGGTTGGCTATTCTTCTATTGTAAATCACTCCGGAGTAGAAACTGGCTTAGTTGGAATAAATGAAATCGATACAAGGAAGGGAGAATCAGCGGGGTCAAAGGATTCCTTAGCTAGACTGAAGGATGCCGTATCTTCCTCGTTCGAAAATGAGTCTGGAGAATTAGATTTCAGCCCTAGAGAGGAGAAGTTGAAATCTATATCTAGGTTCAAATTAGGCTCTGATAAATGGCTTGATGGTTGCCAGATACGAGGGAGGCCGCCAATCTTCACCATCTCGAAAGACGGAGAACAGATGGCAAAATGGGACCCTCGAAGGGGAAGATTCCTTTTCTCTAAGGCTAGCCTCAAGGATCTGTGGAGCCTTGGTATACTCAGGAAAGTAGAACTTATTCCTGGAATTGAATGGACAGGGGATATCTTCCCGAACATGATTAAGGATTATGATCCATCTATCCTTATGAGCGACG
This sequence comes from Marine group II euryarchaeote REDSEA-S42_B7, assembly GCA_001629255.1. GTDB lineage: Archaea > Thermoplasmatota > Poseidoniia > Poseidoniales > Thalassarchaeaceae > UBA36. The sequence goes on from LURZ01000036.1 coordinate 28,645, forward strand.
AATTGGCTGTAATTCAGGAAGGCGAACTCCTGGGCTCTGCTAGGGCAGTCGCACCAGGGTGGGAATGGCCATTTGGACCAGGAAAACTGGCAAAGTCGAGACATAGGTTTTGATCCAATATCAATGGCATCCATGGCGTAGCGGTTAAAGAGGGACAGCAGGTCGCCGGTCTCCTGAGGAATACAATTGTCCAGAATGCACAGTAAGGGAAAAGGGGCCAGCGGTTCGAGCAAACCCCATTCTCAGACTCCTCCAGAGTGGTCAAATTATGACAAGAAGGAAGTCGAGGAACTAATTCTTCAACTCTCCGAAGAAGGAAACTCAAACGCATCGATTGGCACCATACTCAGGGATAAACATGGAGTTCCTAACGTAAGATTGGTGACCGGGGAAAGAATTTCACAAACTCTTGAGAGACTGGGCAAGTCCGGAAAGCTCCCGGAAGATCTCATGAGTCTGATGAGGAGAGCCCTGAGATTGATTGACCATCTCTCTAAAAATTCCAAGGACATCCACAATAGAAGGCAGCTAGAACTGTGTGAATCCAAGATAAGACGCCTCTCTAGATACTACAGAGAGAACAATCAGATTGACTCAAATTGGACCTACAAGAGGGACCAACTAAGGCTAATGGTCGAGTAATCACTAGAGATTTGTACTCTCTCTCTTCCGAAGCATCGTGAGAGACATATCAGAGCTCGACGTTTTCTCTCCTATTCGGGAGCCGTTTCGTAACTTTGCTAGAGAAGTTTGTGATAGAAAAAAGAAGATACTCCTAATTTCTCAACCAAATATCACAGGGGCATTAGCTATAGCTCCAATAGAGGCAGCACTTCTTGATTCGGGCCTTCCTTATCGAAGGAGATTCACAAATCAAAGTCCAGATTCAGAGACATTTGTCCACGTCGCTGAAGACTCAGGTAAAGGAAGAACCTTGAATGATGGGATTGTAATCTCCGAGTTCGTCGTTGAAGGGCTTAGGGGTAGTTCCGGAGATTCCAGGAAGGGTCCACTATGCACTGTGGCACAAGCGCATTTTCTAGCAACTGAGATTAATCCAAGCAGTCAAAGGCTCAGAAGGTTAAGGCCATGGATCCTGTCAGGAAATTGGGTTGGCGACTCACTTGATAGGGCATACGATCCAGTTTACTCCTTCCTCCGAGACTATCTTTCTGAACAAGGAGTAATCAGAGTAGTTCCTGTGACTGAGGTAGAATCTCCAGAATCTGGTAATTACCCGTGGATTGAAGATGCCGAATTATGGAGAATGACTGATATTTGGCAATCCTCCGATTCGGAGAAAAGAGAACGTATAATGGGAGAACTCGCTATGCCAATTTTCAACTCAAAGGTCCCATCAACGACCAGAGTCGAGGAACTTCTCTGGCATTGCGTAATTGCTCCAAATTGGGAATCGGATCTATCTTCTCAGATTTTCAGGGCCAACTTATTCTGGGATACAAAACAACCTGTAGAAGCAGCCAACGAAATTGCAGATTTGCTTGTCTCAATTGGCCAGATATGATTATTCTATCCTTAGGGTGCTTCCACATGCAGAGCAATCAATCCTCAGTGGTCTAATATCTGACTCGACAGGAACCTTCTTTCCGCAAGAAGGGCATCTCACCATTCCGCCCTTATTCAAATTTCTATGGGCTCCCGCATCTTCAACGACCGGAGATATTACTGAAGCGGGGAAAACAAGGAGTATACTGGAACATACAACACCTAGAACTATTGGCATAGGTAATCCGAACCAGTAAATGGATAACGATAGAACGCCCAAAACTCCAATCATAATCATACTTGGCGCTCTTGTCCTCCTCCTAGTTAGAGCCATACCAATCCCTAGAGCCAAGCAAAGAGCGAATACTGAAATCATTGCTGATATCAACGGACTGAAGAGAAGGGCGTTTTCGGCTCCAAACTCCATTCTGAAGTCTGTATCGGATTCGATATCGGAACTCTCCATAGTGATTATTTCCATCAATATCCACCTCCTGTGGGTATAGTCTATCTGTTCATTGTCTAGGTATATCCCTCCGAAACCAGAAAGCATCCCTGTTCTTATCTCGAATGAGAGTCCCACCGTATCCCAGAAATCATAGCCCCCTGGTCTTACAAAATCCTCAATCAGTGCTTGTCTGGAACCACTATCGGAGACGTAGTATGTCGACGAAACTCTTAGTGAAATAGAGTCCGAATTAAATGCCCTAGAAGCCCCCAAGTCAATGCTAATCTCCAAAGGGCCAAAGTTGACCGGATCCACACCAAAAACAGCCTCTGGATCAACCATTAAACCACTGGAAAGGAACGATTTAAGATCGGACTTCGACCCTCTTAGATGGGTTTCTAGGGCCGACAGCTCCGAGTTGTCCACTCTACCGTTCTGCTTCTCTGAAGAGCTAACCTGATCTGAAAATGTATTCAGATTCCTCCACCAACTGTTTGACCCCAGGCTCTTATTTCCAATATTGTCTAGCCCCCATCTCATCCATTGGGACATAGCACCGTCGAATGATATAGTCGTCTTCCTCTCGATAGAGTTACCGTCATATTTGCAGTTGATTTCGACATCAAGTCCCGAGCCTCCAGTACGGGGTGGCTCTTCCTCAGGATACCAACTATTGTCTCCTGTGTCTTGACCGAGAGTAATATCATGAATTTTGTTCGCTTCAATAACTAATGAGCCCTGAAGGGAAATGTGGAAATCCGTCCTAACCGAACCTCCGCTACTCTCACTAGGATCCCAAACAAATGTGACATCCACCCAGTCTTCATTGGAGTTAACAATCGGGCTTTCTGCGATTTCAACATTCTGAACCAATAGGCCTCCAGATGAAGAGGTCCATATCCTGTCCCCGAAGCCAGAACTAAGTCTAACTGGAAAGAAAACCAGACTTCCCTTGACGCTAGCATCACGAATTTCTACATTTACAAGCGGGAATGACATAGACATCGCAGCCGCATACTCTTCAGAGCCCCAGTAGAAGTTTATTCCAGATTCACTACCCGGATTTGAAAAAATCATACTCCTAACTGAGAATGTGATTTCGATCTTGTCATTTTTAGAGTATTGACCGTCTTGCACCTCTATTGGAATAGAAAGCTCACCCGATTCGCTGAGATAAACTGCCGGGAGCTGTCCTGAGCTTTCGTAGGTATTTCCACCGATCTTTATTACAACTGTTGCGTTAGCAGAAACCCCCGTAGAATCTTTCACCTCATATGGGATGGTGAAAGTCCACGTTCCCGAAGAATAACTCCCCGATTCTCCCCAAACAATCATCCAGGTACCGATTTCAACCTCTCCAAAAACCGATGAAGTCACTTCCATGGACTTCTCCTCCTCTAATTCATTAGAGAATGGGGTCAGTTGCCCACTATCTGCGTCTCCTATCAAAAATAGATCGAACTCATCTGGAGATTCACAGCAGTCATTGTTCTCTTGAGCATTAGCCATCATGGGGGAAAAAACTACCATTATCATCATCGAGGAAAAAATGATTGCAAATCTTGAACTGGCTCCTTCCACGTTACTCTGATTCGGACGGGCCCCTTCAATGCCACGCAAACTTTCCGTGAAAATATGCCAATTCAAAGGAAATTCAACTTCACTAATTGTGTAGCCAAAGGAGCCTTGCAATCCCGTCTTGAATTCCTTCGAATCTAGCAAAACCCACTCGCTCAAGTTGGTAAACTTCTCCCTCTCCAAGTTCAAAGTCCTCTAGAACCCCGGTTACCTCAGAAATCTCCTCACCATAAGGTACTGACAATATTGCTTCTAAGGACAACTTCTCTGGAATCCAATGTACTATTTTCCTGTCATCGCTCTTATCAACCGACTCTATGGTTGCAGATGAACCTGAGATTATGATATCGGCGAAGTCTTTCAGCCTCAGTTTTCCTTCGACATAGTCACTATCTTGAATTGATACAGTCGTCCCGACTTCCCACACTCTGAAACCATCTATTTCGCCATCTGGATGTCTAGGAATCATTACTCTTGAGGGGATATTTTCGGAACTAATATCCAGACTTTTAGGACTCGAGACGAAAGCCCTTCTTTCGCAATTACCGTCTATTATTCTAGAGTTAAATGACTCCAATGTCTTCAGTGATATTGAGATATCCTTCTGAGTAAGGCCAACTTCTTTCCAAAGCTCTGCTAGAGAGCGAGGATCAAATCCGCGACGACGCATCGCTCTAAGTGTAGGGAGCCTCGGATCGTCCCATCCCGAGAATTTCCCGGAATCAATGGATGAAGACATCCCAGAGGTAGAGAAACCTCCAAACTCATGAATCTTAACCCTGCCCCAATACAATGGCTCGGGATAATCCCAACCGAAGTGTTCGTAGAGAATTGTCTGCTTTCTTGTGCTGTCCATCAAATCCTTTCCTCTGATGATGTGGCTCACTCCTTGCAGATGATCTTCAATGGCGCTTTGGAAATCTAACAGAGGCCAAACCTTGTACGTATCGCCGACTATAGGATGCGGGGAATGCTGAATCCTTAGTGCTGGCCAGTCTCTCAAAGCGGGATTCGGCAGATCCATTCCGGTCTTTACCCTAACAACAGCACCTCCCTCATCAATCTCTCCAGAGTTCATTTTATTCCAATCGTCCATGTTCTGCTGGACCGACTTATCCCTACATGGACATTTAGTCTTTGAAACTCTGAACGCACGAAAATCCTGAGCAGTACATTTGCAAACATAGCCAAAACCCCCAGCCAACATCTTCTCAGCGTGTTGGAGATATATTGGCATCCGTTCGCTAGCTCTAATCACCACGTCTGCAGCCTTTCCTGACATCCATTCGAACTCTTCTTCTATCCAAGCATAAGCATCAATCATTGGAGGTTTTACCTTAGTATCGGTATCATCAAACCTGAGTACGACTTTCCCTTGGTATTTATCAGCGTATAGGGAATTGATGGCTACTCCTCTCGAATGTCCTATGGATAAAGGGCCATTGGGGTTAGGGGCGAATCTCAGGATAACTTCTGATGTATTGCCTGGAAGATCCCTCAAACCCTCATTTTTCTTGTGCCTCTCCCTATCTAGGGCTTCGGGAGCTAAGCTCTCCAACTCTTTACGAACTCCTTCAATTCCATCTTCACGAGCTATAAAATTAGCCCTTGTGACCTCTTCCTCTACTAACAATAGTAGGCTCTTTACACGGGTTCTGAGTTGTTCTCTCTCTGCAAGAACTCTACCTAATACGCTTCCAGACTGCCCTTTTCCGCCGTACTCTATAGCGTTCTGTAATGCATACTTGCGAACCGCATCTCGATCCTCCAATGCGAAAACTTCCTTCTCAGTCATATTTTACATTTGAACCAGACATCGGTTACATTTCACCATTCTTATTATTCCCATTCATCTAGAGCCGATTGAAACACTCCGTTTCGTTCATTCGCTCTTGTTTGAATGGGGCGATTGTGGCTCTTGCTCCAGATTCTCTTTACATTCGCCCACTTTCTCCTGATACAATCCGCGAGAACTTCTTCCTCACACAATATCTCTAGGGCTTCCCTGGTCTTTGGGTCCGAGGGATATCCAGAACCTAGATCAATATTCAATTCCTGTGACAGCTCTTCCATCACTGAGTCCCTAACTACTTTGGCAACAATGCTTGCCGCTGCTACGACTTCATCTCTGGAATCCATCTTATGCCCTGAATAAATCTTGCATTCATGCCAACCATCTCCAAGAGTCTTGGACACCATCTTACCGAACCTCTCTTCATCAACGTCACATGCATCGAGGAAAATCTCTAGATTCCCCCCAGGTTCGGCGGCATCTCCGATTGCTTCGGAAAAGAGGAGCTCCTCTAACGAATTCAGATTCCCATCATCCATCCACTCGTCTATCCTTCTTGCGTCACAAATTACCAAACCAATGGTCCAATCTAATGATTCAGTGTAGGATAAAATCTCCTTGTACAGGCGATCCCTTTTCCTTTTACTCAAATTCTTCGAATCATCGACTCCCAAGTCTCTAAGAATCGATCTGTCCGCCTCAGGGATATTAAGTGCTGAAACAACTAGTGGCCCGATGGCGGGACCCCTTCCGGCCTCATCCACCCCTATGTGCCGTGCAATCATGCTTACTCCAAAAGAACCAATTCCATCAAAACTACTGCTTTCCGACTCAAAATAGAGAAAATATGATCTCATCACTCCCCATTATAGTAACATGGGACCCACATGGCCCTTCAAGAAGAAGAAACCATCGAAATCGAAAGTGTCTAGTGCGAATTACATGAGGAATGTGGTTGAGTATGAGAAAAAAACCGGAAAGAAACAAGAAAAAAGGTGACAAAGCCCATCTTAAGAACGAGGAGTTCTTGAACGCCATTAAACTCCTTTCCAAGGATGAAGGTGAGAACTATGATATTGGATCAGGGATTATCCTGTATATTGCCTCTAAGTCAATCTCTCCGGCTTGAATTGGGGATTTAATTCCGAAAAAGCCGCTTACTTTCGGGTCAATCTCTCCGAACTCCCCAATCTTCTCTTCTTGAATAAAAACATGGCTCCCCCTTCCACTTATCCAAGGTCCATCCTCAGCATCTGTCGGTCTGAATTCAACATCATCTTGAATCGCCCCCATGTCCCTAAGTAAGGCCTGTACAATTCCCTTTGAAGAAGTGAATCCACTGCCTACTTCTGCACATGCCCAAGCCGCTCGCAGGAAGTTCTTCGAATCTCGAATGACGTCTCCAAGTTCGTAAACCCTCTGTGGTAGCTCATGGTGGCGATTTGCTGCAAGCAGGCTTAGTAGCGAGGGTAGGACATATTGTCTTAGCAGAGTGTGATCTGATGTTATTGGATTTGCAATCTCTGTAACGTATCCTTCATTCGGCCATCTAACATTTTCGAACTGGTCTCTTTCGTTTGAAAGAGTCAGGCTCTGCACCTCTTGCAGACCGCACGCCCTCAAGCTTTCGCCAACTCTCCTCTTTAGATTAGAGCTCTTCAATGGCAGCGCATCAAGATGTGTCGTAGAAAGCTTCAGTGGAAGATTCTGGAAACCGAAACCTATTGCGATATCTTCCACAATATCAACTGGGTGCATGATGTCGCTCCTCCATCGAGGCATTTTGATTAGATGCTCAACCTCTCCAACTACGCAGTCCGACCACCTCCCCCTCTGGTTTGGACCATCTGTAACAGTGCGACTTCCTTCTAATGTGCCGCCCATTTTTTTGATTGAGGATGACAATTCTTCTGAGGCCAATTTTATTCCTAGAATTTTCTCAATAAGACTGTCGGGAACTCGATGAGTTATGGCTTCTCCTTTTGGAGACAAATACTGCTCTCCATCTGTATCATTTAGTTGGATACTCTCAATCTCTCCTCCTCTCTCAGACATAGATAGACAGACGAGAAGTAGAGATGCTTCACACGCTCTTCTGTCCCAACCCGTCACATCGATGAAAAAGTCAGTCGTCTCCTCGCTTACTGTAGTGTGACTACCATTGATTATTGGTGGGAATGATAGCACCTTATCGTCAGAGTCCAGAATTATCGGGAATTTGTTAAGATCCTGCACGAGATGGGCATATTCAATTCCCTTAGGATGGTGTGTAAGTATTTTCTCAATACTCATCTCCTCCATACTAGCGAGAGGAGTGAAGGAAAATCCTGACGACACAGTTGTTACTCGAAATGGAGGTCTCAGCGTACTAAGATCATGGACTCCAATCGAAGCGAATCTTCTCTTTCTCCCAAGTGTCATATGCAACTTTTCTTGATGATCCATCAAACTCTGAATGAAATCTCCCTTTTCCTCAGAATTAGCACCAGTATTTACGGCTCTAACAACTGCACCAACTACAACAGGCCTCACAGTCGCCAGTTCGGAATCAACTGTGAGAGAAATTTCGCCTGTTGTCACAGCCATGTCTGGTTCTTCCTCACTTAGACAAAGGAATGACCTGGATGCCCTACTCATTGTCTCATGACTAAGTAGGTCTGGACGATCGGGAAAAACCTCCACTTCTACAGACTGTTCGTCATTTCTATCAACGGGGCAACCAATGTCGGGGAGCCAATCTGACCATTCTTCCCATCGGTGGTCAATTCCATTGATTTTCTGCACAAATTCGAGAATAGAGTGTTTGAAGTCCAAGGTAGGCATTAATTCACCCTAGTTCTAACCACATTTTCAGCGGACGTTCATACCCCACAAGCCTCAGTCCGGATATTGCAGCAGTATCATAGTCATTGGCTCTGAGATTCCTCCTTCCAATCCTATCTATTCGATCAACCCCTATATCTCTCATCCAACCCCGTATTTCCTTTCCTAGAACCTCAATCTTTGAATCCACGTTCCCACCCATGTAAGGAGAAACTATAGCAGTACAGCCAGATGCTACAGCGATTAGCATATCCTTGGCATCCGGTTCAAAGTCGATCTCCAACATCACGAACTTACCTGTCTCACTAATTCCCATTGCCTTCGATGCAAGGCCAATCTTCGGTAGGGAAGACGCAAGTCTTGAACCACTGGGAGTTGAACAGATAACTACTGCACCGTCTAGTTCCAAGTCCATCACCAATCTGAACACTCTCTCAATTCTGTCAATCCTTCCCCTAAGCAGAATTATCGCGTTATTATCCATTCTACTCCTCATAGAAATCAGCATAGCCTCAATTTCTGAGTCATTAAGACCGGGGAAATCAGTAATATCCAAAATTATTCCTGAACAATTTCTAACGAAGTCTATTGACTCTGCGAACTCCTTCTTACCCACCAGAAGCAGGTCATTAGTCCTCGTTCTAGAGCGAACAATTGCTGGAGCTACAACCTCGTCCCATTCTTCCGAACCCAATGTAGTCTGGCAGCTAATTAGCCAGGGAATTTCAAGTAGCGTGCCTTCTGAATCAGAGTCACTTTGCACAAGAAGAGTATAGTGATCCAGTATTGCATTATCTGCAAGAGAGTCCTCATTAGGGTGCAAGGAAATCTTCTCAAATCCTTCTAAGATTGAGCACTCCAGGTGTCTATCTCCCTTGTGGATTATCTCTCCCGGTTCTAGAACCAAAGCATCATCATTTAGCTCAAGTCCCATAGGTTCTAGGATTTTTGAGAACTCTTTGATTTCTGATTTCTTTATCGATCTCATTTCCAGACATTCTAGATCCAAGGTAATCTCCTGCATGTCCTCTGACCAACAAGATTCCTCCTTCCATGGCAGAACCCGTTTCACTACCAGAAGAGCCTTGGATGGTTATCTCCCCCCCTCGCATCCCAAATCCAGCTTTATTTCCTACATCCTTCTCAACCACGGTCTTTCCTTTGACATGGAATGCCGCTATCATCGATCCAGTACTTCCTCTAAGAGTTAGCGTCCCTCCTCTATTAGCGGCTCCTACAAATGGCCCTAGATTGCCCAGGCATAGTACCTTGGCCCCTTCCGGAAGGTGTGTTAGCACGCCAAACTCTCCATCCTTTGGCCTCTCGTCTCCGGCTCTTCCCCATCCAATTTTCACTGGCCTGTCTTGCTCGAGAGCCTGCTCAACGTATCTATCCAGATCTCTATTGAGTTTCATACTCTTGATTGCCAACTCTTTCACTTTGGTCCCCCCCCTTTGTAATACTCTGTAATCAGAAGGAGGCGACCCATTATTGACTCTTCCCGAATTCGCTATGTTCATAGGCATCCTTCAGACTAGGAACTCCATAGGCAATAACATGGGGAA
>LURZ01000037.1 GCA_001629255.1 Marine group II euryarchaeote REDSEA-S42_B7
CAACAGTGACGCATTCCCGAACGACGAGACAGAACAGAAGGACTCGGACGGAGACGGAATCGGAGACAACGCTGACGTAGAAGAACCAGATTCAGGGAGCATAATCCCGGGTTTCGGAGCAATCGCGGGAATCGCTTCCATACTCGGAGCCGCGATTCTGGTAGCCAGCAGACGAAAGGACTGAGCGGCCTCAGCCCCTAACAGGGGCTAGGTCGCTCAGGGCCATGGGCCCTCCAGGTTAATCGAACCCAGTGCAACCTCACTCCTGGGCCATTAGGTCGTACAAAATTGTCATTTCCAAAAGCGCCAATAATGGACCTCCGACTAGAAATAAGGATATAGGGTCTGGCGGGGAAATTAGAGCCCCGATGAACAGGGCAGCGAACCAAATCAAACCCCTGTTCTCCACTATGGAACTCCTGCTAATCGCCCCAGACCTCAAAAGCAGAATAGTCACAATTGGGACCTGGAAGACAATGATTGAAGAAAAGTAAAGACTAGTGACAAACCCCACCCAAGACTGCAACTGCCACGTGTTCAGCAGACCAGAGTCATTAGAGTCCTCAGCCAGATACTCCAGGAGGAATGGAATCAAAACATTGTGCGCATAAGCAAGCCCCAGTCCGCCCAGTGCCAACATCATTGCCAGTGCCATCATGGCTCTAGAAGAATTAACACCCGGTGATACACGATTAGTCGAATCGGGGAGAGCGCTCCGGCCGAACCAAGCAAGATCCAGGACCGCTGTTGCCACCATCATGGCGAAGGCGATCTGTGCAGCTATTCTCAGTTGCAGAAGAATAACCTCGAGGGGCTGCAGAATGATGACCTCGACTCCATCTGGGACGTACCCTTCGGACTCAAGGAGCCATTCGATGACCTCCCCTCCTATCGGATACCCCGCCACGAAACCAATTGTGAAAACTCCGAGGTATAGCCTCCTACGTCGGTCGATGTGTGAAGTAATGCTTTGAAATATCGGACTCTCAAATGCCCCCAACAACCCCTCGCCCATGTCACAGGATAGGCATCACATTGGTGAATTCATCGATAGGGTGTCAAGACTTCCTTAGTATCACAGTCAGTAGGTCCTCATCCTTCAGTTGATGGTCTAAGCCAACTCTCTGCCAGTCGAATTTCGCACTTGGCCCCTTGACCCGTGCATAGCGGAATTTCCTTAGAAAATCTCGATGTAGTTTAGCACAGACGTCCCTGACCGTGGAAGTGTCCTTCACGATCAGCGGCTCGATCATATCTGCCTCTTGCCCTTGCGGCTTAAGGAAAATAGACATGAAGCCCAGATTGTCGAAGATGAAGTCCTTCATATCCTCTATCCCCTCTCCGGTCTTGGCAGAGACATTGAGAACCGGCCATCCTTCTGGCAAGCCGTCATAGGCCCTCCGAAGGTCCTCATCATTCGCAAGATCGATCTTGTTCACCACCACAACAGATCTACTGTAAATTCTATTTCCAGCTAGCGTATCCACAATATGGTCATCAGTGACATCCGTCCTCAGTGTAACAGTGGCGGAAACGATTCCAAAACCTCTGATGATTCCTTGAATCTCCTCATCACTCATGTTGGTCTGCTCCAGAGTGGAACGAACCTCTATGCCTCCTCTTCTTGTTCTGGAAACGAAGACTTGTGGAGGGCTCTGGTTCAATCTCATACCTGCCTTCCACAATTCATCATCTAGGATCTTGAAGTGAGACTTCTGGAATGGGTCGATCACGTAGAGGACCATGTCTGAGCCTCTGATAACATTCAGAATCTCCTTCCCCCTTCCCTTCCCTTCCGAAGCGCCCTTAATCAGACCCGGCAAATCCAGGATCTGTATCTTCGCACCTCTGTGGTCCATTACCCCTGGTATACATGTCAGAGTTGTGAATGCAAAGTTGCCAGCTTCGGATTCAACATCCGTAAGTTGTGAAATCAGGCTCGACTTGCCGACGCTAGGAAAGCCCACTAGTGCGACTGATGCATCCCCTGACTTCTTTACCTCGAAACCCTGGGTGCCGCCGCTAGATCTTGAATGGGCCGCCGCCTTCTCCTGCTTCTGCCTAAGTGCGGCAATCTTCGCTTTCAGCTTACCGATGTGGCCCTGTGTCGCTTTGTTGTATTTCGTCTTGGATATCTCTTCTTCCAAGGACTTGATTTGTTCGTCTATCGTTGCCATGACCAATCACTCCCTTGCTTCTACCTGGGATGGTGGCGTGGCCCCACATTCTTGAATTCGGTGGAAGGTTAGAACCTGAATCTATCAAGCGAGGGTATTTGGACAAAAGCGGGTCATGCAGCACATGGTTGATGTAATCCTCCATCTGGTCGACCGAGGACCATTGGACGAACTCGTGTCCATGAGCGTGGGTGAAATATCATCTGCGATGGAGTCAGCCAGTCTCAGGGGTTCCAGGCCGGAGGCCGATCCTCGATTCCATAGGGACTTCGATGTCGACCTAGAGGGGGAGGTCCTAGAGTTGATTGACGATTCGGAAGGGCTGGGCCAGGGGAACAGTTTGGCCGAGGAGGAATCTGACTCGGCGATAGAACTCTCCCTACTACTTGCCCGATGGTGCTCGACAGCACAATGGACATGCTGGGATGCTCGCCTTTTTCTTTACATGGAACCGTTCATAGAATCCCCACTCTATGGGCAAGACGCTTTCCTGGACCATAAGGTCTGGGAACAATTCTCGGAAGCCCTTTCAAGGACTGACAGATCTTCATACTCGGAGTCAGTGGTATTGGACTGGATGTCTAGGAGAGAGGATATGGGAGATACTATGGAGCCCTCTGAGGACCCAATGATACTGCCTACCATGGAATCTCATCGGACACTGAGCGAATCCCTCTTCAACATCATGGAATCTCTCAGGAGGTCAGAGATGGAATTGATGGCTGGTCGGGAGTTTCTAGAGGCAGGCAGGTGGATGCTTGGTAGATCGACGCTTTCCGAGATTTGGGGGTCGCAGAGTTGAGCGATCTACCATTGGAACCGGCGCCGCCGGCAGAGCCTCCAGGACCAGGAGTGGTGGTCCTAGGTAGGTTCCAACCGGTCCACAAGGGGCATGCTCTGATGATTCAGGCCGCCGACAGTTGGCGTACTGAAAATGCAAGTGAAGAGGGACTGATCATCGCCATAGGGTCATCAAACCAACCGCCTTCTATCAGGAACCCGTGGTCTTCGGAAGAGAGGGCAGCCATGCTAAACGCATGGTTGGATTCAGCTAGGATAGAGGCGACGATAGTCACAATACCAGACATAGAGGATCCTCCGAGATGGGTCTCGCATGCCGAGAAGTACCATGGCGGTGCAGGGTCTATCTTCACCACTGACGTCGGAACCGCAGAGCTCTACGAGTCTTCAGGATGGCCAGTGATAATGGGCGGGTTGGAGCATCGCGAGTCATATGAGGGGTGGAGGGTCAGGGCCACGGCCCAGATGCTGTCGACGGTCTACGACGAGGATGCCGTAAGATCAGTGATGGGGGCTACGGTTCCGGACGAGGTAGTTTCGTATATGTTAGCAGAGGGTTCACTGGCCAGGCTTGCATTCATGGGCGAGGGCGGGGAGCCCGTAGGATAACCTCTAACCTCGTCACTAGAAGTCATCGAACTCGTCGAACTCATCCTGACTCAGTTCCTCGTCGAACTCCTCAAACTCGTCATCGCTAATGTCGTCAGTGCTCTCTGCTGGATTCCCCGTTGAAACCTCTGCAACTGTTGATGGTTCCTCTGCGGCCTCATCTTCGAAATCCTCGAACTCATCTACATCGAACTCCTCGAACTCGTCGTCACTGATCTCTGGAGAGCTCTCGTCCGGGGCCTCAGCCACTACCGGGGCCTCAGCCACTACCGGGGCCTCAGCCGCTACTGGCTCTTCTTCCTCGAAATCGTCTTCGCTGATTTCCTCTGGGGCATCTAATGGCTCCTGGATTTCTTCCTCCGAGTCTACAATCTCAGGATCACCCCCGACTTCATCTAGTTCGATTCCGTCATCATCGTCCTCTATTTCGAGGTCCCCCAGGATGTCCTCGTCATCGTCATCGTCGTCCTCCTCGTCATCGTCATCGTCGTCCTCTATTTCGAGGTCCCCCAGGATGTCCTCGTCATCGTCATCGTCGTCCTCTATTTCGAGGTCCCCCAGGATGTCCTCGTCATCGTCGTCAACCACCTGTTCCACATGGCCCAGTCTTGCCTTGAACTTCGCCAGTTGGATGTCATCCTCCTCGAGTCTAGCGACCAATTCCGCCTTGTTTCCTCCAATGGTCAAGTCTCTTTCTTGGAGAATTTCCTTGAGATGGGCCACAGTCATCGAGTTGTAGTCCACCGGCTCTGGCTCTTCCACTTCCTCCGGGCCTTCTTCTTCTGCTTCCGACACTTCTTCGAGATCCTCCGACATCATGGCCTCGAACTCAGCCTCCTGCTTCCTCTTGTATGCTCGGAATCCAACCACTGCAGCAATAAGCAGGACTACTAGCCCTGCTATCCCCCCTCCAATTAGTAGCGGGTTAATCGGCTCGGCTACGCAGAAGGTACTCCCTTCCTGTGGCTGATGTTGCCCAGATGGGCATTTGGTCAGTGTTGATGATCCCGGGGAATCGACGAAGAATCCTGAGGGGGCAGCTATGCATGATGTCTGTCCAGACTCTGGCTGATATGTCCCCTCGACACACATGCTCTGGCTCGTTGAACCCTCAGTGTCCACGAAGCTCCCAGGTTGGGCTTGCTGGCAATCCGAACTACCCGATTGATCTTGCCAGGTACCCGGCTCGCAAGGGGTCTGTTGGCTGGAACCAGGAGAGTCGACGAAGTATCCCGGAGAGGCATCGGTACAGGATGATTGGCCGCTCGCAGACTGGAATGTGCCGGCAGGACAGGGAGAGGCCAACGACATCCCATCTAGACTCACTACGAAACCGGGTTCCGCAGTCTCACAATCTATGCTACTGAAGTTGGGCTGGAATGTGCCGATTGGACACGGAGTCTGATTAAATGAACCAGAGTTAGGGACATGGTAACCCGGCTCCGCCTCCCTACAGGTGGTCATTCCTGAATCACTCTGCCAAGTCCCGGGATCGCAGGGTGTCTTCTCGGTCGCCTTTGTTCCTGTCACGTAGTAACCAGGCTCTGCAGATATGCAGCTTTGCTGGGCTTGCCCGGGCTGGTAGGTCCCCGCTTGACACCCGGTCTGGGTGGTGGAGCCCTCCTCTCCCACGAAGTATCCCGGATCTGCATCTACACAGGCCGTTGAACCAACGTTGGGCTGGTATGTGCCCACTGGACATGGCGTGTGTTCAGACTGTCCCGTACCTGCAACATAGTGACCATCTCCTGCGTCTAGGCAACTCACCTGTCCAGTGCTTGGTTGATAAGTCCCCGCTTCACATGGAATGGAGGTAGTGGCCTGCGTAGTATCAACGAAGTAACCCTCCTCGGCTTCTGTGCATTCCGTCATCCCAAATGCTGCCTGATATGTTCCAGCTGAGCACGGTGTCTGGCTGCCAGCACCAGATGTCGTAGTCTGGACGTAGAATCCTGGTTCTGCGTCTAAGCATGCATCTACACTCGTAGCACCCTGGTCAGGATTGTACTTTCCTGGCAGGCACTTGGTCTGGCTGGGTGATCCTATCGTGTCCACGTAGTATCCTATCTCAGCTGTCATGCAACTCTGCCTTGCAGTGCTCGGTTGGTACTCGCCAAGCTGGCAGCTCTGTTGAGAGGTAGCCGCCGAACCGTCAACGAAATGACCCGGTGTGGCGTAGATGCAGCTTGTCTCCCCCGAGTCAGGTTGGTAAGATCCGGGGGAGCACGCTACCTGGGACGATGATCCGGAGGATGCTACAAAGTAACCAGGGTCAGCATCAAGGCAGTCGGAAGAGACAACGGATCCCGTGAATGTGTTGTACGTCCCGGCATCACATGGAGTTTCGCTCGCTGAGCCGGAGACATCTACGTAGTGCCCCACATTTGCAGATAGGCACTCTGCCTGCGCATAGTCAGGTTGGTAAGAGCCAGGTGAGCAACCGGTCTGACTGGTCGCGGCCAGAGAGTCCACGTAATTTCCTGGATCTGCTTCTATGCAAGCACTCTGTCCCGGTGAAGGCTGAAACTCACCGAGTTGGCAGGGACTCTGAGAGGTTGATCCGGGATACGCGATATAGTAGCCAGGTTGGGCGTCGATGCAGTCGGAAGAACTAGTTGACCCGGTGATATTGTTGTAAGAACCAGCGGAGCAGGGGGTCTGGCTAGGCTGCCCCTCTTGGTCAACGTAGTAACCAGGGCTCGCTTGGACGCAATCAGCCGGATCGCTAGAGCCGGAATTAGGATTGTATGTCCCCAGGCCACATGGCGTCTGCGTCGTCGACCCGTTCGTGTCCACGTAGTATCCCGGGGATGCCGGG
>LURZ01000038.1 GCA_001629255.1 Marine group II euryarchaeote REDSEA-S42_B7
TGGCAAGGGAGTGCCCTAGGAGGAGGATGAGTAGGTCTGCTAGCTCCTCGGCTGCCTCCTCATCTGGCTTGCCCTTGGTGATTGCAGCAGAGAGTTCACCGAGCTCCTCTACAGTCAATGCGATGCGGAATCCCATATCGTGGCCATGGTTCTCATCGGATGAGAATCGGTGCTTGTGGTGGAAACTGGCAACTCTGGACATCATGGTAAGCCATGATCCATCTGGAATATCGGAATGCTCTACACTCAACCAATCATCAACGCTCAGCCTTCTGGACATGGTTATGCTACTAGCTAGGGGACCATCAAGATAGTGATTTCATAAATCCCCACTTAGCAATGCAATAATGCAGTTAGACACCAAATCACGCATATTTGATGCCATTGAGTCGACCGATTCGTGGTCTATCTCCGCATCGGGTTCGCCCGGAGTCCGTCCTGCAGCCCAGTTAGAAGAACAGAGCAATGACACGTGAGGAATGCCCGTCTCGGATACCAGCCTCTGCTCGGGACCAAGAGTCATACCTACCACATTGGCCCCTAGTCTCTCTAGTGCGTCGATCTCGTGGGGACTCTCGAATTGGGGTCCGATGCACTGGGCCACCACTACTCTTGGTGGGGCGCCTCCTTGTTTGACAGTCAAGGTTTTTGCACAAATATCTGAGTATTGGTTGTCGAATGGGTTGGTTCTATCGGAATGGAACGCATCCTCGTCGTGGAAAGTCCAAGGTTTTTCCGAGAGGTCCAGCATACCACTGCCGACCCCTATTGTCCCCGGAGGCATAGTTTCAATCATTGAGCCAACAGAGTTGACGCTGACCAACAAATCCGGTTTGCAACTCGACGCAGCGTAGACGTTGGCCCTGTGCTCGATAGCATGTGGCGGGGTCCTTTTCTCTCCAGGGGAATGGTGCCTATCTATTACAAATACCTCACCGCTAAGTGTTCTGACGACGTTTATGGGGACGTCTCCCCATTTGGATTCAACGTTAACTATCTCAGAGGTTGCTTCTACGGAGGATGACAGGGCAGTGGAGAAAGCACTCATGCCAGTTCCGCACAGCACCGCTATGCGGTTCATCTCCTCACTCCGTGAGACGGGCTATCAGGTCTGCCTTCTTGCCGGAGACAGGTAGACCTTCTTTTTTCAACAACTCCTTCAGTTGTGCTACGGTCATAGATTCAAAATCTGGTTGAGCGTCTTCTGATGTATCCTCCTTCGGAGGGGCTTCATCCACGACCTGAGTATCAGTAGTAGCACCATTGTCCTCGGCCTCTATCGAGTCAAGAGGGTCTTGGGTTTCGTTGAGAGATTCTTGGGTTTCCTTGGCTGCCTTCTCCTCAGCCTTGATTTCCTCCAGAGTCGGGCCATCATCCACCACTACTCCTTCCTGAATAAGCTGACTTCTCCTGAAGAATACCGCTCTTACCGGTTGAATCTTGGAAATTGCGGTAGATACGCTCTCCTCTAACGAACCGTCCATGAGAGCCTTCTGTACATTAATCCAAGTAGACTGCCCGCAGAACTTCATTACTACGTCTCTAGCTACGCTGCGAGTCTCGCTCTTCTGACTGGCCTTTACGCTAGATCGAGTCACGATGAATGGCTTTATTCGAACGAAGAAGCCATCGTCCGTGACCACATCTATCGTATCATCTATCTTTCCCCTATCTCTCCTGATTTGACGTCTGACGAAGTCCTTCATGACGTCATGACCAATGAACTCGGTAATCGCGTCGTTGCCTACCACATCAGATATCCTAAACTTGAGTTTGACATGCATTTTGGTGAAGTCACCGTCGAGTTCGTTCTGCATTATCTCGTAGGGACGCCCTTTAAGGTACGACTCCTCCTCTGTCAAGGTCTCCCCTATCACTTTGAATGACCATGGGTTTCTAGGGGCCCTTATCGAATACCACCTCTTGGCCTTCCACTTGTCTTTCTGCCTGCGAGCTGCTGCTCTAGCCGATGCGCCTTTGGCCATTGAAGTGTCTCCATAATTCGGGGGCTGCCCCGTTTGCGAGCCGTGCGAACTACAACCAGTATTTGAACGGAATGCTACGAATTGTTTCTTGAATGGGTGGCATTCAAGACATGTTCCGGATAGGCAAAGACGTGAGTGTGCACCGAGGAGAGTGGAGAGTTCACGCGAGTGCCGTAGACGATATTCGGATTATTGAGGACTCATTAGTCTGGTTGTGCGGGGATGGAGTCACCATATCTACGAAAAAGGAAAAATCCACTCTGGGGGCTCCTATGTACACAATCTCTGCAAATATGACACCGAAACAAACAATGTTCTCACTGGGTAGATTGGAGAGAGTTTCTATCGAGGGGATCCTAGACTCAGGATTGGAATCCAGGATAGACGAAGACAAGTACCTTCACTTGAGGATAGATTTGGTTGCACTGTCCAGGGGGAAGGGGGAAGTAACTCTAGACAGGGACACAATGGTCGCGAAGGGGAGATTCAAGTTGGAGGTTTATCCAGGTCAATCGGCATATGAAGTAGCCAGGAGTATTTTCGAAGGTCTCATTTCAAAATGATACAAGTATTCATATGCCGCTATCCATGCTTGGTGGTTAGTATGACTCACGTGGTGACCAGCGCATGTGTTAGATGCAAGAATCAGGACTGCGTACATGTTTGCCCAGTAGAGGCCTTTAGGGAAGCCGAAGAATATCTGGTTATTGATCCCGACGAGTGCATAGACTGTGCAGCTTGCATTCCCGAGTGTCCAGCAGAGGCGATATACGCTGATACTGACCTACCAGAGGAAGAAATGTCGTGGCTGGATAAAAATGAGGAAGAGGCACCTGGCCTTCCCATCGCAGAAGGAGACTCTCCAGTTCTAGCCGATCAGTAGACATGGTCCACTATGTAACTTATTGAAAATCGACTTAGAGGGATTTGCGTGAAGAAGAGGGTTGATTTAGGCGAAATGAGGCACGGTACGGAGCTCCTCAAGAGGGGTTTCGCAAAGATGCAAGAGGGAGGAGTCGTGATGGATGTAGTTACGGCAGAGGAGGCTCATGTTGCGGAAGACTCAGGGGCAGTCTCTGTGATGGCCCTAGAACGAGTCCCTGCTGATATCCGTGCTTCGGGAGGAGTTGCAAGGATGAGTCACCCTCAACTGATCAAAGAAATCATGGAGACCACCAGCATTCCTGTCATGGCCAAGGCCAGAATTGGGCATGAAGAAGAGGCTAGAGTCCTAGAAGCATTGGGTGTAGACATGATAGATGAATCCGAGGTTTTGACACCTGCAGACCCTTTCTACCATATTGCAAAGAACGATTTCACCATCCCTTTTGTCTGTGGTTGTACCAGTCTAGGTGAGGCGGTTAGGAGAATTGCTGAGGGGGCAGCAATGATCAGAACTAAGGGAGAAGCGGGCACAGGAAATGTGGTAAGTGCAGTCAAGCATGCTAGATTGCTTGAGGCGGAAATTGAGAGCTCCAGAAATGCTGACTCAGATTCTAGAGCAGATATTGTAGAAAAGATTCTCGAAGGATACAGAAGGTTGGAAGAAAACTCCGAGATTGGTGCGAAAGTGGGTAAGACTCCATTCGGAGAAATTGAAACCATAAGAAGCAATCTTGCGAGCGTTCTCGATGAGGTCGTAGATCTGGGAAGGTTGCCTGTGGTAACTTTCTCTGCTGGAGGTATTGCAACACCATCAGATGCGGCCCTAATGATGAGTCATGGTATGGATGGTGTTTTCGTCGGATCTGGCATCTTCAAGAGCTCGGACCCTGCTAGAACTGCGGAAGCGATAGTTCTAGCAACTCATCACTTCGAAGATCCGCAAGTAGTCGCAGAAGCTTCTGAGATGTTGGGAGAAGCCATGCCCGGACTAGAAATAGATAGTCTGGAAGTCAAGCTCGACGAACGGGGATGGTAACTAGCGCTTTCCGCCACGGGAAGTACCTAGCCTCCTAGATTTCCGCTTCGATGCTGATTTTTCTTCGACTTTTTGCGATTCACCCTCCTTGGATACCAGGCCACCAAAGGTGACTGAGTTTCCTTCCAGAAGCATGTCAGCTAGGGAGTCTGCCAATTCCTCATTCTGATCGGGCCCCCTTAGCGCCTGCCTGACAGATTTGTTATGATCTCGTACCATCTTCTCTCTCTGTTCGTGTTGAGAGCGTAGCTCGTCCCTAATCTCATTGACCTTGGATAGCATTTCTACCAGTGATGCGTGAGTCTCGTCTGCCTTCCCTCTTTCATGAACAAAAAGTGCATGCAGTCTGTCACCTTCACCTCTAAGGAAGTCACGCTCCTCGAACATCGGCTTTATTTCATTCCAAATTTCGTCGGCTAGAGAATTTTGTTCGAGCATTAGTTTGTGCTCATTATCGGCTTCGGCCCTCAGCCTGTGAATTGACTCGTCCATATCGTTCATATCGATTGAAATTATCCTCTGCTGCTCAACATGAGGGATTAACTCATCCCTTTTAGAAATCAAAGACCTGAGTTTCTTGATCATCGAATTCTCTTTTTCCAGTGTCAACGCTCCATCGGTCATGATTCTATCCTCGATCCTCTCGATCTCGCCAACTGTCTCCGAGAGCTGAATGACAACGGACTTTCCAGGGCCCCGGTCTCTAGTACCCTTCTTTCTGGCGATAACCTCCCTGATACTCTGCTGAATCTCATCCCTACTCGCTTGGTGAAGCTTGGCCTGAGCCCTGACTTTCTTCTGTTCGTCCATCTTTGCGGATATTGTTTCGTGGACTTCCTTCCTCTTCTCGTGAGCAGAGTTCCTCTGGTCTGCAGCACTCCTAGCAGAATCGTTGTGAGAGTCTCTTTGGGTCCTAATTCTGCTAAGTTTTGATTCCATGGCGTGGAGCCTCGTCCTTAGATCGTCAGAACCTCTGTCGTCATGCTCCATGCAATTCGGACTAGTTTCCCCTTATTGAAGAGACCTAAAGCCCGAATAACCTCGCTGCGAAAGGAAGAATGGGGGAAATAACTGCTAGAGCAGCACCAAACATGAATACTGCTCCAGTAGTCATCCTCAATCTAGTGAATAAGTCAGAGCGAACCTGGGATGTCAGTACCTTTCCTGAGATTAGATTGCCCGATGAGTCCTCGAGCCTAACAGTGACAGTTGCATCACCCATAGAAGAGGGGATCAGAGTTTGCCAGACAATTCTGGACTTTGACATAGAGGATGAAATTCTATGATATTCTGATTTACCCCTTTGCGGTCCTTTTTGTGGTTCAGACCTCAGTCTGTAGACGCATTCGTTGGGTCTGAAATCGGGTGTCTGGACCCGCAGAATCAGATCTTGTACTTCGTCTGTGTGATTGAGGACGTAAGCAAATAGATTGGCCTGCCCTAGAGTTAGATTCTCCATGTCAACGTCGAACCAAATACCTTGATTCGAAGGGCTTCCGAGATGCATACGCATTCTGTCATTAAGCCTGAAGAAAGGCGCACAACGCTCCCTTGCGTGCATAAGTAGGCGGTCGAGGGTCTCTTCGCCTAGTTCTTCATGATTGATAATCTGGTCGATCGTCCTAGAATCTACCAATTCGGAAAGTGCGAGGTGGAACTCATCCTCTTCAATGAGTCCTGACCGATACAACCTCACGGCCAGAACGGGGTCGACATGAGCCCTAATAACGTCCGTGAAAGGTCTGTTTAGCAAGGCTGGGTGCATTGGGGGGGAAAATGCTTCTAGAAGGCCCCAGGGCTCAACCGTGTTGAACCTAGGTCGATTGGAAACCATATATACGCTATGACCGGAAAGGAGTGCTCCGGTTGACAAAGCGATTAGAACCGGTATTCCATCAGTTTCTGATGGAAATAGTAAAGCAAGTCCGAGCATTATTGTGGATAGTGTCATCAGTGTTGTAGTGAGATTAAGTTGGTTTGAAGCTCCGTCAATGACGGCCTTCATCTCGCTATAGCCGTGTGCGCTACGGAAAGTAATGCCAGTAGAGACTATTTCATCCGTCTCGATTTGGAAAATCCTCTTTGTGACCCACAGCAGGTAATGTAAGACGAATAGCAGAAGTAGATCTGCTACCATAAGAGCAAGGGAAAGCAGGTATACAGATTTTGAAAATGATAAGTCAAGGAATAGATCTCGTACACCTCCTTGCCACCAATCAGGATCGGAGTTTCGATAAGACTGAGCCAATCCGAATAATATCACAACAACGATTGGAAGGAATAGAATCAGGCGAGCGCCGCGGCTGATCAGTAAGTCATCGATGCCGGCGAGAATAACCTCACGCCCCTTCAATATGGACTTTTGATCTGATTCACTTGGGGTTTCCTCTGACTTCGTAATCTCTTTGATGTCAGGGGCTGAGGGGGTTTCTGACTGAAGCGCGGACACCATCGAGTCTATGTCGCCCTCCAAGTCAATAAAATTGGGTTTTTCTTCTTTAACTGACACCTTTTTAACCGCCAATAGAATTTATTCTAGCTAGAATTCTCATAGAAAGGGAGTCGGAAATAGTGATGATATTGCCATCACTAGTCCTTGAGTCGGCTGAGGTTTCAATAACCGATCCAATCGTTATTCCGCAATCCCTGATAGTTATTGCCTCGCTATCTGAAGAAATTATCAACTCCACTGTAGCAGAAGATTGGTCTGGAAGTTTGGAAAGAGGAAGAAGGGTGGATACGCCTGTAGTTTCGAAGTCTCGCTCGACACTGGGTATCCTCTTCCCTTCACTCGAAAACTCTGGATACCCAAGTAGACGATCAAGAGTAGATTCAAGATCAGAGCCAACTGCGTGTTCCATCTTACATGCCACTCCATGGACATCTCCTTCAAATCCGATTACATCATTGAGAAGTATCTCTAGAAGGATTTCCCTCCTCTTTATCCTTGCAGCAAGTTGGAATCCAGAGGGCGTGAGCCTACATCCGCGATAGGGGATGTGTGTAACCATGTCTCGACTCGAGAGGCGTTGTATCATTTCAGTCACCGATGCTGCGCTGACTCCCTTGATGTCAGCAAGTTGAGTGGTCTTCACGATGGCAGCGGGATTTTCCGAGTGTATCTCGAACATTGTCTTCAGATACATCTCCTCTATTTCACTAAAACCAGACATCCTATACACCCTCTGCCTCAGCCATGAATTTAGTCTTACAAACCGGGCATCTAGACATTACCGGTCTCTTCTCAATCTGCACCCTCAGGGCCTGATCGCATGTGGGGCAATGGAGAATATCATCAGGAGATTTCACAGTGTTGAGTTCTTCAGACTCTTCGTTTGATTTATCTGGTCCTCCGACCATGAATTCCATGGAGCACGATGGGCACCTGACACCACCTACGTGGTCATTCGGAACCATGAGTCTCTGATCGCAAAAACTGCACGCAATCTCCCTTTTTTCAATTCTAAGTTGCCTTCTCTGTGACTCCTTAGCATCCCTTAAACGTAGATTGGAAGTAATGGGCGTCCTAGAGGAAACAGCTCTCCAAGAGAAAGTCCCTACGAGTATGATGAGAATGCCCGCGAGAACTCCGTATCCTGCTGCTAAAATATCGAATGGTACCTCAAGTCCTTGGTCGTCGATATCCGGCTCGATCGAATAGATTCGAGTCGAGACAACGCCGTCTGATGACCATTGGACCTCCACGTCGACGTTATCAGTTTCCACCCATTCAGATATTGACATTTCCGTTGTTATGACTGATCCTGGCATTAAAGATGGGACTGTAGATTCGCCGAGAATAGTTCTCTCCGAAGATGATATCAGTCGCAATATACCAGATTGAGTAATTTGATCACCATCATTACTTAGTGTGATTGTAACCAAAACTCGATTTCCGGGTGCGGGTTTTTCAGGATTGAAATTAGCTTCCATTTTGATGGATGACGGATCGATATAGGGAGCAACAACGGATTCTGTTGTAACGTTCTGAGAAAATATTGATGACGTCCATTGTAAAGGAATTGCCTGAATGGTAATCTCTGTGGTTTCAGGATTTCCTAATGAGAAATCTATCACTCTGCGTCCAGGGTTTACTTCAAGGAGGATTTCCTGTAAATTCAAAACACCTCCCGCTTCTTCGGAGGTCACGGCTAGTAAAATTGGCCGAGCCTTTCCCTCAGATAGGAAAACCGAGACGTCAATTTCAAGCCCTTCAGATGCAGACCAAGAAATTGATTCTGTAGTTAGATTGAGAATCTGACTATTTGAGACCTCAATAGACAGGTTTCCCTCCAAGTCAGTATTCTCCGTTTGCCCTAGGATTGAGAGTTGCCAATTGAACTCATTGGTACCCGGAAGTTCCAGTATGAAACTGGTAGGGACCTCTCTGGTTGAGCCGGGGGAAATAGAGATATATTCGCCCTGAAATATTTGGTCGCTATAGGAATGTTTGATTTGTAGAGACACCGAACCGGTTGAGTTGCCCTTATTGGTTACCATCAATGAGGCAGTAAGTGTATCTCCGACATAGGCAGGCTCACCAGAGAGTACTATACCAGAACCTCCTGAAGAAGTGAAATTAGTATAGGTACTACGGGTATCAGACTGCATTTCTGAAGTTTTGTCATCAAGAATACCCTGTTCAGTGGCATTGTCCAAGGTGAGAATTTGAACAAGAATTACCATGACAAAAATGAGAGTTTGGTTCCTCAATGTCACGTTCATGTATGATGGCTCGAATGGGCATCGTATGAATCAAACGCACAAAAACACTCTGCATAGGGCTATAACAGGGGCATTTGCACGATTCGAACAGAAATGGACACTGATGAACTGATGAGGGTGACTCCGGATGAGCTTGCATCTGCCCTTCTAAAGAGGAGAATGTTGCTTAAGGATAGCCTACCCGGAGTAATTAGGAATCTTGAGGCTGAAGAAGATAATCTATCTCCAAGGCTAGATAGGATGAAGAAATCCTTCGATGAAGCCAATGAAAAGGTTGCCAAATTCAAGGCCGAAAGGGATCATTTTCAGACCAGCGCTGGTACTCTAATTCCCGATGTTAAAAGAATTAGGAAAAAACTGAATGAGTCCGGGGGAATGATCAATCTTGATCCTAAATGGAAGAAGATGATGTTGTTAGAACAAATTGAGGAAATTGAGAGCAAGATTCAGACATCAGCGTTAGACCATAAATCCGAAAGGAAACTTCTTGAGAAGAGAAGAACGTTAATTTCTGAAAATGACAAGTGGATTAGAGATAGGAAGGACTCGAACCCGGAAATGGCAGAGTATCTGGAAAAGAATAAAGAGATGTCTAAGTTGTTCAAGAAGGCGGATAAGGCACATTCTCAGATGATAGGTGCCGTTTCCAAAGCACAACCACTCTATGAGAAGTTGACTATTGCCTCATCAGAAATAAGAGAAATTAGGAGTCAGTTGGACCGTGCCAAGGAGTTGCTCGCTCAGAGCGATAAAGCGATTGAATATTGGGAAAAGAGGATAGAAAATGGATTTGGAGATTTGGGGCCAGGTTTCAGAGATCTCCTCAAAAGGCAAAAAAACGTTGATACGGGGGGCAGGTCTTCTTTCGCCAATAGTTCTAGAAAATTGAAACAAAAGAAATCTAGAGGTGAAGAGGAATGAAAGGTTCTTCAAAGGTTTACCAAAGTGATTTCCAGGACCTTTCTCTGGATGAAATGGATGCTATGATTGCTAAAAAAAAGAGCACTTTGAGATCATTGGACTCAGAGAAGAGGGATCTGCAGATGGAAAGGAAAGAGCAAGTGCAGATTGTAAAGGCGCTCAGATCTGCAGTAGTTGGAATAGAGCGATCCGGGACTGGGAGAAAGAAGCTGTTGGGAGAATTTCATTCCATAAGAAAACAAGCCAAAATCCACAGAGAGAAAAGAGATGAAATCAACGCAAGAATCCCTCCCCCGTCGAAAATTCTAGAGGAGTGGCTCGGCGAGACTTTCCTCAAATTGACGAAAATCGACAATGACCTGACCACAGTACCAATGTTGAATCCAGAACTATCGGCATTTAGCAGATTCTTTGAGATTCAGTCTTCAATCAAAAAGAAGAGAGAAGCAGAGAAATCTCATTCGAAATATATTTCCAAGTTAAGTGAGATGCGAAGGATTTCTACCAAACTGGATCAAAACAAGGAAGAGATTGGCAGGGCAAAATCTGAATTAAAGGAAAATGCCGAAATTGAAACGGACAAAATCAGCAGGAAAGATATACGCAAGATTAGTAGAAGTATCTCCTCTATTGATGAGAGAATTGAGGTAATCAAGTCCGAAACAAATAGCGAAAGAAGTGTGTTGAAGAAACTCCAGAAGTACTCGAGACTATCTGCAATAAGAGGCTCCTCCAGCATAGATGATATACGCGGAATCGCCGCAAAGGGAGGTTATCTAAGCTCCGAAGAGTTAGGGCTGATACTAGAGACCGGTGGTTTTTCGTCAATCAATGATAGGAAGGATTCACCTCAAGAACCACCAAAACAGGGTCGATTACGTAAAAAAAAGACTAGGAAACTTGGTGTTTCTAGAAGAGGGGGGAGAAAAGGAAAGTCTGCCAGTCGTAGGGACTAGAAGCAAAATAATCGGTATGGCTTAAATGGAACTCCAAATACGGGACACTAGAGGGTTTACTTTGGGGCTCAATCAATCGAATATCTCGTCCGTTTTCGAAAAGAATTCGGAATTGGTCAGCAAGAAATTGGCCGAATACAAAGATCGTCGCGATGAGTTGAACGTTAAAGTAAGGATTCAGCTAGATAAAAGGAACGAAATAAATCTGCAGGTAAAGCAGTTAATCACCGAAGTTCAGAAGCAGAAGAGCCTGAGGAACGAGGCTAATAGCAAGGTTGCTGAATTGAGGAAAATAAGACTAGAGAGGACAAACGAATTGAAGGAGATTAGGGCAAAACTGAGGAGTTCAATTGAGAAGAACACTAGTCAGTCGGGAAAGAAGAGGGGCGGCCCAAGCTCTCGGAGTATTAGAGAACAGATGAACAAGCTTGAGTGGCGACATCAAACTGGACGAATTAGTCCTAGTAAAGAGAAGGATTTCTTTGCGAAGATGAAGAGGCTGCAGGCCGATTTCAAAAGACTCAAGAAAGAAGAGGAGAATAGTAGTTCGAGCGTTTTGAGAGAGGTTAGGCAGGCAGAAAAAAAGCAGCAGAAGGCTCACGATGCAGTCACTGATGCATCAGAGAAATCCGAAGAAGCCCATTCACTAATGATGGAGTTATCAAATGAAGTGGATAGATTGAGAGGGATGGCAAATTCTGAGCACTTGGGCCTAACTTCAACCAAGTCAAATGCTGATGAGTTGCATAACAAGTATATCATTGCACTAAGGTGCATTCACTCTATGCAGGACATCCTCAAGCTCTCTGGTTCCAAGAAGGACCACGAAGAACAGAGAGTAGAGGTTTCCGATTTAATGTCCAGATTAATGAGTGGTGACACGCTTTCCGATGAGGACATGATGTTACTTCAGCGAAACTAAGTCATACAAACGGCCGTTTCTTCCATGCAGAATCTTATCTGATTCGAGATTTATCAACCAGCCTGGGATGAATATTCTGTGGTGTTTGATCATTGCCATGTGTATATTCAAAACCCATTTTTCGAGTAGCATGCTCCTGACAGTACCGGAGATGCTCACCTCACCAGAGTCCCCCCTTCTCCTCTCCTCCACTATCTTGGAAATCTCGAGTTTTAGCCTGTCCTCGTTAAGCCAATTCCCATTAGGAGGTTCTATCGACCTAATCTTCGGGGATTTTCGCATACTTTCTGATTCACCAATAATGCTGAGCCTCTGGGACCATGGATCCTCCAGTATTGTCCATTCTCCCTTTTCGCTACTGCCACTAGGTCCATGCAAATCTCCTGATACTCTCCAAATTCGAGCCTCTAGCAACATTGGTGATGATGAAAATCCCTCAATTCCTCGGCTCGCAGTCCAAGAGTCTATGTCAATCTTCGAACAGAGAACACGCATCTCCTCCTCATTTGAATAAGTAGAAAGGTCATTAGATTCCGTGTTGTCTAATTCCTCCGGAACAGCCGAGGCGACGATATCTCCCGAGAGAACCGCGCTTCCGATCCAATGCGATATCTGTTTTGGCGAAACTATCTGGATTTTGGTTCCGTCGATGGGATCGCAGTCAGAATGAGTCGGTCGCTCACTAAGTATCCTTCTAGTAATTGGTAGAATTTCAGGAGGAGCATGCCAGATGAATGTTCTTCCTGTATGAATGCCGAAATCGGGTACTGCTGTGGCCACGCCGATTGGTCTGAATGGGGATCCTGGTACCCCTATATCGAATGAATCGAAGTCTACAGACCTGATGCTAAGCAGCGCTCGCAATATATCCTCCATGGACCTAGGAACATGGTTACGTCTTTCAATGGAACGCCATTCTTCAAGGCCTGGGCTCAGAATTTTAACTCAAATGTTTGGGGCTAGCTGCAGTAGATCGCTCTGTCCCGGATCGATTACGCACAGTGAACTGACAGGAAATGGCTTTCCGCATGCAGCTCCAAGCTGTCGATTTACCATGGTAACCTGATGAATTGGTACTGACGGATGTGAGTTCCTCAGATCATCGATAAAAGACTCAGGGCAATTTGAGGCAACTAGTACTAACTTTGCACCTCCTTTGGTGCAGTGTGATACTGTTTGCCTTTGACCAAAGACTAGTTCTCCTGAGTTAATTCCTTGTTTGAGTTGTCTCGCTATGTCCATTTTCAGACCTCAGATGTTTCCCTCGGGGATGTAGAATAGTTCGACGCTGCCCGTTCCCAACGCTACTGGTTGGCCCACTATGATGTTCTCTGTTACTCCAGATAGGTTGTCCCTCTCGCCAATTACTCCGGCCTTTAGCAGATGTGTAACTGTGACCTCGAAAGCCGAACGAGCGAGGATGGAATGCTTTGTCCCGCTTACACCGTGACGGCCAATTGCCCTAACCTCTCCACCAGTAGTCATCACATCTGAGACCATAATCAGATGTCTCACGTCAACATCGAGACCTGCGCCCTCTAGAGTGTCCCACATTTCGTTGATTATAGCCTGTCTGGCTGCCTCTATACCGAGGTAGTCATGTATCTCATTTATGTTGTTCGTATACGTCCTTGATCGGTCGACCCCGTCGAACTCACTGATCTTTGATAGGTTTGAGCCGATTGTCGATATGTAATATTCACCTGTTTCGGACATTGGGCCCTGTACTGTGGCTCTGCTAATTCCGGGGAGACCTTTCAATCGCAGTTTCTTGATTTTGTCCTCGAGTTGAAGAAGAGCAGTGTAGGTAGGGGGGTCGGATGCAAGAGATGCAAGATCTTCTTCTTTTGCCACGCCTGGAATGATCCTTAGAGACTTTGGGCGGTCATCGTCATCGGCCTGCACGTACAACCTTAGAGCTCGTGAGAGCTTGTCTCTGACCTCTGCACCGGTCATTTTCTTCAGCCTCATATTTTTGTTATTTAGCTGGAGTAATATGTTCCTCTGAGCGACGTCGACATCAATAGTTGCAATATCCATAGCTGTGGTTGTCTCTATGGATGCTGCTAAGTCTCGCACCAGCTTTTCATTTGTCCTCAATGGCTTCCCCTTGGAATTCTTCTCGTCCATGTAAATTATCATGGTCGGGGTTTGGGGTACCTTCCTAGCATCGACAATCTCGATTATCCTAGGTAGACCCTGGGTAACGTTCACTGTGGCCACACCTGCATAGTGGAATGTGCGCATCGTCATCTGAGTACCGGGTTCACCAATAGACTGGGCTGTGGTAATACCTACAGCCTCATGTGGAACGGCCTTCGCGTCATTGTAGAAGTTGTTTGCCGAGTTGATTATTTTCTTTGCCTTAGCGGCTGTGACCTTCTTCTCCCCCCTGCTATGCAACCCTTGGACAAGTTGGTCTATCATCCTTGGAGTTAGGTTTGAGTCGCTTTCCTCAGCGGCTTTGTTCAGCTGGATGAACATCTCGTCATCTTTATCGACATCACGGAAGAGTTGCTTCATCTTGGTTTCATAGTCGTAGTCCTGCAATGGGAGTGACCTCTTCGTCCTCCTAGCTCTGGACACTGTTCTTCTGCGAACAATGGTCTTCTCAGTACTAGCAGCAGAAGCCCTGCTGGATTTTACTGAGCTGGCCATGACATCGTGGATTCTCTGAGAGGTTCCGGAGTCGATTCCACATATCTGAGCGATTTGCCCCGGAGACAGCCCCTTAACATCGTCCCATTTGCGGTCATCAGCTAACTTGTGAGCATACTCTTCTTCAATTCCCAGATCCATTAACTTCTTCTTTGTTGCACTCTTAACTACCATCAGTTAGCACCTCCAAGAGCATCGTTAAGCACCTGATCTACATCGAATGGGCTTCCCTTTCTGCTTCTGGCAGGATCGGTCCCATCCTCTCCGTACTCAAATTGGATAATGCGATTTGCAGTATTTCGTACTGAGGCCTTCGTGTCATTAGACACCTTGAGATCGTCCATGGCGTTAATCAGCCTTCTCTGCATGTAACCCGACTTACTCGTTCTGACAGCGGTGTCGACTAGTGATTCCCTACCAGAAACTGAAAGCATGAAGAATTCGGTTGGTTCAAGGCCTCGCTTGAAAGAAGAAGAAACGAAACCCTTTTCCTTTGATCCCTTAACCTTTCTAGGGAAGTGAGAAAGGACTCTGTCTTGATATCCTCGCTCAAGTCGCTTGCCTCTAACTTTCGGTTGGCCAATGGATCCCGCCATCATTGCTAGATTGTCCATCGAGCCCCTTGCTCCTGAGGTTGCCATAAGAACGGCTGAATTGTCATCGCCGAGTTGTGCCTTAGCGACGTTTCCAGTTTCAGCCTTTGCAGCGTCTAGGATTGTCAGTATGTTCTCCTCGAGAGTTTCGTGTGGAGTTCTTCCTGGCCTGGCCTCATACTTCCTTCCGTCCTTTCCGAACTTTTCTAGTTCAGAGTCAACACTGGCACTGGCCTCTGAGTTGATTCTCACGATCTCTTCCTTAGCCTCGGGAGGTAGATCTTCGTCATCTATTCCAGTGGTGAATCCCATTGCTGTACAGATGGCGATTGTCATCTTTGTCATCTTATTGATGAAATCTGCCCCCCTGTCTGTTCCGTGTGTCTGGACGACTGCGTCTAGAAGACGTCCGTCCTCTGCTCCAATTCCTCTCTTGTCGATAGAACCAGAGACGTCTCCTTGAGATACCTTGACTTCTTCTCCGGCACGATTCTTGAAGTTCAGAGTGAAGCCTCCCTTCACAAGAAGGCTGAAGACTTCGTTTCCTAACAGTCCGATCTGTCCGTTTCTCTCTACTGGTGGAGGAATTTCGCCCTCCCATCCAATTGAGCTAAGAACATCCATTGCAACTGGCATTGGAAGGAATGCTTCTCCATGCGTCAAAAGGTAAGCACCCGTGATGTGATCGTGTATCCCACCAATGACGCTTCCCCCATATCTTGGCGATATGATATGCTCCTGGACCCTCATTAGGATTCTAGCCTCAGCCCTGGCTTCCTCACTCTGTATTACATGTAGGTTCATTTCGTCACCATCAAAATCTGCATTGTAGGGTGTGCAGTCAGCGAGGTTGAATCTGAATGTCTTACCATCCATGACTCTTATTTCGTGTACTAGCATTGACATCCTATGGAGTGATGGTTGCCGATTGAAAATGGTTACATCTCCGTCAATGAGGTGCCTTTCGACAACAACACCTGGCCTTGGGTTGCCATCTCTATCGTATGTGCTTAATCGATCCTCTACATCTGTAGGGTAGAGGTTACCGTGTTCATCCTCGATATCTGGGCTTCCGCAGTGTGGACATTTTACCTCAAGGTGATCGGGAAGGTACTCATCAGGATTTTCTACTTCCCACTTCCAGCGATTATGTATTGCCGCATCTGGATCATCCTCGGCTAGGGGCTTTCCATCTTCTCCCTCCCCTCTAAGATTGGACAAGGTCCTATCCAAATCCACGCTCCACTCAGGAAGGAGCTCGTCAGTCATTGGGTCCCTTCGCATTTGCTCCTTCAACACAAGGCCTGGGAGGAAGTTAGGAGCTGGGAGGACCTCATTCAAATCAGGCCTGTAACCCATATAAGGCTCCTCTTCACTACCACAATGGCAATCTGGATTCAGGCACCTGAATCCTGCCCAGATGTACTTCGTTCTGTCAGTAATCCTAACCCTGAATCTATCACCTCTGATGATGTAGTTTACACCGGGATGGACATCTGGGCCCCTTAGGATCATCTGTCTGAGTTGTTCCCTGTTTCTACTTGTAGCCCTGATAGGCACTGTCAGCTCCTTGGCCGTCTTTACTGGGACTCCCACTTCGTTGATCCCGAGGTTTGGATCTGGGCTGATGACTGTTCTGGCGCAGAAGTTAACTCTCTTTCCAGACAGATTACTCCTGAATCTGCCCTCCTTTCCCTTTAGCCTTTGGGATAGGGTCTTTAGTGGCCTTCCGGATCTGTGTCGAGCCGGAGGAATACCACTGGTCTGATTATCAAAGTATGTCGTACAATGATACTGCAGTAGTTCCCAGAGATCTTCAACAATCAGTTGTGGGGCTCCTGAATCACGATTTTCTCTGAGTCGCTGGTTTATCCTTAGAACGTCAACTAATTTGTGTGTTAGGTCATCCTCGGATCTATCGCCACTTTCCAGGGTGATAGATGGCCTGACAGTAATTGGAGGAACTGGTAGTACCTTCATGATTGTCCATTCTGGTCTACTAACGTCTTTCTCCATTCCGAGGAAAATTAGGTGCTCATCGGGGATCTTTTCTAGCCACTCGCGGATGTCACGAGCATTCAGTTTGTGCTCTCCCTTATCCGCCTTCTTTTCTTTGAAAGTTGTGGGTTTATCTAGAATTATCTTTCCCTGCTCCGCGCCGCAATGCATGCATATTGCCCGCTTAGGGCCAGCGCAAATGTTTTCGATATCCTTAATGATTTTCTTGAATTCCCTGCCGCCAACTCCGTGCTTTAGGATGATGTCGTTCACTCTGTCTCTGTAGTAATCCTGTTCGGACTTCTCTGGATCAATAGGATGCGTTTGCGGAGCATCATGCAGCAAGGCCTTGCTGCACGAGTTGCAGGTTGTTTTCAAGCACGTCTTGATTAGACCGGTGAATCCTATGTGCATCACAGGCAACTCTAGTGCTATATGGCCGAAGTGACTGGGGCATTCTTCGTGCTTGTTTCCACAGGTTTCACACCTGATACCCGGGTCGATTACCCCCATCTTCGGATCCATCAGGCCTTGTTTGAATGCATGACCATCGTCCTTGTATGTGTCAGCTGTCTTCACTTCGACGGATGACATCTTCCTGATCTCGTTTGGATCCATCAGTGTGAATCTAATCGAGTCTATTCTCTTGGGTATCTTTGCTGCATCTCGAGCGCTCATCTTCTATCCTCCAGTTCTAATCTCATTGCTACTCCAAGACTCTTCATTTCGTCCAGGAGAAGTTTGAATGCGTAGGAGGTCTGGACGCTATGGACGTCTGACCTATCGCCGCAAACGGGACATATCGTAGTCCTTCTCTTCCAATCGTAATATGCGATATGGCCGCATCTGGGTGTGTTGCAGACCATTAGATTCCAGCCATCTGACTCGTCTAGAAGCCGGTCCTTGATTACCATTGACGCACCATGAGAAATTAGACAATCCCGCTCCATCTCTCCGAATCTGAGGCCACCTTGCCTTGCTCTACCCTCTGTTGGTTGTCTAGTGAGGATTTGCACCCTCCCTCTACTTCTAGCATGGAGTTTGCTGCTAACCAGATGGTGGAGTCTCTGGTAGTAGATGACTCCAACGAAAGTATCAACAGGGAAACTTTCTCCAGTTTCTCCGTTAATCATCGACTCCCTACCAGTGTGCCTCAGACCGTTTCTGAGTAGTCCCGATCTGAGCGGTTCCATCTATTCTTCTGCCTTCCATGGATCCAACCTTCCCTCCGATCATCTCCAACACGTGGGCCACAGTCATTCTCGAAGGTATAGCATGAGGATTGATGAGTAGATCGGGTATTACGCCGTCTTCTGTGAATGGCATGTCCTCCTCATTTACCAGTCTACCAATTATTCCCTTTTGCCCGTGCCTGCTGGCGAACTTGTCTCCAAGTTCCGGAACCTTGTTTGTTCTAAGGGTAATTCGAACTAGCCTGCCTGAGTCAAGTGACTCTGTAACGAAGATATTGTCCACCCAACCCTTTTCACCATGACGAACTAGCATAGAAGACTCCCTCCTTTCCTGCGCTTGCAGGAATGCCCCGTGTGATTCTTCTAGGAATCTGGGAGGGCTAGTTTTACCTACAAGGATAGACCTCCCTCCTTCTTGACTAGTTAGCTCAATCTCTGGAACTGGTAGCCCGTCTCTTTCCAGGTGGGAGTAGGAATCCCACGACTTGAGCCCTTTGATTTCATCGAGGCCCGTACCTGGAACCTCGATTCTCTCCTCTTGTCCGCCTGGGAATCTCTTGTTCTCTGCATTATATGTACGTATGAACGCAGATCTTCCTAGGGCCCTCTCAACTGACGCTTTGTTCATAATCACGGCGTCTTGCATATTGTAGCCGTGATGGCTGAGGATTGCAACAACAAAGTTCTGACCTCCGGGTCTTTCGTCGAATTTAGTGGACTTCATGGCCCTTGTTCCCACGATTGATCTCTGAGGGTAGTGCATCACATGTGCACGAGTATCGGGTCTAAGCCTGAAATTCGCACTCGCCACCCCTAGGCTCTGCTTGACCATGGCCGTTCCACCGGTAACCCTTGGTGTTGAGTTGTGTTCAGGATACGGGACTAGAGAGGCGCAAACGCCCATAATGAGTTGGGGGTCGATCTCCACGTGAGTGTAAACCAGAACTGTGTGATCCTTTTTCTCTTTCCTCTTAAGGGCGTCCATATTTTCTTGGTAGTAGTTTAGTGGAACCTTAAATTTCTCTGTCTTTGACTCGCCATTCGGCATAGTTACCTCTGCTGACACCTCGGCATGTGATATTCCATGCTCCCCAAGGTTAGTCCACTCTACCTTCGCTGGATTTATTGGCCGTTTGTTCTTTGGAGAGACTGCTGGCAAATCGAAAGGTCTTGGAGCTATCAAAAGATCTTCTTCTTCTTCGGCATCTACCCATTCTACAACTCCCCCAGAGACAAGGTCTGAGAATGTTATCTCGCCCGACTCTAATGCTTCCAAGTGCATCTTGGTGATTTGCAGGCTACCATGATCGATTATGAGAAGTGGGCGGAGCATTCTACCCCTATCCGTGTTGATGAAAACGTCACGATTCTCATGGTCGTGCCTGATGCTAACCTCCGGTCTTATCCTACCCGATCTGCGTCTCCTCTTGAACTGGCTTACGAGCTTATGCGGTCTCTTGTGAAGGCCAAAGATATCTCCGTTAACATGTATCCTGGAGCCGTCTGCCCAGCCTTCTGGATTATCGTTCACTCCAGCTTCCTTCAGCAGTGCCTTTACGTCCTCTTCAGGAACTTCCTCTGAGACGTCTATCATTTGTGCTGCATTCTTTACAAGGCCACAATTTTGTCCCTCGGGAGTCTCATTGGGACATAGCCTGCCCCATTGTGTAGGGTGCAAATCTCTTGCCTCGAAATGGGGCTGGCTTCGAACGAGTGGGCTCGTGACCCTCCTCATGTGGGACAGGGCAGACAAGTATGTCGTCCTATCAAGGAGCTGGCTTACTCCTGACCTCCCCCCGACCCAATTTCCTGTAGCAAGGGCATGCATAATCTTGGTTGTAAGGACGTCAGGACGAAGGCACGAAGAAATTCTCAATTCCCTCTTCCTGTTGTGGAGTCTCTCCAACTGATACTTCAAGTCTCGAGCCAGTTGTTGCAGGCTTACTCTGAAGAGATCCTCCACGAGATCGCCTGCTAGACGAACACGCTTGTTCGCGTAGTGATCCTTGTCATTGGGATCCTTGTCCATTATGGCCATCTCTAGAACTTGTCTAGCAATACGGCCTAGGAAAATTGCTTTCTTTTCTCTATTATCAAATTTCGATCCTAGGTGAGGTAGTAGTTCGTTATCGAGTAGGTTTTGAATTCTAGATTCTCTGTACTCCTTCTGCTGACCTGCTGCGAATTTCTTCTCCAACCAGGCTAGGGCCTCCTCTGATGTGTCAACACCATACTCCTCATTATCCCTAAGGTCGTTGAGGTTAGCAACGGTGTATTTCATGGCCTCGGGGGGTCCCGCAATGGAGGCGAAAATATCCATGTCCTTGGCCACTCCAAGTGCTCTCATCAGGAGCACCAAAGGAATGGGCGTGGTTCCAGCACTAGGAATCTTCACCATTAGCATTCCATCTCTTCTCTTTTCGACGTTCAGTGGTTTCCTTACGCCGTCTTTCTGGGAGAATATTTTCGCAACTTGGGTTTCATGGGCATATTTCTTGTTCTTTTCTACTGTTACCCTGTTAGGAGCGAGATCCTCCATAGAAATCAGAACTCTCTCTGTCCCGTTGATAATGAAGTAACCCCCGGGATCAAGAGGATCTTCGCCGTACTTCCGTAGAAGTTGTGTATACCTTTCCGAATCCTCAGTGGAGGTTTCAGGGGAGAGTCTTCGATTCTCATCTGCATGGTTTGGGTTCAGGTTGCACCTTGCTGATCTAACCATTATCGGTAAATTTCCTATGTGGACGCTGGTTTCCTCTTGGAATCCCATCTCGGATCCAGGAGATGGGGGCAAATCATCCCGAAAAATCTTGAAGTCTAAGTAGACGGGTGAGAAATAAGTAAGCTTCCTAAGTCTACATTCCATTGGAGTGGCGTTGTGTTCTGCCCCATTGGCCTCTTTTATTGTAGGCCTGCCTAGTCTGAGATTCTTCAGTCTAACAATAATTTCTTTGTCCAAAAGATCGAGTTTGACCAATCCTCCCTCTTCATCCTCCACCGGTTCGTCACTACCAATCCTAATGTTTCGCACGATGTTCTCCATCCTACTTTCCTTACCATCTCCGACAGGGATGCAGTCGTTGTACGAAGCAAGTTGGTGGTTCACTAGGCTTCTATGCTTGAAATAACTCTCAACAATCTCTCTCAATTTAATTCCTCCTTATGCGCTCTCTACTATTAGCCTATAGGCCACTGATTGTCCTGCAGATCTGCTGTATCGAACGACCTTGACTACTCTATTTGCTAGCCATCCCGCAGGAAGCTCATCGTTCTCAGCTTCTTCGACCTCCTTGATAACCTGGATTGCAGGATCGGTAATCAGTATCTTAGGTAATAGTTCCTTTGCAAGCCTGTCCTTCCCAAAGGCATCATCTGTCTTGAGCCCCCATGGCTCAAGAATCCGTGCTTCATCCTCAATAGGGACTAGTTCATGATGAGGTACGAGCACATGGTTAAGCACATTGAATCTGTAGTCCCCAACAGGGATGTCTTCGTCCAGAAGTGCCTTGCGGGAGATGGTGATCCTGTTGCTCTTACTCCTTTTGCGAGAACCGACGTGCTCACTTTGCGTCGTCCGCCAATTTGTGAGCGTGATCCTCCGGGATCCCCAGCTCTATCAATCTCTTTTTTGTTGAGCTCTTTACTGCCATGACTTTTCCCCCACCCAGAAAAAACGAGGGCCTGAGAAGCCGTCAGGCGGGCCTGAGGGGATTCGAACCCCCGGCCACCGGGTTAAAAGCCCGGCGCTCTACCTGACTAAGCTACAGGCCCATGGCTGATGCTGGGCTATCCTCCGACCCTAGGGGTCTTCAAAAGGCTTGCGCATAACATTGCTCTCGCAAATCAGTGAGGTGCCCGGGGGGAGCATCCTCGGGCTTCACTTAATTAGTTCATGAAATAAATGTTATTGAAACCGCAAAATACCGGTTAACACAACAATTTTGTCTCTAAACGAGTTGAAGAATATGATGACGAAGACTAAGGTCTCAATAGAAGGAATTGGTGAGTGGGAAGTAATCTCGCCTCAGACTGTCTATCCTCCGAGGGAGGATTCCTTATTACTATGTAGAGTCATTTCAGAATTTACCCCCATTCCAGGGGTCGAGGTACTGGAAATTGGATGCGGATCCGGAATAGTTACTATGGTATTAGCGACCCTTGGTTGGGAAGTTACTGCTTGCGACTTGAATCCATTTGCAGTTGCAGCTACAAGGGGCAACATGGAGAACAACGGAATTCCAGGAAGCCAAAAAATAATCGAATCTGGAATAGGAGAAAATTTAGCAATTCCGGAGGGAACAGGATTGGTAGTATGGAATCTCCCTTACCTTGAAAGAAGGGATGAGGATGATGAATTTGAGAAAATAGAGGAAATAGCATGGTCTGAAATTTCAGGGAGGGGCTGGGGTGGAGAGCTTCTAAATTTATTAGATTCCCAGCAAAATGTGAATGATTTGTTGGCATTGATGGTAATGAAGACAGAGCCTGAGGGAAAAAGTAAGGTCGTTGACTGGGAACGAAGAGGCTGGACATCTCGTAAACTCGCTTCGGAGAGATTTGGGGATGAAAAGATTGAGATTGTGGCTTTTTGGAAGACCGGAGCCGGTCAGGCTCCGACAATCATTGATACTTGCTCTTCAACAATGGAAGAAGTAATGGAAATATCGGAGGGAGATTGGGTGAGAGTCATGTCCAAAACTCAGAAGAATGGGAGAGGGAGAAAGAACGCCCGTTGGATCTCAGGTGAAGGCGGGGTTTTCGCCACATGGAAATTAGGGTCGAACCTGATTGACGAGTTCTCTCCAGGAATTATCCAAACTACTGTTGGAGCCGTGGTCTCCACGGTTCTGGAAGCAGAAATGAAGTGGCCGAACGATATTCTCAACAGAAAAGGAGAGAAGATGGGAGGGGTACTTGTTGAGTCTTCGAATGACGAAGCTAGCGGAGTTAGAATAGGGATTGGTGTAAATCGATATGGTTTTTCTGAAGGGAAGAAAATTCGGGGTTGCGGATGGGAAGAGACCCTCGGTGACCTTGATGCGAATGAGGTTTTCAAAAAAATAGATAGGGGGATTTCTTCTATTTTCGAGAAGACTGGTATCTTGCCACTCCCGAGCAGGGAAAGCCTAGTCATCCAATCTTGGACATCTCTGTCGAAATCTCTGTCCAGAGGTGTTGCTGTAAGATTGGACAATGAAGTAGTTAGGCCCTCGGGATTGAACGAGTTTGGTGAGTTACGGGTTACTGGGGGGTCTATTGGAAGTTCTGATATCGGGGATTTAGACATAATTGAGTGGTTAGGCTACAGGTAGGATTTCACACGTTCTCTTACTAGTCTAATCTTTCCAGAACTAGCGATAGTTTCAATTCCAGGGATCTCGTTCAATTTTGTTAGAGCTTGTCGATAATCGGATAGAGTTATTTTGATTATGGAAAGTGTTCTTTTCGACTGTTTCTCTGAGTCGAATAGTTTCCATTCTAGTCCCTCCAATTTTTCTCCCAGGAGTTTCTTCAAACTATCTCTCCGGGTCGATTTATTGACCTTAATGGCAATCCACCTGTGTTTACCCCTTGCTGCCTTTTTTGCTCTCGGCATGGTAACCCGAAGGGGTTTACCTTAACCAATAGTGGGTTCACGCGGATGCGTGAACAACGGTACTCCTGACGAGCTTCGCAAGGTCGAAAGCGCGTTTACTATTTTCTCTGATCCGTCAACTCTCCCTCATATCGTCTTACTAGTGATATCCTCGGGCTCTCTGTATATTGCAATGACTGTGAATGTGTTCGGATCAGAAACCCAAGGCGCAGCAATATTTCTCTCCCTATCGTTATCATACATGGTTGCGGCATTGATTCGTCCTAGCAGATTGGGAAGTTTCCTACTAACAGTCGAGAGCAATAGCGAGGGAGTACTAAGGGGGAGGTACCTAACCAAAGGGCTCACTAAGACCCTACCTGTTATTGCCTTAGCAACTTTAATTTGGTATTTCTTGAATATCAATTTGAATGAAGAAAATTTGAACGATCTAAAATTGATTCTAGCAATGATGTTCATAGCAATGTCGTTATTTCAGGGACTTACTCTGACCGTGGGTTGGGTTGAGTACGGGAAGAAAATACGAGGCCCACCCAGAGATAGTAGGACTGGAGTAAATCTAACGCTTTTTAGAGTAATGATTTCCTTAGTTTTACTCGCACCTCTAGTTTGGTGGTTTGGATATGGGGCAGTTAATCCCTCAAATGCGAATTTTTCGACCAACTTTGTATGGTTCATTTTCCTGATCACAATTGTTTTTTTGGGAGTACTGATGGAGCGTTATACGAAATCATCCAGAGATGGGGCGGAAGTAGACGGTGTAGCTCGTGACAGGGTTTATTTTCTTATTTTCATAACTTCCTGCTGGCATCTTCTAAGCTCATGGAGAAGGGCTCCGTTCACCTCTGATCAGTCTTCAGTCGGCCTCTTTGTTGAAGAGGGTGTCCTGATGTCAATCACTATCGTTTTGGCAGTTTGGTCATTGTCGGAGAAAGGACGCAAGAGAGATTGGAGGATTTTCCAAGGGCAATCAGCAATTTTCTGGGGAATATGTTTCGGACACGCATATTGCGGGAGTGTATCTTCCTTGACCGTGCTTTCTGAGGGTAGCCTGATGACAACAACTGCTATTGGACATGCGATTACTGCGATTGTGATGTTAGCAATCAGTCCAATCGCACTCCACAGCGTAGGTCTATCCGAGGAATCAGGGGTACCACTTGAGGCGTCTGAGAATTCATTGACTCCTGAGGAAAGGCCTCATTCTCAACCTCCTAGAGTTGAGGAGTCTGGTGATGATGTTGTTGAGATTATCCGCTAGAGTCCGCTAACAACGGCTACGAGTCGTAATCTTCCAACTAAATCATCGCTTGCTCTAGCACCAAGAATAACCTGACAGTCCTCATCCAGGGTTGATACGAACGCCTCTGAAACCATGTTCAGATGACCAAGCGTCATATCTGGCCCTCCCTCGACTTGTATCATACATCCTTTGGCCCCATCAATCGATATTTCTGACAGGGGCGAGTTTCTTGCCATCCTTACTACCTCATCTGGATCTGAAGTAGCCCCATTACCGACTATCAAGGTTGCATTACCTGGCCTACCAACTATTGTTCGAAGGTCCATCAGATCGAGATTAATCTTCCCGACCCTGGCTAGAGTTGTTACCAGGCCTTCGATTAATTCCTCTATCCACTCTGAACCCATCTTCCAGTCAGATTCACGATGTCTGGCCTGCCAGGCAAGTCTCTCAAGGCTGACTCGGATGCACAGATCAGAGTTCCTCTCTATTGCGGGAATGGCCTTGTCTGCAATAGCGCAACGTAGAGGTTGTTCGGCAAAGGGCATCCCAACAATACTGATTACAAGGCTTCCCGCCTCTGCAGACCGAGCAGCGATTTCTGCTGCTGCACCAGAACCAGTCCCCCCTCCTAAGGCGGTAAGGATAATTACGAGTTCCGAGTTGTTTAACATTTCCTTCGTTGAGCCGATGTGCAGCCAAATTTGGCAGTGCGGCTGTTCCCTTACCACTTCCTGATGCATCCAGATGAAGGCAATGGGCTTCATATCCAGAAGAGAAAGATGATTCATCGGCGTCAACAAGTAGTAATTCAGAGAGTTTTTGGCACCTACCATGTGCACGCGAGGACCACTTGCAACCTATCCCACCAACGCCTACAATTAGTATGGATTCGGCTTCCATGGGTTCTGAACCTAGGTAGCCAGTTTATATTGTTCTAGTCGTAGTCTAAATATCGTCGGTATCTTCTTCTTTCATCTCTGGCCCAAGCATTTTCCGGTTCTAGTATCAATACCTTTTCGTAGTATTCAATGGCTATCTCGAAATCCGAGAGATGCCTTCCATTTAGATGGCCAAGTACATTCAGGGCTGGAATGCAGTTTGGATCAGTGCTAATCATTGAAAGAAGAATTTCCTCTGCTTCGTTAATTTCCATCGATTCCATCTTATTCTCTGCCTCCTCAAGTTGACTAATTAGTTCGGGGCTGAGTGAGTAGGTATTCTTCCAACTCGGGGATGCCATGTTGTTTACTATGGTGCGGTCCCTTTCAATTTTTTGAAAAACGATATTACTGCGAACCCCCGAAGGAGCCATGGTGTAAGGTTCATATCCCCCTTTTTTCTGGTACATATCAACAGATGCCTGGGGGGGCAAAAATGGCTACACAACGTAAGGTATTGAGTATCTTAATTGTCTCGTTATTTGTTGCGGGGTCAGGTGAGGCTCTGCATAGTGGAGTAGGCGGAAATGCAAACGGACAGGGTGAAGTTTCCATCGCCGGGTGCACTTGTCATGCCGAGGAACCAGACAATTCTGTTACGGTCATCATTGATGGGGTACCATTCCACTATGCACCTGACAGTTCCTACGAGATGAAGTTGCAACTAATTGGGGGGCCAGAAGCGAATCTTGATTCGCACACAGCCGGATTTGCAATGACTGTCACGCAAGGGTCGCTTAGCGCCTCCGAAGGATTTGAGTCGATGGTTCAGAATTGGGAAGGGGACCCAGCAACCCTAACACATACCGATGCGGGTTCGAGGATTTCTGATAGATCGTGGATGTTTGTTTGGACAAGTCCGTCCGAAGGGTCTGGTTCTGTGGTTTTCAATATTGCAGGGAATTCAGTAAATGGAGATTTGGCTCCATCCAGTCTTGATCGCTGGAATCGCCTCACAACCAGTATTGACGAAGGGGAGGACAATGGGAGAACAAAGACCGTATTCTCGGGCAACGGAGACATTAATCCTCCTGCCCCCGTTGAGAGCAAGAAAGACATCCATAAAATGGGTGCCAAGCTTCTAGCCCACTGGCTAGGACTCCTTGGCTTCGGAGCAGTAATACTTGTGATTTTCTTCTGTGGTCTGTTCCTCAGATACGGCTTCTCCAGGAATTACAAAGGAAGGAGCAACCTACTAAAACTCAGGATAAAGCACCTACGGAGAGGTGATCAACTATGAAGGACGACGTAGTTATGAGGCTGTTGCGAGA
Source organism: Marine group II euryarchaeote REDSEA-S42_B7 (assembly GCA_001629255.1). Taxonomy (GTDB): domain Archaea; phylum Thermoplasmatota; class Poseidoniia; order Poseidoniales; family Thalassarchaeaceae; genus UBA36. The sequence continues at coordinate 26,924 of LURZ01000038.1, forward strand.
GGTCAAGGCCGGAAAGGTCAGTATCGAAGACGCAAGGGTCGCACTTGAAGACGCCGCATTGACAGAAGAGGCCTTCGATGCAGCGGTGAATCATGGAGTATTCAACGAAGTCAAGCCTGGTAC
>LURZ01000039.1 GCA_001629255.1 Marine group II euryarchaeote REDSEA-S42_B7
GATCTATATTATCTGCAGAATCCATGCATCTTGACCACCACATCGAGATCCATCACGAGGCACCCGACACATTCAGTAGGCTGTCTTGGCACTCCGCTTGTGGGGGAGATAGCAGAACCATAGGAACAGGGATGCTAAAGGTTAGCAAGGGGGCCAAAGGAGCTGATGCGGGACAAATTTTCCATAATTTACTATTATCCGATTCTGCAGAGGCGGATTCAATACCAGAACTGGAAGTAATGGAGAATGACGTTGTTGGTTGCGGTCACGGGACCGCGAATGGTCCAATAGACGAGGAGCAGATGTTCTACCTAAAGACAAGAGGATTTGATGAGAAAGAAGCAAAGAGGGCCCTGATTGCGGCCTTCCTGAACTCTACTCTCTCGGAGATGGGAGGGGAAGGGTTGCATGAGTGGCTCGTAGGCGAGCTGACTCTACAACTTGAAGCCCTGCACTCCTGAGATGGGAAATTCATTTGTACCGGAATATTTTGGTTCAGTCATGGACAGCGACCATTGTGAGGATATCTCCTGCCTGTGTGGATACAGGGGGAAGGCGGTACCAATGCGCCAACATATGGAGTGCCCTCGCTGCTACAGGGTCGTAGAAGCTTGTTGCGAAGGTATTCCAGAATATTACTAAAATTACGAAGAGTTGTTTTTTGGCACTTAGATCTGAGAAAGAGGGAGAATATGGCACAAAAGAATGGTTTGGAAGTCAGGGGGCACGAAAAAAAGGTATCCTCCATTTTGGGAGGGGTTGCGGCTACTTATCTTGTATTGTGCTTTCTCGCTCCGCTTCTAATGCCTACAGACTCGGTACCAGAGCTTTCTGGTCGAGCCAATGCGATTGATTACGCTTTCGAGAGTAGTTGGGGAAACAAGGACCACGGAGAAGGTGGCAAGGTAGGGCACGATCAATCTCAGCATGGGGGAAGTTTCGCATGGTCCGAGTTAAATCCACTATGGGCAATAACATATGGCTTCGGGGACTTGAATTGCCACCAGAAGCATGAGAGATCCTGGGAAATCAATGGTAACCAGATGCCCGTTTGCGCCAGGGATATCGGGATTTTTCTCGGATTCTCAATTGGTTGTCTAATCTTTGGGCTCAGGGGATTCAATAGATGGACGGTGAGGGATACATTCCTCTCAGTATTCCCGGATGACTCGATGAGAAAAGTCTACGAGAAGGATATTAGATTACCACTTATGTTTTTCATAATGGGCTTGGGTTTGGTGCCCATGGGGATTGATGGTTTCACACAACTTCTTCTCGACTCATACGAGTCAAACAATCCTCTGAGGCTGGTCACGGGGGCTGGGGCAGGACTAGTCGGCGGACTGTGGTTCTCCTCTGCATTCTCGGCTAGGCCCAAGTTCTTCGATGGGGCTGATGGCGTAGAACTTCCAGCTGGTTCAAAGCTTGTAGTTAAGTGATCTACTTACCAGACCACCAATCAACCAAGGTGTCAATTGTCTCCGGATTTCTTCCGGATTCTTTGCCACTTCCGAGAATGGATAAACGACTGATTGTATCGAAAAAAGCCTTCTCGTGTATATCAGATTTTGCTAACTGGCCCAGAGAGAATCTCAAGTGTGTATCTGGATTTCTAGACTGCCATTGGGATATTGCCCTCCTCAGCGGCCAGATGGCGAGAGAGAGGTATCCGAAGGAGAATATCTCACTTCTTAGCTGTGACTTCGGCGATTCTCTGCCTATCAGATTCTTCCTTTGTGTTATCCAACCCATCTCCTTGAGGAACTTGACGATTCTTTGTGTGTGCCTCTCTGAGACGCATCTTACCGGACCCATTGCAGACCTCATCTCTGGTATCTCTACCGAATTTAATAATGCAAGAGTACCGCAGACCGATGACATCGAGTGATTCAAAATATTCTTTGGAAGGTTTTGATTATGGTTGGAATCTTCAGATACCGATGATATGTAGTTTAGATGGCTATCTTGGGCTTCCTTCAGTATCTTCCATGGCTTCTTCCCATCCAACCATTCCGTTTTCCGTTTTGCGTTTTCCAAGCCGATATCAGAAAGTCTACTTTGGTTCTTTGACTCGCTTACAATATTCCTTATTCGAAACTGGTCGACTTGTTCCGTTTGCACATTGATTGGGTGTGGTCTGCTGTGCAAGAATCCGCGAATTACTTCTTTCAACTGGGTTCGGAGTTGGTTCTGAGACCCCTCATTAGAGACTGGCCCAACTACCGCCCCCATGTCGAATGGAACGGGCATTTCCAATTCTCCGGAAAGGAGTCGCCGGTACCCCTCCCTAATCCTGATTTGAAAATTAGAGGTCTCGAAGTACTCTTCCTTGTTTGAAATCCCTCGAAGAGTTCCGCTTCTAATTCTCTCAAGTGCGATTTTCGGGTCGCAATCAACCCATATGCATAGATCTGGGATTAAAGCTGCGGAGTTAATTTGTGCTGCCTTCTCTAGACCAATACCGCCGACGATACCCTGGTAAACTAAGGAAGAGTGTATGTTTCTACCACATACTACGGCCTTACCCTCGTTAAGGCGAGGTAGTATCCAACCATGAGAATGGTCAAGCCTATCCGCAGCAAAAAGGCCGGCTTCTTCCTCGGGAGAAAGGGTTTGCTTTCTCACCGAATCTATTGCCAGCCTACCAAGTGCGTGATTCCTTCTCGGCTCCGCGGTAGTCTCAACGGAAGTAAAACAGAACTCAGATTGAAGAATTTCGGAGACAATCTCCGCAGCAAGGCCCTTCCCACTTCCATCTCCGCCTTCAATTGAGAACAGGTACATGGTACTCTCCTGCTTCTAATCGTGCCTTCCGGAAAACTGTTCCTTAGAAAGGGTCACCATCCCCATGCCCACAAGTATCAACAGAGGACCGATGAAAATCATCCCTCTACTCCAGAGTCCGAGGAATGAAAACCACCAGGATCTGCGATAGCTGCTTCCTCTGTAAGCCTCAACACCCCCGTAAACTCCCATTAGACCCAGAAATATAGTCATGAATGCAATCAGATTAGCAGTAAACACAGATTGGTATTGGTAGCTTTCGCCTCTTCTGTCTAACACATTTTCCCCGTCTCCCTCAGACATTGTGATAGTCAACTGCGTCTCGTCTCCGGGAACGAAGTACAACTTGGTAGTGTTGTTTCCAGGATGTGTGAAAGATAGTAGGGCAGGCTCTCTTCTGATATCAGTCAGTGAGAACCTACCATCAGAATCGGTGGTTGTCTCCCTACCAGTAGAGGCTCCTTCGACTGAAAGTAGCCTCACTCTTACTCCCTCAAGAGGGTCACCACCAGAATCATTTCCGGAAAGTCCCGATATAACGATTCCAGATACGTCAGAGTAATCCTCCGAAGAGTCGAGAGTTTCATCCATGATTTGACTTGGGTTGGAAGAAACCAGCAGCAAGCCTAGCAAGACGCCAAGTAGGCTTCCCGCGATTATCAAAATGGCCCCTGCGATTCTTGTTGAAGACTCCTCCGAGATATCCTCCAGAAAGTACTCGAGGTCTATTCCTCCAGCATCCTCGTCTTCGGACATGATGATTCCTACGGTGGGGAGTCCTTGAAGTTGGGCGTTTCGGGTTTGTTCTTATTACGAAAAAATACCAATAAGGGCAATAACAGCACTACGGAAATAATGAAGATTTGAGAGAACCTGTCTAATCCACTGGTTTCTTGAATTTCATTAGGGGTTTCATGGGAGGAGATTTCTATCAGATAAATATGTGTCCAATTCTTACCTGTAATCCAAAAACCTCCCGATGACTTATCGAATGCTATTCCGTTCAAAACTTCATTTGAGTTATTCCCCTGGGTTGAAGAGATCGAAGTAGGGGAAACGAAATACTGTACCTTCCCTGAGATTGAATCGATGCTAATGATTACGTCCTGCAGCCATACATTTGCTAGAATTTCCTTTCCAACACATTCCAGTTCGTTGATATTGGGGACTGGTTGCCCATCCCAACTGACCTGAATAGTGTGGTTAATTTCGAACGTTTCTGGGTCTCTAAAGGAAATTTGTGAGGTTCCATTAGACATCACTAAGAACTCACCGTTGAAACAGATTCCCCACCCCTCTCCCCCGAAACTGAAGTTCTCCACGATACTGAAGTTGGAGATATCGATGCGGAATGCTTGTTCTTCCTTCCAGGTTAGCATAATTATTGATTGTTCCAAAACCGTGATTCCTTCAGCGAAGTATGAGTCATTGATCGGCATTTCTCTGATTATATTCCCGCTTTGCAAGTCTATCTCGGTAAGCCGAGATTCCCCATAGAGTCCAGAACTCTGGAAAATCGAACCATCCAGTACCTCAAGACCTTGGGTGAAAGAGGTTTCTTCGAGAGGAATTGATCTGACCACCTTGAATCCTCTTTCCTCTGCTTCTTCGATGGAATCCGAAGCCATAGATTCCACAGAAAGGGAAATAGAAAAAGCGAGAACACAAACAATTGATGCCCCGAGTCGCCTCCGCATGTACGAACGATGCTCCATCGATGTTAAAATAAGTCCTCGAACAGTTTAGTTCAGAATGAGTAAGGAAATGCTAGTTATGGTCAGCGGTTCAGATTCTAACACGAACAGGAAAACTGTTCCTATCGCAATTGCACTAATCTTTGTGTTCGTTTTGCCTCTGATCTCCTCCAGCGTCATGGGAGTCTCCTCAGCCGGTCAACCAAGGAGCTGTCTGAACTCATGGTCAGTGGGTGATGAGGATAATATCACCACCAGTGACGGCACGTTTGCAGTAACAGTGGAGAAAATTTCCTCCAACTCTGCAATATTTGTGGAAGAAGGGCAAATAGTCTCATCCACAATCCTGAATGACATTGTTTCGAACTGGGAATCAATCATTTTCCCGACAACGACAAATTTCTTTGGGACCCCCCCAGACATAGATGGGAATTGCCAGATAGAGATAGCAATAATCCCCATTGATGGACCAGGGGGAGATGAGGGTTACTTCGAGACTGGAGTCTCGACTTTGCGGGAGTCTTTGTTCATCGATATCGATGATATTTCTGAGAGAAATAGGATTCTTTCCAGCGAGTTCAGCGAGCTGATTCACCATGATTACGACCCATTTGAGTACCTCTGGTTGAAGGAGGGTTCTGCTGGGCTATCTGAGTTCATGAGCTATGGAGAGTCCCAGCATTTGGAGGAAAGGGCCAACTCTTGGACTCAAAATTCCACCACTAGTCTCCGATGGTGGGACGGACGTACCTCTGATATGGGCTCTAGCTTTCTTTTCCTTTCCTATCTATCTGACAAACTAGGAGGATCCACGGGGATTCAGCAATTGATTTCTGATCCCTCTCTAGGCGGAAACGGGATAGAGAATTTAGCTAGGAACCCAGGTCCCGGGTCGACACCTATTGGCTCGACAATGAGTGAAATTTTTGCTAACTTCAGTGCTGCGATAACCCTAGATAGCGATCAGGGAGCATTCGGATTCTCCGAAATCGACTTATTGGACGACTGCTCTTCTGGGGGTTTCTGCAGGAATATAGCCAGCGCAGAAAACAATGATTGGACCGAGGCATGGCAATCTTTTGGACACTCTTTGGAGGGTTGGGGCCTCAAATCGTTCAGATTTTCCGGAGGGGATGGATACCCACTGAGCATCCTTGTCCAACCAGATAGGTTTGGCTTCGAAGGAGCAGTTTTGTCCAAGGAAGACTCCACTGGCACATGGAGCATGGACAGGCTGAGGATAGACTCAGAAGACGGGAGAGGGACTGGACTTGTCAATGGATTCGGGAATTTAACCAGTGAAGTATGGCTTCTTGTGTGGTATAACTCCCTGGTAGATGACTGCGACTTTGATTTCGCAAACTGTGGGGTTCTTTCTGGAGGAAACTACCCAACAGGTAGTTTTTCCGTCAGTGCTAGCCAGGTTACTGATTCTGCTGAATTAACCATAGAAACAGTCGAGGGATTTGATAGAGATGGCGACTTAATGGATGATAGTGTGGAAATAGGAATTGGCGTCAGTTCCAGTGCGTTCTTCGAAACCCTATCGGTTGAGATATCAGCATTTGCTGAAAACTCCCTGTATGACTCCTCGGAATTCACAATTTCTGTGGGTAACTCAGAGCCCGAGATTCGATCTGTATGGTTCACCCCCCCATTCACTGCTGAGTGGACAATAACAGCCAGAGCTAGTGACATTACAGGTGAATTACAGGACATAGCTCAAACCCTCCCCATAGAGATATTCAACATGAAGCCTGAGAGTTCGGGTTCTATTTCTTCTAATCAGACGGAAACCTGGTTGCCAACCTACATCTTTGGAGGGGGGTACGACTCGTGGGGTTTTGGTTATCAAAACGGGTCATTTGGCCACAATGATTCTCTTAAATCATACATCTGGGGACTAGGCGATGGCAACTCTTCAAGTCTGAAGAATCCGGTCCATACATACACGAAAGAGGGAGATTACGTAATCACGCTAGTTGTTGAAGACCAAGGAGGATACTTCTCGGAACCTAAATCATGGGAAATATCGGTCAATGATACTTCGCAACCAGTCCCCGATATCTCAGTTGATGGATTGCCAATTGAGGAAGAGTTGGTAGTTCAGACCAACCAGAGAGTACAATTTTCTGCCTTCGGAACCTCGGATAATGTCCCTGTCAATCGTCTATTTTTCTCATGGAACTGGGGGGACGGAGATACGGTGTCGGGTGTTGGTCTGTACGAAGTTAGTCACTTGTGGGTCGATGGAAGCGGCGATGGTACTACTTATTCCCTAGAATTATTAGTTAGCGATGGTTTTCAGTCTTCTCAGAAAACAGTGCTAGTGAAGGTCCTAAATCGAGAGCCAAATCAAGTATTCTCTGATGAATTGGAAGCATTTGCAGTGACGCCGCTAATTATGCCAGAAGTTTTTCTTGATGAAGATGGAATAATTGTAGAATATAGGTGGACATTCGATGAGGGCGTAAATCTCGATGGAGAGGGTGTTTCACTTACCTCTGAATTCTCAGAGACAAGTTCATTCAAATCTAACCCCATAGTGAGTTGGAGGGAGCCAGGTCAGAAAAATGTAACACTAGAGGTGGTTGACGATGATGGTAACTTCTCGGTCGCTCATCTGAGTGTAAACATACTAAATCAACGACCAGTGGCACTCTTCGAACGTCCTTTGGATGGACAGATTGGAGACACTTACATCTTCAGTAGCTTGTCATTCGATCCTGATGGGGATTCCTCAGAACTATCCCATTCATGGGCATTCTCAGATCGAGAAGACCCCATAGAAAACACCACCTCTGTTAGCAGAACTTTTTCACAACCGGGACTCTACAGTATCACACTAGTCGTTTTGGACGAGAGGGGGCTCGATTCGGCCCCCAAGACTTTCCTGATTTACATCGAAAATCCCCTCCCAATTCCAATTATATCATTCAGTTGTCCGAGCGATCAAGGGAGGATTTTATCGAGAATCCCTGATGCTAGCGAGTCTGACATAGTCTGGCGCGTCCCTCAAACTGGAGAGGGAGGGGCTTTCATCGCCCCTGGTGATTTGATTAGGTTCGATGGAAGCGGCAGCTTTGACGCGGATCCGATGTTCCAGGACAGATCTTCCGTTGACATGAACGACCCGGAATGGGGCGGGATTGTGGACTGGATTTGGGATTTCGGAGATGCCAGCCCTTCCTCTTCTGGGCCTATGGTTTGGCATAGCTATGACAGACCCGGAGAATATACTGTTAGGCTTACTGTAATCGATGGTTTTGGGAGTGGGGACTCGAATACCACCGAGATGAAAGTCAGAGTCTCATCAGCACCAGAGATAACGACAACCAGTCCCATTGCGACTGATTATGTGGTAGTTGGAGAATTGGTCAATCTTTCTGGAGAAGCCAGAGATTATGATCTGGACCTCGGCATAATTGCTTGGATAGATGATGACGCGCTTTTCGACAGTGACGGAGATGGAAATCCAACCAACGATAGAGATAGGAATTTGACTGACGCTCTAGAGTTCAATTGGGACCTCAATTCCTACGTGGATGATGACTGCCTGACATTGGAAGGTTGCGACGGAAATACGAGGAATGACTGGATAGGAGTCAATCAAACTTGGACAGAGCCAGGTGAAATCAGGATTTCTATGACTGTTTGCGATGGGGTGGGGGTTTGCAAATTCAGAGATTACGTCATCACTGTTCTATCACTCCAAGATACTACCCCCCCAAAGACTCTCGCCGACCTGACCTTTGCTGACCTGACGCCTGGAAAAGAGAGTGCCGGACTCTTGGCTCTAGTCGCACTAGTGGCCATTCTAGGATGGATGATTCTCAGAGAGAGAGACGATGAGGAGTTGGATGCAATGGAGATGGTGAAGAAGTACGACGTTGACGAAGTCGAAGCCGAGGGAGGACTTCCCGGGATGGATCAGCATAGCCCCCCTCCACAACCCAGATATCTTACCTCTGATCAGCGTACAAACAAAGAGTCGGGCTATGTGAGACCAATAAGAACGAGGCGGAAATAGTGACTTCAAGATTTTGTTCCACTGGAGTAAGTGTGTCGATAATTGTAGCAACCATGAGCGCTATTATTTTTGCCTCGGTCCCCGCCAGTTCTCAATCTTCATCCTGTGGAGTTTCTCCTAGCAGTGACTGGGATATAGGAGAGAACCCGAGAGATTACCTTTCCATAGATGTCCCTGGGAGCGGAGGCGGAGAGCTGTTCGGATTTGACGGAAGATCCGGCCTTAGGGCCCTTGACAAGGATGTCAGCACCGAATGGTCGGACGGTTCCTGGGAAGGATTTCCAGGAATTCAAGTGGATAACGGTTCTGCGACTGCTATTGAATTGGTACTCATGCCTGGGAAAAGGTACACGTTCTGCATAGATTTCAGTTCAAAGGGCGACGTGTACCTACTCACTCCGAGTGACATGGATATGTATGAAGTTGACATGCTATGCGAGGAAGAAGGTTGGGAGTTAATCTGTGAGGAAGGAGCATTGGACGCAGTTCCAGTCGAGTACAGGGATCTCTTTACGTGGATTCCATTCAGAGATACCCATGCATACGAGTCTGTTTCTTACCAGGAGTTCTCTGTGGCAATAGATTCATCCGGATCGGCATGGTCATTCGCAGGTTTTGGGAGTAGTTCAGTTGACCAAGAGTTCTTCTTGGTTCTAGATGGTTGGGACAATAGCAGGCAGGGAGACCAGCCTGCTTCGGGAAACATGAGCGTAGAGGTGTTAATTGACGTAGAGGACAGGTTCATGCTTCCGAAAACCACGGCATACGTTCTGATTGGTTCACTCCCCCTTTCGTGCATTATTATCCCCCTAATCATTCATTCGAAGTATCACTCAACTGCATTGGGAAAGGAAGAGCCGGGTATGATTGAGGTCCCTTTCTTGAATGATGATTCCTCTGATTAGGAATACTCCATAACTTCCCAAGCCATTCTAAGATCGGACGCGTTTATCCTGCCTTGCTGTGCGAGGTGCCAGCCTGACTCGGTGGTTGCGTAAACGAGTCCTTGGCCTAGAACGGGGGCGTGGATTCTAGCCCAGTCTCCCCCTGGGCCAAGCCCCATGAGACAATACTTGTGACCTGTAGACTTCAATTCAAGAGCGGCCTCAAAAATCCTTAGAGCGTCCTTCCGATCGCTTGTAGAGTAGCAAGCCTTGACAATGTCCCCCATCTCTTGGGCTTCGGAGATGTCCTTTGTTATCTCCGATGTTGATGGGACACCGTCTAATGAGTGGAAAGAAGCGATTACCTGGGTTTGCCCCCCTTCTGCTAATGAGACCAGCTCCTCCCTTTCTTGGGCAGGGATATCAATCTCCAGATCTATCCATCTAGGATTAGCGCTAATCGCTGACCTTAGGACGGAAATTCTCTCATCCTGGCTTGACGGGAAAAAGCCACCTTGCTCCTGAGGTCTGCAAACCATCAAAATAGGGGCTTCAATAGAAGAAGAGATTCTTTCTATCTCCTTCTGGAAGTCTATTTCCTCGAAATCCAGTTTACTTACCAACAGCTCAACTTTCTCCTTCTCGCCTTCATCAGTAATCTTCGTAGTTCGTATTTTTTCCTCAGTGGTCCAAAGAAAATCCAAACGAACCTCCAATAAATCTGCACCCATCTTAATTGCTTTAGGGGCGTCAGAAATCATTTCTTCAGAGGTTCTGCCCCTCAGTGTAACGCATACCGAGGGTTGTTTCATGGGCTTATGGGAAATATTAGGCCGGTTTAATCGTGTCGTGTAAGAAATCTTTCTGAGTTATCCAATTTCTTCACTATTATCGCTAAACTGCGTATAATTGGCAAGATACATGGAGAGGGTTCATAGGCCTCGGCTTCCTAACGATAATGATATCGTTTGAGGGTTCCCTACGGGAACCCTCAATTGGAGGAGGAAATATGGACGACGAGTATAGTGCAGAAAGCATTCAGGTTCTCGAAGGGCTAGAAGCCGTAAGAAAGAGACCTGGCATGTACCTCGGCGATCCACATGACGGCTCGGCCTTACATCACTGCATTTGGGAAGTAGTTGACAACTCAGTGGACGAACATCTTGCAGGACATACAGACTCAATTGAAATTACTCTTAATCGGGATAACTCGCTTTCTGTCAGGGATTTTGGAAGGGGGATCCCAGTAGGCATCCATGAAGAATTTGGCATCTCGGCTGCTGAAGTGATAATGACTAAATTACATGCAGGTGGAAAATTTGACAACAGTTCATACAAGGTTTCTGGCGGCTTGCATGGTGTCGGCGTGTCTGCAGTAAACGCAGTCTCTGAATGGATGGAGATGACCATACATAGGGATGGTATCGTCTATTTCCAGAGATATGAGGCAGGAGTACCTGTCGAGCCATTGAAGGAGATAGGGCAGTGCAAAGATACAGGAACCCTCATATCATTTAAGCCAGATTTATCGATTTTCACTGATATTGTGGAGTTTGATTTTGAAGAGGTTGATACTAGGGTTGGCGAAACTGCATTTCTAAATGCTGGACTGAGGATTGCTATTGTTGATCTCAGAGGTTCTGAACCGCACTCTTCGGAGCACCTGTACAAAGGAGGACTATCCGAATACGTTAGTCAACTCAATGAAAGAAGAGAGGTCTTGCATCAGGAAGTTATCAAGATCAAAGGCGAGAAAGAAATTGAGAAAGGCGATGTAGAAGTCGAATTAGCACTGCAATGGTCTGATGCGTTCAGTGAGTCTATTCGTTGCTATACGAACATCATAAGAAATAGGGACGGTGGCACTCATATGTCCGGATTACGGACGGCCTTGACCAGTTCAGTTAATTTGTATGCAAAGAAGAAGAAGTTGCTCAAAGGGGATGCTCTGTCTGGTGATGACGTAAGAGAGGGTTTGGCAGCAGTAGTAAGCGTCAAGCACCCCGATCCTTCCTTCTCCTCCCAAACCAAGGATAAACTGGTTAGTAGTGAGGTTACGGGGATTGTTCAGACTATTGTTTATGACAAATTAGGCGAGTTCTTCGAAGAAAACCCCTCTGTTGCCAAGCAGATAGTGGAGAAGGCACTACTTGCGTCCAAGGCGAGGGAGGCTGCCAGAAAGGCCAGGGACCTTACTCGAAGGAAGGGGGTTTTGGAAGGAGGAGGTTTGCCAGGGAAACTTGCCGACTGTCAATCCCGAGACCCAAGCGAATGTGAGGTTTACCTCGTGGAGGGTGATTCTGCGGGTGGTTCAGCAAAAACTGGAAGGGATCGTAGAATTCAGGCTATACTTCCCCTGAGAGGAAAAATCCTCAATGTAGAAAGGCAGAAGCATAATGCTGCAAAGGTGTTCCAAAATCAGGAAATACAGACCATCATTCGTGCCCTAGGTGCTGGAGTAGGGAATAACGAGGAGGAGGAGGGTGCATTCGATCCGACTAAACTCCGGTATTCGAAGATCATAATAATGTGTGACGCGGACATTGATGGTGCGCACATTAGGACTCTAATGCTGACTTTTCTCTGGAGGTTCATGAGGCCAGCGATAGAAGAAGGACACGTTTTCATTGCCCAGCCTCCTCTCTATCAATTGACTAAAGGAAGGGTGAGCAGATACGTATTCTCCGATGAAGAAAGGGACTCGGTGACTCTGGAACTGCAGGGCGGCAACCCCGATGCGAAAATAGGCATACAGAGATACAAGGGACTTGGGGAGATGAATCCTGAGCAACTATGGGAAACTACCATGAATCCAATGACTCGAACGATGCTGAAAGTAACTGTTCGTGATGCAGAGGAATCTGATGAGTTGTTCGAGATACTGATGGGAGAGGATGTTCCGGATCGGAGGACCTTCATCGAAAAGCATGCCAAGGAGGTGACAAATCTTGACATCTGAGGAAGAAGGCAAAGCAGGAACGCAGGAAAATAATGAGAACATCCTAAACCATTCCTTGAATGAGGAGATGAAGACATCTTACATCAACTATGCAATGTCAGTAATTATTGGAAGGGCCCTTCCTGACGCCAGAGATGGCCTGAAACCTGTCCATCGACGTGTTCTGTACGGAATGCACGAAGGCGGACACACCGCTGAAAAGAAGTATAGCAAGTCCGCACGGTCTGTCGGAGAGGTGATGGGAAAGTACCACCCTCACGGGGATCAGTCAATCTATGACACAATGGTCAGGATGGCCCAAGATTTCTCCCTAAGGTATCCGCTCGTTGATGGTCAGGGGAACTTCGGTTCGATTGACGGAGACCCTCCAGCAGCTATGAGATATACCGAAAGTAGACTTGATAAAATTTCGAAACACATGCTGGAGGACATTGAAAAGAAAATAGTCGACTTCCAAGCCAACTTTGACGATTCCGAGATGGAGCCAACCGTACTTCCCGCAAGGTTGCCAAATCTGCTGCTAAATGGTAGTGACGGCATAGCAGTCGGGATGGCTACAAGAATACCTCCGCACAACCTTACTGAGGTTGCGGGGGCGATTAAATTGCATGTCAATACTATCCTTGAGCAGTCGATAGATTCCTCTGAAATTCCCAACATCCCAATTGAAGAGTACATGCAGCACGTGAAAGGTCCTGACTTTCCTACTGGCGCGACCATCCATGGAATTGATGGTATCGTCGACATGTACTCTACGGGCAAGGGAAGGTTCCACGTACGCTCTAAATGCGATGTTCTAGACGATACAAGTGGTAAGAAGATCGTAATTCACGAGATTCCATACCAAGTCAAAAAATCAGACATGCTAGTCCATATTGCAGAATTAGTGTCGAAGGAAGTAGTCACGGGAATCAGAGACATTCGTGATGAGTCGTCCAAAGAAGGGATTCGAGTTGTAATAGAGGTGAAGGGCAAATCCGATCCACATGCAGTACTGAACCAGCTATTCAAATCAAGTAGATTGCAAGAGTCATATTCCGCCAACATGATGGGTATCCTTGATGGAAAGCCGGTTCTCCTATCCTTGCCTGTGATGCTACACACGTATGTCCGCCACAGAGAAGAAATCATCGAAAGGAGAGCGGTTTTCGACCTTGAAAAGGCTGAATCAAGGGCTCATATCCTCGAAGGACTAGTGAAGGCGCAAGAGCGAATTGAGGACGTGCTAAAGGCAGGTAGGGAAAGCTCCGGGAGAGAGCAATTTGAGTCGATACTGCAAGGAAGCGAGAAACTTCCGAAAATTGCCAAGTTCAATTTCACAAAATCGCAGGCAAAAGCGATTGCGGAACGACGCTTGTATCAACTAAGTCGTCTCGATGTAAACAAGGTCACGGAGGAATTTGAGGAACTGAAGATCAAGATTGCAGATCTTCAAGATATCATCAAGTCGAGGCCCAGACGTCTGGAGATATTAATTCTAGAACTCGATGATATGGTAGAAAAACATGGAGACGAGAGGCTTTCAGAAATCGATCCGATGCCGCTTTCCATGGATCGGGAGGACCTTGTCGCGGAGGAGGCAATTGTAATATCACTCACTACTGATAACTACATCAGACACCTGCCCGTAGAGGCATTCAGACTTCAGAACAGAGGAGGGAAAGGCCTCAAGGGAGTTGCAACCAAGGATGAAGATGCACCATCCAAGATAGTCACTTGCTTCTCTAAAGATCGACTTCTGATTTTCACCGACAAAGGAAGAGTGTACGGATTGAGGGCATGGGAGACTCCTTCTGCCAGTAGATACGGAAAGGGCAGCCATATCAGAAACCTCCTTGGAGGCATTAGGGATGACGAGAAAGTAATCTCCATCCTCCCTATGGAAAGATCGCTGATAGAAAATCCAGAAGGTCATTTCCTGATGTTCGCAACCGCAAATGGCAGGATTAAGAAGAGCAAGCTTTCCGAGTACGCAAGAATCAATCGAAACGGCAAGTTCGCCCTGAAGTTCGCTGACGGAGATAGTGATAACCTGGTTTCAGTTAGGCCTGCGACTGATGCAGATCACGTCGTACTGGTCTCTGCATCTGGGAACGCATGCAGATTCATGCCGGCCGAGGAGAAAACCAGGATTTCCCCTGAGACAGGGGAGTCCGTCACCACGTATGTTGTCAGAGTCCAGGGCAGAATAAGTCAGGGAGTATCAGGAATGAAACTATCAGGAAATGACAAAGTCATTGGAATGATTGTTACAGACGACTTCGATACTAGCGTCCTTACAATCTCAAAGTATGGAATGGCCAAACGAAGCAGATTGGGCTCTGGGGAAATGTTGCCATTAACAGAAGCAGGCACCCCCATAGTCGACGAGTCGGGGGATCAGATATTCGAGAGAGATGGTTATAGAAAGACCAATCGTGGAACAAAGGGCGTCAGGACGATGTCTTTGAGGGATGGAGACGAGATTGTCAGCGTTAGGCAAATTCCGGACCTTGACGACCAATTGTTCATGCTGACTGGTTCTGGCATGATGATCAGGATGGTTTCAGGACAGACCAAGGAAACCCTCGGAAAGGTGACAAAGGGTACTAGGATTATGGAGCTTCGAAATCGTGACCGTACTGGGTACGAAGACGAGATTGTTTTCGTTGCGAGACTCCCTTCCGAACTGATCAGCACAGGGGAAACTCTGGAAGAGGAAGAGTAGATTGACCGTTCTGCTTAAGCACGAATCTCTGGTCGTATACTTACTGCGGCAGTCGCATAGCCTGGCCATTGCGCTGGATTGCTAATCCAGTGGTGTCTCACCTCGGGAGTTCGAATCTCCCCTGCCGCGCCACCGAAGATGGGGAGGATTCATTCAATAAGAGGGCCTGAGAACCCTGTGCTTGACTCCTCCATGATGCCGATCTGGGTAACTCTGGCCGTTTTTTCTATAGCACTCTTGTCGACAATTTGGGTAATCATGAGGCATCTAAGTCTGAGGCCGTCTAATGACAGATCGTGGGTAAATGATAACGAAAGGCAGGCTAAAGCCGAGTTCGACGGGGATGAGGTGACCATTCGTAATGTGAGGGACTTCGAGTGGAGGAGCGGCAGGGACTTCGATGAAAGATGGATTGACTTGAAACTGAATCTTACTGAAGTAGAGAAGATATGGTTCATACTCGAGTACTTTGACCCTAAAAGAAGACAGATGGCGCACACAATAATGAGTTTCGAGATGAGCGATGGGACCAGGTTAGCATGTTCAATTGAGGTGAGGAGGGAGAGAGGAGAGAGGTATCACCCAATCAAAGGCCTATTCAGACAATACGAATTGATCTACGTCTGGGCCACGGAAAGAGACGTTATCGGAGTAAGGACCAGGTGTAGGAAGAAATCGGTCACGCACCTATTCGAGGCGGTAGTCCTAGGCCCGGGAAACGAGCGAAGGATGCTAGAGTCATATCTAATGAGAACAAACAAACTGAGTGAAAGCCCAGAGTGGTACAACTCCGTCACAAACACCTGCACCACCAATATCGTCGGTCATGTAAACGAAGTCTACCCCGGCAGAGTTCCAAGGGCATTGGCAATACTCCTTCCAGGCCTCAGTCCTAAGATTCTCCAGAGAAACAATCTGGTCAAAATGAATGGGACCGTCGAGGAGACAATGCAAAGGAGCATTATCGACGAGAGGGCAAAAACATGGAGTGGAGATTCTGACTTCGGAGACTGGATTAGGGAACATGCCCAATACGAGCATTCAACTGAATGACCACGATGCCGTGGCGTGCTGGGCATCCCCATCATCGACCACCCTGATGAAGTCGAGTGGTTCTTGCCGCCCTCAAAAAGTCACATGATCAGATGGATAGCCCTCTCATCCCAGTGCAGTACCGTTACTAGACTGATTTTTCGAGGGCTTCCTGGTCGAGATATCATCTCAATGGCGGACTGTGTTGAGGAAATGGGAGTTTCGATTGAGAGAGGTGCAGAACAATGGAAAATTCGGAAAGGGGAAGGGGCTCTGAATCCTCCAAGAACAAATCTAGACTGTGGAAACTCGGCTACCGCCGCTAAAATTCTATCATTTCTTGTCGCTTGTTTAGATTTTCCAGTGGTTATCGATGGAGATTCCTCCTTGAGGAGGAGAGACTTCACGCAACTAACAAAGTCATTGGAAGATCTGGGGTGTAAGGTATCCTCAGATAGGCTTCCCTTAGAGATAACAGGCCCGATAACAGGGGGGAGGACAAGGATTGATGAGTCCCTTTCTAGTCAAACGTTATCTGGCATAATTCTTGCTTCCGCTGGACTCCAGAAGCAGATTGAAGTGAGTCTTTATGGAGATGCAGTAAGTAGGTGGTATAGGGATCTCACAATAGAAATTTGCAACGATTGTGGATGGTCGGGAACTCTCGAGGAAGAGATGATTCTGTCTAATTGGGAAGTTAAAACTCCCAAAAAAGTGGAAATACCCCCCGAGATTAGCCTTTTTCCCTTATCTGTTCTTTTCGACCTTCTTCATGGAACCAGAAGTTTGGATCAGGACCTAACGAGCATCCGAAGCCCTGTTCTCGAGGCCATTAGTGATGCCCTATCTTCTGAGAAAGATGAGGTCGACCTGAGAGATTCCAGTGATATCATCGCACCCTGTGCGGTCATAATGGCACTCGGGACGGGAGGTGAAATTTTGGGAGCGCCTCATGCCAGGGGGAAGGAGTCTGACAGGATCTTATCCACTGTTAGATTGCTATCGTCATTCGGAATGGAAGCGAATGAGACTGATACTGGACTAAAAATTCCCGGAGGGCAGTTGCCAAGAAGCCCGAAGAGAGTTTTCGATTGCGAGTTGGACCACAGATTGGCCATGACGGCAGGAGTTCTAGCGACGAAAGTTGGAGCGGATTTATCTGGATATGAAATATGCGATGTCACCCATCCTGGTTTCTTTGAGATGATTATTGCCAATTATCCAAGGAACTGAAATTATGTTGGGAAATTATTGGAAGAAGAATCTCTGGACCCATTTACTTCTAGTTCTGGTCGCTGCGATTTGGGGTTCTACTTGGGCTGCGGGAAGATTTCTGAGTTACGGACTGAATGAGGAAGCCCCGGCAACTCTCAGTCCTGCGACTTCTGCTTGGCTGAGATATGTCTTCGCAGTTTCGGTATTCTTTCTGTGGTCGATTTCAAGCAGAGGCGAGGGATCATTCAGATTTCTCCCACCAGATGGAAGATCGTGGGTTTTCTCTTTCTGGTTAGGGCTTTTGGGAACTATGGCTTACCAGCTTCTGTTCATGCATGGAATGAGTTGGACCGCAGCTGGTGATGCATCGCTAATCATTCCAATGAATCCAGTTTTTACGATTCTTCTAGCCGTGCCTATGCTAGGTCAGAAAATTTCATCAAGAATGTCTGTGGGATTAGCGATTGGAATTTCTGGCGTAGCAGTTGTTGTTGGTTGGAGTCCTAACTCAGGAATCCCGTTGGAGCATAGGGCAGTAGGGGATTTGATGATCCTCTTTGCCGCACTATCCTGGGCGGCTACCACCAATCTGACCAAGATCATGCTTTCCTGGGATAGGGGTTACTCATCGCTTGAGATTGTAGTCTGGTACTCCGTAACTGGATGGGTCTTACTATCTCCGTGGGTCGTCGTTGAGAACTGGGGTACTCCCATCCCATATCCGAGCGAGGCAGAGTGGGTTACTATCGCTTATCTGGGGATAGTCTCCACAGTCTTATCATATGTTTTGTTCGCTAGAGGAATCGAGGTCATCGGGCCCACTGCCACGTCTTCGTACGTCTTTCTTGTTCCAGTGTTTGGAGTTATTGGGGGGTGGTTGCTTCTAGACGAGGAAGTCGGCGCCTCGATGCTACTCGGATTCATTCTGATTGTATACGGAGTTACGGAAGTGCAAAGGGAAAACGAACGGTTATGCTCTGATTCCTAAACCCAGGTAGTGCCTCACCGTTAAATACGGGGGGTCGGTGGCCCGCAATCGAAGTGATTGAATGGCACGCAAACCCGCAAAGATGTACAGGCAAATCAAGGGGCAGTCGTTCACTAGGAGAGAGTACACGGGTGGCGTTCCCAACAACAGAATTCTACGCTACCACATGGGCAACCGGAAGAGGGCCGAGACCGGAGGCTTTCCAGTCACTCTTGAGTTGACGGCAGACAACGCCTGTCAGATCAGGGATTCGGCTCTGGAATCGGCTAGGCAGGTAGCGAATTCAACAATCAGGGAAGATGCTGGGGCGATGGGATATGCCCTCAGAATGCATACATACCCCCACCAAATCCTTAGGGAAAACAAACAAGCCACTGGTGCGGGTGCTGACAGGGTCTCCCAGGGAATGCGTCTCTCTTTCGGCAAAAATGTCGGCACTGCCGCGAGGGTTCAAAGGGGACAGACAGTTATCTCCATAAAAACCGAGGCTGAGAGTTACATTTCTGCAAAGGAGGCACTGAGAAAGGCGGGTTGTAAGTTCCCAACGCCCTGTAGCATCAATGTAGTAGAAGGTGCCGAGCATTTGAAGGGCCTAGTGTGAGGTCAACGGGACATGTCCCGGGCAGATCCCCTTGAAACACTACAAGACTCTCTTAGGGGAGCCCCAATTATCTGGAAGGGGGATTACCCCTACTTCATCCATCCAATCTCCGATGGAATCCCCCGAATGGAAGCAAAAGTCCTCAGAGCAACCAGAGATCTGATTATTGATATGGTCGACTGGTCGGAGATTGACATAGTAGTAAGTGTCGAGGCCATGGGGCTACCATTGCTTGCAGCGGTTGGGGAAGCAACTGGAAAGCCGACGGTTGTGATAAGAAAGAGGCCATACGGGATGGAAGGAGAAGTTAGAGTGGATGTTTCAACGGGATACTCAACTTCGACGGCTTACATTAACGATATCAAGCCCGGAGAAAGGGTCCTGGTAGTAGATGACGTCATCTCAACCGGTGGGACTCTTGAGCCCCTCCTGGAAGCATTGGAGGAAATAGGAGCAATCCTAAAAGGAGTGGTTATTGCTATCGAGAAGGGAAAAGGGAGAGAGAGGTTGGCTGAGGAGCGTCCAAATTGGCCAATTCAGACTCTAGCCAGGATTGACATCGTTGAAGGCAGAGTGGAGATTGTCGAATAGTAGGTAATAGAATGGATATGAATAGACATGAGTTCCAGTTGGACGACCTGATTGAGAGAATCAAGGCCAATGACAATCGACTCGTAGCATTACAAGTTCCAGAGGGGCTAAAAATGCAGGCATTGGAGATGATGGACTCCATAGAAGAGGATACTTCAGCGAGAATCATATTGGCGGCTGATCCGTGTTATGGGGCCTGTGACCTTGTACATGACAAGATGCAGAGGATGGGTGTAGAGCTAGTTGCCCATATGGGTCACTCTCAGATGAACATAGACTCAGGAATGCCTACTGAGTTCATCAATGTGACTTATGATGGAGATCCTGCAATTGATCCCGTTCTTCCGATTCTAGAACAGCATAGGCGCATAGCCGAGTCTCGCCTATCCAGGGTTGAAGAAGATAGGCAGATGAGCGAGGAAGAAGCCAAGGAGTTGTTCGTTGACGCTGTTGGTAGAGTATCCCCTCTCAAGGGAACAAAGTTGGGGCTAGTAGGTAGCATACAGCATCTACACCTGATATTCGAATACAAAGAAAGGCTGGAGGCAGTAGGCTACGAGGTAGAGATTCCTGTTGGAGGGGCCAGGCTATCTTTCCCGGGTCAAGTCCTGGGTTGTAACTACTCTGGGGATAGTGATGAAATAGGCCATTACCTATTCCTGGGCAGTGGTGACTTCCATCCGATTGGACTAGTCTTGCATACTGGAAAACCGCTTGCGATGCTGGATCCATACACCGGTGGAGCAGAGGAGATGTCCTTTGATAGGATTGAGAGGATACTGAGACAGAGATTTGGTTTGATAATGTCCTGTGACGAGGCAGAGTCTTTCGGCATCCTAATCGGAGAGAAACCTGGGCAGATGAGAAGAAATCTTGCACTCAGGATGAAGAGGAAGATCGAAAAACATGGAAAAAAGGGATATCTTCTGGCTTTGGAACATATCGGTCCTGAATTGATCGATTTCTACCCCGTTGATGCCTTTGTCAACACGGCTTGTCCTAGGATTGCTATCGATGACTCGGTTCGATATGCAAAGCCGCTAATTACGCCATTCGAGCTAGAAGTAGCTCTTGGTGAGAAGAAATGGGAATTGGGGTACAAATTCGACGAAATTCCCTGATTAAGGATACCCCTCAGATACAAAGGAATTGTTATTGCACAAACGGAAACGAGAAAATTCACTCTTCTTCGTCGTCATCATCGTCGCCCAGGAGTGCCTCCCAGTCGAGTTCTTCTTCTGCAGACAAGAAGTACAGTGCACCCATAGCTGCTGCAGCCAGCAGACCAACGATATCTTGAGTGCTGAAGCCGGTATCTGGCCTCATTGCATCCATGCTGCCGATTCCAATCAAGTCGATTATGAACAGCTTTTCGTCACCGCCACCAAGCAAGCCTGCCATGTTTACAACAACGAAGATTAAAATCGCCGCTGCACCAATAAGAAGTCCCATTCTCTGTGTGTCGCCTAACTCTACCATAGTATTACCTGTGTAGCCCCAAGGGTATTGAGTTCTTAATGTGAATGGTGACCAAGATTGTTTTCACGTCGAGAGATGCTTGATTTATTCGGAGTCCTTAGCATCGGATCCGGCACTGAAATTCAGAATTCCGTCATCCATGAGGTCTGCAATGATGTCTTCCATCTTTCTTCCAGTCTTTTCTGCGATTGCCTGGGTCTCTATCCTATCTGCGTGGTCACGGGCTGTTTGTGCTTTGGTAGCGTCTCCTGGCTGATCCCTGGATTCTAGAACAGAGGCGAGTCCTCTCCAGTTTTCTGGGTTGTCTGCATCGCTTGCGGTTAGTTCCTTCCAAATCTCTAGAGCTCCGGAGAAGTCACCCTCTCTCGCTAGTTTTTCCGCCCTCTGCACCCTTTGCTCACTAGACTCAGAACTAGATGCCTGCTTCATCAGTGCGTCGAGATCATCATCCTCTTTGGGGGACTCATCTTGAGAAGTTTCTGCTGACTCATCGGTGTCATCTTCCGTGACTGAATTATCATCCAGGTCGTCGACGTCATCCAGGTCGTCGAAGTCATCCAGGTCGTCGAAGTCATCCAGGTCGTCGTCTGCTAGTGACTCTGCAGCTTCCTTGGCCTTCTTCTCTGCCTCTTTGACCTTTTTCTCCGCTTCTTTTATTTTCTTTTCTGCATCTTTCGCCTTCTTTTCCGCATCCTTCGCCTTCTTTTCCGCATCCCTCGCCTTTTGGGCAAGTCTGAAGGCGACGTCCTGTGGGATCTTCTTAGCCATGGAAACTACCAACCCTGGGGAGTAAGTATCACATTTAATTGTGGTCCAAGAGAA
Organism: Marine group II euryarchaeote REDSEA-S42_B7; assembly: GCA_001629255.1. Classification (GTDB taxonomy): domain Archaea; phylum Thermoplasmatota; class Poseidoniia; order Poseidoniales; family Thalassarchaeaceae; genus UBA36. The sequence continues at coordinate 21,787 of LURZ01000039.1, forward strand.
TATTCCCGGTCTCAAAGGGGAATTCATTTTTACGAATCAAGAAAGAGATTGGGACTTTTGCTCACATGCATTGGCCCTGCCAGACTTTCCTGTAGAGGAAAAATAGGATGAAAAGGCATTCCAGACATCTGGATCAGAAGGATTAGCAGAAACCATTTTTTTCTTGTTCGATTCCCGAAGAATCGGGGGTTTCTACGCCCTCTGTTCCACCTTGGATTGGGTTCTCTGATGCGGAACCGTACTTTTCCTCGGCCCAAAGAATGAGTTTAGGCCACTTCCCCTCGAACTTGTCTAGCCTCTTGTCGATGGTTGCAACTAATTTCTCTAACTCTTGGCCCTCTAGGTTGGAGCGGAAAATTGCCTCGAGCCTTGCTGATGCATCTTCTCTGGTAAGTTCAGCGGATTCACTAATCTCTTCAACAGGTTCCTCGTGAATCTCTGGTTGGGATTTTGCTCCATTCGCCTCCTGAGTCTCTTCTACTACTTCCTCTGCTCCTGATTCCTCTGGAAGTCCGTACTTCTGTTCGGCCCATTTAATCAGTCCTGCCCACTTTCCTTCGAACTTATCGAGTCGCTTGTCCACACTTGCAATTGCCTTCTCTAGTTCGCTACCTTTCAGGGATGCGGAGAAGATGGTGACAAGCCTGTCGGACACTTCTTCCCTGCTGAGTTCGTTTGCCATTTCCTCTCCTCGTTTTCCCCAATTTGTATCTTGCCTTTAAACCGCCGATTGGTCACTACTCTTCTTCCGACTCTTCCTTTGGGAAACTGCCTGCCTGATCTAGCGATTCGGATAGGGCCTTCCAATCCTTGTTCTGCTTGCCCTTACTGTGCGTCAGATTCTTCCACTTGTTGAAGGCCACCTTCACGTTGCCCTCGTCAAGGGACGCGGCGGCGACATTCAGGGATGCGGAAGCCCCTAGTAGCTTTACTAGATTGGTGAACGATTCGTTGGCCTTGGCGGCCCCTCCCTCGAAATCCGATCTCTGGGCCCTCTCTGCTTCACTTATTCCTCCCCAAATCTTCTCGATGTAGTTTCGATTATCCGGGATAGGGTTCAGAATCGCCCTATCCACTTCGACGCCTCTATAAATTGCGTAAACGAAAAATGAATAGAGGGCTATCAGCTCCACAGCGTCTAGAACTCCCCATTCAAATGGAGCAAACCCGAAAGACCCTTCATGCCATCCTAATGATCCTTCAGTCTTCGTTCCAAACCCCCAAGAGTTGTATATTTCTGCGAATCTGCCCATCTTATTGGCTGTGGATAATGCGGCCAGAACAAGCGAAAGTACTGCTATTCGAATCCAGCGAATCGACTTAAGGGCGATCATTTTCCTCTTCTTGGCCCCAAGAGAGCTTTCAATGGTCCTATGGACCCAAAGCGCTGCTAGAGTATAGGCTAGAAACGCGATAATTACATAGTCAATTGTACTAATTTCTAGATTGCCCCAAATTTCGAACTGTAGGTCCTCGGGGAAAACTAGTTTCTCCTTACCCTCAGGTATCCCTCCCGATGTGCATTGCTGGGCTAATTCCCCTCCCGAATTGACATTTTGACAAACCTGGCGTTCTTGCAGGCCGGTTCTAAGAGCAACGTTGTCGGAGAAACCAGAGGCGTTTACTGACTGGAAAAGAGCCAGAATGGTGGCTCCGAAAAGCCCCATTCTGGTCGGCTTCTTGAAAATCCGCTTCAGCACCATGGCACTGCCTCAGTCAATGCTGATGCGGACAAGCCTATCAAAACACCGAAGAAAATAGGAAAACTACTATGTTGAGTCCCGAGGCAGTCGCGGGCCGAATATGTCTAAGAACGTCGAGATGGAGAACATAATGATGGCAGACTACCTCGATAGGATAGGAGAGGGATTAATTCTGGTTTCCAAGGAGCCCCTATCATATGACTGGACACCTCCAGAGTTGATTGGGAGGGCGGAAGAGCTTCGAGAGATGGCATCGATGTTCCTAGGCATAGAGAACCACAATGTTAGCTGCAAGGCGGTCGTAACAGGAAACGTCGGTTCTGGAAAAACCGTTCTGACTCGTAGATTCTGCATGGATGTCTCTGCAAAATTGGAAGGGAGAAGAAAGGTCTCTATTGCTCACGTCAATTGTAGAAATCACCCGTCCTCTTCCCAGGTTCTGCAGCAGATCGCCCTCTCTCTGGATTCTGGTCATCCTGAGCGTGGTTTCAGCTCGGCAGAGGTAATCCAGAACATCAGAAGAAACCTGAGACACCATGAATCACACCTCCTACTGATTCTAGACGAAGTTGACGTCCTAGTGAGGAGGGATAGTTCTGACCTGATTTACAAACTACTCAGGATAGACGAGGACCAAGAGGGCGATGGATCCCTTTCATTGATTTTGGTCAGTCAGGACGAGTCTCTCTTCACCCTATTTGAGAAGGCAATTAAATCAAGGCTCGGAGCGAGTAACTCCATACAACTCGGGCCTTATGCGGCTATTGATTTGGAGGGTATTGCAAGGCAACGTTACGATGCCTCTTGTCGGCCTGGTGCCATTAGCGACGAGGTGCTAGCAAAGATCGGCGTCTTTGCCGAGGAGTCGGGAGGGGATGCTAGAATGGCAATTGAATTACTCGATAATTCTATCAGGAGGGCGGAGATGAAAGGGAGAGAGAAGGTTCTGGAAGAAGACGTACTGCCTAGTGAAGTACACTCACCATCGATAGAACCCAGCCAGATTGACAAGTTGAACTTCCATCAGAGGATGGTCCTGCTGGGGATTTGTCGGAGATTGAAGAAGGAAGAGGAGATTTCCAGTGGCGATGCTAGGAAGTTGTACGAACTCGTATGCGAGGAAAATAATGAGGAGGCTCGCGGGTACACCACTTTCTGGAAATATTTGAAGCATCTGGAGTCGCAGGGACTGATTGTAAGCAGAGCATCTAGTTCCCACAGGGGCAGAGGGAGGACACAGTACATCACGATGCCAAATTCAATACCTGCCGTGATTGGAGATAGGGTTGAGAAGGGGCTTTTCGGGGGATAGAGCAACCTTAAGGCTCCGAACCGCTCTTATAGGGGGCTTATGTCGGGGTGCCGTCTAAGGTGACCAAATGGCAGGTGAGCAGTCCTTCAAGGCGGTGGTGAACGACACAAATCCCGACTCTGGCGGCAAATCCTACGCCCTGGACATCACAGGGGCCAATTACAATCACTTCCTTGGAAAGAAGATAGGTGATTCTGTGGATGGAATGTTCGTAGGGGATGGAGAGATAGTCCTGAATGGCTACAGACTGGAAATAACCGGTGGCTCCGATGTCACTGGGAGACCGATGAGGCCAGACTTGGATGGATCGGGAGTCAAGTCAGTACTTATCACAGCCGGAATAGGATACAAGGGGAAGAAGTTCGTGAACAAGAACAGCAAGGAGTACCGATACAAGTACGACGGCCTGAGGAGAAGAAGGAATCTAAGGGGCAATATAATCAGTCAGGATACCCGCCAGATTAACCTCAAGGTAGTGGAATCTGGAAAGGGCTCTCTAGCCGCCATCATTGGTGGAGAGGAAGCCGCAGTCGAACAGTCCTCTGGTGAAGAGGAGTGACGACTGAGGTGATTGAAGCTGTCTAAACCGAAAAGCAAGCAGCCCGAAGTCAATATTGGCATGGTTGGGCACGTCGACCACGGGAAGACGACGCTCACGCAGGCTCTTTCTGGAACCTGGACAGACACCCACTCCGAGGAAAGGAAGAGGGGGATCAGCATCAAACTAGGATACGCAGATACCTCTTTCCACGTGACTGAAAGGGGAGAGCACTACGCCAAAGGCAAACATCCGGACGGGGACAAGGGAAAGGGTGACCTCCTGAGGGTTGTTTCGTTCGTTGATGCTCCGGGGCACGAGACCCTGATGGCAGTGATGATTTCAGGTGCTTCGATTATGGATGGTGCTCTTCTATTGGTGGCAGCAACCGAGAAGTGCCCACAACCACAGACTAAGGAGCACCTGGCTGCTCTCGAGATAGCAGGGATAGAGAATATAGTCGTGGTGCAGAACAAGATAGACATAGTCACCAAGGAGAGGGCGATAGAGTCCTACAACGAGATCAAGGACTTCGTTAGCGGAACGATAGCCGAGGATGCCCCGATAATTCCCGTCTCTGCGCATCACGACGTGAATCTAGATATCCTCATCGAGACGATAGAGAAGACCATCCCCACTCCAGACAGG
>LURZ01000004.1 GCA_001629255.1 Marine group II euryarchaeote REDSEA-S42_B7
GAACCACAAGGCGGGTATCCCAGCACTCTATCTACCGATGCTCCCGTTCCTAGCGGGGCCTCATCACCTGTGCCAGTATTTGCTTCCAACTCTCATAGTGGATGGGTTACCAGTAACTTCTCACTATCCTCTCTTTCTGGAATTGACCAAGCAGATAATATCCAATTCCGATTCGTAATCTGGACCCATCCAGATTCAACAAATGAGAGGCCGGGATGGTTCATAGATCAAATCGAGATTATCAATGAGGGCGTGGATCTGGATGTCTGGCACCACGGATGCTACACCACGACCGCTTCTTCTTGCACATACAACTCAAACGCCTACGGAGTGCTCGAGAGGAACATCGACCTAACTGGCACGAACTCCTCGTCAAAGATAGAGTTCAACATGGAGTGGGACCTAGAGGGCGGTTCCAGCGACAATGCTTGCATTGAACTTTCATTGAATGGCAATACATGGGCAGACATCTCATCAAGCACCAGCAGCACATCTTCGGATTGCTCGGCTAGATCCGGACCTATTCCCGGAAATGGTTATACTGCCGACAACGGACAAACATACGGGGATCAGAGCGGCGAATTTAGATTAGTCTCATTCGAAATCCCGTCCGGTTTCCAGGATCAGTCCAGCGTTGATATCAGAATAGTAGTTGACACCAGTTCGTCATTCAATTACGGGGGAGGGACTCCGGATAGAAGAGAGGGACTAACCATATCCCAGTTCAGAGTGGTGGATTACGATGGAAGTACCATGTTCGTCGATGACTTCTCCTCACCCTCAACTATGTCTCACTACGGGATGCCGGATTCTCAAGGCAACCCCGCCCCTGATGACTGGATTTACAGGATCGTAACCAAGGGAGTCCAATCCGAAATGATCGGATTCGAAGACTCGACTGCTAACTCCCCGACAGTCTCCGAAGCGCCAGGATGGACGCGATCAACATCTGGCACATGTAGCAATGACAAGTGCAAATTCACATTGAACAAGCTTTCATCAAACTCTGGACCCCCACTCACCGCCTCTTTCCCTTACGCGTATGGGGTAGGTTTCTCAGGAAATTATGAGAACGGAATTGATGAAGCACGACTGATTTCTCCTAGCTATGACATTCCTCTCAATGGAACCTCATATCTGACGTTCGACCATTGGTCATGTTCAGAGGCAGGATGGGACGGCGGCGCGGTATTCATCAAAGTGAACAATGGGGCATGGCAATACTTCGACCCAGGATGGTATTCTGGCACTGCTTCATCTTTCGCAGGCCACAACCTACAGGGAATGGGTATTTTCACGATGGATCACTGTACTGGTACTGCTTTTTCTGGGACCTGGGCTTCGACCAGTCAGATGACTAATCTCAGGGCGAACCTAGATGCCTACAAGGGCGACTCTGTTAAATTCAAATTCGCATTTGGATCCGATGGTTACTACACTCTCGCTGGATGGTTCATAGATAACGCTGGAGTCCAAATCTCAAACTTCGGCATCCCTGGAAGCTGGCTGAGCCCATCCATCTCGTTGGACTCCGACAGGAAATTCAACCTAGGTTTTGTCGACATCGAGGGCCATGCAGGCGAGGATGGATGGATTCGAGGTTCGCTATTGGAGGCTAGCACTGGGGCACAAGTCCCAGGCTTCTCCAACATCTCATTCCCATTCAGCCTTGCAGGGGTAGACGCCGAACAGTACCCGCAGGTCAGACTGAAAATCCACATGGGCTCGGATGACCCCGAACAGACTCCACGCTTGGAGAAGGTGCATATCGGTGGAAAGAGAGTATTAAACGCAGACTCGGGGCAAAATGGCTGGGAGTATAGCGCCGGAATTGAGGTCGTAGACGGGTTGCTAAACGCCACTGCAATAACCGGGACAATATCATCCGATTTCGTCTTCTCCCCTCGCCCCATCAAGAGTGTTACAATCTATGGAAACATTTCCAGCACAGTTTCCGTTACAATCTACGATAAGCTAGGCAATTCCCTTGGCTCCGCAAGCAAGGGAGGGACCATACAATTCCCTTCCCAGCAAGTGGGTTTCTCTACATCAGTAACCCTTCCCACTAACGGGTGGATAGACGTTCTTAGAATCACCTCATCGTTCTCGAACCCTCCTTCAAACCCTCATCTGGATGTCCTGAATGATGGCTCTGATGACTGGGAATTCCCGATGATTGACGATTCGGGGCAACTGGCGTACGGAAACCTAGGATGGCAGTCATGGATGACTCTCGAAGACTCATACTCGCGAAGCGCCTCTTTGGCTCTGGACGGTACTAACCCGCAGGGTCTCACCGTACTGATTCCCGAATCTGCAACTGTCAACTCTGGTTTCGTGAGCATTTCTCCAGACGATGATGGCTTCGAATCCCCAGTGACTGTCTCAGTAGCAGGCTCCTCGATTTCTGGGGGGTCCGGGAACTCAGCCTTCACAAGCATTCTCAGCCAGGCACAGATTTCTGGAATAGGGTATCTCAACCCCACCCACACTGACGCTCAGAACGGCAGGGATTGGCTCGAGGTACCAATATCCGTATCATCCAACTCTGCCCAGACAGTACATATTTCCTCAATGGGCATTGGATACCTATTCTTCGAGAACGTGTCCGGCCTGGGACCAGGAATCGAAGGATACCTGGATGGGATATCCGATGTCGACTTCGAAGACGAGACGGACATCCCACTGAGTTATACCTCGGACTACGGAGCACTCTCCTTGGATGGTTCGATAGTCTACGACTTCATGTTTGTAAACAGAGATTTCTCAGTCCCTAATACGTTCTACCCGGACGGTGAGATAATCGAAATCGTCACAAGTCACCATCATCTCTATGACAACTCCCAACTCGCTGATATCACCTTAGTCGGCACATCCTCGGACGGCCAATCTATCGGCTTCAGGGTCGAGAATAGTCCCGACGGCCTCTGGGGGGCAGGCTCGGGAGACGTGCAATTCTCACAGAACTCAGGAGACAGCCTAGCTCCTCTGAGCGTGGGTGCGAGCTATGTCACAGAGTCCCTGCATAGCGACGGTTACGTCGATATCGAAGTCCACTGGAAGTTCAAAGTTGATTGGAACTGGGACGATGTAGAAAGCATAGAGTGGGAGGCTCGAGCGAACGACCTAGACGGGGAAACCATTTGGCCTGCTACGTCTGAGAGCGGTCGTTCCGGTGAGAATGCCGTAGAGAACGATCTACAGATAGACTACTTCGAGATCAGAGACCAGTTTGACAGGGTAATTTCCAATACCTATGATACCCTATTCTACCCGTTCCCCATCCAAGAAGGGGGGCCCCTGAATATATCGGGAACAGTTAGATTCCAGGACAATGAGAATCGGAGGCCCCAAGCAAGTGATTTTTCCGTAGCATTGAACCTCTCTGGATCCATATACCCTCTACAGGTAGGAGATCAGGGGTCCTTCTCAGGCGTGATTCAATCTCCCACTGGGTTGTCTTCCATGACTCTCTCTCCCCTGATGTTGAGAGTAGGGCCTTCATCCTCAACTAACGGGGCAGAAGACACTACTGGAGTCCCCCCAATGGTGGACATCGTGGTAGACAATAGTCCTCCCGTGGCGAGTAGGATGCAAGTCCAGACTCCTGTCGGGCTTCAGTTTGTTGACGGCATGGTAGTCCCACCGACAACTTTCTCCCCTTACATAACAATCAGTGAAGATCAGGCCAGAGGGGAGTCTCTTACTCTGAGATACTGGAGGGAGGGGGTAGACGATCAGAATTCTGACGGAATTGCCGATGAATCAGAGTACCAGTCCCAGAACAGGGAGCTCAGCGTCGGGCTAACCGGGGAGCAGCAAGTTCAGTTCATGGGAATAGACGTCTCCTCAATGGATAACGAGCTTATACACCTCTATGTCGAGGGTACGGATTGGGTAGGCCTTAGCTACCAGGACGGCTCCACAGGAGGGGGCCCCGGTGCTACCAACTCATGGGCCTCGGTCGTCGTGGCAGAGGACGTGATGGTCGAATTCGCAGGCGCAGGTCTCGGGACCGGTTCCGGAGGCGGCTCAACGTTCTCATTGGACAGGCTTACACAAGACAGTATCGACTACTTCCTGGTACCGGGAATTGAGCACACATTCAAGGTGAGGCTGGACGAACCGAACGGATTCAGAACTATTGACAACATTTCTGTATTCCTCTGCGGCTACGGAAGCGAATACGGGGTATTCTCCTACGAGCCATTCACCTCTACGCTGCTAAGCCCTAGCAGTAGCATGTTGGAGGTTATTGGGGCAAGCACCGAGGCCATCACCTCCACTGTAACCGAGCTGAGCGTCAGGTTCAAGATTTCGTGGGACATGCCATTCACAGAGCAAGACTTCGACTGCAAGCCCAGAGTTTTGGTGGAGGATGGATTGGATCAGATAGAGTCAGAAGTCCTCAGCTCTCTTTCATGGCGCCTAGACAACAGGATTTCCGCTATTCCAAACGCAGCAGAGGACCTATCGGAGCCGATAATTCCAGCGTTAGGGACTTCCCTCTACCTCGGACAGGGGGACACGTTCTCAGTTAGCGGCTCTGTCCACCACGAAGGATCCGGGATTAGGATCTCCGAGGTAAACCAGGATCTAACCGCAGTGCTTTCGATGACATACGGGAGCGGGAACTACGAGTCCTTGGGTGCTGTGGATGCCAATGGCAACTTCACAGTAGAGATGACCCTGCCAAATTTCCAACCCATAGAGCCAACGACAGTTCTCACGACCTCATTAATCGGAGTACCGGGCAACGCTCACTCGGTCGAGGACTCACAGGCCTCCGTAACAGTGGATACGAAGCCTCCCACGGCATTGTTCAACGTTGAAGCATATCCGGACTCTTCACTCACAGTGATCGAGACCAACAACATGGACTCAGTCACCGTCACGATTACCATCATGGAGGAGATAGGGATGAACTTCGGACCTCTTCAGGTCTCATGGGCATTCCAGAGGAACAGCCAGATTATCCCCGGTACTGAGGAAAGCGGCGAAGTTCCTTGGTTCTCAAGTGTAGAAGGCGTTCACGTATATCGGGGGGAGTTAGACTTCTCACCTTCCTTGGAGTTCGAAATAAGTGACGGGGACAAGGTCTCGTTCTGGATTACCTCCACAGACAAGGCAGGAAACCAGGTAGCAGGTCTCGGTGGCCCCGACTCCCCGAGGACTCCCACCATTAGACTAGTTGAGTTCGACGGGCAGTATACCCGCTCCGTGGTAACTCCCACAAAGAATCCACTAGTTGGTGACAAGATCACGGTGGTAACCTACTGGGAGAACCCAGGCAAGAACGAGGGTACGATCAGCGTAGGCCTCTACGAGCAGAGGATAGACGGTACCTTCCAACCATCGATATCCACACTTATCAACGGCCCAGTAGAGTTGTATCTTCCTCCTGGAAGCTCCAGTGTCAAGGCCGAGTTTGAATACAGCCCCTCAGAAGCCGGACAGCCCTTGCTTGTACTGGTAGTAGATGGGGACTACGGCAATGATAATTACATGAACGTGGAGATTAGCGACATACAGGTCTCATCATTATCCGAAGGCGGCCAGTCTGGAGG
>LURZ01000040.1 GCA_001629255.1 Marine group II euryarchaeote REDSEA-S42_B7
ATCCCAATCTGTGAACTCCGTAAACCCAATGGCTCCGGTACTCCGTGTGGCTCCCCTTTCCCTGCTCTGCCATCTCCGCTAATGCTACCTTCAGCGCCCCCCTGATCGCCTCATCCCTCTCCTCACCAAGAAGTAACGGAGCAGCTACCTCCGATAGTCTGGGGACCAATGCAAATCTCTCTGCATCATCATTTGAGAAACCCACCACTTCATCATGAGTCTCAGAAGAGAACCCAACCGCACTCAGAGCATCAAGTATCACGTCCATCGAGTATGGTCCTGGAAAAATCCTATCCAGTCTCCCCTCATGTTGCAATACCTCTTCACTACTCATTTCTGAGAGCCTACTGGCTCTGATTTCATCATTCCTTAGAATCTCCCTCACAGCTCTGTATGGGTCATGCAGGAGAGCAGAGTGAGCAGGTCTAAATTCGCTTTCTAAGTCTCCGCTATCCCAGATGAAAACCCCATCTTCTTTGAGGCTGCCAGCAAACTGAGATGCCAAATCCCGAATCGCCCTCTCAGGAATTAGGTGCATGGTTGAAGAGGAAATAATCACGTCCGCCTTCCTTCCTCCAAGCATGTTTTCCAGCCTTCTGAAGGATAATTTGCCGGAATCATCCTTCTCGATTGATAACTCGAAGTGCACATTCGGTCTGCCTTTGAGTAAGTCTCTCGCCTTGGAAAACCAAGAAACTAGCGGGTCGATAAGAACCAAATTAATTTCCATGGCCCTATTTTCAACCTCTTTTAGCAATTCTATCGCGGACCCGCCAGTTCCACTCCCATAGTCCACTACTAGGGAACCATCCTTGATGTGTGGAATGGCTAGTTGGACCAACCTTTCCGCAGATTCTCTATGCCAATTAGCAGGCCTCCCGATATCTCCATTGATGTACAGAGCCCTATGGTAAGCCTCTCCGTCAGCAATTTCGTTTTGGCTAATGCTGTCTGGCTCCCACCCAGTTGCCACAAACCCCTCTCACAAGAGAGGCCAAATTATCTATTCGTAACGATTAGGAAAAGAAATCGTGCAGCGATAAGACTCATTTCTGAGTGGCCCTTAGCGTGCCCAAGTGAGAGCATGAAGACCAACATCGAGGCAATAGCGATCAAGAACCTGCAGGATATTCTCAGAGAGAGGGGCTACACTGCTGAAACTCTATTCTCTAAGTTCGACACAGATGGAAATGGGGCTCTCTCAAAGATAGAGTTCGAGGCTGCCTTGCGTTCAATTACCGGGCAAGTTGCTCCGCAAGCGATTTTGAATGCCGTATTCGGGGCTCTCGATAGGGACTCTTCCGGCTCTCTGGAATTGGCAGAACTACTTTCCATCGTAGATTCGGGCGTCACTCATAGTTTCTCCTCGGGACAATCCATAGTTGTCGAAGATCACCCCCAGGATCGTTTCAATGGCACATACTCACAACAAGAGGGCACCATGAATGGAAAACCGTTCTTCAAGAACCAATCAGGTTGTCTGCTCTACGCTTTCTCGTCTGGTTCTAGTGCCTCATCCTGGAACCTCGATGATCGAGATCAGAATGGTAGCAACGACTGGTACAGGGGGGGCTGGACTAGAGCACCGCCCGACGGATCATTACCCCTAGGTGTCAGAAGATGGGTGGGGGTTGGGAAATTGTCCCTCTCCCCGACCGATCCAGGTGCCAATGCTAATACAGGCTCTGTTGAGAATGAAGATCTCGATTCGATCGACGCCGAGTTCCCGGAATATGACCAACAATTGTCTGATCTGCTATCTGAGTTCGACTCTGCATTGAACTATTTCGAGGGCAAAGTGACGAACGGGGAGTTGTCTGCAGACCAAGCCATGGAGATGGCAAACACTGCTTTCGAGAGGAAGAGCTCAGAACTTCCTCCAGTATTACGCTTCTCTGCTCAGAAGGTTTGGGAAAAGAAGACATCAAGGTTGGAAGACTTCCTAAGATCCAACGCTCCGAGTCCTTCTTCGATTGCGGCCGGAGCGGCAGCCATGGGGACTGTAGGGGCAATCGCCACCAGTGCTACTCAAAATGTCCCTGCTCCTCTACCGCCTCCTTCCCTGCCAGCCGCACCAGAGCCGGAGCCGCCAGCCGCACCAGAGCCGGAGCTACCATCCGGGAACTATTCCGATCAATCTGAAATCGAATCTGCTATGTCGGCATTCCAGGATGCCAGGACGATTTCGGAACGAAATTCAGTCAAGGACTCATTGTCGGGAGCATCTAGTTCTGTGCAATTCCGGGTGATTGCCGTGGAGCGTACCTTCGGAATCGGACTCTCCGACGCTGTACGCGGCGGGAACACGATTATCGCTGATGTTGAGGGGGTCGGAGAAGTGGAGATCAGGATGCCTTCCTCTGCAGACGTGAGCCACATCAAGTCAGGTTACGAGGGGGAACTCTCATGCACTATCGCGGACTGGAATGCAGTCAGGCGCAGACTAATCATGGAGTCGATTTAAGCGGCAGCCTCGAAGGCTTCCCCGATCATCTCCTCCAGGCTTATCGATGGCCTGAATCCGCACCTGTCTTCCAGGAACCAAGCATCAACTACCCCCCAGACCTCCTCCCCCAGACCCAACGGCGAAACTCTCCCTAGTTGCCGGTGGTTCCCTTAGGACGGCATCGACTACTCTCACAAGGTCCTGAACATGGACCATGTCCTTCACCTGGGTCCCATCCCCTGGTACGTTGATCCATCCCATCTGGCTCTCGAATGCCCATCTGTGGAGTATACCATTCCCCGGTGGACCAGATAGCGGTACGCCTTGAACATTAGAAGCCCTGATTACGCTTACTGGCCTCTCTGCCTCTGCTCTCTCCAGGGCATTCTCCTCGATCCACAACTGTCCCTCCGCTGCTACATCCCTAGGGGCCAAGGTGGAATCGTAGCCGTAGTACTCTTCTCCAGGCTCCCATTGGGGGTGCACTCTCAGGGTCCCAATAATGATCATGTGGAGTGAGCCGTGCCTGTCTACGGCATCGAGTATAGGACGGGCCTTCTCCCTCATAATGATGTAAGATTCCCTGTCATCTCTCGCTACGGAGGAATCAACCGGTCTTGAGTTGATGTGAATCAAGGTATTGCACGGAGTCAGCAGAGCATCCAGAGATGCTGGGTCGTCTAATTTGTCATCTGGGATTTCCACCAGAGAGTCTCCTAGCATCTCCATGATGTACGGAGCGACGAAACTATCCGCAGACGACAATGCGACCTTCACATTCATTCGTATCTCCTGACAGGTAATAATACTGTGTGATTGAGGGAGCGGCTTGTAGAGAAACTATTGAATTCCTCCTGGCATGCAGCAGGTCTACAGGTGAATCGATGGTGGACCAAATACCCAACCTTGGAAGAGAGTCGGAAATGCTCTCGGAGATTGGATTGTCATCTATGTCTGATTTATTTTCCAACATCCCGGAGGGAGTCAGGAGGGAAGATTCTCTCCCACTACCGCCGCCACAATCGGAGGAGCAGATACTGGAAGATGCACGTCGGCTCCTAGGAGCAAACGTAGATCTCGACTCTCGACCCTCGTTCCTGTCAGCTGGATTGGCAAGGTTCGTCCCGACCATGGTTCCGATGCTCGCCACAAGGGGGGAATTCCTGACCTCTTACACTCCCTATCAACCAGAGGTTAGCCAAGGCATGTTGCAAGCTATGTGGGAGTTCCAGACCATGGTGTCGGAATTAGTCGGCCTACCCATTTCCAATGTGTCAATGTACGATGTCAGTACAGCAGCTGCAGAGGCCATAACATGCGCAGTTCGAGTCAAGTCGAAGAAGGCGACAAACCCCAATTCCGTATTTGTCTCAGGACTTGTCCCGCCCCACAGGCTCTCCGTCATTCGTAATTACACCCAGGGAGTGGGAATTGAGCTTCACGTTCTTCCGCATAATGATGATGGCTCATTGGATATGGAAATGGTCTCTTCGGCAGCTGGATCATCCGCGGTGTATGTGGAGCAACCGAACTCATTGGGAATCTTGGATGAGGGACTAATAGGCCTGAAAGAGATAATTGGCGACTCAACGGCACTGATTGTTGGTGTCGATGCAGTTTCATTGGGACTGGTACAACCTCCTGGCCATTGGGGAGCCGATATCGTTGTCGGAGAAGGGCAGCCGTTCGGAATAGGGCCAACTGGCGGGGGGCCGATTTACGGGATATTCGCCTGCACAAAGGAATTCCTGAGGCTAATGCCCGGTCGGATAGTGGGCCAAAGCATCGATACTGAGGGCAAGACGGCATACACTCTGACCCTGTCCACAAGGGAGCAGCACATACGTAGACACAGGGCTACTTCTAATATCTGCTCAAATGAAACTCTGATAGCATTGATGGGTGCCATGCACATGTCGTTGTTAGGACCAGAGGGGCTTGAGAAACTCGCAACCAGAATTTCATCGGCCACATACGCGGTAAAGGAAGCAGTGACCAACATTCCCGGGGTGGATCTGGTCAATCCCGGAGGGGCCTTCTTCAGGGAGTTTGCAATCAGACTTCCGGGCCCCGCTAAGGACGCACTCTCCAGCATGGACGAAGCAGGGGTTCTCGGGGGATTCGATTTGGGCAATTGGTGGGAAGACATGTCAGATTGCCTGCTGATTGGGTGTGACGAGGGAATCACTGAGTCAGATATCTCTAGCCTAGTCGATGCGCTGGGGTCTTGGTCTGGAGGGGTTAAATGAACACGGTCTTCGATTTCAAGGGGGCATCTGGTTCCGGTTGGTCGCAACCAGACTCAAACTTCCAAAACCCAGATGCCGTTCCAGAGAGCCTCAGAAGGGAAAGCCTCCCTGGATGGCCGAGAGCCAGCGAACCGGAACTGGTAAGGCACTACACACTGCTCTCGCAGAAGACGTTCGGGATAGATACCGGTTTCTACCCGCTTGGGTCTTGCACAATGAAGCATAACCCAAGAGTCAACGAGAGGATAGTCCAGCTTCCTGGGATAGATAGAATTCGAGATGCAGGAGATGCTTGCAATCTGCTCCGGAATGGACGCAGTCACGCTTCAACCGGTCGCAGGAGCACAAGGAGAGTTCACTGCAATCAGGTGCATCCAGGAGTATCACAGGTCTAGAGGGGATAACCGCAGGGACAAGGTGATCGTTCCCGACTCTGCACATGGTACCAATCCGGCATCAGCCTCGATGTGCGGTTATCAGATCATTGAGATCCCAAGCGCATCAGACGGGAGGTTGGACATGGATGCCCTGAGGGCGGCAGTCGGCGATGACACGGCAGCAATGATGATCACAAACCCATCAACCATGGGTCTGTTCGAGACGAACATAGCCGAGGCATCACAGATCGTCCATGAAGCAGGTGGGCAGATGTACTACGATGGTGCGAACTTCAATGCAATAATCGGGAAGACAGACCCTGGTAGGATGGGATTCGATGCGGTCCACTACAACCTCCACAAGACCTTCAGCCAACCCCACGGAGGAGGAGGTCCAGGAAGCGGACCAATCGGGGTGAACGAACATCTTTCCGAGTTCCTGCCCACGCCAATCGCATCCCGTAGGCAGTCCCAGGAAGGGGAACCAAACGGCGTGGGAGATGGATTCTACTACTTCTGGCAGGATGTTGGGGACAATAGCATAGGAAAGGTG
This sequence comes from Marine group II euryarchaeote REDSEA-S42_B7, assembly GCA_001629255.1. GTDB lineage: Archaea > Thermoplasmatota > Poseidoniia > Poseidoniales > Thalassarchaeaceae > UBA36. Next base: position 5,626 of record LURZ01000040.1, read on the forward strand.
CAGCAGTGGAACGGAAATGCAGGAGCAGTTGTCAGGGCATGGGCATTCTACAGGAGGTACGGACGCGATCTAGAGAAGATGAGCGAGCACGCCGTCCTTAACTCCAATTACCTGAGACACAAGATTATGAATCCCGAACCAGATGTCGCCGACAAAATCAATTGCATGCCTAGCGAGGGTTCAGAGGCCGATTTGGTCATGCACGAATTTACCCTTTCCATGAGCCCCGTCAAGGAAGTGAATGGAGTGACCGGAAAGGACGTCGCAAAGCGTCTTCTCGATTATGGATATATGTCTCCCACCCTCTACTTCCCCCAGATAGTTCCTGAATGCCTGATGATAGAGCCAACAGAGACGGAGTCCAAGGAAGTACTGGACAAATTCGCAGCGGACTTTCACGCAGTGCTGTCAGAAGATCCAGAAATTCTGACCACAGCACCCCATACTACCCCTGTCAAGAGGGTGGATGAGGTATGGGCCGCCAGGAACCTCATACTCAGGCACCCGGGAAATGATGAGGACTAGCGAATTATACGGCATATCCCCTCCCAGCGTCATGGAGGCGAGCCTTGACCGCGATTGGCTCCTCGGGGAACCCGGTTGGTGGGGGATAGTGGATGGGTCGGTTCCAGATTTCATGCCAGGGGAGAACTCTCCTCCAATGGGATGGGTGAGCACGACCCCTAGTGTAGGAAATTTCGGCTGGTGCAGGCAACGACTACGACCTCTAGCATGGCCACTATTGCGTCCTCTGGCATGGGCGCCTTTTTTCCTACTCCTTTCGGCCCTTCCATTAGCCATTCCAGGGCAGACCCCAGATGATCAAGTCGTCTCGGTATCTTTCTTCCTGTTGGCATGGGTGTTGGTGATACTGCCCCTCCTGTTATCAAGGAACTCGCAGCCGATGTCAGGGATATCCGTTCTCTCTCTGCCGATAGACTGGGCATCATTGACCATCGCCTCAGCCCTGTTTGCACTCCATATCT
>LURZ01000041.1:0-4204 GCA_001629255.1 Marine group II euryarchaeote REDSEA-S42_B7
CTGCTGGGTTCTCGTTGTCGCAGTACGATGCTATGGTGCTATCCTTGGCAAAGGCAACGTCTCCGAATCCCTCAGATAGGCACTTCACTGCCCCAGAGTTCCCATAGTAAGGTGTACCCGACTCAGGGATCGAGGCATTCTCATTGAAGAAGGCATAGATGGTGTTCCTCATTGTCTCAACATCATTTGGATCGCCGATGACGTTGGCATAGCCGTGTCCGATTAGATAACCCATGGGAAGAAGCATCCCTGCTGACTTTAGCCAACCGGTGTGACAGGAGGTCTGGCCCTGTAAAAGTGAAAATGGATCAGTGTAGGGGTTATCGTCAAGATGCGCCTCAGCCATCTCACTTCCTGCAAGTACCCAGGCATGTGCACTGTAGTGAGTTCTACCATCCGACTTTTGACCAGCCGCAAGGACCTGTAGGTCATATTGCTGCCAGCCAACCCATGCGGATCCTCCGTCCATGAGAGCTATGTCGGCATTTCCGAACCTGAGAGCCTCAAGCATCGCACCCTCAGAATCTACATTGTAGAGAGAGACATCGTAGTTTAGTACTTCAGACAAATAGTCAGCGAAAGACTGGGGATTCTCGTCTATGTTTACGTAATCATCCCTTACTTCGTAAGCAATCACCAATGTGTCGATTGGATCTGCCTCGTTATCATCGCCTGCACAGCCTGCTAGCGAAGCGCTAATCATCAATATCATCATAAAGCCTGCCATCTTCTTTTCTTCGAGCATTTTGGTCACCCTAAAAATTTTGAAAACAAATTTACTTATCAATTTTAGGTTAACCTAAACTAAAATTAAATTCCGATATAATCATCATCTTCTGCCTGTTCAGGCGGATAGTGAATACTACGGCGAGAGCGTTGTTGCTCGTGATTGTAATCATATTTTCCGCATCTGTGAAAACTCTTGAAGGCACGCATGAATTAGATATCCAGGCGGAGAGAATGGAGCAGTTCGGAGGAGGAGGGTCGCTGGAAGAGCAGTGCGGCTCGATAACGTTCGAGGATATTTTCATGTACAATCAAGCGATTTTCGAGGTTCGCGTGAACGATGACTGGCAGACTGCTGAAGTGGATGCCAGAGCATGGATTAATTGGTCCCTAGCCGATGAAATCAGATCCGATCTAGATTCTTTCCTAGATGGGATTTTGCCTTCTGGAGGTGATGGCTGGTTGTCATCGGATGAGATTGAGGCCATGGTCTCAATTGCCGCGGACTGTCTTGAATACAGTATCACTCGAATTGGGATTAGGGACGGGGCCTCCCATAGAGGAGGAGTTGGTGTGGACTGGATGAATACTTCATGGGAGAGTGACCAAACCAACATAGGTCACTTCAACGGAGTTCCCGAGAGGCATTCACAAGTTAGAGACTGTCAGGGATTCAGCCAAGAGAATTGTTTCGAGGTTCCAGTTGTTCCATCGAGCTCTAGAGACTGTGACATGGAGATTGACCAGTCGTCAGGAACTGATGAGTGCAGGATCGAGTTATGGCTCAATGCGACGATGGTGATAGGGGGAGTCTCGGACCCCAATGACTTCACTGTAGCATTTAATTCATCCAATATGAGTAATGCTAGACTAGACTTCACCTTCCCGGTCATGCCCGAATTGAGGATGGACATGTGGGAGGAGTGCGAGGGGAGATTCGTAGGTGTAGACGAGGAGAATCCACAAACCGATACCGCACCGATCAGAGGAAGTTGCATAGGAGACGGGTCAGCAAGTTACGATCTTCGAACAAATGATGATGGGAGTCTCACATACACACTAGATTCGAACTTCTCTAGGGAGAATTGGCCTTTGGGAGAAGACGTTTTCGCTGACTTCACCACTTCCCCGATCCCTACTAATGAAGCCCCTGAATGGACCCTGAATGCACCTGCTAACGGGACCTGGTTCCCCGTCTTTGAAAATGGCCCCAACAAGTTGTCAACATGGGAAGAAATTGCGTCTTGGTTTGATGACGAATCCGGGGTAGCGAGCCTGGAGATTTCCTGCACCTCTGGACAGAATGAGCTATCCCAGAGTATTGATGGTTCATTGTGGATTAACGTTGATGGTATCACTCAGGTTACATGCCAAGCCTCAGACTCCTCAGGAAAGACTTCGGGTAACAGGACATGGATGATCGGAGTCCCTGTTTCAATTTCCACAACTAGCCTGCTTCTAGATGAGGAGCACCCCCTGACAATTACCCGCTCCGAGTCATGGGAACCGGAAACCACCGTTCGTCTTGCTTTGTCGCAGGATGGGCAACCAAGACAGGTAATAGAGTATAATGGACGGATCACGGGAACTCATGAAGTACTAATGCCGTCTCAAGGTATTGTCCCTGGTTCAGTACAAATCTGGATTGAAGTTATTGTTGGCAATCAGTCTTTCAAAAGAACGTTCGATCTTGGAATTGTTAAGGAAAGCGAACCCCCGTTACTCACACTGGGAGTGGCCTCTTTCGATGGATGGATGTGGAGGGTGGGGGGCCAATACAGCGATCCAGACGGAGAGGTGGTAACTTTCACAATCGAGATTGCGGATATCGTCCACCAAGTCGAGGTAATGGGGAATACTTGGGAGTCTGAATGGGTGGACCTGGCACCTCTAGCATTGGATGGAGAGTATGACCAGATGATTATTGACGTGGAGATTACAGGTTGTGATCAGTCTGGTAAATGTACCACTATTCAGACATCTATAGACACTTCAATGATCGAAATCCCAGAAGTTACGGACCCATCTGAAGGTGGCTCTTCTGAAACCAGTCTTCCAGCCTCAGGCATCCCCTCACTGTTGATCGCATTATCGATAGCTATTTTCTTCAGAAGGAGATCTTAGAATGAGTTTCTCGGGAAGAGTGGACCGTGAGTCTCATGAGGGAGGCCTGCTGATTTCCTTCGAAGGGAGGCCCCCTCGTCTCGGTGCCAGAATGAGAGTTAGGGGCGGTAAGATATTGGGAAAGGTGGAGACTGTTCTAGGCCCCATTGAGTCGCCTCTGATACACGTACATCCCCTTTACGATGGAATAGACTCCAGAGCATCTGTAGGATCCCCTGTCGAGATTGCCCCCCGGGAAAATTCACGGAAGAGTCGCCCAAGGGGAAACTATGGTAGAGGAAACAGATACAACAAGAGCCCCGGGGGAAAATCTAGAGGACGGGGGAGGCATGATTCAAGGGATAATAAGAGGGGAGGGAATTCTGGAAGAGGGAATAATCACCACAGAAGAGGGAGTAAGGGCAAACCGAGGGCTTCCGGTAAATCAGGACGGAGGTCACACAGTCCCGGCAGAAGGAGAGGACCCAATAGGGATAGTAGGGGCAAGAGGCGTTAGCCTAGCACCCGAGCATTCTTCATCGAGGGTATTCTGCGAATATCATGACGAGGAGTGCCGAGATGATATGGCTGGATGCCATAGAAGCCAATGAGGCAGGGGATAGGGAGACTGCCCTATCTCTTGCCGAAGAAGTGGTTTCTATTGACGAGAGCCACGCAGACGCTTGGTTTGCTATCGCTCAGTGGGTGCTGCCAGTAGATTCTAGGGGGAAGCAGCAGATGCCTGACATGATTCAGTCATCCAAGTCCATGGCCGCAAGCAGGAAGGCTGTCGAGCTAGATCCGGATAACGAGCATGCATGGAGGATTGGGGGAGAAATCATAATCGCTCACCTAGGAATGCTAGAATACGGACTAAAATGGTGGGAAGACAGGAAGGAAGTTGCTCCAACTGATGTTCTTCCCTACTTCGAGCAGATTTCCATTCTCATAAGGATGGGTTGCTTCGAGCAAGCTGGGGAATTTCTGGATGTCCTCGATAGAATGGTAGAAAGGCAGCCCAGTAAGTCTCTCGAGACTAGGGCAAAGAGGCTCAGAATAATCTACGAGGAGCAGAGTTCTATGGAGGAGGAGTTGTCTTTCGAGCCCCAGAACAGCAATGATGAGTCGTGGGGGCTAATCAGCAGGATGAGGAAGAAGAAGCCACTAACTGAGACCTACTTCCTGCTGATGTTCGTCATGCCAATAGTCTTCTTGTTGGGATCACTTGTGTCTTATTTGTTCGCAGGGATACCATATGCCACTGTGATTGTGATGCTGACCATTGTCGCCCTGTACTTCGTCGTGATTAACCTCTCCAGGAGGCTCTTGCTGAAGCTGAACCGTCCGGAGTCCTTCCTCAACAGGGCCATAGATA
>LURZ01000041.1:4213-13396 GCA_001629255.1 Marine group II euryarchaeote REDSEA-S42_B7
GCCATAGACACGGAGAGCTCCAGCGGCAAGGTCTGCGTACCCGAAGACATAAGGTCATCCAAGCTCTACACGTACGTCATAGGAAAGAGGACTCCAGCCTTCCAAGAGAGGCTCGGGCTAATCGAGGAGTCGGGGGAGTCACTACCACGGAAGTGGAGTCCCTCGGTACCCGAACTCTGATCAGCCACCGCCGCCCTTGTTCTGCTGCGAGTAGTACTGCGCATAGTATTGCGTGGCGTACTGTCTGGCCATTTGCTCATCATAGCCCTGTGCCACAAGCTGCTGCACGTAAGCCTCGACTGGGTCCATCTGCTCCACGCCGCCGAATGACTCCACGGAGTCTTGCTGATCGGACCCACGGCGCCCTCTCATGAACATCATCGTCACTCCAAGAACGGCAATTAGCAGTAGTGCCACTATCCCACCAGCGAACAATAGAGTGGAAGTGTCACCACTACCCTCCTCATTGCCGCCCTGCTCCTCATTGGACCTGGGGACTGTGTAGAGAGTGATCTGGTCATCGACGACGTAAGCCCCCTCTGTAAGCCTGATGTGTATGACGCCCACGTTCCCTTCTGTTTCCAAGTACTTGTGGGATATGTTCAGTGTTAGGAAGTACTGATCACCGTCGCATAGCCCTTCCTGCCAGTCGAACCTCCCCAACGCCTTCTGAGCTGTCTTGATTCCATCGCTCTTATCGAATATCGAGAGGTCATCCAATGATGCCTCTACCTTGACGTCACAATCCGCGCTAGCGTCGTTGTCGACTACGGTTCCTGTGATGTTGATTATGTCAGACTCCAATCCATTGAATGACTCTCCGTCTGCTGTTGCGATGCTATCGAACTGAACCTCCGGGGCCGCATCTCCGAACATCTCGCCAACTACCTCGAAGAAGACTCTAGTCGGTTCCTCGTTCCTCTGGTCCCTCTTATCGTACACGGTCAATTCAACCATTATGGTGTTCTCTCCCGCTGTCAAATTCCTGAATGTGTAGGTCCACTCTACTTGGCTACCAGGCAACTCGTTAGTCTGCACGTTGTCGCCGTCGCCATTTACTGACCAAGTGAACCTTCCAATTCCAGTTCCAATATCGCTACTGTTCGCGGAGGAGAATCTGATGCTAGTGTCTCCGGTGTCTGATAGCCTGACCCGGTACTTAGGGGAGTCGACCATGATCCAGTTGCCGTTTTCGTCCTGCTTTCCGGTCGGTGTCTGCTGATATCCGATGAACTCGACGAAATCGGTGAAAGACGAGTCCTCCACTATCTCGATATGGGCTTCTGGAGGCGTGCTGTCAGCGTTGATGTCGTTCGTGTACACAGAGATGTTTGTGATTCGTGTATTCCCGTATGAGTCGTGCAGGAACAACCAGATTCTCCACTCTGCATCGATCTTGCACCCCAGTTCGGCATTCTCGTCTGGGACGCAGAATATGGCTGTCGCAGGCTGCGAGGAGTTCGAGCTGTGCATGTGGTTGTTTTCGCTTCCAAGGGGCTGTCCGTCCCAACCGGTTACTGCCCCACCGTCGGCAGACTCTATCAACCAGTCTGCATGAATCCCGGGCACGTCCGTCTCGAATCCGAACTGAAGTTCCGCGGAGCTCTTGATTGCCTTCCTGGCGTAGGCTCCGGTAAGCACGTCGATGGACTGAACTGCTCCATCAATAGTTAGCTCGAAGCCCTCTCCGGCTATTTCGAATCCATCTGGGTATGGAGTAAGATGGAAGTCAAGGAGGTTAGACAGCATGGCGAAGTTTGGATCTCCGAATGGCTGTGAGACAGCGGGATTCTCTACATCTATTGTCGTGATGATCATCCCTCCCTGCTCAATGTTGCAGGTTGACAAGAGGGCCTGGCTCGGGTTCTCCGAGTCACGGATGATCGTGTGGAAAGTGCCGCCGTCGCTTATCTTACCGCCCTCGGTTCCCCCGGGGGCTCCATCGCTACACACCTGGGGAATATTCTCCGATTTGACCTGATTTAGGTCCAGCGCCGATAGTGCCACGTGCGTCCCACCATTTATTCCTGAAAGGGAAGATGGGTCGATTCCGGACATAATAGGGTGATACGGGTCTATTAGACTCACATTCTCTGAGAGTACCCTGTGGTCAACGGTATCGTTGTGATGGTCCCTCATCACTACGTTCATTCCGAAGGGTAGCCTGTCTGGTGAGTTCGGATTCTGTATGTCGTCGTAGTCAGAGTAGTATGGCCCCAGATGTACCTGAAGAGTCCCTCCCTCCCTCATGAATTCGATAAGAGTCTCAGTCAGGGTAATGTCGGCATTGTCGGGGTTTGGAGTCCCGAGGAGCTCGTAGTAGTCGCCATACTCCACGCTGTAATCCGTCTGCCAAGGCAGCAGGATCTTCGAGTAGTGCTCAAGCCAGTCCTCCATTCCGTAAACGTCCCAGTCCTCCACCTCTAGCTGGGTATATGTCTTGTTCATCGAGGAAAGGTCCTGCTTAACCCTCTGCAGCCTGTTCTGGTCGGTCGGGTTGGAGAGGATCGCGACATCGATGTTGTCGAGGAACTCGATTGAGAAGTATCTCTCGTTACCGGAGTCCTCCCCGGTTTCGATCAATGTGGATTGGAAGCTGATGTTGTACGTGTGGGAGTCGAACCACAGGTCGTAGGGAGAAGTCCAGTTCGCCTGAGACCTCTGGTGCGGGTCTAGAACGAAGGGCCCGTTGTCGGATGTCTGTTCGAATACGGTCTGCCCCGTGTCCTCGTCAACGATCTTCATTGTCACCTCGTAGATTCCCTCAATGACACCATTCAGCATTGGAACCGCAAAGTTATGCGACTTCTGGCCCTGTGGGTTGGTCGGGTACACGCAGGAGTAGACCGCATCGGCGACGCAGTCGAGAACATCTGCCTGAAGTAGCGTGATGTCAGCGTTGGCGATCTCGAAAAGGATGGTAGATACGTTGTTGGCTTGGCTAATCTCAGGCTTGTCGAACCAGTTCGTACTGTTGTCCGTGTTGTTGAATATGGTCATGAGGTCTAGTCATGGACCCCCATCTCAATGACCCTCTTCTGAGCAGCGTCCATTCCAGTTACTGTCTCGATGTACGTGCCATCGTCATTGAAGGTGTAATCGTCAACCCTTATGTTGTCTATGCCGAATCCAGCGTAACCTGCATTTCCGTTGACTCCGTCGTCATTGGAGTAGAACCTCCATGTGAAGGTCACCTCCGCTCCTGCCAGTGATGTGCACTCGTCGGTCCACGCGATCGAGTCCTCGGCAGTCTGATTCAGGAGATGAACGTGGGTCAGGTCTATCCTAGCAGTGTTCACGAGGTTGTCCGAGTCGAACCATGTTACGAACCCGTCTTCACCGATGCCGCCAGAGTGGTCACCTGCATACTCGACCTCCTCATAGAGGCCGTTCTGGTCGAAATCCTCGCAATAGTTGTACACAGTCTCGGTGTATGGGTTGAACGCATACCTGAGCCCGTTATCATTCAGGTCGGTCCAACTACCGTAGATGGTCCCATCGAAGACCTCGCCTTCCTTGACCCAGGTCACCTCCAAGAACGAGAAGTCTCGAACTGATTGGACGTTCCCGTTTCTGTCAGAGATATGGTCGCCCTCTGCGAAGTAGTCGAAGCTGAGGAACGTGAAGTCCGCTCCGCTGTCTGTGAGTTCTATCGGCTCGAGTGTAAGAGTCTCGTTCCAACTGTCTCCGTAACCGTCCGAGGGGTGACCTAGCCAATATGCCTGGTTTTTGAACACCCCTTGATTCTGTGGCAGCATCTCATTTGACCCAGTGGAGTCGTCCAACCTGCTCCCGTTTTCGTTTCCATCGTCCTCCCAGATAGGTTGGAATCCAGAGAAGTCCTCGGCAGCGATCAGCTCGGGTAGAGCATTCCGAACTTTTGCCTCGACGTCAAAGTCGACGAAGGTGTTGCCCCAGTTCTGCACACCAACGGTGATGGGCATCTCCCCCGATGCGTATCGCTCTCCGTTCAGAAGATTGAGCCATGGCTCCTCGAAGAGTCCTGGATCGTAGAGGTTCCTGACCGTTAGCTGGAACCGAGTCTCGTCATTGGTGCTGTCTTGGTCTGCCTGCCCAGAACCCAAGTCGAAGTTAGAAAGAACGGTCGAGATGTAGTACGTGGTGTTGTCCACGAAGTCGGCCGTCAATTGGACCTGAAGGGACTCGCCAGCGAGAAGATCCAGATTCTGTAGCTGTTGGCTCTCGAATGTCGAGGCGCCGAAATTGACGTCCCTCGTCCTGATGGATATATTGTCAATCGCGAAACCATCGAGTCCCGAATAGTCAAGGGATCCCTCTGGACCAACAGTTCCCTCCAAGCCGCTCCTGAAGCGGAATCTGATGTCTATGTTCTGTCCGGCATACGGAGTGAGATCGATCGAGTCTGCCATCTGGTCCTGGCCGCCATCTTCCCAACATCCATAGAAAATCGCGCAGGAATCTCTGATTCCACCGGATTGTGTGTAGTTGTTCCACATCGTGCTGTGGTAATCCCCGAAGTAGTTGAAATTGTAATCATTGTACTCGGGGTCGGGCGCGCTCGAGACTCTCTCTTCGATTTTGTACTTCCTCTCGTTGTCCCAGCCCCCATACCTCCAGACGGTCTCCCATCCACTGCCATCACTCCAAACCTCGATGCTGCAGGAGTCCTCGTACAGCCATCTCTCGATGACGTCATATGGTTCGTTCAAGAATAGTTCGAAGAAGCCAGCGGTGCATATTGCATCCATGTCCAAGAAAGCTGCATCGGCACCAGACAGATCGATGCCCTCCAATATCAGAGCCTCGTCCATGTGGTTGTAGTAACCGGTTTCGTCGGTGGTATTGCCGTCATCTAACTCGTATGTGTGAGTTACTCCGGACCAGAAGTAGTTAGTTGGGTTGGTCTCAGCCTCCCAGTATGGGTACGCAACGGGTCCATCCCAGGATTCGTTGTTTTCCTCGGGGTTGCCGTCCGCGGCGAGGCATGTGTCAGTCCCGTTAGGCATGCACTGGTAGTCACTGTTGTTGAAGTGGACAACATCGTACTCTTCGTAGTCTTGACTTATCCAATATCGATCTTCGTTTATGTGCCACGAGGAGTTACCTAACTCATACTCGCCGGTGTACGAGTACTTGTTCAGGGTGGCTCCACCATTGTTGATATTGGGCGAGTCGGTCTCGAAGTCGTTGAAGTAGACGACGGTGTCAGTACCGCCTAGTACCTCCCTGACCTCAAGGTCGACATCGAAGCTTCCACTCGAAATGGGCATTAGACCTGTGTTCTTCACGGTAACGTTGACCCATCGATTACCCTCGCCGACGATGCTCTGGAATGTTGCAGGATCGGTTACCGAAGGCTCTATCTCAACCCTGGTAATTCCGAGATCATAATTGTCTAAAACTAGTACAGATAGATAGTCACCCTGACCAGCATACCCCTGGGTATCCAACCACATGGCGTTGTTAGAGAATCTGTATGTGTAATCCTCCTGGCCGATAACAACCTCCAGTGCGCTGTTCTCGCCCCCCTGGAGCTGCCCTGGCATGGCCATGGTTGGCCTCCTTCCTACATCGAAAGAGAGAGGTGGCAGGTATCCGTCAGTGTTTGGGTCTGCAAGCAGAATCTGGACGGTGTTCAGGGCTCTGAGGTTGGGCCTGAGAAGGAAGGTCTGGTTCTGAACCGTTGACTCCTGGGTATCCAATAGGGTAAGGGATGTCGGGACAAAGAAGTCCAACTCCCCGTCCTGATTGACGTCTGCAATGGTTACGGATGCCCCTAGGAAGTCACCAAATTCCACGTAGTTCTGCTTGTTCCAACCCGAGGATGTCTTGGTGGCGTAGGACACATTTCCAGTGATGCCATCTACTGTCGCAATGATGTCTATCTCATTGACTTCGTCGTCAGGGTTGGAGTCTGCTATGTCGAACCCGTACATTGGGTAGTCGTGCTCAGCATCGAGTTTAAACTCGTGAATTGTCCCTGAGCCGGTTGGGTCCATTGGATTGGGGTACTGTCCGGTGACGCAATCGTACTCAAGCACGGTCATATTGTCGAAGGTCCCCGCGGAGTATCCAACGCCCGCATTGTATGGGGGAGTTCTCAGAAGCCAGATGTCCAGATCCTCGCATTCTCCTGGAACCGGGTCTCCGGTGAGAGGATTCTCCAGTAGGTCCTCATTCCAGTTACCCAACTTGAGGTACTGATAGTAGCCGCTTGTGAGAGGAACCGAGATGGGCGTGTGCTGATTGGAGGGGAGGCTGTAATCAGGCCCCTTGTATATCTGGATGAACTGGTTGGCGAAGGTAGCGTCGGTTGAAGAGAATACGACATCGGTGTATCCGTCATCATTGATGTCTCCGACATCGAAATCCGCGAGATATGGGTTGATTACGGTGATTGTTTCGAACATCTCCTCCCATTCGTTGACCCTCTTGTCGCATTCTCCCTTCAGAACAGTGAGGTTCGCTGGTCTGATGAACGATTCACCGACGAACCTAACGTTCTGTTGGTAGTAGATGATGTCGTTAACATCGTCACCGTCAACATCGGCTATCTCCACTCGATTTCCGTCGGCGACGTCCCGGAAACCTGCCCTATACGAGTCATTGTTGGATATTTGGACATCCTGCCTGTCCGCGAAGCCGCCGTTTCCATCGTTGTAAAGGAAGCTAATGAAGTGTCCAAAGCCGCTGCCGGAGCCTATGTCATTATCACCATCGCAGTCCAGATCTCCGATCGTGATGTAGAGGGGATCTCGCTGTACTGCGTATTGGGTAGTGTGGGAAGCAGAAGCATAAGGCACTGCCGAGACAAACAGCGAAGTCAGCATGAGGAACACCAGTCCTACTGCCCTCCTGCCGCTTCCATGCTTACGGTTTCCATTCATACTTACGTTCATCATGGTAGTTCGGACTTTCCGACCACTCTTATGCATTACCGAGACGTGTTTTTTTGGTGCATTATGGAATGCCGCCGAATTACTTCATCTCGAGCCAGCTTGGATTAGGTGAATAACTCACTTCTTCGCCGCCGTAGACCTTCTCGAGCCTACCCATTAGCCATAGCCTGTCTAGAAAAATCTCCAGATCGATCCTCTCTCTGTTCATCCTCTCTCCCACGAGGAGCTCTATGGTGCCCACATCCAACGATGAATGTCCATGCTCCCTCACTATCAAGGTCAGGAGAATTTGGAGCCAGGACTCTGCCATCGGGTCCCCGGAGAGATTGTTATTGAGGGGTTCAGGGTCCTCAATCTCGTCCAGGAATTCCATTATCGCCTTGATGTCCGGCTTAGTCTTCTTCGAGATTCCGTGCTCTTCGGCCTCCGATGCCAGATTGAGGTCACCGACCTTCCTTACAATGGATGGGATCCTGGACGGATCAGGCGGGGGTCCGGGAAGTCCATTGTCTGATTCGGATTCGTCTTCTGCCATTCTATACCCTCGATCCTTTCCGTGTGTGAATTCAATCTTTTGCCAGATTCCTGAGGACCGTTTGCAGGATTCCTCCGTTCCTATAGTACTCAACCTCTACTGGCGTCTCCAATCTGACAATTACAGGGAAGCTAACCACTGTCCCGTCCTCCTTCTCCGCTGTTACGATTATCTCAGAGAACGGATCGAGATCACCGGAAGCAGGGATGCTGTAGAGCTCGGTGCCATCGAGACCCAATGACTCCGCATCGGCCCCATCATAGAATGATAGTGGGAGAACTCCCATTCCCACTAGGTTAGACCTGTGAATCCGCTCGTATGACTTGGCTATTACGGCCCTAACGCCAAGAAGTAAGGTGCCTTTTGCAGCCCAGTCCCTGCTGCTTCCGGAGCCATACTGAGAGCCTGCCAACACCACAAGTTGCGTGGATTCTGATTGGTACCTCTCACTGGCTTCGTGTATGGAAACTACCTCTTTGGTTGGAAAGTGTGTTGTGAGTCCTCCCTCGGTTCCAGGTGCAGTCTGGTTCCTCATCCTGATGTTGGCGAATGTGCCCCTGATCATTACCTCATGATTGCCTCGACGGCTCCCAAAGGAATTGAAGTCTCGGGGTTCGACTCCCTTGCTCATCAGGTACTTACCCGCTGGGCCACTGCTAGGGAAGGCCCCAGCAGGACTGATGTGATCGGTGGTAACCGAATCACCGACCTTCACCAGGACCCTTGCATCCTCTATCGGTTCTACCGGAGATGGTTCGGGTTCGATGCCCTGGAAGAAAGAGGGCAATCGCACGTACGTTGAATCCTCGTCCCACGGGAAAAGCTCACTTGCTTCACTGGGAATCGAGTCCCATCTTGGCTCACTTAGAACATCTGAGTAACGCCTGATGAACATGTCCGGACCAATGGCAGCTTCTACGGTTTTGCGAATCTCGTCATCACTAGGCCAAATGTCTGACAGCATTACAGGCTCTCCGGAATCATCTAGGCCTAGGGGTTCCTTGCTGAAGTCTATGTCCAATGTTCCTGCCAGAGCGTAGGCCACTACCAAAGGTGGGCTAGCTAGGTAGTTCGCCTTGATCTTCTGATGTATCCTACCTTCGAAATTACGATTCCCGGAGAGGACACTTCCCACAACCAAATCCCCATCGTCTATTGCTGCCTCTACCTCAGGATCCAGAGGTCCGGAGTTTCCTATGCAAGTGGTGCATCCGTAGCCAACTACGCTGAATCCCAGAGAGTCCAGGTCATCGGTAAGACCCGATGCATCATAGTACTCGGTAACAACTCTGCTGCCAGGAGCCAGGCTGGGCTTAACCCAAGGCTTGATCTGTAATCCTCTTGTTCTGGCGTTCCTAGCCATCAATCCTGCTGCTATCATCACACTTGGATTGCTGGTGTTGGTGCAGCTAGTTATGGCTGCGATAACTACGTCTCCGTGATTCAAATCACATCCCCTTCCCTCTATCCGTGATGAGTCTGTATTCCTACTGGGGTCAATCCCATGACCCTGATGGCCGGTCTCAGCATTTAGGCTGGCTCTCCAGTGAGACTGCATTTCTGACAGTGAGACTCTGTCCTGAGGCCTCTTTGGTCCGGAAAGCGAGGGTTCTACGGTTCTCAGGTCCAATTCGAGATTAGATGTGAATTTGGGGGTAGCCGTTGACTGTTCATAGAATAGACCCTGAGCCGACATGAATCTCTTCACATCCTCCACGTGATCAGTGCCTCTTCCTGAGAGTATCATGTAGTCAAGAGTGATCTGGT
>LURZ01000042.1 GCA_001629255.1 Marine group II euryarchaeote REDSEA-S42_B7
ATGCTAGAGAGGCAATTTTCCGGGTTCATTGCGGTGAAATGCCCAAGCAAAAAGGTGTCGATGAACGCAAACTAGCATCCATTACTGAGGGATTCAGTGGTGCGGAAATCAAGTCCGCCGTCTTGGAAGCAGGAATATCAGCCATTTCGGATAACAGGAAATCTGTTAACAAAGAGGATTTTATTCTAGCAATTAAGAAGGTACAGGAGAACAGGAAGACCCCCGTTGACTCAAACTCTGAGGGTATATACACTTAAGGAAAGGTCTTGATGAAGAGGCCCTCCCGCCGCACATGACTCAACTAGTAGAGTGTGTACCAAACTTCAGTGAGGGCAGGGACCAGCAGATTATCGACCAGATTACCAAACCCATTCTCGACGAGAATGGAGTCTATCTGCTGGATGTAGATATGGGAGCAGATTTCAACAGGACGGTAGTCACGATGGTGGGCGAACCAGAAAAGGTACTCAAAACAGTGATTCAGTGTACCAGGATCGCTACTAGCATAATAGACATGAGCAAGCACACGGGGGAGCACGCTAGAATGGGGGCTGTGGATGTAGTCCCATTCATCCCGATATCCGGAACCTCAATGGAACAGTGTGTTAACCTCTCAAAGAGATATGCCGAATCTGTCTCCCACGAACTGGATCTTCCCGTTTACCTATACGCGGAGGCTGCTACAAATCCAAATAGAGTAAGCCTTCCGAATATTAGAAGGGGCGAATATGAAGGATTCGAGGAAAAAATTTCCCATCCTGATTGGGCCCCGGACTTTGGCCCTTCCTCGTTCAATTCCAGAATGGGGGTCACGGCTACGGGAGCCCGTCAAGTCCTCATTGCTTACAATATCAATCTTGATACGGATGACAAGGCCAAAGCAAATACTATTGCCTCATCGATAAGGACCAGCGGATCGCTGCTTAAGGACGAACATGGACAGAAAATCATTGGTGAAGATGGCAAGCCAATAAGAAAACCTGGCCTCTTCAAATCACTACAAGCCGCCGGTTGGATGTACGATGAATCTACGGCACAAGTATCCATGAATCTACTAGATTTCTCTGTAACCGGACTTCACGATGTCACGCAGGCAATCAGGGAGGAGGCCTCCTTTATCGGACTTAACGTAATAGCAGGCGAACTGGTGGGTTTAGTGCCGCTAGAAGCAATGCTTTCTGCAGGGAGATTCTACATCGGCGATGATTCCGTAGTTGATGAAAAGGTGCTGGTACAAAAAGCCATATCTGGCCTAATGCTAGACGTGTCAGATGACTTCGAGCCAGAGTCAAGCATAATCGAATGGGCGATCAAAAAGGTGGTTTGATGAACGAGGGTTACATGGATGTTCTAAGGTCTGTAGCAAGTTCAGAACCAACGCCTGGAGGCGGCTCAGTCGCAGCGCTCTCCTTGGCTCACGCACACTCATTGTCGTTGATGGTGGCGAGACTGACGTTGGCGAAGGAGAAGTGGGAAGAAGGGCATGATGCCGCAAAGGCCTCGATAGAAATATCAGAACCGGCTTTGGAAGAGGCAATTCTTCTAGCTATCTCAGATTCCGAAGCATTCCAATCAGTCATGTCTGCATACCGCCTCCCTAAGGAAACAGAAGACGAGAAAAAACAACGATCAGAGGAAATAAGGAACGCCACCATTGGGGCTGCATTGGCCCCACTCAATACTGCATCGAGCGCTCAAAAACTACTATCCAATCTCGAAAAACAATCCGCTGCTTGCAACCCCAATGCACTTACTGACCTGGCCTCTGCTTCTGAGATGGCTCTTTCTGCCGCGAAGATTGCATCATTGAACGTTAGAATCAATTTGGAGTACATCGAAGGGGAAGATGTGGACTTACTCACTTCGAAAATAAACACAGCCGTTGAGCGGTGTAAAAAATCAGCAAATATCGTAGAACTGATGGTTAACAAAAGGTTGGATTGGTAATGTCGGCCGAAAACCCAGAGAAATATGGAATTCCAAATTCCCTTCCCCCAAAAAGGGTGACTGATGATTCAGTTCCGCATGCTCCAGTTAGACCTCAAATTCTCACCCAAAAAGAGAGAAGGTTAGCGGTTGAGAATTCACTTAGATACTTCCCAGAGAAATGGCACAAGGAACTTGCTACAGATTTTCTCGAGGAACTAGATACTCTTGGCCACATATACATGCACAGATTCAGACCAGATTATGAAATTCGTTCAAGATCCATCCACGATTATAATTCGAACTGCAAGAGTGCCGCAGCAATAATGCTGATGATTCAAAACAACCTTGACCCAAAAGTTGCTCAATACCCCCACGAGCTGATAACCTATGGCGGAAATGGCTCCGTATTCCAGAACTGGGCTCAGTACCTTGTGACAATGGAGTATCTATCCAAAATGGAGGAAGACCAGACATTGGTGATGTACTCGGGACACCCCCTGGGTCTATTCCCATCATCCCCAGAATCCCCGCGTGTGGTTGTCACAAATGGTATGGTCATACCAAACTATTCTTCACAGCAAGACTACGAGAGAATGAATGCATTAGGAGTGTCCCAGTTTGGCCAAATGACAGCAGGATCTTACATGTACATCGGCCCTCAGGGAATCGTTCACGGCACTACAATTACGATACTTAACGCTGCTAGGAAATACCTCGGTAAGACATCTGAGAGTGGCCTTGGAGGAGTCCTCTATGTGACCTCCGGATTAGGAGGGATGTCGGGCGCTCAGGCTAAAGCTGCGGTCATTGCAGGTGCCGTCTGTATCATTGCTGAGATAGATCCAACCCCAGCTAGAAAGCGTCACACTCAGGGGTGGTTAACCGAGCTATTCGATGACCTTGATGAACTTTGCAATAGAGCCGAGTCAGCGGTCGCTAGTTCGGAAGCGGTTTCGTTGGGATACCTAGGAAACATTGTCGACCTGTTGGAGTATCTCATAGAGAGGGGAATCACTCCGGATTTAGCCAGCGATCAGACAAGTTTACACAACCCCTGGCTCGGTGGGTATATGCCCGCAGGGATTTCATTCGAAGACGGTACTTCTCTACTAAGCTCAGACCCCATAAAATTCAGAGAACTAGTTCAATCCTCTCTGAATAGGCATGTCAATGCTGTAAACACGCTGGCTGAGATGGGAACCAGGTTCTGGGACTATGGAAACGCTTTCTTACTTGAATCTGGAAGAGCCGATGCTGAGGTATTCTTAGAAGACGGCTCATTCCGATACCCTTCCTATGTTGAAGATATAATGGGGCCAATGTGCTTCGACTACGGCTTCGGTCCTTTCAGATGGGTCTGTACTTCCGGCAACAAACAGGATCTCGCAACGACCGACAAGATAGCACAGGAGGTACTGGAAGACCTTGCTTCTCGATGTTCTGAAGAAATTCGAACGCAATATCTGGATAATATCAAGTGGATTTCTGAAGCAGAAAAACACGACCTGGTTGTGGGAAGTATGGCAAGGATATTGTACGCCGATGAGGAAGGTCGTAGGCTAATCGCCCTCCGGTTCAATGAGGCCATTTCTGAAGGTTTGATCACCGCACCGATTGTACTCGGGCGTGATCACCATGATGTAGCAGGTACGGACAGTCCATACAGAGAAACAGCTAACATCTACGACGGTTCAATGTTTACTGCAGATATGGCAGTACACAACTTCGTTGGCGATTCATTCAGAGGAGCCACATGGGTCAGCCTGCATAACGGCGGAGGAGTCGGTTGGGGGGAGGTAGTCAACGGCGGCTTCGGCATGGTAATCGATGGGTCAGTTGTATCTGAGAGAAACATAGACTCGATGATTTCATGGGACGTGAATAATGGGATTGCAAGGAGGTCATGGGCTAGGAATGCCGGGGCAACCTTCGCCATTACCAAGGCCATGGAAAAAGACTCCAGACTGGACGTGACCTTACCAAAATTAGTGGATTCCGTCGTCCTTGACGACCTGTTTGAAAACACTCGATGACTCTATTTGACAGACCGCTACGCCAGATGCATGGAAACGGCTGTCATTGATGGAAATAATCTTACTCTTGAGATGGTCAAGGCCGTATCTCTGGGCTCCATGGAAGTATCTCTTTCATCTGATTCAAGAGAGAGGATGCAGGCTTCTAGAAAGGCTGTAGAAGACATCTTGGACACAGGGGAAGTTGTTTACGGTATAAATACGGGATTCGGCGCGCTTTCATCTGTCCGCATAGAAGGCACCCAGTTAGAGGAACTACAATCTAATCTCGTGAGAAGTCACGCATGTGGAATTGGCGAACCAATGGACCCGGATATTGTTCTAATGATGATGACTATTCGGGCAAACTCTCTTGCAAAGGGAGTATCAGGAATCAGGCCATCTGTGGTGGACACACTTCTTGGGATGGTGAACTCAAGAATAGTACCATTAATACCGAGAATAGGATCATTAGGAGCCTCAGGAGACTTAGCTCCGCTCTCTCATATGGCAATGGGAATGATGGGAGAGGGCAAATGCCTTGTGCAAGTCGCTGGCAAATGGGTCCCCAAAGATTCCCGAACCGCATTAGAAGAAGCAGGATTGGAACCGGTCAAACTCCAGGCAAAAGAGGGACTCTCCATTATTAATGGGACAAGCCAAATGTGTGCATACCTCACCCAGACTGTACTAAACATGGAGACCTTGTGTTTTGCTTCAGACGCCTCCATTGCATGTTCAGTAGAGGCAATCAGAGGTTCTCACAATCCGTTCGACAAGAGACTACACGATTCCAGACCCCAAGTCGGACAATCAATCTCAGCCGCCAGGATTTCTGAATTCCTCTCTCATTCAAACATTGAAATTTCCCATAAGAACTGTGAAAGGGTGCAAGATGCCTACTCATTTCGATGCGCCCCTCAGGTCCACGGTCCAGTTGTTGATCTGACAAGGGAAACCAGGAGGATTCTAGAGATAGAAATCAACAGCGCTACAGACAACCCTCTAGTGTTTGTCGGGGATAACGGAGCATCAATAATTAGTGGGGGAAATTTCCATGGCCAAAACCTGGCTCTAGCCAGTGACGCCATTGCCGTAGCTTGCCACGAGCTTGCCAGTATTTCTGAAAGAAGGATTAATCAAATTCTTGACCCAAATTGGAGCGGGCAGAAAGCCTTCCTCGCCGGCAAGGAAGGATTAGAAAGCGGATTAATGATTGTTCAGTACGTAGCAGCGGCAATCATATCGGAACTACATATTCTCTCCAGTCCAGCTACAATTAGCAATGTCCCTGTTAGCATGGGCAAGGAAGATCATGTTTCAATGGGCGCCACGGGAGCACATAGGTCACTACAATCGTCAATTTTGTTGTCCCAGGTGTTAGCGAATGAATTCATCTGTAGTACAGAGGCAATAGAGGCCATAGAAGAATCCCCAGGGATAGGAGTCAGAAAGCTAGTCAGTTGGGTCCGTTCCCATGTCGATAGACTGAATGGTGACAGATCGATGACAACTGAATGCGAACAACTATCAGGATCGATTCTAGACGGTGGATTAACCGAAATTTTTGGGTGAATAGATGCAAGAAAAATTGCACATGAATCAACATCCTGGAACGGATCCTCCACCATTCACCACCAGGATTGTAGGGAAAGATGGGAACTCGCTTCTATTGGAGGAAACTTACTGCTATCCAAGGGGGGGCGGGCAGCCAGGAGATACTGGGGAGATTACATCAATTGAAGGCGAATCATACAACATGAAGGAGGTACTGCCAGGAGAAATGATTTTGCATCCCGTTCACGATGCTTCATTATTCACAGACGGTCAAGAAGTTATTTGCACCATAAATCGAGATAGAAGAAATGCTCTCACGCTCATGCACACTGCACAGCATATCTTCTCAGCAATATCTGAAGATATATGGGGGGCCGAAACCGTGGGAAACCAAATTGGAGTAGAAAGCTCCAGAGTAGACCTGCTATTCGAAGACAAAGACGTCTTTGATCCGGATATCATATTCGGCGAAGTGAATTCTATCCTTAATTCCAAAATTCCCGTGAACATCCATGAATGGGACAGGGAGAAAATATTGTCCCACGATAAAATGAGGCATACAAAGTTCATGCACCGGATTCCAGATTCAATCACACACCTCAGAGTCGTCGAAATTGAAGATATCGATCTATGTCCCTGTGCTGGAACACATGCTTCTAACACGGCTATGATACCCAGTGTGAATTTCATCTCGAAGAAGAACAAGGGAAAGGGCAGATTGAGAATTTCTTACGAATTTGATAAATAAATTGACTAGTATCAATTCTATTGGTGGGCTCGGCAGGAATTGAACCTGCGATCTTCGCCATGTCAAGGCGACGTCATAACCCCTAGACCACGAGCCCGGCTCTCCTTCGAATAGAAACACACACAAGAATGATTCTGATACCTCATGATACAATTTTTGAGATTCTTCCATCACAACCTGAAATTGAACATCTCCCTGCAACCCTGGTTCTGCCATTACTCATCTTGATCAACTCTGGTCCGGAGACTCTTACGTAGCTCTTACATTTCATGCAGAACCCATTGTACTCCGATGTCACATGGTGTGGTAGGCATTCAGGTATTCAATTTTTGATATAGTATGGGTTATTTTGTTTTAATTTGATATTTTTTCCCAAATCGCTATACTGAGAGCATATTAATGCGAATAAAGTAGAAAAGAATTCTGATAACCTAAGTTATCGGCATAATATTACGCGAATTTTCTTTGGGATATTACGTTACATCCCGGGTAATGGGTTTTGAAAATGTGATTTTATATCTATAATCGTATAGATATTACTATTATTCACTGTTAGTATCAATAAGTCTTATTCGAGTTAACAAT
Organism: Marine group II euryarchaeote REDSEA-S42_B7; assembly: GCA_001629255.1. Taxonomy (GTDB): domain Archaea; phylum Thermoplasmatota; class Poseidoniia; order Poseidoniales; family Thalassarchaeaceae; genus UBA36. Next base: position 6,832 of record LURZ01000042.1, read on the forward strand.
ATTACCATTTTTTATCGTAACTCTCACAGGTGAAGTTCCAGGGGTCTGGCACCATGAGTCTGCAGAAGAAGACCAGAGGATATTCATGTCCGCAATGCTTCCCTCAGATATTATCCCCCGCGGTTCCTCTCCATCAAACATTGTTGTTGCGGGGTTTCTAGTGACTGCAACTAAACTTGCTATGGGGTCAACTCCTAATCTGTGCGTGACTAAACTTCCAATCAATGGTAATGAGGTAATTGGACAATTTGGATTAAAGTCGGTTGCGACGGAAAAAGGCCAGTCTTCAGAAATGCATTTTTTTATCGGTAGGTCCAGGCTTTTACCAAGGACATACGGAGTACCAGGAAGAAATGTTTGCACCGTTCCGGATTCTGCTGCACTGACTCTAGAATCATCATTCGAACATGCAACGTGATCAGCGCTAACCGATCCAAGTTCGGCGGCCAGAGCAAGACCCCCACTATCTACGAATTCATCTACATGCAATCTCGATTTCAATCCATGGTCCTTCGAAGCCTTGACTATATCTTCTGTCTGTTCATTGGTGAACCAGCCTTGCTCACAGAACACGTCTACCCATTTTGCGAGAGAGAGCTCTGAAATTACAGGTAGCTGATCAGAGATTAGGTGCTCAACATAATCCTCTCTCCCCATCTCTGGAGGGAAATCATGTGCACCTAGCCAGGTTGCCCTTATGTCCATATCAGTGGAACGGTCTATTTCAGATATTGACTCTAATAATTTTACTTCAGAATCCAAGTCCAATCCATACCCGCTCTTCGCCTCAAGGGAAGTCGTCCCATTACGCATACATTCCTGCACACGAGATATTCCACTAGCTACCAGGTTTCTTTTGGGCGTACTTCTGGTATGCCTCACCGTCTTCATAATCCCCCCTCCAGATTGGGCGATTTCCCGGTATGTCTTACCGCTCAATCTCATTGCAAGCTCGTTCGTCCTATCCCCTGACCAAGGCAGGTGGGCGTGACTGTCAACAAAACCGGGTACTACGGACATCTCACCGATATCTATCACTTCTACATCCGTGCTCGCACTATTTGCTGGGTACCAAGGTGCAAATTCTGACAAAATGTCTTCAGAAGGAGCTATTTTCTGAACAATTCCGCTACTTATCAATATAGCCATACCTGCAGGATGAATTAGTGACTCTCTGTCGAGAAGCCTCTCCCCGGAAAGGGGATCTTCGTCGTCTCCAGTAGAAAGATGTGCTATCTCTCCACAGTTGTGTAAGAT
>LURZ01000043.1 GCA_001629255.1 Marine group II euryarchaeote REDSEA-S42_B7
GATGGTGATGGTGGAGATAAAGCACCTGAGCTCGGAAGGAGCTAGGACCGAGGTCCTGGAAGCTCTCCGAGGCAGACGCAAATGGAAGGCAATGGCGACCCCCGAGAGGTTCTCCCGCGCATTCCCGTCAGATATCAGGGAAGATTGGGAGGCAAGGTTTCGGTCAGCGGGGGTGGAGCTTGTTCGAGTCGGTCGCCACAGGGTGAACCTCTTCGATGCATGCAAGTCCCGGATGAGCTGGATCTTCGCACAGCCTAGGTGGCTTTTCGGCCTGTGAACTCTCCTCAAGTTGATAGGTCCCCGACTCCGAAACGGCACCGTGCCGGTTAGGAGGCCAGACCCCGAGAACCCCAAGGTGAACCCGTACCGGAGGCTCTCCGCATCCCAGGTCAATGCATGGAGGAAGTGTCCCAGGCTGTGGTACTACGGCTGGATGGCCAGACTAAAATCGCCCCTTCCCCCCCAGATTCTGAGAGGAAACGCAGTAGAAGAGTGCGTATGCAGGGTCCTGAGGGAGTCTCCAACTCTGATGGCCGCCGACTCACGCTCCTCAATGACCTCGCCTCTAGCAGAAGACGGCTCCCCGGACTGGGATAGCCAGGACTTCTGGATAGGACCCGGCCTCTCCCCACTAGACTCGTCATCGGTCCCGGATGACCGAGAATCCCTACACTCCTGGGCCTCGTCCAGGGCAGACGCACACTTCGATAGGTGCTGGGAGTCTGCGATAGCGGACTGGGAGTCCAGCCCGAATAAGATAGGTTCAGCAGACGACATAGACAAGCAGGAGGGAAGGGACATGGTCGAGGCTGCGATAAACCTGCATCTCGATGAGGTCCAATCATGCATGGAGTCGGGAGGAGGCCCGACTCTGGACGATTGGAGATCAGGCAAAAGGGAAGACTGGCCCGCTCCCGATGGTTTCCCTCGTCAATGGGACGAACCTCACCCGGCTGCAGGGAGCGGCCCAATAACATGGGCTGAGGCATGGGAGGTCGCCAGACCTTGGTTCGTGGACCCCGATGCTAAGTCCTTCACCCAGACAAGCGCTCACCCAGGAGAGTGGTTCCAGGGGGAGTACGACATGGTTTACCGATGGAGCGGGACTCCCAAGATCGTCGACCTCAAGGCCTCGATCGGAAAGGGCGACCGTTCAGGCGACTACCTCGATCAACTGCGGATGTACGCGTGGCTGTGGTGGGAGACCCACGACAGGGAGGAGCAGGTAGAGGGCTTGGAAATCTGGTACCTCGGGACAGGGACTGTGAAGCAAGTCACCCTCCCCTCGGAGGAAGAGATGGCTGCCCTGGACTCAGAGTTGGAGGGGCTATACGGGAAGATTCACTCCAGGGACCCTTCAATCGAAGAATGCCCGCCCGAACCCTCTCCACTACGTTTCTTCGAGAGGGGAGGGGTTCCCGCCGATATCCCTGTCCATGCTGATGAGAGGGCCAGATGCACCAGATGCGACTACAGGGGTATTTGCGATGGCTCGGACCACGACATCGCACTCCCCCTGGAGACCAGGGTGGAGAGGTTCGGCCATGCATGGCCCATCACCCCGATAGGCGAGATAGAGACCCGTGCGAGCGTCATAGGGGAAGTCGTGGGCCTCCAAGGGCCCGAGATTCTCGAAGACGGCTCAATAAGCCTGGAGTTCACTCTCCAGGATGGCTACGACAGGGCACGAGTTAGACCCTCCAGACAGGGGAACCCGACCCAGGTGACTCGGAATATCTCAGAGGGCTCGCGCGTCAGGATCGACGATGGTATGCCCTCCCTATGGCGAGGCCAGTTGCAGATAGACTTGGATGGGAACTCTTCCGTATCAATGGCCTCGGAGGGTGACTCTTCCCCTGTGGTAGAGGTTGAGACCAGGGTAAGCGTCGTGGGCAGGGTCTGGTCGATAGACGCCTACCCTAACGGTGTTGATGTGAACCGCTGGTCGATCACACTGATGGACAAGACTGGCTCTGCAGCCTCGGTTGCGTTCAAACAGTTCGTGCCGGTCTCTGCAGCAGCAATTTCGAGAGGGGACGAGATCGCAATACTGAACGGCGAGGTGGGCGAATGGGCCGGACGCCCCCAGGTGAGGATAGGCCCCGGTGCTAGGGTCGTTATTCTCAAGCACTCGCCTGATACGCCAGGGTTCTGACTCTACTGGCTTCGAGTGGGCAAGAATGGAATCAGCTGGTTGGCCAGAGATTGGATGTTCCTAGTCTGAATCCAGACTGAGCCCGAACCATGGAAGTCCAATGTGAAGCCCTCCCCACCGAAGAAGAAGGAACCCAGTCCCTTGACCTTGGAGATATGGTAATTCAGTCCCTCGGAGAAAGCTACCACGTGACCGTTGTCTATCTTTATTGGCTTGTCTGGGGTGACCTCTATCTCCTTCATAGCCCCGTAAGATGTGAAGAAAACCTTGCCTGGGACATCAGAAGCCTCTGCACGCAGGAAGAAAGCCCCTTCCCTGGAGAATAGGGATTTTGCTCCCTGGAACTTCGTCGATGTATCCACATTGATAGTCGAGGCCATGAAAGCACCTCCTTGCATGTAGAAACTCTGGCCGGGCTCCATGTCGAATGTCTCAATATCTCCAGGTGAAGAGGGGGCCAGGGATATCCATCCTCCAGAAGGTCCTGCAGTGTACGTGTTCACGAAGAATGACTCGCCCCCGAAGGCACTCTTCATCATGCTCTTCATGAAGCCGCCAAGACCTCCTCCGCTGCCCATTCCGGTCTTCATCTCCAGACCCTCGGACTGTGCTACCATCGCTCCGGGCTCGACCTTGATCTTCTCTCCGGGTGCAAGATTCGCTGTCATCATAGTAAACGCTGGGCCATACTCGCTCTCAATTTCCATAGTCCGACGTAATAACCCGCGCTCAAAAGCCTAACTCCTAAATCAAGATGAAACGGAGATGGCGCCGAGAGAGGGATTTGAACCCCCGCGTCCAATGGACAGTGGATTTCGAATCCACCGCAATACCGGGCTATGCGATCTCGGCAGCGGACTTCCCACCTACGAATCTGACATAAGGATGACCCGGCCCCCCGTGACCCGTGAGAGTCGAGATCCAGCACGAGGGCGAATCACTAGAGGTGGAGTCTAGCAAGCCGATTACCATCAGCGAGGTCCTGGAGAAGTTGGAGATTCCCCCTTCCACCGTCCTTGCCGTACAAGGCCAGACCATCCTTCCGCACACATCCATCATCAAGGATGATGCTACGTTGGAACTGGTGGTCGTCTCCTCAGGCGGATGATGAAGCCCGATTGCACCACGAAAGACTAGGAATCTTCAATAGTGTCGAACGCCAAACGTATTATGAACCCAAGAACAAAGAAGGGCCAGAGGAAGGTCAGCCAGATGGTCAAGAAAATGAGTCCAAAGAAGAAGAGAGCCGAGAAGGCAGATTCATCATGCGATAACCCAGGTTGTGGGTGCGGCAACTAGGCAGCATCCGTTCTGCGTAAACTCATATAGCGTCAGCACTATTGGTTGCCCGTGCAGATAGGAAGGCCAGATTGGTGGGGTGACGCCACCGCTCACCTATCCCGAGATCCGCTGATCGGCGGCATCGTAAAGAAATTTGATGGGGAGGGCCTGTCCGGAAGGGGGGAACTATTCCAGACCCTGGTCAGGAGCATAGTCGGTCAGCAGATTTCCGTGAAGGCTGCCGATGCAGTACACGGTCGCTTGGAGGAGATGAGCGGTGGCAAGATTACCAGGGAGGAACTTGGTGCCCTACCTCTCGACGCGTTACTATCCTGCGGACTTTCCAGGCAGAAGAGCCAGTACATTCTCGGTATTGCCAACGATGAAACCCCCCTTCTCCCAGACGATTACGAGGAATTGGACGATGAATCCCTAATCAGGCATCTCGTGAAATTCAAGGGAATCGGGCCCTGGACCGCGGAGATGATGCTCATATTCTCGCTTATGAGGCCCGACGTTCTGAGCTTGGGCGACTTGGGGGTTGTCAAGGGAATCAGGATGCTCGACCCACAGGCCCAATCCAAGAGCGAGATGCAAGCGGTGGCAGAAGCCTGGAGACCATACCGGAGTGCTGCTTGCTGGTTCCTTTGGAGGTCTCTGGACCCAGTTCCGGTAGAGTACTGAATGCGAAACACGAGAAGGTTAACTCTACCAATCATCTGGAGATGCCATGGAACAGGCAGGGGAGGCCAGGCAACATTCTGTTCTCGGGAAGACTTTTCACTGGGGCTTCATAATCCTCTACGCATATGGCATCCTCAAGCAGATCGATGAGTTAGAGGAGCTCGAGGACTCCGCGTTGCTAGCCTTCGAGGTCGCCTTCGCTGCAGTATTCCTCGGTATTGTGATGATTCGGTACTCCTACATGAGAAGGTTCGAGACCTTCATGGGCGCCACTGAACCAGTCCCCCTCGCACATCGCTATCTGGCCAAGGGGATTCATACATCGATGTACCTATGCTTAGCTATGCTGCCGCTTTCGGGGCTTTTGATAGCCGGTTTGTTCACACAGGGAGTAAAGGACGGGCCTTTGCAGGACTTCGCTCTCGCTTTGCACGAGATATCAGCCTCACTGAGTTATGTACTGATTGCTGTGCATGTCGGTGCCGCAATGTGGTCCAGGGTCAAGGGAGAGGGCGTTTGGACATCCATGGTTCCGGTATGGAAGGAGGGAGGGACCTCAAGAAACGAGTTGGTTACCAGAATTTCAAAATTAGAGAACGAGGTCTTCAACCGAGTAGAGAAGGCCCTCACATCACAGAGGGAGTGAGGAAAAACCAGTCAAAACTGGTTACAGGAAACAGAACCTTAAGACCGTCCTGCTCGTTGGTCTAGTTATGCCCACAACCAAGCTTCCTCTGTTTGTCCTTGGACCCGACTTCATGCCCATGTCTAGCGCATCGCTCAGGGTATTCGAACCACGTTACAAACAAATGATGGACGACTGCATCTTGGACAGCAAGCCGTTCGGCTACATCACCTACGATCCGGATGCCGAGGATATCGGCGGTTGGACGCAACCCGCGAAGTACGGTGTTTTGGTCGAGATCGAGGATTACGAGGAGTCAGGCTCGAACATCATGATCAACATCATCTCAGGCAGGAGGTTCAAGTCGACCAAGGTAATCCAACCAGTTCTCGACAATGATGTTTCAGGAACTCACTTTCCCGCCGTGGACGAGTTGATGGAGAAGGCGGAAAACCCAGTAGATGGGAAACTCTACCTCAGGTGCGAGGCCGAAGTCATGGAACCCATAGTGCACAACCACGACCAGCAGGACTTCGAGTCGTTCGTTGGTTACATCTCCCCTCTATCCAACCTGATCATGGTGAGCTGCATGTATAGGGGGCAGCAGATGGACTACGAGGACAGTGTTTCATCTGTAGATCCACAGGAGCAGGAGCTTTTCCTCTGGCAGGTCTCGGCCTCATTATGCAGCTCAGTTAACATACAGCAGCAAATGCTTGCATCTGTGACAACTACCGAACTCATGCAGGTCTGCATCGAGGCCGCCAACGATATAATCCGGGTCATTTCAGAGGATGAGTAGCTCTCCAACTCTACCACAGCGATGAGGCACTGACTCGCGAGTAGATGAAATTGCGATGACCAGTGAAGAACTCGCGAAGAGAACAATAGAGATCTTCGTGAGCATAATCGCACTGTTTGTCGTTTGGAACTAATGGTCCGACTCAGGAGTAATCGAGCCTGCTGAATTCCGCAACTGACTAGAAGCCGTCAACAATCGAGAATATCTGGCCTAACGTAAGCCTGATTGCATCCATCACCGCAATGGTTAGGACCGACACAGCCCCGAGAAGTATGACAACTTCGATCATACACGCGACAATGAAATAGTGAAAATAAATTGTTGTTCAGATAAATGCCCCCAATTAGAGGAAAAAATCGATGATGACAATTTCCTAAGAATGCCCATCAGATATTTCCTATGAGTTGTAGGAGATACAGGAAACCTAGGAAGGCGTGAATTATGATCAGCCCCATCATCACGTCCGACAACCTTCCGTGCAAATCCTTCGTCCTTGCGAATGACTCGCCAGCAGCCTTCCTTGAGCTTGCCCTTCTACCCAAAATCCACAGGTAAGTCATCAATAAAAGGCCTAGTAAACCCCCCCACCCATGGAAATGACCAGGCATCAGGTCATCATACCCCACATCCTCGCCTGACAGATAGGCAGATACTAAACGAACCAGAAAGGCAAGGACAATCACTGCGATGACCAGACGAAAAAGACGCTCCCCCCCTATCTCGTGGCGCCTTAATTCGGAAGCCCTTTCTTGCCCCTTCATCTCCCGGCCCTTTTTCCTCCAATCTCGTTGCAAAATGAACTCCCTGATCACCAGTAGCGCGGCTATGGGGTGCAGTAGGAGGATCAGAACCAGTGCCAGGTCCATGTATCGTCGCTACATGATGAGGTCTTGAGTTCTCTCTTCCAAATGCCTACCTAACGAGGTTAGCATCACAGGATCCCATGGGGGCATTAGAGTCCGTCAGTATACTCCGGAGTGCTCTTGCATCCTTGTGTACCAACTGGAAACTACCTCGTGCTTCTCCACTATGTCGAACCCATTCAATCCCTGCATGGAACGAAGTATCCCGAAGTTGGCGAAGTCCGCTCCGTTGGGCTCTCCCTCGCCGAAGAAATCCCCCTTTATCCCAGTGGACATCTCGTCCAGTTGGTACTGGAGGTTCTCACGTGGAGGTAGTTCGAACATCTTCGCTCTGCTCCTTCCCACCATGCGCATGATGAATGCGCCCATCCATTTGTTGACTAGGCGACTCCCAAACGAGAAGTTGTCGACCTTGGTAACGTAGTCGAGGGCTCCGAGGGAGGTTCTGTAGGAGGTGTAGATCACCGCAACGATCGACTTCCCGAGAACCTTGTTAGAGAAATCCATCCATCGGTCCTGTTCGGGATCCTCGCCTTCCCGGGGGAACGAGTTGGCGCCCCTGGAGTCTATGTAGTGGAGGATGTGGTTAGAGTCATTCACTTGGGTTCCATCGACATCGATGAAAACTGGTACTTTGCCCCAGTTAGACCACTTAAGCTGGGTCTTGAAGGTAGGATCAACCTCGACTTTGGAGTAATCAATCCCTCTCGATCCAAGTATCGCCTTGACCTTGAAGCAGAAAGGGCAGGTCTCGAAGCAGTACATGGTCGGGAGGGCGTCAACCACCCTCTCTGGGACCAGAACCTCCTGCACTCCCGAAGTCGGCTCATCCAATTGGGCCCCTTCCATAGCCAACCGCGTAATCGCGCGCTTGTGAAACCATCGAACCATCATTTTCACTGACGTGTACCGTGCCAATCAGTTCGGCGAAACACCACTTCATATCCGTTTGAGTTTGCTTGAGGATATGGCAATCGAGGTGGTCTGGTTCAAGAGGGACTTGAGGACATCGGACCACTCCCCACTCTCCGAAGCATCAAGCAGCAATCTTCCGGTTCTCTGTCTTTTCCTGGTAGAGCCTCAGAGGCTGGCACAGCCCGACTGCGATCCTATTCACATCGAGTGGGAACTCGACTGTGCGTACGAACTCAGGAAGAAGCTGGAGGCGACCGGGGCTAATCTCGACATCATGCACAATGACGCCCTTGAAGCGATGAAAGAGATTCATGGGAAGTACACGATTTCAAAAATTAGGAGTCACGAGGAGACTGGTACGGCATGGTCCTTCGATAGGGACAAGCGAGTAAGTGAATGGTGCATCGAGAACAAAGTCGAATGGATAGAGTACCCAAATAATGGGGTTATCAGGGGGATGAAGGAGAGGGATAAGTGGAAAACATCCAGAGATCGCAGAATGGGTCTGGATCTCCTGGCCCCTCCCAAGAGAATAGCAGGGGTTCAATCGAAGAATGAGAATGCAACCATGCGATCCATTGGCATTAGTAGAAGGCAGATTATTCACAGGCCAGTACCCGGGCAAGATGCTGCTATGGACGTTCTGAGGAGCTTCCTGAGCACCCGAGGAGAGTCATACAGATGGTCTATGTCCAGCCCCTCCCTGGCAGTTGATAACTGCTCTAGACTGGCGCCATATTTCAGCACGGGATGCATCTCCATTAGGCGTGTGGTTCAGGCGACTTCCTCGAAGATGAGACGTCTGAAGGAGGCTAGGTCGAGAGGAGAGGATGTAGGGGGTTGGCTTCAGAGCCTCTCCTCCTTCCAGAGTCGGCTAGCCTGGCACTGTCACTTCATGCAGAAACTAGAGATGGAACCAACCCTAGACACACGTGCTCAGAACCCCCTGATAGATAGGAGCATGAACAGGGAGATGGACGAAGAGAGGTTTCGAGCATGGTCCGAGGGAAAGACAGGATGGCCATTCTTCGATGCGTGTATGCGGAGTCTAATTGCTACTGGCTGGATTAATTTCCGTATGAGGGCGATGATGATGTCTGCAGCCTCGTACAACCTCTGGCTACCTTGGAGGGAGGCGGGGCTACATCTTGCTAGACATTTCTTGGACTATGAGCCTGGAATCCACTGGTCCCAAGTCGGCATGCAGTCCGGTACTACCGGAATCAACACCGTCAGAGCATACTCGGTAATCAAGCAAGGCAGGGATCACGACCCCAAGGGGACATTCATCAGAAATTGGGTATCTGAGATGGGAAGTGTACCGGACAAATACATCCACGAACCTTGGAAGATGCCGCAAGAACTCCAGAGTGAGGTGGATTGCGTCATTGGAAAGCACTACCCATCGCCTATAGTTGACGAGGCATCAGCTAGGAAAGAAGGAGTCAGGAGGACCTACGCAGCAAGAAGCGGGGAGGAAACGAGGGAAGCCAGCAAGAAGGTGTATCAGAAGCATGGCAGTAGAAGACGACCAGCAGGCCGTCGGAGAGGAAAGGGAGCCAGGGATTCACGCCAGGCCAAACTCTTCTGATATTGAAAACCTGTAATCCTGACCTACCAATCAGTAAGTGACGATTGCACCGGTCTCCTTCCGAATGCAGGTTCCAAGACGGACAAATGCAAGTTTGACACTGCCCTAGATGCCGAATCCAGAGATGCTCCGGCAGATCCTATATCACTTCCAAAAGCATCGCCGATGAAAGAAACCCCGTCCTTGGTCACTACAGATCCAGGTCCCGAAGAAGCCCTGCTGTATCGCCACTTGTGAGCCTTCCAACCCTCTCCAGAAATGCCTATTGAGTCTGTGATAATTTTCGATAACGAGAGCTTGTCCTGGTCAATCAACCGGCCACTCATCTCTGTGGATAACTCCACCATCGCAGTCGAGCTCCCCAAATCATGGATTCTGAAACCCTCTGGTGCTTCCTCGGGAATTGAATCGCAGAATCCCCATGCAACAATACTGGGGATGCTTTCGCCATCGATTTCTATACCCAAGTCGGTTGATATCTCCGAAGCCTGCTCTACTGGAACGGCCACAATCACCCTATCGTATCTGCAAACTTCCCCATCTCCCTCGGACTCAGTGGTAACTTGTATCCCCTCCTCCATAATCTCCAACCCGGACACCCTGCTGCCGAGGCAGATGGACGACCCTTCAGACAAGTGCTTCAGAAGCTCCGGGAGGGGGGCGTCGGGGACCAGCGAATCTCCCTCGCGTCTAACCAATCCCAGCCTAGCCCACTCATCTACGAATCTATCCATCCACCTTGGTATGGAGTCAAGGGCTCTTGCTCCCAGATGAATTTCGGTACCCTCATCGGTCTGCCAACCGGTCAGCCTGCCCCCTATCCGGGAACCCTTGTCCCAAACTGTGACATTGTGACCTAGATCGGAAAGCAGCCTCGCAGCGAACATTCCCGAGAGGCCTCCGCCGACGACACCTATGTCCATGGAAACCCCCATCGTAGCCTTGTTAGTCAACTCCTCGTAGGCGGTCATGTCAATACGATTCACATGGACATGAGTGGGCCTCTTCCTGACCTTCCCCATTATTGGATCAACGGGCCCAAAGGCCCTGTCGAACAGGCCGAAGCACCATTGGACCCCCGCAATGGAACTTGGGTCCCTGCCGTCGAGTGCGAATCTGTCATTCATCTCCAGGGCCAGATGCATTGCCTCCTCTGCATCCTCCCTCCATCCGGCAAATGCCTTCCCCCATGTCATTCGTACGTTGTTGTGCATGGTTCCATGCCTGAGGAGTCCCGTCTGTGCAGAATCCCAAAGGCGGTCGCCGGACTTCCCCCTCTCGAGCTCGATCGCGGACAACTCCGAGAACCCCGGGCCCCTGTCGTTCCACGATGCAATTGCCCATCCGGGGATATTGGCCCAATCATCCGGATTGTCCTTAGCATGTACGTGGTGTTGCGCGTGCTCCCTGAAAACGAGCATCTCATCCAGGAACTTCTCGGCCCCCTTGCCCCCTATTGAAGAGGCGTCTCGAACCATTCTGGTCGTGGATATCATACCGTAGTGAATCCAGGGGGACATTCTGCTGACCCCATCGCTCAATGCTGCGTTATTCCTCTTCATGTGGTAGCTCCTTATCCCTGAATCGCACCAATTCTCCCAATGCTCTATCGCGTACGAAGAACCCCCGGTGACCCCAGTAACTGCAACAACGGTTGGGTCGATTTCACACTTGGAAAGGAGCTCCGCCCCTCCGTCCTTAGACAATTCCAGACGAACATCAACGGGATCGAAGGGAGGAGTCCAGGACTCTGGCATCCTCCTGACCTCTTCCCTGACTATGGGCCAATTTCTTCCTACCCTTGCCCGCATTTGATCATCTGTTGCCTTCCTGAATTTGAAAGGCCTGTCTAGAGACTTCCCAAAAACGGGCCTTGGCAGTACGCAGTGGGAGTCTACCTCTATTAGGCAGCAGACCTCGCTTACTTTCTCTCGCTAGGTCAACTAGGCATGGTCCCCTGTTACCTTCTCTGGAAACGTGCACAAGGTGATCGACGCGGAGGGACTCCGCTCTGTCTGCAACGTCCGCAGCACCTTCGAGCAGGAATCTGTGGTGTCTGTATGATGCGTATTGGTACCTCTCATCAATTCCATGGTATACCAGGAGGGGCACTCCTAGATAATTCGCTGCAAGTCTCGCAGTATCGAAAGTGGGGCATTCGTCAAGCCTGATTGCCGTGCGCATCCAATGTACGACGTAAGAAGGCCGGACATCTATCTCAGATCTTGCAATGCACCTCTCCCTCAAGTGCTCCGGAAGACCTAGGCTGTCCAGCATGGGATCAACATAAGCTCTGCACGATTGTGTCTCAGGATTCTAGAGAGATTGCTACAACCGAAGCTGGACCGGGATTTCTTGCTTTGCTTGCAGACTCAAGCTCGTTAACCCCGCAGGTCTGGGTGTCCCCCGGGAACTTGGCCTTGCCGTAGTAGTAAGAAGCAACGCAAGCGTACAGGTGCGTGCTTGCGATGGCTGACATCAGCATCTGCTCAATCAGTGATGTAGTGGTGGTCCAGGTGCCGAACAGAGCGGTTGCAAATCCTAGAAACGCCGCAACCAAAGATGCCAGCACTGCGAAGTGCATCGCCAGTGCGTTTAGCTCAGGCCTTGAAACCGAAACAGCCCCAGCGATCATCAGTACGATACCGAACAATGTCGGGAACAGGGCGGTCAGGTAGTCAGTGAAGCCATAGAAACCAAGGCCCAGAGTTGCCATAAGCACTCCAGCCAGAATCGTGACTTGGGGTATTGTAAATCCAGAGATGGTGTATCTTTGCATAACATTGCCATCTCCGTCCAGTATATTATATCCTGTTTTGCTTCAATCGCTATTTTCCCATTATCTCAATCGGATGTAGGACATGTTAGTAAGGTTCTATTCAGGGTTTCCACGCATTCTGGATAGAGAATCCCCAGAGAACATCCTAAGGATGGCTAATCCGAGCAGACCACTCAGGGTGAATAGGACCATCGCCGAGACTCCCTCCGAGGAGATGGCAACTCGTATGATTACGGTAGACAGAACGAAACCCGTGTTCCTGGCCAGATTCCCGAAATCAGTGTAGAACCAATACGAGACAAGCAATATCAGAATGTCTGCCAAAATGAGGAAAGTAAAGAAGTCAAGGAAGAATATCACCCTACTAACAGAGCCGCCTCCATCTTGAACCGACGCAATCCATGTGAAGAAGGAATAGGCCGCTGTTAGTAGGAATACAATCAGCATGAAATTGGCAACGAACCGCTTAGATTCGACGAAAACTGCAATATCCCCAGACATATCGCCAGACTTGGTCGAATTATCGCTTATTCTGAAATAGGTCAGTGAGGTGTAGAAAAGGGCCAGGAAGGCTGCGCACTCAACCAACAGGAAGCCTAGGTCCGAGCTTATTTCCCAACCCTCCGTGCCCTCAACCTCGGAGAGCCGTTTCAGAATGTCCCGTACGACTAACAGAGTTGCTATCTCATACTGCTTGCCAACCGAGGAGGAGAACGAATCTGGAATCGTCCTAATCAGTTGGTAGACCTCATACACAAGAAGTATGGAGAAGGGAGTATAAAGGCTCGAAAGAGGGGAGCTGACCAGCTCCGAGGCCTCTCCCGTTATCGATATCCTCCCTGTGGTGTCGAGGGCCCATAACCCAATGTGGAGGAAAAATCCCACCACCGCAGAGACTATCGCGGCCTTGCGAATTCTATCCTCTGCTTCGTCCCCCATGCATAGGTCGAAGATGGCTTTGTTCCACTTTAGCATGAACCCGCCCGGAAAACCGCATATTTAGTAATGAACCTAAATTTTGGAAACAATAAACCCGATAATTCTGGTTATGCACAACTTCAATTGTCTCGAGCATGACTCAAAATCATGGAGCAGAAGTCACTGGGCTCTTTGAACTGGGTAAGCCGTTTTGTCGATGAAACTCCGGGGGACGGGGTGACCGGTAGAGGCCCTAGGCAAGTACCGGGTGCCTGCTGGTCTAAGGTTGACCCAGAGGCGATGCCACATCCGGTGCTGAGGATGTGGTCCGAGGAGATGGCTAACGAGCTAGGCCTCAACGTCGCGGAGGAGGGTCTGCTCGGTGGAAACGGCAAGGTTGTGGGGATGGTTCCCTATGCCCAGAGGTACGGAGGCCATCAGTTCGGCAACTGGGCCGGCCAACTTGGAGACGGCAGGGCGATAACCCTCGGGGAGGTTGACACGGGGGAGGGCGTGCTAGAGATGCAGCTGAAGGGCTCGGGCAAGACTCCATACTCGCGATTCGCGGATGGACGGGCCGTCCTACGCTCATCCATTCGGGAGTTCCTGTGTAGCGAGGCCATGCACCACCTCGGTGTTCCGACCACTCGGGCGCTATCCCTGGTCACCACTGGCGAGGAAGTGATGCGTGACGTGATGTACGATGGGAGGCCAGCACCCGAGCCGGGTGCGATTGTGTGCAGGGTGGCTGAGAGCTTCATCCGGTTCGGCAGCTTCCAGATTCATTCCATGACAGGGGATCAGAAGACTCTTCGCGCACTGGTAGACAACACCGTGAGGCAGCACTTCCCGCACCACTCTTCGAACTCAGACCAAGGCCTGGTAGAGTGGCTGAAGGAGGTTGCCGACAGGACCGCATTCACGATCGCCCACTGGATGCGAGTGGGCTTCGTGCACGGTGTGATGAACACCGACAACATGTCAATCCACGGGTTAACCATAGACTACGGCCCCTACGGCTGGTTGGAGGGCTTCGATCCCGACTGGACTCCGAACACTACCGATTCCAGTACCAGGAGGTACAGGTACGCCCAGCAGGGCGAGGTCGGTGCGTGGAACTTCGCTCGACTTCTGGAGTCGATTTCCCCACTGATGGAAGAGCCCAAATCCCTGTACGAGGTCCTGGATTCATACTACGATTCTTACAGGGGGCACAGTAGCCGCATGTGGGCCGAGAAACTCGGGCTCGACGGGTTTCAGGAGGGAGATGGGGACCTAGTCACTGAATTGACATCAGTTATGCAGTTGACCGAGACTGACATGACCATACTCTTCAGGACGTTATCTACTATTCAAGAACCGGAGTCCAACCATCTGGCCCCTGCCTTCTACAAAGAGGAGGAAATCCCGCAGAATGAGTGGAACTCCTGGTTGGACAGGTGGTGGGACAGGGTGGACGGCCGACCTGACAGGGAGTCGATGCTGAGTGCCAACCNGTACGTCTTGAGGAACTGGATGGCTCAACTAGCAATCGATGCAGCCGAGAAGGAAGACTACTCAGTGGCAACACAACTCCACGAGATGCTGAAGAAACCGTACGAAGAACAACCCGGGAATGAGAAAAAATGGTTCACTAGGAGGCCAGAGTGGGCTAGGAACCGAGTAGGCTGCTCAATGTTGTCATGCTCCAGCTGAACCCAGTCAGACTATCCCCAAGGACAGGAATTTACGTCATCAGAAACCCAGTCCTTCCAAGTCTACGTCACTGTTCATGTTGACTCTTACTGGGAATGCGAGAGTCACGCCGTCCTCCTCGAACCTCCTGAGTATCTCAGTGACGAAGAACGACTTGGATGGCCTCATCTTTCTCGCATTGTCAACATAGTAGCGAATCTCCATCACTATCTCCTGATCTCCAAAACCCCTCAGTACGACCTCCGGTGGCTTGGGCTTGCTCACAATGTCAGGATGGTTGTCTGCGATGTCCTTCACTATCTCCTCAGCCTTGGTGACGTTAGACCACGTGGCAGTAAGGCCTAGGCGGATTCTGACTCTTAGTTCCATGTCGGAGCTATGGCTGAAGTTAGCCACTGCATCCTTGGTTAGCAGCTTGTTCGGGATGGTCAGCAGAACTCCGTCTGTAGACCTAACTCTAGTGGTTCTGAGGCCGATGTAAGTCACGTCCCCCCACTTCGAGTAAGTTCCCCCCAGACTCTTCGGAAGTAGTATCCTCTCGCCCTCCCTGAATGGCCTGTCAATGATGATGAAAACCCCTGCGATAACGTTCTCCACGGTGTCCTGGGCTGCGAAGGCTACTGCGAGCCCGATGAATCCCAAGCCGACCACCAAGCCGGTAACGTTGATCCCGAACTCGTCAGCTGCGGTGAGGATCACCAATGCCCAAAGCGCAACTCCGGCTATCCTGTAGAGGAAGTTCTCGAGCCCCTCATCGAAGTCGACGTTATCCATCAGCTTCCTCATGTAGGCCTTTATGACTCCTATCAGGGGTATGCCCACGACGAGAATCAGCACCCCAGAAGCAGGTCCAGCAGAAAGGGAGTCAGAAAGGCAGGAGAAGCTAGGCTCCAATTCGTTTGGGAAGTTTTCGAGACATCCAGACATAAAATACGCTACAGAAGGAGGCACAATAGGTTACCGATTAGTTTTCCCTCCCCGAGCGTTCTAGGATGTATGACATGCTGACTCAGCAGCACCCATCGCATGAACAACTAGGGCCACAAGGGTCACAGTTACAGCAGTCACAAGGCATGATGTTTGGAATGCAGATTATTATTTAGAGGTATTCAGATTAATATCTCTAAATTCGGGATTAGGTTGTGTCAGAGGGAGAGTCGCCCCTCCCTCTGATTTTCGTGTCATTGTAGTGTGCGTTGTCATCACGCCAGTATTCCGCCTAGAAGTCCCTGTAGGAACCACCAGATGTCCATTGTTTCTCTCAACATAAGGTCAGTCATCTACCTGGGGGCTATCAAGACGTGTATCCATTGCGCCTTAGAAAAAAAACACGCCTTGATAACCTATACGTCCATCGTATAACTTATGATTAGAATGATATTGACATTGATGGTTGGGTCATACGCTGGTATTGCTATCAGCATAATGAGCTTCTCAGCCTTCCTGGCGTGAGCGATGCGGAGAGGGTGAGAGCCTCCCTAGCGAATGCTAGGTGCGAGCCAACACAAAACTCGGTGATTGGGATTCGCGCAGGCACAACAAATAAGGCCTGTTCCTATGAATCAAATCTATGCCTCCTGTGATGTGTCCACGTTGTCATACAAAGCTGGAGGATAGAGGGGAGTGGTGGAGTGGAAGCGCCTGCGGGTGCGGGAAATGCATGGGAATACTCGCAGACAAGAACTGGTTGGAAAGTAACATGGACCAGGGCGACTACACGAGGCTGAGGGCGAGAGTGTTCACCGGCTCACCGGCAGGAATACTCTGCCCGCATTGCCTAACCATTCATCCACAACGCCCGGTTGAGATGTCCAAATTCACGGTTTCCCCCGGTGGGAGAAGCTACGAGGTCGATGGTTGCCACAATTGCGGATCGATGTGGTTTGACCAGGGCGAGCTGGAGCCATACGAGGAGGGGGGAGCAGGTGATCCTTCTATCGTTGGGGCTAGGAACAAAAAGGACCCCGTGGAAAAAGTGGGAGATCCCATTAACGCTGGAACGGCGGCTGGTGATGTCGCTGGAACGGCTGGTGAAGTAGGACTTGGGATCCTTGATTTGTTGGCGGCAATTCTCACTGGATTCTAGGCCATGGTACAGATGTCCCAGTATCGCGTCCCGAGAGTCGCAAAGTTGCTAACATTAATTTAGTGAAATTTTATCCTTAAGTCGTGGCAAAGAGCTCTTCGCAGTGGTGGCAGGATGAAGAAAATAATGATGGAGGGGGCTCCAACCAAGCCCCACTCGGTCCGATCAGTAATGGTGTAACAGCATTGGACGGCAGACCACCAGAGAAGAATAGGCTGACTGCAGGCATTCTGGCACTATTGGTGGGCGGTTTCGGCGTTCACAAATTCTACCTGGGTTACAACAACCAAGGAATCATCTTGCTTCTGATGTCAACGGTAGGGATGCTCCTCGTCCTCCCGCTTTTCGCATCTGCAATAATCGCACTCTCAGAAGCTGTAATCTATCTCACAACGAGCGATCAAAAATTCTACGATACCTACGAGGCCAACCAGAAATTATGGTTCTAAATTCGGCCGGCAGAATTCTAATATTAGTACGCCACCTTGTGACACATGCAAATCAGCGAGATACTCTCGCAATCGAAAGACATCCATCAATGGATAGTAGAAAAAAGAAGGACAATCCATCGCCATCCCGAGTTGATGTACGAGGAATTCGAAACCAGCAGGCTAGTTCAAAGTACCTTGAAAGAGTTGGACATTCCATATGAAAAGGACATAGCGATAACAGGAGTTGTCGGTCTCATCGGGAATGGCGGTGACCCATGTATCGCACTCAGGGCGGATATGGACGCCTTACCCATCCACGAAGAAGCAGATGTGGATTTTAGAAGTGAAATTGATGGAAAAATGCATGCCTGCGGCCATGATTGCCACACTGCAATGCTTCTTGGGGCAGCAAAAGTCCTGAAACAAAACGAACAAGCAATAGAAGGCACAGTCAAGCTGATATTCCAACCCGCAGAAGAAGGGGGAGCAGGTGGTAAGATGATAAGGGAGCAGGGGGTTTTGGAGGACCCCGAGGTGAAACAAATCTTCGGATTGCACGTCACCGACCAACTACCCGTGGGATCCCTCGCATCCAGAGAAGGCACCCTATTGGCAGCCACTTCATCAATCAAGATTTTAGTCAAAGGAAATGGAGGCCATGCAGCCATGCCCCACCTCACGGTACTGCGACGAATGTTATTCCCCCGACAATGGAATTACAAGGCACGATAAGATCGCTGACCAGCGAGGGCATTACCCAATTGCAGAACAGAGTCAAGGAGGTAGCCGAATCGATATCTCTTGCCAATCGGTGCGAGGCTGAGGTGACGTTTCCGGGCAACGATTTCCCGCCCACCGTAAATGATGCTGAATGCTGGGAGTTGAGCAAATCAGCATCGGAAGAAATCCTCGGACAAGGCATGGTCGAAGAAATGGGCCCGATAATGGGCGGGGAGGATTTCTCGTACTATACCGAAGTGATACCCGGGTGCTTTTCTTTCATAGGGGTCGGCAATCCAGAGAAGGAGGGATATGGCGTGCACCACCCCAAATTCAAGGTAGATGAGGACGCTCTGTCACTGGGAACCGCCATTCACGTCAATACTGCATTCAATGCTTTGAACGGCGTTGGGGGGGTTTAGCCCAGATGGTTAGTTTGGAGGATGTTGAAAGGGCCCAGCAAGAGTGGGGCGATGGGATCGTTGGGATCTCCGAAGCCCACAGTAATGGCGGCGACTACGTAGGAATCGCAACTAATCACATCAATACGCTGTATGCGTATCAGATCGAACCAGTCATGTTCAAACCTACCTTGGCCGCGATAGATCAGTTCCGCCCTACTTTCGAGTCCGCCTTGTCCTACTTCGTCGCATCGAACAATGCTTGCCCCGAGGACGAAGGTTTTGCGATAAAAGGCTGGACAAACGTGAGGTTCGAGAATCACAAGGTGGCCACCGACGGAAATAGGGCCTTTGCAATGGGGAACTATTTCTTCACCGATACTGAAGGAACTGAAGTCAAGGTTGAGTATACCTTTGGCTATATCGAGGATGAGGATTCTAACCTCAGAATCCAGCTCCATCACTCTTCTGTGCCCGCCGCTACAAATTGAGCCTACCCTCTGGTACGCCGGCGACTCATAGGGGTGTATCTGAGCGGTGGCAGAAGGACTCTAAGCAGGAATATGACATTGGGTTTATTCCTAACCATTCCCTAGCAATAGTATGAAAGCAAGCGCATTGGCAATATCCCTGATTCTAATTCCAGCGTATTCAAAACGGTAGTCGTGACAAGCATGCTTCAAGGAGAAAAAATCCTAGTTTCGGAGCACTCAATACCAGAATATAATGGAATTTATACAATTCAAGACAATGAAATTAATGGAAAACCATGGTTCAAAAATAACTCAGGGTGTATTCTGTATTTCTACAATGCGAATTCGGGGGGAGGGCCCTCATGGAGTTTGGATGACCGTCCTCAAGACGGAACTAATGATTGGTTTAGGGGTGGTTGGATAGAACCACCGAATTCAGGTGGTCCACCTTTGGGAACCAGAAGATGGGAAGGGGCTGGAACAATAAAAATGGAATCCGCCTCAACACCAGATGAATCTGGTGAACCCTCCTTGAATTCTGACCATAAATACGTCTTTGCCCGTGAGGAGGGGGGATGGCACTGGCACGACGAACGTGCTCGAGCAATGGGAGGGAACCTCGCATCAATCACTAGTGCGGAGGAGAACGAACAAGTCACTAGAATCGCCAACGGTAATGTCGTGTGGATTGGTGGAATCAGGAAAGGGAGTGGCAATGGGCCTGGTGCTAAACACTGGTACTGGTCTGACGGCCGGCCTTGGACTTACACTAACTGGCATCCTGGCGAGCCGAACAACTATGGAGGGGTAGAAAATAGAGTGCAACTCGGTTTGAGTGCCGCCAGAACGTGGAACGACGTTCATGAGGGATGGAGCGGTCCTGCAGTCTACGAGCTTTCAGCAGAAACCTCACCTGCAACAACTTCAGTGGAGGAGAAGTTCGAATTCGTCCCCGTAAGTGACTACGATGAGGTATGGAACGACAGTGGTTCCGGCGCAAACCAAGACGTCTCTGTCTGGAGGCCACGCGTTCCTGCAGGGTGCCATTTGATCGGTATGACCGCCAAGAACGGCCACTCGCGTCCAACCTTCCCGACACTGGTCATTCGTGCTGGGGGTAGAGACATCGCACCGCCCGAAAGGTTCGATCTAGTATGGTGGCAGGAACGCGGCAGACGTCGCTTCTGGTGCTGGCGACCTATACCCCCAGCGGGCTATGTGTCACTTGGCGACGTGGGGACAACTAGCGAAACCCCTCCCTCACACAAGGACGTGGCCTGTGTTGCTTTGGCCTGCCTCAGCCCGAACAGGCAACCCTTGGGCGGGCAGATATGGAACGATAGAGGCGGTGGTGCACCGAAAGACGCGGCATTCTTTGAGCAGCCAGGAGGTACAGGACTCTTCCGATGCTTCGACAACTCCCCATACAACTCAGGCGACCAACGGGATTGAGATTTTGGAAGCAGTAGTGGGCAAGCCCGTTCGTTTCAGAATCAACGACCCTCCGAGCAGCAACGATGCCTGGGTTGGAATCTATCACCCAAGTTCGAGTGACCAGGAAATTGGGAAGCAGAAGCAGCAATGGGAATGGCTCAGGGACTTAGACGTGAACAACGCATCATTGACCGAGAAATACGAAGGCAATTGGAGCATACGCGTATTCTCAGATGGCGGATACAGGTTACACGAAAGAAAAGACTTCGCAGTCAAGCAGAAACATGTCGCAACAGGACGGGCTCGAGCACGTTCGAACAAGCGTCCTGTGATCGCCGCATTCGTGACCGGAATGTTCCTGTTCGGTATCGGTTTACCGCTTCTCATCGTAGGATCTACATCCACGAGCGAGGACAGACTCGCAATGATAATTCCGGGCGCGATTTCGTTAGGTGTTGGCTCATTCTCGATATTAGTTTCCGCGATAGGGGGCTTGTCTTTGGGAGGGAAATCTGTGTCAACTCAAAATACTGAGTCGACAAAACCGGTTCAAAATCCCAGCATCGAGATACTGGAGGCAGTCGTAGGAGAGCCCGTACGATTCAGAATCAGGGGCCAGGCCAATGACAATGATGCATGGGTTGGCATCTACCCCTCTAGCTTGGAGGACAACGACCACGGGGAAGAGGGGGATCGTTGGAAATGGCTGAAAGACATAGACTTGGACAGTGCATCGTTCCCAGAGCAATCTGAAGGCAGGTGGAGCATTCGGGTCTTCAAAGACGGCGGGTATGCCGTGGTCAGCCGTGTAGACTTCGACATCTTACCAAAAAAGGAGAGATGGTGGGAGGATTGACCGGGGTTTCATAGCATGGTAGATCTGTGTCCTGCCTTCCTGGAGAAGAGTGACTATCCCCTGGCTCTTAGGAGTGGGAATATTGCGGGAACACTCTCCCTGTAACTCTGGTATTCGGGATCATCGCCCCACTTGGACAGTGCCCTCCTATCCAGTATGGGTATACCACTGACCTTGGTCAGTAGCAGGTAGACGAATATCGGAGATACCCAAGCGACCCACTCGAATCCCTCCAGGCAAGACACGCCGAAGACCGCAATCCCAGTCCAGAGAAGGGTCTCCCCCAGATAGTTAGGGTGCCTGCACAGAGACCAGAGGCCCTGATCTATCCACCTTCCTTCATTCTCCGGATCGGAGTTGAACCTGGTCTTCTGCGAGTCCGCAAGCACCTCGATCCAGAAACCGAGAATCCAGATCGCAAGCCCTATTCCTGTCTCTTATACACATC
>LURZ01000005.1 GCA_001629255.1 Marine group II euryarchaeote REDSEA-S42_B7
AGTAATTTTAAAAAATCCAGATCATAACTTTGAAACATTTACAAAAGATCAAATTAAGAGAGATGACATAAATAAATTAGTAATTGAGTCTAAATCACCAAATTTATTGAATATTAAAAATTTATCTAATTTTTTTGATAAAATTGAACTAGAGGTAAAAATTTCTAATAAAGATGTGGTTCTAATTCAAGCTTTTGATGATGAAAGAAACCTTGTCCACGTGAGGGGTATTATTGAGACGTGATATCACGGACCTGATGTTAGCCGCCTTGCCCTTTACCTGAAGAACGTCCACGCACGAGTGGCTGTGCTTGAGACTGCTATGGCTGTATGACGCCACCTCGATTAGTTCGGAGTGGCGCAGGTCCAAAAGCCTCTGACTATCTCCATGGTCATGCTGGTAATAAACGACCAAATGCCCCTCGATTATCAGTTCCCCATCCATATTCTTCAAGTCCCCTCTCTGCTGCATCTCAGCGTAGAATAGCGATGCATCTCGAATGAAACGGCTTCGATTGCTGTAGCCGGACCTGGAAATCATATTGTCTAGATCTTTAGCGAAATCGGTGTCCGCGCTGAACGAAATTATCTGCGTCATGAACCCGGCAACTGCTCCCCACTAATAATAATTTTCAATAACCTAATTAATAGACTGTATTAAATATCTATTAGCGTCCGGGGAGATTCATGAATAATAGCGGAATGGCAATCTTAGCGAGCCTGTTACTGATTTTCTCGAGCGTCGCAGGATGTCTCGAAGACGAATCGGTGGAGGAAGTCGAAGACTTGATCGAAGACGTGATTGACGACTCGATGGACGAAAACAACACTACTGTAGAAAATGGGACAACGCCAGATAACGGGACTGCAGAGGTGCAGATTCTAGGCAATGTCCTTACCTCTACTTACCACATTGAGCAATTGGTATCCGCTGTCGGCGGTGAACACCTCAACGTACAGGTAATCAGCCCTTCGAACGTCCCGGTGCACGACTACGAGCCCACGGCAACGGGCAAACTCGCATTGATGGAGACTGATCTGTTCTTCTACCACGGTTTAGGCCTTGAACCATGGGTGCAGCTGGAGCTGGAACAACTAGGGAGCGACGCGCCCACTGCCGTCCAGACCCATGCAATGCCCTCTGGAGAGATCGCACTGGACTACGGATCGATACTCATCGCGGACCTTTGCGAGCACATGTCGGAGGGCCCCTTCGAGGCAGTCATGCTTGCGGACGAGGAAGGACACGCTGGAGACGTGGAGATTCATGCAGAGCATGTTGCTCATTCGTTGACAATTCCAGAGCATGACGACGATGATCAGGATGGCGATGACGACCATGATGGCCATGACGGCCATGACGGCCACGATGACCACGATGACCACGCTGGCCATCACGAGCAGCACAATCATGCTATGGCTGAGTATGCGATTGAGAACGCTTCAGGGTGCCCGACTGGGACTGTGATCATGATCTTCCATCTCGAAGAAGGAGAGCACGTATTGGAATTCGAGTCGGAGGAAATGCAGGAATTCAACATGGTATCCCTGAAGATGCCAGGTGGGCACGCTCATCACCACCATGACCATGGCGACCACGATGGCCATGACGGCCACGATGATCACGGTGACCATGGCGACCACGATGGCCATGACGGCCACGGTGATCACATGACCGCAGAGGAGGCCATGGAGAGCTTTGACACTAACAATGACAGCAATCTCTCATGGGATGAAATATGGGCTGCTTGGACTGCGGAGGATGAGGACCTTGAAGACCATGACGGCCATGATGGGGATAACGGGACAGAGGATGGGCACGACGACCATGGCGACCACGATGACCACGACGACCATGGCGACCACGACGACCATGGCGACCACGATGACCATGGCGACCACGATGACCACCACGATGAGGAGGAAGTCCTCATGGGGATGTTCAACATGTCAGACGCGGACGGAAACCAGCTGCTGAACATGACGGAACTTGTGGCTTTCATGGAGCTTCTCGAGGAAGGCCACGACGAGCATGATGATCATGAGGTGCACGATGGCATGGTTGGCTACGCCACGATCCACATCGAGGAAGAGGGAGATTACGGGTTCGCGCTTCCAATAGGTGTTGAATTCTTCATCCTGATGGGTGAAGGAGGTCATGATGATCACGGCCACGGGGGCCACGATGACCACGGAGGCGATTCTGCTATGGTCTGCTACGATATGGGCAATCACACAGTCGATATGACTCATCAAAATGAAGCGGATTGCGAGGGGGCAGGATTGATGTGGGTAGCGGGAGACAGCGGCCCTGGTGGCCAGGATGACCATCAAGGAGGAGTCTGCCACAACCTGACAAGCCACCAGAACTACGAGTCGAACGAGGCCGACTGCGCGGCTGCAGGGCACATGTGGGTAGGCGAGATTGTGGCGGATGAAGAGGAACAGGCTTTCGATTTCGACCCACACAGCTGGTTGGACCCCTTAGCCTACAAGGCGCAGGTGGTAGTTGTTCTGGATGCTCTAGTCAAGGCATTTCCTGATGGTGAGGCCGCGTTTACTGAGAATGCTGCGGCTTTTATTGGGCAGTTAGACTCTCTCCATTCAGACTTCGACGCGGCTTTCGGTCCTTCTGGCGCGTGCACGGGGAATACGGTAGTTGCAAATCACAACGCATATGCATACATGGCCGCGAGATACGGATTAGAATTTGTAACCCTCCACGGGCTGGACCCTGAAGGTGAGCCATCGGCTGCGGACATTCTGGAAGTAATCGAGAGAATCGAGGAAGAGGGAATAACGGTCTTCTTCGTGGAAGAGTATACGTCTCAAACAGCAGTCGCAGCGATATCGGAAGCGGTTGATGGAATTGAGATCAAAACTCTGTATACCATGGAGCTAGCACCTACAGACAGTGATGATAATTATCTTTCATTGATGAGGAAGAATCTCGAGGGTCTGAAAAGTGGCTTAGGCTGCTAGAGGGCCTTGGAGAGACTTTTGGTTCTGGGATTGATAAATATCTCCAAACCCTACAAGTGGGCTGTCTGAATATGGAATTGAGTGCCGTCGCAGAAAGACGGGGGGCGGTGACCCCTGTCCTGCAGATCAGGGACCTATCTGTCGCTCGTTCTGGAGAATTGGTGATCCAGGGAATAAATCTCGACGTCAGGAAGGGGGAGTTCGTAGGATTGGTCGGCCCTAATGGGAGCGGAAAAACTACACTTCTTCTTACGATCCTGGGGTTGCTGGAGCCGATTCCCAACACTGGTGGAGAAGTCAGATTATACGGGAATGATGGTTTCTCCAAATCAGACCATGGAAGAATTGGATGGGTTCCGCAAGCTGGTTCGAAAATCCCTAACCACATTCGAATCACGGTGAGAGAGATAGTTAGGTTGGGAACTCTGAATTCGCGTAATTTGTCCGTCTTCGGCGGCTCAAGGCGAAACCTAAGAGTGGAGAGGGCGTTGGAAATGGTAGGTTTAGGTGATAAAGCAGATTCGGAGATATCCAGACTGTCCGGAGGCGAGCTCCAACGAACAATAATCGCCAGAGCATTGGCATCCGAGGCAGACTTCCTGCTCCTAGATGAACCTCTTGTCGGAGTGGATCCTCCCTCGAGAAACTCTCTTCTGAAATTGTTGGACGATTTGTGCCACCAAGAAGAAATTACTATTCTGATGGTTTCACACGATTTGACAGCCATATCCCAGGCTGCTCATCGAATCATATACCTTGAGGGAGGCGTGAGGTTCGATGGGCCGTCAGAGGATCTTCCAGACTTTTCCTCACTGGCTGGTTTGAGGGGAATAAAACACGTACATGACGACCATAGCCATGATCACTAACCCAAATGATGGTGAAAGAAATGGGGGTCGGTTCTGTAATGATGTCGCTGATATCTCCTGCGATGGAAAGAATGGCGCCATATGTTCCAGGGGAGATTTTTCCCTCCTTTTTCACGGTGTCAATTTTCCAAAACGCATTAGTTGCTGCCTTGTTGGTTTCGATGGTAGCTGCATTCCTAGGCTCATTCCTAATAATCAGAAATCTCTCATTGATAGGCGATGGTTTGGCCCATGTTACATTCGGAGGGGTCGCTGTCGGAATCGTAATTGGCGCCACATCTCCCCTAGGGTATGCATTGGTTTTCAGTGTCGTTTGCTCGTTACTAATCCATGAGTTGCAAGCCAGGGGGTTACTCACGGGAGATGCAGCGATCGCGATTTTCTCCACTGGGGTACTCGCGCTGGGGCTAGTGGTACTCTCTTATTGGGGAGGGGGCATCACCAACACCGTGGAGGGTTATTTGTTTGGAAATATCCTCCTTATCAACAGTCAAAGTTTCGAAATCATCGTCTGGATGAGCATTGTCTCGATGTCATTCCTTGGGGCTTTCCGCCACATATTGCTGGCAATGTCTCTCGACCCTATTTCTCTAGAGGTTCAAGGTATTCCCGTTGGGAGAATAGGGAGGGCGTTCAGCATCATCACCGCTGTAGTTGTTGTGTGCATGGTTCAGTTCATTGGCGCCCTGCTTGTCACTGCACTACTGGTTACGCCCGCGGCAACCGGTCAAATCGTATCCAAGAGCTTCAGATCGTGTCTCATGTGGAGTCAGGTATTTGCACTATCATCCACCATACTAGGAATTTTCATCTCTGCAGAGCTGGAGATTGGCACCGGCTCCACAATAGCCCTAGTCTCGGTCTCTATTTTCCTAATAGCGGCACTTTTTCAGATGATTGTTCTCCCTCTTTTGGGAACAGAACCTTCTGCAAGATAGTTGCAATGTAGTGTTTGCGTTGGGGAATTGTCTCAATTTGCTAATGTACCATTCTGGTAATCAAGGAAGGCCTGATTAATCTCCTCTCTGGTATTCATCACGAATGGCCCGTATCGAGCGATTGGCTCATTTATCTCTGGGCCGGCTAAAATCAGAAATTCCGATTCTGACTCGGACTTGATCTCAATCTCCTCCCCTTGTGACAACAGCGCTAATTCCCCATCGCTCACAAACTGTTTGACGCCCAGGCCGAATGGAAGTGGGTGATTTCGTACACTGAGTGGGTCTTCTAGCTTGATTCTGCCACCGAAAACATAGATCATAGCGTTCAGATCCGGCGCTATTTCTTGTATCAGGCCCGAGCCTTCTTCCATCTTGACGTGAATCAGTGTGATTGGAATGACTGTATCTATTGAGGAGGAAACGCCTAGGCATTCTCCTGCAATGACCCGAGCCCAAATTCCTTCGTCTCGAACAGTGGGTGACTCTTTCGCGGGGATTTCTTGGTACCTCGGAGCCATCATTTTGTTTTTGGCAGGGAGATTCACCCAAATTTGGAAACCGTGTGTTCGCCCCCCAGTTCTCCTGAACTCCTCGTGAGGCTCCTCTGAGTGAATTATACCCCTGCCCGCGGTCATCCATTGGACGTCTCCGGGGTTCAACTCGCCACTGTTGCCGGCGCTATCTTCGTGCTGCATCCTCCCATCAAGAAGATAAGTCACTGTTTCGAACCCTCTGTGAGGGTGCCAGGGGGCCCCGACGGCCTCGCCCGGACCATAATCGACTGGGCCCATTTCGTCTATCAACAAGAAAGGACTCAGTACGCTATTCATCCTAGAGGGTCTACGAACCTTGAACCCCCCTCCTTCCCTCACAGTGTGGGTCGGGATGATATCTACGACTTTGCGCACTGGTAGTGCTTAGGAGGCGCGAATATAATTGCTAGTTTGGAGGTTCGATAGGCTGCTTATTCAATCATCCGGGGATGACGTAGTCGTTGCTGTCTATGGGGACCCAGACATTTGACCTCTCCTCGTTCTGGATTTCTACTCGATACGGGTTGCCTTCATCCCAGCATTTCAGGATCCTGCCTTCTGTGAATTCGCCGATGTTAGCGTAAACGGTGTCACCAACCTTGAATCTGAGTTCCTCTGCCTTGCAGTCCATCAGTCCTTGCTGGAGTTCTTCGTGATCCAGATCTCTACCTATGAAGACGAATCGGCACTCCCTAGTCTCACCTTCCTTCCAAGGCGGTACCTCGGAACTGAAGCCCCCCCCGAACAGCATATGCACACCCTGGAAGACGAATTTCTGATCCATACCTTTGACGGCCAGGACTCCCTTGTATCTGAACAAGTCCTCGCCCTTGGTTTGCATCAGCTCCCCTATCCATCTCTCGAGTTTGTTCACATTGAGTGCTCCCTCGAACTTAGAACTGGTTGATGTTACGCGGTCATCATGCTCGTGCTCGGCTTCAGTGTCTAGGAACTCTGGATCCATCTCTAGGGTCTTCTCTAGGTCGAATGATCCTATGTTGATCAGATTCACCGGATCGATGATGCTGTTCTCGGTGTGATACATTGGTGCGAATCTGTTGATCGACTTGATTTTGCTTTCGACCTCTTCGAGCTCCTCCTCTGAAACGAGGTCTATCTTGTTCAACATGATGCGATCCGCGAACGCAATCTGTTCAACTGACTCGTTTTCGACACCTTCTGGCTTTTCCTCATCGAGGTGCTGGATGATGTGTTTGGCATCGGCGACTGTGATTATTCCGTCCAGCTTGTACTTATCGACGATGTCATCATCGACAAAAAATGTCTGAGCCACTGGTGCCGGGTCTGCAAGGCCAGTTGTTTCTATCAGTACGCCATCGAAGTCCTTTATCCTCTCATGCATCTTTTTTAGCAAATCAGTCAGATCCCCTCTGACTGTACAACAGATACAGCCGTTCATCACCTCGATAATGCTCTCTTCTGAGCTCTCAACGAGGATATTCTCGTCTATCCCGACATCCCCGAACTCGTTCTCGATTACTGCGAATTTCATCTTGTGTTCGGTACTAGTAAGTATGTGGTTCAGTAAGGTAGTCTTGCCTGAACCAAGGAAACCAGTCAATACCGTGACCGGTATGCGTCTATTTTCTTCTGAGAGCTCGCTAACTGCCATTTCTATCATGGGTTTGTGCCAATGTGGTTTATTTAATTCAGACTAATATTCGCATTTTGAATTCTATTAATTCCATTTCCCGACTCCCTTCCCTGTAGCCTTGCCATTGCTAGACAAAGGCAATTTAAAGCAGGAAAATAGATGTTCGTGGTTTCTTTAGTTGAATTATGTCAGAACGAGAAAGGGTTGGTCTGCTCTCAAGGCTTCTAGAAAATCGGTTGTTCAGGTCGTTCCTCATTTTCTCCATATTCAGAGCCTTTTACGGTGCTGGAATAGTCATAATCACCTATTTCCTAATCACAAGCGGTGAAGCCCCGATTTGGGTTTCTGTGGCCTTCCTCCTTTCGTCGATGGTGATATCGAGAGTGATCTTCAGAGCGATCAAGAGGAAATGGCCAGAGCTAGCGTAGTTTTGGCTGAGGAAATCATGACGACAGAGCAGGATTGTTATTTCCGGAGATTGAAACACTTCTTTATAAAGCGTTTATTTGACCCTGCCATACCTGCACTTTAAACGGAGCAGGCCATATAGTTCGGAAACGGTGAGAAAGACATGGTCCTCAAAATCGGAGAAGCGGCTCCTGAATTCGAGTTAGAGACAAGCGAGGGTGAAATGTTCAGGTTGTCCGACCTCGATGGCCAGTGGAAGGTAGTCTTCTTCTTTGCAAAGAGCGGTTCCCCGACATGCAAAAGGGGATGTCTGAGTTTCAAAGAACAGTATGAACTGTTCCAGTCTCTCGAGCCTTCCGTTGAGGTAATCGGAATCAGCCAGGACACGGTTCAACAGCACAAGAAATTCAAGAAGGAGTTGGATCTTCCATTCCCTCTTCTCTCTGACCAGGAAAGAAATGTGGCGGAGAAATTCGGGGTTCCTCTTCACCTAGGCTTGTTCCCTTCTAAATCCTCTTTCGTTATCGGACCTGACAACACTGTTCACCACGTTTACGACTGGCTTTTCAGGCCAAGGAAGCACGTAGCTCAGATTATCTCGGCGCTTGACGGTGATGGGGGACAATAAATGGACTGGAACCAGATACTAAGCGATTCTGGACTCTCTGAAAGAGAAGTCTCGGTGGTTAACGTCCTCGCGGGGAAGCCTAGCATGAAGGCTAGTGAGGTCGCTAAGGAACTGGGAGTGACGAGACTGGATGCCTACAAGGCTCTGGAGGACCTTCAAGAGAAGGGAATGGTTTCTGTAATTGCTGACAGGCCGATGAGATTCACCTGTCCAAGGATAGACCAAGCCGTGGAACAGCTCATTGAGATTCGCAGGAGACAACTGAACAGGATAGAGAGCAGCTTCCAGGAGATTCAGTCCTCTGTTGAGAGTTCAAATTTCGAATTCCAAGAGGTCGAAGCCGAAGATAACCCGAAGTTCACAATCCTTAAGGAGAGAGTTAGGATTCTTGGTAGACTGGAGAAAATGGGTAATGATTCAAAATCTGACTTGGTGATGATTCTGGGAAGATTCGGCATTCTACCACTGTGCAGGAATGCAACCATTACTTCCATCAACGATGCTGCAAAGAGAGGAGTCAGGGTTCGTGTTCTGGCTCAATTGGACAAGAGGACAGTTAGATTCTACAGCGACCTCCATGAGGCTATAGAAATCCGCCACTCGGAAGAAATGGAGGCCCAAGGTGCAGTGATGGATCAAAATGAGGTTATTCAATACCTGAACTCCGATGATAATCCTGTCGGGAAGGGAAAGAATGATGCTGCCCTGGTGATAGAATCCGCGCAGTTCGCGGAGAACCAGAGGAACCTGATTGAGACGATTTGGGAAGAGGCCATACCCTTCGATATCGCGTCCAAGAGGTACACCGAGGAGAGAATTACTGATCCGTTGAAACTAACCCTAAACCAAGGCTCGTTCCTAGAAAAGATCCGCGAAGTTCTGATGATCGAGAAGGACCTTCCTGAGGAGGACACCCCCTTCAATATCGACGCATTCATGGCCTCGGGACTTGAAATAAGCGATGCAAGGAAGAAACTTAACCACGGAGGAATCGCGAGTCTAAGGGATTTCGGGATTGACCTGGAGTCCTTGATGAGGCAGATAGGGAATCGGGTCGGTCAAGAGTTGGCATTCAGCCTGAGAGGTATCAGCCAAGAAATCGAGTTCCTAAACGAGATGATGGATTGGTGGGAGCATGCGGGTTTGGGCACTCTCAGCTACGATTTAGAACCGGAATTCCACATCAAGGTACAATTCTCTGAATTCCCAGAAGGCGGAGAATTGCCAGTGTGGGCACTGGATGATGGGATAATAGAGGGGGCTTTGCAGTCAAGGTATCCAGAGGGTGGGGAAATCACTGTGACAAGGGAAGTTATCTCAAAGGACCCAGAAGCGGTACATGTGTACAACCTGATCATGGCATAGTCAGAGAATTGCCAGATTAGAAACACAGGTATATATCGTCGAACACGGTAATCAAACACTCCTTCATTAATGGTTTTGATTGCGTAGATTCATGAACACAAGAATGATCATGCCAATCATCATAGGAATGTATGTGACATTTACCATCGGTGCAATGTCTCTCAGTCCGATAGTGGCGGCAGAGGAATCTAATGACATACCAACAACCGCACAGAGTACAGGGGAACACGATGTACTGGTGGCAGCGCTGACGCACGCAAACTTGGTGTCCGCACTGCAGGCAGATGGCCCGTTCACGGTCTTCGCACCAACAGACGCGGCCTTCGCGGCAGCCGGGATCGATCTGGCCTCCTTCGACACTGACGAGGAGAACGACGATGCCACATTCACCGTGGCTGACGGAGCGGTAAGAATCGGCGACGCATCTGTGACCACCGCTGACGTGATGGCATCCAACGGGATAATCCACGTGATCGACAAGGTCCTGATGCCTCCTGCTGATGTTACTGCGGAGGACGGTGACATATGCTACAATCTCTACACACACACGGTATCGCCAGGCGCATCGTTCGAAGAGTGCATGGCCTACGCTTACTACGTAGACTACGAGATGAACGGGCAGACCTTCACGGGGTGCTACAACATGGTTACCCATGCGTTCACGATGGTTAGCCAAGAGGAGTGCGAGTCGTACGTTTGGACGCCTGCTATGGATATCGCAATGACCGCTCAAGCAACATCCATTCACGAGTCTCTGGTAGCCGCACTGGCCCATGCAGACCTCGTGACGGCCCTGCAGGCAGATGGCCCGTTCACGGTCTTCGCACCAACAGACGCGGCCTTCGCGGCAGCCGGGATCGATCTGGCCTCCTTCGACACTGACGAGGAGAACAGCTGTGAGCATCGGCGACGCAACGGTAACGCTGGCAGACGTCCCTGTGAGCAATGGCGTCATTCACGTCATAGACAAGGTCCTGATGCCTCCTGCTGACGAACCGGCAATTCCTGAGGGATGCGACTATGTCATCGGCATAGACGACACTGGTCTGGCATACGACAACATCGATCTCGCAATAGAGGTCGGCCAGACTGTATGCTGGATTTGGGAGGGCGAGTCTATGGCCCATAACGTAGCTGAAATCTCGGAAGAGGGGGACACGGCGAGAATGATTGGTGGAGATTATAGTGGAGAATCCATGGAGACAGTCGATTACAGACTGACCTTTACCGAGGACGAGACCTTCCACTACATTTGCGAGCCACATGCGACTATGGGGATGGTCGGGAAGGTCACAGTTGGGACTGGCGTGCAAGAGGTTACCACCCCTGAGCCAACCTACGAAGATGAGAACAACACCCCAGGATTCACGGCTTTAGTCTTGGGAGTTGCAGCAATATCTGCGGTGGTTCTATCTGGAAGAAGGAGATGGTAGGGGCTTGAATCTCCCATTGAAGAAGGTAAAGACTAGTTCCCGTCTAGATTGGTGGAGTCTAGTCTGAAACGGAGCAACCTACGGATGTGATCCCAACCGGGTGATTCGTAGGCCTCCTAAACTCTTTTGATAACGGAAAATCATAGAAATTATCCCAGTTGACACTGCCAATTGTTCCACAGAGACTTCTCAAAGGACTACTGGTTCGAAGGGTCATGGGAGATGCGGACGGACAGAGTGAGCACATGTACTACAGGATGATGGGCAATACGGGAATACAGGTCTCGGTCCTTTCATACGGATTCTGGGCCACATACGGCATCAAACACAGATTGTCCGGCGAAGAAGGGGTCAGGACAGCAAAGGAATTGATGCGCATCGTCCGAAATGCAGGAGTGAACTGCTTCGACCATGCTGAGGCATACGGCAACCCCAACGGCGAGGCAGAGAGGATTTTCGGAATTGCCCTGAA
Organism: Marine group II euryarchaeote REDSEA-S42_B7; assembly: GCA_001629255.1. Taxonomy (GTDB): domain Archaea; phylum Thermoplasmatota; class Poseidoniia; order Poseidoniales; family Thalassarchaeaceae; genus UBA36. The sequence continues at coordinate 11,247 of LURZ01000005.1, forward strand.
GGAGCTACAAAAGGAAGACCCAGGCCTGTGGCGACGCTCTGACTTAGTCATCACGACGAAGATCTTCTGGGGAGGCTCTGGAGTCAATGAGTCTGGGCTTTCCCTGAAGCACTGCAGAGAAGGTCTGGATAAGTCCCTCTCTCGCCTACAACTCGAGTATGTTGATTTGCTGTTCTGCCACAGACCAGACCCCCATACCCCGACCGCAACGGTTGTGAGATCCATGACGCAGATGGTTCGTTCGGGAAGGGCCACCGCATGGGGAACTAGTGAGTGGTCTGCACAGCAGATAACCGAGGCCTTCTGGATTGCCAAGAGCGAGGGCCTCGAACCTCCGCAATTCGAGCAGCCTCAATACAACATGCTGCACAGAGATAGATTCGAAAGAGAGTACTTCCCGATTTTCAATCCACCATACAACATTGGGACTACCATTTGGAGTCCGCTTAGATCCGGATTTCTCACGGGGAAGTACCTGAAGAGTATCCCTGATGACTCTAGAGCAACCCAAGAGGGTTACGAATGGCTAATAGATGATCTTGCAGAAAGGAAGGAAAGAGGGGAGTTCGAAGTAGTCTCCAAACTAATTGATTATGCGAAGAGCATTGGTTGTACTCCTGCTCAGTTGGCACTAGGATGGTGCCTCAAGAATTCCAACGTCTCTACAATCCTGATGGGAGCAACGACCGCTAGCCAGATTGAGGAGAACATGGGCTGCATAGATGTAGCAAAGCAACTCACAGACGAAAACTTGGCAGACTTGGAAGAGATTCTCGGGAACAAGCCGGAATCTTGGATGGGACCAGGTGGTGCAGGGACTAGGAATCTGAAGACACTATGAAGTGGACTCAGAAAGGCCGGACTGATCGTCTCCGAATGAATGCTGCATAAGTAATTCCAGGGAAACTACCTGGAGTGTTTCTTCGTGTGTGGAGGCTAGGACGACTGGGCAGGCGACTCCCCTGTCAGCAGCATCCTGCCACGTCTGCGCGCAAACGCACCACCTGTCGCCAGGTTCCAGCCCTGGGAAACCATGTTGAGGAGATGGGGTAATCAAATCGTTTCCACGGGATCTGGCGAAATCTAGGAATTCCTCGGTCACCACACAGCAAACAGTATGCAACCCCTGATCGCTTCTATCAGTGTTGCAACAACCATCGCGGAACCACCCTGTTAGAGGATCTGTGGAACAGGTTTCCAAATCCCCTCCCAGTACGTTGAATGACGGGAGCATAATATTGCCTCAGTGATACTGTAAATTAACCCATTTATGCGGCATCATGAGTTTCCATAGACTCGCCGAGACTTCTCATTACGGTTGTGGCCGATTCCACGCTTCGTATCGTTTCTACGCTCTTCCCAGCGGACCAAATATCTGTCGACCGGGTGTTTTTGGCCATCTTACTCCATCTTCTAAAGGAGATTGAGTTCATGAGCCACCTAGTCCTGTGCTTGAACCTACCAGACAGGAGCTTCCTGATCAGCCAGTTGTTTTCCCTACTATGCCCGGGTGTCTTGATTACGGAAACCGGGATTCCGGTGAGTTTTGTGGTCCAATCTATGTCATCCTCGCCAGATTGAACTATCGCTTCCTTGTATCCGTCTGGCATTGAGCACTCACTGGTAGCGATGAATCTCGTCCCCATCTGGACCCCGTCATATCCCATTCCCATGGCATCCCGAAACTCGGTCTCACTACCAATACCTCCCGCACAAACCAAGGGGAGGCCTATATCCTCCAATTCCTCGTACATCTTCTCCATGCTATCTGTTCCGAGATGTCCTCCAGCTCTGTTGTTCACACAGATTAGCCCGTCTACCCCGCAATCAACTCCCTTCTCAGCATGATACCTCGTCGTAACGTCATGATATACGAAGCCCCCTCTGGCATGGACCATATCGCAAACCCAGTCTGGCTTGCCCAGAGACGTCACGAAGAACCTGATGCCCTCCTCAAGAGCGATTTCTATCCATTCAGACATCCTGCGGAGATACTTCTCGTTACCCTTCTCAATCAATGCATTGAATCCTATTGGTTTATCAGTTAGGGTTCTGATGTAACGTATTCCCTCCATAAGGCCCTGAGTCAGATCTGGCTTGTCGAATCCGTGAACTACAGTAAGGGATACTGGTTGGACTATCGGCATCCCCCCGCCATTTGCGGCTGCTGCCACGAGCTCTGGGTTTGAGCAAGGATACATGGCGCCGCAAATTATCGGAAACTCAGCGCCTGTATGCTCTGTAAGCCTGTTTCGCCTCACTGAAATCGATTTACCCGAGCATGGACAGAGAAATAACAGTTGATGGGTGAACGAGTCCTGAAATTACTCAAATAGTCGTATTCTCCGGTCGGGGCATGGTTGACTTCCAACTCACTGAAGAACAGATGATGATTAGGGACATGGCAAGAGAATTCAGCGAGGAAGAGGTCCTCCCTCACGCTGAGGAATGGGCCCGAGAAGGTACTTACCCGAGGGACGCCATTACCAAGGCCCACGAATTGGGACTTCTGAACGTCACAATTCCTGAGAAGTACGGAGGAGCTGGGATGTCGACTGTGGACGAGATGGTTATCTGTGAGGAGCTGTCAAGAGGCGACCCTGGTTTCGGGACTGCTTCTTACCACACTATGCTCGCGTCATTCCCCATCTTGACTGGTGGCACGGAGGAGCAGAAGGCTGAGTACCTTGGAAGAGTTACTGAGGGTAAGCTGGCTGCATATTGCGTGACAGAGCCAGATGCTGGATCTGACGTCCAAGCACTGAAGACCGAGGCAGTCAAGGCCGGGGATGAATACGTGATCAATGGAAGCAAGGCTTGGATTTCTGGGGCAGGGTATGCAGACTGGTTCTTCGTTCTGGCCTACACTGACAAGTCCGCGGGTTATGGTGGACTCAGCGGTTTCATCGTAGATGCTGACACTCCCGGAGTTGAGCTTGGTAAGAAGGAGGTCAACATGGGCCAGAGGTGCTCAGACACGAGGGGGGTCAATTTCACCGATGTCAGAGTTCCCGCATCGAATCTAATTGGGGGGGTAGAGAACGGAGGATGGATGAATGCGATGAAGGCTTTCGATCACTCCAGACCTGCAGTGGCTGCTGCCGCGGTGGGAAACGCGAGAGGGGCCATGGAGGAGGCCTGGGCTTATGCCAAGGAGAGGAAGACCTTCGGAAAGCCAATCATAATGCATCAGTCGATTTCCTTCATTCTCGCAGACATGGCTACGAAGATCGAGGCCGCTAGGCTTCTGACCCTTAGTGCTGCCAGCGCCCTTGACTCAGGGGAGAGGGCCACCCTGAAAGCGGCGCATGCGAAGAGGTTCGCAGCTGATATGTGCATGGAGGTAACCACCGATGCAGTCCAAGTTCTGGGAGGTTACGGATACTCAGAGGAGTACCCGGTAGCCAGAAGGATGAGAGGGTCCAAGATCTACCAGATATTCGAGGGAACAAGCCAGATTCAGAGGATGATCATCAGCAGAGAGCTCGAGAGAGAACTCTAGCTACTCGAGTTCCTCTGGCGTAGTGCCTCTGCGGCTACGATAGCCATGGGCGCCTGGAGGTTGTAAGAAGGGACGAAGCCTGACATAGGGACACGGATCACGGAATCGGAGCATTCCAGGATGGGTTGGGAGATGCCGTCATGCTCCCCGCCCACGACCAGAATAACGTTTCCAGAAAGGTCCTCGTCCCATGGTTCCAGATCACCGTAGTCCTCCAGGGAGATTATCCGGAATCCAGCCGCCTTAGCCCTCTCGACGATTTCGAAACCATTGACCCAGTGCACTGGCATGAATCTATCAGCCTTCATTGATGCTCTCCTTGCTGACTTCTTCTCGGCATGGGATAGTTTTCCATCTACGAATACCGCCTTTGCTCCGCTTACCTCAGCGGTCCTAATAGTGAAGCCTATGTTCACGGGGTACCTAGCCCCATCTAGAAGCCAGCAAAGGCCTCCCGATGACAGGATTTCGCTAATCCCTGCATCTGGGTCCCTCCCCACCAATGCAAGAATTGGCGGTTGCTCTTCTCCCTCGTTGAACCTGGACATCCTCCACATGTCATTCTTCGAGGTCTCACGTACCCTGATCCCCCTATCCTTCGCCAGGAGTAGGAGCCTGGCCACTTCAACATCCTTGGATTCACGAAGTGCGAGTATCAAAGCGACTTCCTCGGATTCGAGGGCTGAGGAAACCTCTGCTATGCCACATCTTTGCATACTTGCCGTTTAGGCTCTCGATTAATCTGTTTTCGGTAACGCCATGATTCTAACATTGGTAGGGACTTCGCCGTATTTGTTGGGTTTGTCCTCCCCCTCAAACGCGAGGAAGGCCATCAGGACAAACACGAACCAGAGATTCATGTAAGGGATGAAAACTCCAAGGGAAATCCACCCGGGGTAACCGAGATCGTGAAGCCTCCTGAAGGTGACAGCGAGACTCGAGACCAACAGAGGACCGAGGAAAAGCAAGGATGCTAAATCCCCATATCCATCTGCAAATACTTCTTGGAAAATGGCACCGAATAAGGCGATGTTCGCAACGAAAAATAGTTGGAACCACCAGAATTCCGATCTCGTAGCTCTGCCACTGAAGTCTTTGAAATTCATCAATGAATTGAGTATAGCGTCTTGGAATGACATTGGGCTTTCTGGTCTTGGAACCTGTAACACTTCGAAGGGCCACTCTGAGTTGTAGAGCGTCCCTACTGCATTGGCGAGAGTTACTGGCTCCGGAGGCGCTTCTGGCTCGTCTGGTTCGTCTATCTTCCACCATTCATCATTAGATGGTGGAACCATAGCATTCCCACAGGGCTATTATTATTCGATTTTCTTATCGAATATTGCGTTTTTAGCCTCTTTTTGATGCACAGTCAATCGTTTTTCTTATTTTCTGTTCGGTAATCCGCCGGTCGAAAAAGGTAGATTTTGTATATATACGGGCCCAAAAACAATCCAATACTTATATATCACACATATTTGGGCGATGGTCCATGGATAATAACATCCTAACAAACAAAAACGGAAAAGCAAGAGGGCTTGCTATCGGCACATCGATAGCAGTCGGAGTCGTTATGCTGCCAACTGTGGCCGCAGAGACAACGGCCCTCGCTACTAATGATTGGGTGGGAATCAGCTTCTGGATTGCCACTGCGGCAATGCTTGCTTCCACTGTCTTCTTTCTAGTGGAAAGGCAGAACGTGGGTGACAAGTGGAAGACCTCCATGACGGTCGCCGCGCTGGTTACTGGTGTCGCTTGGTACCATTACACCTACATGAGAGAGGTCTGGGCCTCCTCATACGCAGAGACCGGAATCGGCGTTTCACCTGTCGTGTACAGGTATATTGACTGGCTGATAACGGTGCCATTGCAGATAGTAGAGTTCTATCTGATCCTGGCAGCTGTAGGTGTTGCTACCGCGGCGATGTTCAGGAACCTCTTCGGTGCCTCTATCGTAATGCTGGTGGCCGGATTCTTCGGTGAAGCGATGTCCGGTGATGGGCAAACCTTCGATGGAATGGAGTTGATCTGGTTCGCTGTCGGTATGGCCGCTTACATTTACATCCTGTTCGAGATCAACAGGGGATCAGTTTTGGAAGCAGCAATGACGACCAGCGAGAGCACCCAATTCGCATTCAACGCGATGAGGGGTATCGTTACCATAGGGTGGCTAATCTACCCCATTGGTTACTTCCTGGGAACTGGAGACGATCCAGACACGGATGCCCTGAACACTCTGTACAACATTGCTGACCTAGTCAACAAGACCGCATTCGGTATGATGATCTGGTACGCAGCCGTTAAGGACTCGGAATAGAATAACATCCGAACCGTCGGAACAACGTAATCCGGATGGCTGGCACCTAGCCAGCCATCCGGAGCAAACTAATCTCTCAATCAGCCTCTGAATCGGTTCAAGTTGGCTACAGCATCACATGCGAAGATATATCGAGAGTTCTTTTTGTGAGATTGGATAAACATCTATTGATAAGTACTCCAACATCGCTTATACAACTATGACCATCCAGATAAGGACCTCGGAAGAACCAACAGAAATTGACGCCGACGCATTCCTCCCGACGGAGTTCGGGAACTTCAGGATTAGAGTAACAGTAGACGAAGAAGGAAATGAGCACTGCCTGGTGTACGCAGGTGACCTCCAGAGTGCAGATGCCCCCCTGATCAGAATCCACTCCGAATGCCTAACTGGTGATGCATTCAGTTCAATGAAGTGTGACTGCGGCCCCCAGCTCCAAGCCTCACTCAAGCAGATACAGCAAGAAGGGTGCGGAGCGGTAGTCTACCTTCGTCAAGAGGGGAGAGGAATAGGGCTTCACTCCAAGATACAGGCATATGCCCTTCAGGATCAAGGGTACGATACTCTAGATGCGAATCTCGCACTCGGATTGCCTGCTGACGCTAGAACCTATGGAATAGCGGCTAGGATGCTCAAAGAGGCAGGAGTCACAAAGGTCAGGATGATGACTAACAACCCGTTGAAGGTGAGAGGTCTAGAAGAGAACGGAATCGATGTCGAGTTTCGCCTCCCCCACATGAGTGGGGTTTCCGTACAGAACATAGACTACCTCAGGACGAAAAACGAACGGATGGGGCACATGCTCGAACTAGAGTAGCACTATTGTTCCTAATGATCCTCAATCGGAAGGAGAATCTCGTTTCTCCTCAGGAATGGAAGAGTAGATGTTGGGTTATCGTAGACAGCCAGCATAAAAGGGCCACTGGGGACTAGTCCATTTTTCAGAACTAACTCACTCAATTTCGTTTTCATTCTTTCTGACCTCCTAGGTCCAGAAAGACCCGAGAATGGAAGTGCTGCCATGGTACATCCAGAGTATTTCACGAGATGGACGCCCTTATCATCGGGGCTAGGGAGGTCTTCCAATGAGTATTCGAAGGGCATCGTGAATGCCATAATTGTCCCTTTATCATCGTTCCACATGTGCACGGGAGCGGTCATCGCAATCATCTCCTCCCTGTCGTTCCTTCCGAAGATGTATCCAGCGATCCTCCGAAATCCTCCGGTTGACTCCCGCCAATTCTTCCCTTCAGTCCTCACTCTGGCTTGTACCGAGTCGGCGTATCTCCTGACTTCAAACCCGGGGAATGTCGATATCACACCGTATTTCGGCTCCTCATACTCCACAGCCATGGGTCTTCGACGAGGAATGTGGCTTAATCCCATATGATGATGATGCACAGTCAAGATAATGCCATAGCGCCCCTTGGCATATTCGTGTCTTCTGCATTGGTGATTGTGGGCGGATACTCCTTGGCGATGGTGATTTTTGCGATATGGGCTCGTCGAGACTTAGGGCGTGAGGATGAGTCTTACTACCTAGCGGGAAGGAGTCTGACGGGACCCATCCTCCTTGTGACCATGGCTGCTACTAACTTCAGCGCTTTCACGGTATACGGATCAAGTGGGGCATCTTACCGAATCGGCCTGTCTTTCCTCCCAATAATGGCTTTTGGTACCGGATTCATGGCCGTTTCAATGTACATTATTGGAAGGAAGATTCGCTCCAGATCGGTTCAGCATGGGGCAATGACGGCTCCAGAGATGGTGATGGGGCAGACTGGATCTCGATCAGCCCAACTTACCATGGCTTCCGTCCTTGTATTGGCCACTGTTCCATATCTTGCACTACAGCCTCGTGCAGCAGGAATTGTTTTCTCGGCATTATTCGGGGGTCCTGATTGGATTGGTGCAGTACTAGTTACGTTACTTGTTGTGGCGTATACTCTCACTGGGGGGCTGAAGGCAGTCGTCAGAACTGATGCCGTACAAGGTGCAATTGCACTGGGCCTGTTGTGGCTAGGTCTAGCCATGGTTGTCAATGATGCAGGAGGCATTAGTGCTGCCATGGACGCAATTTCTTCGTCGGAAAATACCGAGAGCCTACTAGGTAGAGAAGGGAACTACACTCTTCTTATTTGGGTGAGTACGATGATTCTCTGGCTATTCGCAGATCCTATGTTCCCACAACTGTATCAGAGACTCTGCGCAGCAGAGAGCGATGCTGCCATAGGGCGAATGGCCACCCTATACCCTGCTGTTGCTTGGTTGGCCTTCCTACCCCCTATATTGATTGGGACAATCGGGCATCTCAGTTATCCTGACTTAGACAGAGCCGGTTCGGACAATATCCTCCCTACCATGATTATGGACGTAGGCGGCGAATGGCTGGGTGGTTTGGTTCTGGTTGCCGGACTCGCTGCGCTGATGTCCACTATGGATTCTCAGCTTCTAGCTACAGGATCGCTGGTAACTAGGGACTTGCTTGACAAAGAAAGTCCGGGGGACTGGAGCAGAGAGTCTGTGATCATCTCACTTTCCCTTCTAGGCCTGGTCCTATCTATCTGGTCAGATCTATCCATTCTTGATCTTGGCCTTCTAGCTTTCTCCATGTATGCTGTAATGTTCCCCTCGGTTTTAGCAGCTGCTCACTTCGATAATATTGACGGCAGGGCTATAGTTACCTCGATCCTAGCTGGCGAGGCTGTCGTGATTCTGGCCGTACTCTCTCCCGAGTCCTTCAATGGATGGTGGGTTGAACCGGTTAAGGGGGCAGTACCCACTGCTGTGATTCCATCATTATTAGCAGCCTTAACGGGACTGGTTGTGACCCAACAATACTTCAAGATGAGAGAAGGGTTCTCTTGGAAATTTGAAATAAATAAATCGGACATAGCCCCATTGACCAGTCTATTGATGGTTTTTGTTTTGGCTCAGGACTTCTGGTGGTGGAGAGAAACCGAAACTTGGGCATTCGGGCTTCCTAGGTGGATCTGGTGGTCTGCAGCTCTTTCAATCGCTCAGACTGCGATAATGGCAAGATGGGTGGGGAAAGTTTCCTCCCGTTAGAGTCAAGTTTGGAACCTGCCTGATGGTGTCGTGGGAGTGGGGCGAGCTTTGTTGTTCGGGGCTCTGGCCTCCGTGCCAGGAGTGTTATTAGCACTGTTTGGGTGGGTTATGAGTGGCAGTCCCGAGGAGTGGGACACGACGCTCTGGCTTTCCTGCTATGCACCGTTCTTCGGTTGCATTGCGGTCGGATTAGTAATCGGATGGAGGGATGGCGATAATCCAGATTTGGAGGCCTGATATTGCGTCGATTGGAGAAAGCGAATAAGATAGGAGAAATTCTCGATTCTAAGTACCCAGAGACTCCGTCCCCCTTAGACCACGTAGATTCATACACCCTGCTTGTTGCGGTCATGCTCTCCGCCCAGTCTACTGACAAGAAGGTGAATGAAATCACTCCAAAGTTGTTCGAGGTTGCTGGAAGTCCCAAGAAGATGGCTCTTCTGGAAGTCGAGGAGATTCGTCAGGTAATCAGAGAAATTGGGCTTGCCCCTACCAAAGCAAAGAATCTTCGCAGAATGGCTGAGCAGATTCTCGAAGACGGAGGAGAAGTGAGGCCTGATTGGGAGTTCCTAGAGTCATTAGCAGGAGTAGGGCACAAGACAGCAAGCGTGGTGATGAGTCAGGCATTTGGAATTCCGGCCTTCCCAGTAGACACCCATATTCACAGACTGGCAGCCAGATGGGGGCTTTCTGACGGCAGGAACGTAGCAAAGACGGAGAGAGACCTAAAGGCTGTCTTCGCCGAAGAAACATGGAATAGAAGGCATTTACAAATCATATACTTCGGAAGAGAATACTGTCCGGCCTTGAGGCACGATCTTACATCGTGCCCAATCTGCTCATGGGCAGCCACTAAGAAGAGAATCAGAGATGAAATGGGTGGTTGATTTGGAGATTTTCGCAGGCAGGATTACTTCTACCGGATTCTCGAGTGGGGACAGGATTGTAATTGGAGACTGGCATGATTCGCCAATTGGTAGTTTCACTAACATAATGTGGGCCAAGCCAGATGGGGCTAGGGTCCTTCTGTCCCCTTCCGAGAAACACGCGAAATACGTCTCGGAACTATACAACTTCGAGAGTGTGGAGATTACCGATATTACCGTCAATCGGACTCGAAGAGGGATATCTATCGAAGGTGGGGGCCTTTCCGTGGATATTTCCTGGGGGATAGCCCTCCCCATCCCCATCTGGAGGCCACTGTGGTTCATCGCAACTGTAGAGGCATTTTTTGCAAGGATGCTTTTTGGAACTAAGACGCATGGCAGAACCAAGAACAACAGAAGAGAGTGGTACTCGATTAGATCGATTTCAAGAGTTCTGAATGCTGAAGCGAGGTTCGATGGTCATGAGCTTGGGGGATCCGAGAGTTTCACCACTAACGCTTGCTTCGGATTTAGCGAGCCTCCATCCATGCCCGCTTCGGTATCTTTGAAGAGCTATATCGAGTGATGGTAGCCTTCATGAGTCGAGTTCGACACGCCGTTCCATGGCAACAGTAGAACTAGCTATTGGAGATGAGGCCCCGAGCTTTGAGGCCGAAGTAACGGATGGAGGAAAGGTCTCTCTTTCGGAGATACTTTCCACCGGGAGAGGGGTAATTCTGTACTTCTACCCTAGAGACAACACACCGGGATGTACCGCCCAGGCATGTGACTTCAGAGATAACTTCGGGAGATTCGAAGATAGTTCCTGGAAGGTCATTGGAGTATCCACAGATAGTGCCAAGTCGCATCAGAAGTTCATCGATAAGCACGAGCTCCCATTCGATTTGATTGTAGATGAGGATGCCGCTCTACACGAATCCTATGGTACTTGGAGGGAGAAAAGCATGTATGGCAAGACATACATGGGAACTCTACGTTCGACCTTCGCAATAGGCGTAGACGGGAAAATAGCCTGGGTTGGTTATGGGGTTAGAACCAAGGGCCATGTTGATTCTCTGATTGAGGAATTGAAGGTAGGATAGAATGGGCCTTGAAGAACGACGTCTGCTGGTGGTTTCCTTCCTACGCAAATGCGTGACATACGCCGATGATTCCATTAGCAGGAAGAGGGATCGAGGAGACTCAGAGGAAGAAATAGAGAAATGGGAAATTTACCGTGACTTCACCGAGCATGCAGTGATGGAAGTCTCCAATGGCGAGCTCGACGAATGGCTGGAAGAGGAATAGCGGAGGGAACCTAGTTCTCTATCGCTCGGTCGAGTGAGGGTGAGCCGAGGATGTGCTTGTGCGTGTCAACTCTCATCTTTGCACCTGGGATCATCAATAGGGTGTCATCTTCATTCAACGCAAACACATTGAGGTTCGTTCGATCTCCGAGATCCTGGGCCCTCCTGGAGCATACCGATTGCTGGCTGGGCATATGATTCAGTGAACCCAGGTCCACGATTACCATATCCCCCATGGAGAGATTCCCCTCCACCCCATCCAAATGGAGTCTGTGTAGGCCATCAGGCTCCATGTAGATGACTCTCCTTGAGGGCCTCTCGGTTATCCTCTCCGTCCTTTCGGACCACCTAGACTCTCCGAGATCGTGGAATCGATTTCCTGCCTTGGGTCCGGGTTCAGTCGCTCTCAGGCTGCCGCCTTGTGTGGCCTTGGGAGTTGTGTTCGGATTGGGCAGACCCAGTAGCCGGAACAGATTGACCACGGCTCAGCCGGCGACTACTCCTCAAAGAGGGCTTCGATGTCCTCGGGGTCAAGATTGCTTTTTCGATCGTCGATTCTACGTGCCGATGGTATCACTGGGGCATCTTCCTTGCCCAATCCCAACTCGTCCAGAACTTCGTCCAAGTCATCCAGGATCGCTGCATCTTCCCGTGGCGATTTCTCCGGTGGTGCGAACATCTCATTGGGGTCTATGACAGGAGTCTCCGGTTCATCGAATGCTGCATCGAAGTCGATATCAGATGCTTTCTTATCCTCCTCTGGGCGCCTCTGCCATGGGTTCCTGATCAATACCCAAGCACCTACAGAGACTACGATCAAGGTGAAGATTATCGGGACGATGTTGGAAGTTAGTTCTTCTGAGAACGATACGGGCGCATCTGCCACTTCTAGATCCATAGTCACAGAATGGCTAGAACTGTCATCTAGGACGGTTAATTTTGCTTTCTTGGAACCTCCCGAGTCATAAGAGAACTCAATCCACCTGCCGGTATAGTCGACATCGTTAGCGGGATCTCCATCACCGTCCGAGTCCAAGGTGATGTCTATGTCCCAGTGGAACTCCAATGAGTCCATATCTGCTTGAGAGTCTACGGTTCCATTGGCGGAAAGTACGATTGAATCCCCTTCAGTGGGATTTGAGACACTTGCAGAGGCGAAGGCTGCCGGGGGGGCGTTCACAACAGAGAACGAGAACTCGATTGATGCCGATTCGCCATCATCGTCTGTAACGTGGAAGATTAGGGAGTCCGGGGCGGTAGTCGAGTCCGGCCATGAGTGGACAAGGAAAGGCGATTCAACGTCGCAATCGTTTCCAGACTGGCCATCGGAGTCCGAGTCATCGGCAGGGCTCAGGTCGAAGCACTGAACCAGCCGCTCTGAATCGGTTCCCGTTTCGATTACCTGGGGAGAGATGGTGAATTCCTCATCCTCGTCAAACTGACCCAACGTCGTGGTGATTGGGGAAACTAAAGGGGCTACGTTTTCTACTTGTATCGGCACTATCAGGACCTCAGTTGACTCACCGTCATCGTCGAATACCTGGAGGGTTGCAAGGTGCATCCCGGAGGTATTGTACGAAACCCCGGAAACTGTGCTCCTCTCGCCGAAGCTGGAGAAATTCAGATTAGGGAGGTCCTCTGCATCTGGCTTCCAGATGTGGTTTAGAGATTCGAGATCGTTTGAGGAGTCGTCGGCCTGGCCCCAGAACGTGATTTCATCCCCCTCAAGGACTATGAATACGCCTCTGCTATCAGGAAAAATCCTAGTCTCTCCCAGGTACAGTTCAGCTACCGGATTGGATGGGGCTACGTTGGTCACATGAACGGAGTGCTGGGCAGTCGTGATGGCTCCGTCATCGTCGGTCGCCATGACAGAAACGGTCAGGTTCCCCTCGACTGTGGGAGTCAGGGTACACGATTGGCCTACTTGGCCCTCCGAGCATCCTTCATCCCAGAGAATCTCTACTGGTGCGGATGGGTTCAGTGTGTCGATATCGCTGCTGTTAGTCACGAAGAAGGTTATCGGATTGGTCACGATAACTTCGTCATTGTCGGTTCCGATAGAAATCTCCGGAGGTCGATTGAGTATCGATATTGTGGACTGAGCGGTGGTCTTATCGCTCTCGCCATCGGTAATTAATACCTCAATTGAGAATAAGCCGTCGTCTGGCCAAGACCATTCCAAGATGCAGTCGTCAACTATGTCCTGGAACGTTGAGCCGTCGGCTTTCTGGATGTTGAACTCGCATTCTATCTCTCCGCCATCGGAATCGTATGAGGAGGTTGCGTCAAGCATCACTCCCTCAAGGGTTTGGACTTCGCTAGGGTGAGAGAGGAATGCAAGGGGCATTCCCCCGATATACAGGACGAAAGAGCCTTGGTTGTTGGTTCTGTTCCCATCCTCGGATATCTCCTCTTGGGGGTCAACCTCGAAGTAGAGGTACACATTTCCGAATGACTGGGACTCGGGGACTGTCCAGTTTACGGAAACCCTAGATTCCTGCAGGCTCGCAAGTGGAGGAACTGTTCCAGTTACTTCCGTACCATCAGGGGCGCTCACCACTATCGTAGAGTATGGTGACTGAATTAGTCCGCGGTTAAATACGGGTACGGAGAAGGCCAGGACGTCTCCGGAGATTGCGGCAAAACCGATAGATGAGTCGAGAGTCAACTGATTCCCGGTGGATGGTCGGAACCTCTCTACGGTAACCGCCGATGATCTGGTAACTAAGTCAATCTCGTGAATCTCCGAGTCTATCAACAGAGTCCTACCACCGATAATGCGTTCATCGCCAATCCAGGCGATTAATCCATGGCTTCCCAGCTCCCCGGGTCCATCTGTATCATCGGGGTTACCTCCCGAATTGAACACTATGTGGTAAGTTCCGTTTTCGTCGGTTGTCACATTCTGAAACTGTTCATCTGATTCATACCTGAATTGTATCTCTTGCCCAGATAAGCCCTGCCCCTGATCAGTTACGTTAATCCAAGCGGATATCTCGATATCAGTGGGAGAGAGGGGATACTGGACGTCGATAGAGACCAGCTTGCCCCTCTGGACTGGTTGATAGCTCACTAGTTCGTGTACCGCGACGAACCCGAAAGCCTGCTCCATTGTGCTCTTCACCTCTCCTCTTACTGCTGGACAGAACCAGTTGTATCCGGTCTCCTCCCCGTCAGAGTCGTATGCTGTTACGTTGAACGACTGGTAGCATCCGGGGTAAGCAACACCGGAGTTGCCCCGGCTGACTACTGACCAACTGGTTGAGTTGGAGTCGCTCGAGTCTTCCGGTATGTCGACGTAATTGCTGGAACCGCTGTAATCAGTGGCTTGTTCGTAATCCATCTCCCATGACTCACCAACCGAGATCGGGAAGTCATAGTTCTCCAATGGGGGCTCATATGTGTTCTCGACAACGAGCTCGCCGATGTCCTGCCTCAGCCAAGCGGCACATCCAAAGAACAGAGGATCAAAGTATACGTCAATTGTTACTTCTTGGGAATAAGTTGCCAGATCAGAGACTCTGATGATTTCTGTTGTCTGCATATCCACATAGAGACAGCCGCTTGTTCCATCAATTTGTATTGCCCCGTCCGACTCGTATTCTCCGACCGATTCCACCTCGTAAACCAGAGTCTCCTTGCCGTCTATTTCCATGAGGTAGATGTCCTGTACTGTTCGATCTAGTGACCCATCTAGGGTCTCGACATTTGTTGACACCCCTGAGTCTGCAACGAAATCTCCGACGTCTAGGAAACCATCGTACATCCAGTTGTCATTCACTCTCCAGATAGGGACATCTGCAGTCCCTGTAGTCGACATTGTTTGCGCATGCGACTCATGAGGGCTGGAGTCTCTGATGTGAAAATCATCGGGTGAAACCGAATGGGAAAATTGTGCGAAGGCAAGAATGGCTACGGCCATTGTCGATAACCAGGCGGCACGCATGGCATCACGCAAGGAGGTCTGCCCAATAACGTTGGTTGAGCCTAGAGGAGGTCCGCTAGCTCGTCTTTTATTTGCTCCACTGCCTCAAGAATCTCATCCTTGTGTCTGGCTCCAGTAATCACCATCTTCCCACTGCCGAAGATAAGACACACAACGCGAGGGTAATCTAGCCTGTAAATCAAGCCTGGGAACTGCTCGGGTTCATATTCCACCTTGTCGAATGGAAGGTGGAAGGTCAGGTTGTTCAAATTGAGTTTCCTTGGTAGGGCTGCCAAAGGCTCCCCCTCTAGTATTCCCCTGATTCTGGGATCCTCGTTCTCAACTTCCTCGTCGGTAGCGGGATAGAATAGCGAGTACGTTGCTACCATGTTCTGGACCTCTATCTCAACGTCCTTCAGTTCCCAAGTCTCTATTCCGGCATTTCTTAGATCGCCGATCATCCTCTCTATACCCGTCTGGATGTTGTCCTCATTCTTACCACCAGTACAAACCGCCCTCCCAGATCTGAACATCAGAATTGCTAACTTTGGATCTACTACCCTGTAGACGACCCCCGGGAACTGCTCTGGCTCGTATTCACAATTCAACTGAATTGCTATGTCTGGGAGGTCCAGTTCCTCCGCTACCCTAGTAGAGGCTACCACATTAACTACTGTAAGTCTTTCTTCATCGCTGAGCATAGGTTGTGGACCGACCTCCCTCTTATAAATAGTAATATAAAGAAAGCGAACAAATAGAGATGGTATTTTTTGGTTGCAATTACAGAATACTTACTCCTTTTGAGCCTAATTTTGTCTGTAGTGGCCTGCCCCCGGCAATCTCGATAGCCTCAGAAACTCTGGCAGGATCCTGGGTGAGTGCCACCATGCATCCCCCTCCGCCGGCACCAGTAAGTTTTGCACCTAGAGAATGGGGCCTTGCTGCACTGACCATGCGATCCAACTTATTGGTACTGACTTCCAACTTCCTGAGGCTTTCGTGACAAGCATCCATTGCTATTCCCAGGCCCTCCATATTTCCAGCAGAGAGTGCTGTCAAACCCGCTCTCGTAATATTCGCAATTGATTCCATTTCCTCCATCCTCTGTGGGGACTCGGAGATTAGATTCGCTACTCTGGCCACCATCCTACCAGTCGGAGAGCCTGTGCCAGAGTATCCCACTACTAGCCATGCGTCACCAATATCTGCTGGTATGTCGACGACATTAATCGCCCAGTTCCGCGATCCTTCAGGAGTTTCCAAGCTAGTATCGAATACGTGCCTAGTACCTGTAACATGCTCTCCTGAAACCACTACACATCCCCCAAGAGCGCTGGTGGCTGTATCTGTAGGACTGGCCCTGCCCTTCTGGGCTGTTGCTTCTGCTGAGTGAGCCATTTTCGCCAATCTAATCGTATCGAGGGGGGTGCTGGGGTTCAAGTGTGCGTGCATTGCAGCGCCGAAGGCATTTGATAGAGCAGCAGAAGAGCCCATCCCAGCGGCTGAGAAAAGTGAGCTATGTACATCAATATCCAGAGGTTTTCCGTTATACTGATAGATATTCTGGATTATATGAGAAATATGCGGGTGTCTAGAGGGCTCGAATGGCTGGCCCTCCAGACGCCATTCATCGGAGCCTTTCACACTAACTCTTACTCCCTGCTCAATGGCCACGGCTACGGCAGGATGACCGAAGACTACCGCATGCTCCCCGAAAAGGATGCATTTGCCTGGTGCGAATGCGCTGGGCATGTTCCGTGGCCTGCAGATTAGAACATGAGTGTTGGCCTCTTTAGCGGTTGTTTCAACATCTTATTATTAGGCCACAGACTCGGGAAAACCCAGGTGAGCACGGAATGAAGCACCCCCTCTTGCAGACTTACGGGCCATTAGATGGTTGGATGATTCTGCTCCTGATGGGTGGTTTATCAATAGGATTCTTCGTTTATCAGGTACAGAAGGCAACACGTTTAGTGATGATTGGTGCACCGGATTCGAGATTTGACTCATGGGGACCTAGGGTCAGGGAATTTGTCGTAGGATGGTTGGGGCAAAAGAAAGTGCTGAGGGACCGTGTTGCAGGGACGATGCACGTTCTGATGTTCTGGGGCTTCCTGATGCTAGCATCGGATATGTTTGATTTGGCTACAGCCAATGCTTTCTCTGGAAAGTTGCTGCCGGACGTTCTCGTTGGACCTTGGAACGGGATGGTCGAACTAGGCTACACGATGGCACTAATTGGATGTGTTTCGGCATTGATTCGTCGTCTGGTTTTCACTCCTGAGAAGCTCAAAGGTAAGTCGCAGTTGGAAGGAAACGTAATCCTATTGCTAATTTTTACAATCACCACAACGTCATTTATGGTAGAGTCCAAGGAAGACCCCAGTGCCTTCTGGGAGCCCATAGGCTACCAATTCAGCCTCTATGGCCTATCAGATAGTAGTGTAGTTGCCGCGTATTGGTTGCACATGTTAGCAATATCCGTATTCCTTTTCCTGATCCCTCTTTCAAAGCACATGCATCTGGTGATGGCCGTCCCTAACGTATTCTTCCATGATACCGGGCCTGCTGCAAAGATGCGTCCCCTTGCTACTAATGAGCATGGTCTAGCCGTGCCACTGGAAGAATTGGACATAGACTCTTTCGGGGTTAGCACATACACCCAGTACACTTGGAGGCAGCTAATTGACGGATGGTCATGCACCTCCTGTGCTAGGTGTCAGGACGTTTGTCCAGCATACGCTTCAGGCAAGGGCCTGAATCCAATGCAAGTGATTCATGACGTCAGAGATTACGCTAACGAACACGCTCCAATTCTCCTCTCAGGAGAGACTCCCGATGAGACGATGATGCAACGGATCACGGACGAGGCGGTTTGGGCGTGCACCACATGCAATGCTTGTGTTGATGTATGCCCACTTTACATAGAACATGTTCCGAAATTAACGGACTTGAGGAGAAACGCGATGATGGAGACTATGGAATATCCAGAGATTCTAAACAGTGCTATGGGGAATATAGAATCTGCATCTAATCCGTATGGTTTTGGAGAGCATGAGAGGGCAGATTGGGCCTCCGATCTGGATGTCAAGATAGGGGAGCCTGCCGAGTACATCTACTTCGTAGGTTGTGCTGCCAGCTTTGATGAACGGAACCAGAAGGTAGCAAGATCCACAATCTCACTTCTGAAGGAGGCTGGACTTGATGTTGGGATACTAGGTATGCAAGAGGGCTGCTCTGGGGATCCAGCAAGGAGAGCTGGGAACGAATATCTGTTCCAGATGCTAGCAGAGACGAATTTGATGACCTTCCAAGAGTTGGGCGTTAAGCGTATCATTGCCTCTTGTCCGCATTGCTTCCATACACTTGGAAAAGAGTACGGGGACTATGGTGGAGAAGAGTTGGAGGTATTCCATCATTCGGAGATTCTGGCAAAATTACAGGAGGAGGGGAAGCTCCCTGAGGTTAAGAAGAATGGTCGCAGTATTACTTTCCACGACCCATGCTACCTAGGAAGAATAGGAGGGATCATCGATGAGCCTAGAAATGTGATTGGCGGAGTAGATGTCGAGACCGAGAAGAGTGGGAAGGACTCCTTCTGCTGTGGTGCAGGTGGTGCGCAGATGTGGATGGAGGAGGATGCTGACAAGCGAGTAAACGAGATCAGGGCCAAGGAGCTCGCAGAGACTGGTTGCGATACAGTAGCTGTGGGCTGTCCTTTCTGCTCTATCATGGTCAAGGATGGGCTTGACTCAGTTGGAGCTGAGATGGAAGTGATGGACGTTGCAGAACTGCTTTGGGAACAGATTGTGGCAAAGGACAAAGAGATTCATGGTCAGACATAGCTAGATCCTCTCTCCTAATTCAGGTTCTCTAGTCGAGACAATCATTAATCTGAACACTCGCCGGGTACCATGAGTTCAGAGTTCAGGATGTTCGGGATGACCGTTCCCCAGATTGCGATTATGGATGGTGCAATTCTATCCGCATGGGGAGTGGTTGCTTATTCCATCCAGAGTGCGGACCCCCCATCGATTACAGCGATGATTCCGGCCTTCTTCGGACTGCCAATGCTATTTCTTGGATTCCTCTCAGTGAGGAATCCTGCTAACAGGCACCACTACATGCATGCATCCATGGTTTTTGCTCTGTTGATGGCATTGGGGGGTGCTAGGATAGCAACAACGTTTGATGGCATGTCCTGGCTTGGAATTGTGTCGCATCTTCTCCTTCTTGTGGCAGGGATATCCCTCATCATAGTGGGAGTTATGTCATTCAGAAGTGCCAGACTGGAAAGAGAGGCCTCGGTGAGCGAATGAAGCCAATCATTGGCATTACCTGCTGCATGAGAGAAGCCCGGTACAGCGATTTTGTCAGACATGCTGCTATCCTGCCTTCGGCGTATATTTCAATGGTTGACAAGGCTGGAGGGGTGCCGATGATTATCCCTCCCGCAGGAGACATGACCAGCCTGTTGGATTCGATAGATGGGCTGATAGTTTCTGGGGGACCTGATATTTCACCGGCCAACTACAACGAGGAACCCGGCCCGATGACTACCGAGTTCTACCCGGAACAGGACTATTCAGAGATGGGTCTGATCGAAAGGGCTCTTGAGAGAGACATGCCCCTTCTAGGCATTTGCAGAGGAATGCAAATCCTCAGTGTTGCGCATGGTGGGAGGATGCATCAACATCTCGACACGACCCCCGGACATGAGGGGCATGGCGGTTTCCTTGGGAAATCAACTGAGCACGGAGTGGTCCTAGAGGGGGATTCACAGTTGGCAAACATTATGGGGGATTCGTTCATAGTAAACTCTCTTCATCATCAGGGTGTTTCGGATTCTGGGAGCCTGGACGTTTCTGCGAGGGCTGATCATGACGGCCTTATCGAGGGAGTGGAGCGCAAGGACAAGAAATTCTGCATAGGAGTTCAGTGGCACCCAGAACGCAAGGGACATGACTTACTATTCTCTGCACTAATTCAAGCAGCGAGGGGTTGATGTCTGAAGTGCCACGTCATTAATCAGTGACAGTCCGGGTATTCGACACTAGATCTCGAAAAAAGAGAGAATTTGTGACCCTAGAAGAAGGCAAGGTCGGACTATATGCCTGTGGAATTACCCCATACTCTGCTAGTCACATTGGGCATGCTAGACAGGCGATATCATTCGATATCATAGTCAGATGGCTGCGGAAGAGGGGGTTCGAAGTCAATTACATAACGAACTTCACCGATGTAGATGACAAGATTATCGCGGCTGCCAATGAAGAAGGAGTTGACTTTCTAGAGATTTCAAACAGGTACATTGATGACTATTTCCAATCTATGGATGCTCTGAACGTAATTAGGGCAGATTCCTACCCAAGAGTAACAGAAACCATTCCAGAAATTATTGAGATGGTGGAATCCCTGATTGAGAAGGGAAATGCATACCTAGCCGAAGACGGGGTATACTTCGAAATCGATACTTCTCCGGAGAAGTATGGACAACTCACCGGACAAACCTTGGAGATGGTCAGATCTGGGGCTGGCGGGAGAGTAGATAAAACCGGCTCTGGGAAAAGGGATCATCGGGACTTCGCTCTATGGAAGATGGCGAAGTCTGGAGAGCCTTCTTGGGAGAGCCCTTGGGGAAAAGGGAGGCCGGGTTGGCATATTGAGTGCTCTGC
>LURZ01000006.1 GCA_001629255.1 Marine group II euryarchaeote REDSEA-S42_B7
GTTCCACATCGTCCTCATCAAACTCCTTGTCTCCCACAGAGCCTTTGGATGGAGTCAGAACGACAACCGCACCTCCCGAGCCATGTAGTGCCTCATAGGACAAAACCTCGCCTGTGTAGTTGTTGTGTTGGCCCATTGTAGCGGACATCCACCAGGCTGGCTTGTAAGCCACGACCTTTTGCACTCTAATCTGCCCATGAATCTCTCGAGAAAGCTGACTTAGATCCTCCAGCCTTCCGTCTCCGAAGAACTCTAGGATTTTCTTGTTCCACTCGTCATCCTTGGCAGAGTGTATCCGATCCTCTGCAGGTTCAATGTGCTCCGTGAACATCCTGTTTGAAAGGCTGGAAACTACCACGACAACCGCCTTCTTGCCCTGAGAGGCAATCGCATCACGCGCAGACTTGCCCAGAACAATCGTCTCCGCCCTATTTGCATACATGTTACTGGATACGATGCAAGCAGGAATCCTGTTATCTGGGTTTAGAAGCTTGAGCGCAACAATCGAGCCTGTGTCTATCGGGAAACCATCGTAAGCCACCGTTCTAGACTGCAGCCCTCTCGACTCTGCACACTCTCTGAATTTCTCAGCGAATTCTGTGTCCATCTTGAACTTATACGGCATGCTACCCAGGTAGTGGAAGTCATCGTCCACATGCACCCATTCCGGCTCTGGATGTCCCTGTATCTGGTGGCCAATGATGCTAGGCCAGGTTGTCGAGTATACCAGTATCAGGTCTGCCTCACTTTCCTCGATCCTTTTCCTGCATGTCTCAAATGCATCTCTTAGCCTCCCATATCCCTCACTTGCTTCTGGTGTTAGAAGTGGTTGTGGGTGAGGAGGACAGTAAATGCCGAAAAGAATCTCTGGATCCGACATTTAATCACCTCAGAGCACGATCTCTCTGGTTGCCTCTAGTGGATCCCACGCTGCAATCAGGTTACCCGTGCCTATCACCGACTGATAACCATAAATCTCGGCAGGGTACTCGGGATACCCCATGGCTGCCATCATCCAAGTCAGTCCTCCGGCTTCAGTCTCAGCGATCGTCTGCTCCGTGAATTCGGGCATAATGTCGATCACTTCTTTCATCTTCCCATCTCTCATCAGGTCCACCAGCTTCATGTCCCAGACGTATTGGCTGTGATTGTATATGTGCTCCCTGCTCATATCCTCAGGGAGGGGGGACTCAGTTACGAAGTGCCTGTGGGATAGGCTATGGCTACTGATCAGTACAACTCTCTTCCCACTCTCTTCTATTGCCTTTGCACAGGCATCGCCAAGGGCACTGGCCTGCTCATTCATCACTTCCGGCGAGTAGTAGTGCGCGTTTCGGTTACTACTTATCGTAACCAGTGGCTTGTCCCACTCAGGATTAAGCATGTGGCATGACGTGATTGTCCCATAGTCGATTCTGAAGTCAGGATTACGCATCATCTTTGTCACTATCCCGGATTCTCCAGCAACCTCACACATCTTCTCTGCCAACTCTACATCGACCGAGATGTCGTAGTTGAACCGGAAGAGATTAGGGAAAACAGGATCAACTGACTTTGACTTGAATTTAGGCAGCCCGAGGAAATGAGTTCCGATGTAAGTCTGCCAGTGAGGGGTGAAGATGACCATTGCATCGTAGTCAATCGATTTGAGTTTCCTTGCGAGTCTGTTGTAACCCCATCTGAGTGTCTCCCATCCTCCTTCTGCGAAAGCCTCGTTCTGTTCCGGGTTCTCCGCATAAACCACATGCGGGGGGTGTGGAGCGAGGCATCCTAGTACTATCTCTCCCTTCGCCATATTCCTTCGAGGTCGAGAAATCTAAAGAAAACCTTCCGGCTCTCCTAGTAGAGTTCATGGGACACCTCTTGGACGCTGTGTCATGAAGTGGGACGAACCTCCTCTTTGGCCAGTGGCGGTGCCGAGTCTAGCCGGATTTGCAGCGGCATGCATCCCCTATGTGTTTCCAAAAACTCCTCAGCCCGAGCCGACTGGGGGGAGGGCAGAGCTGATACTGGGAGCCAACATTGGGATGTTCTTCGCATTTTTCCCACAAGCAATTTTCTTCGTTTGGTTCATCATAGTCATCCTGCTTTGGCTAGCCCAGTCAATGTATGTCTGGAGGAGGAATTATCCAGCTTTCAGAATCGGGACTTGGATTGGATTAGGAGCAGTTTCTGGATTATTCATCGGAGGTCTTTTTGGACACCTCATCCTTGTCTGACCAGATCATCCTCCCTATCACAAGTCCGCTTATTGCGAAAGATGGGACGGATGACAAGACTCCGGTCCAGATGAGATCCCCATCCACGTACTCAATCGTGATCCTGACTTCGCCAATCCCATCGTCTCCTTGATTGGAAACCAGAACATAGTGTCCATCGAATAGGGAAGTAGTCTCAACCTCTACCTGGTATACCTCTCCCGGGGAAATGATTTGAATGTCCCGATCAGAGAATGCCGACCAGTCGATCCTCCCCCCTTTGGCATGCTCTTCGACCATGTCCCTGTGAATTACTAGAATCTGTACATCCTCTAACCCAACATTTCTCGCCTCTACCTCTGCTGGGTGCCACAAACTGTGCACTTCGATGACGTCAAGGTTAACATCTCCGGGGCCAACTCTCATTGTAGGCTCATTTTCATCGGTCCCCGGACCATCTACGATGACAAATACTAGCATCAGAGTCCCGATTACGGAGAATGCGACCGCAGTGTATGCAACATCCCTCGGAGGAGCGAGGGAGCGCAAACCGTCCTTTCTCAGATTCCTAAGCTTGGGTTGGATGCCATGGGCGAAGAGAGCGCAAATTAGGGCCAGCATCACTCCTGGGATTACGTCCGAAATCCAGTGAATTCCAAGGTATTGTATGCTGAACAAATAGATTGGGATATTTGCTGCCACGAAAAGGTCGAACTCCCTGTGGCGCCATTCCGCCATTTTGATTCCTAGACTTCTAATGTGTAGCCGATTGATTATCAATAGGCCAAGCGGGAGCCCAACATGCAGACTCGGGATGCCGTTGTCCAGTGGGTCTACTTCAGTGAAGAAAAATAGGTTCCACGACTCGTGGTACATGATAGCATCCATTCCAGGAATGAATGAGGATGTCACCTCGACGTTGAAGAATAGGTAGAGTGGGACTGCTAGTAAGTAGATTATCGAGTAGTTCAGCACCGCCTTGTCGGCCATGACCTCATCCCTGCAGAGGATGTAGTAAATCGGACTGAACCAGATAAGGAATAGGTAGACGAACAGGTAGTGGAAAGAAAGGACATCGCTAAGAATTTCGTTACGAAAACTCTGCTGGACCCAGAGAGTCAACTCTCCTTCGAATCCGTGAACGTAGTGTGTAAATCCTCCGACTCGAGGCTTTATGGCCTCGTTGTGTTGGTCAATGAAGGCCTTGAATCCATACATTATCAGATAAACAGAAATATGCCATTTGTACCCCTTTTCCTTGATCTCTCCCAGTAGTTCGGGTAGTGCGACCCTCATCTCAGGCTCATCCCTGGTTAGGATCCTCTGGATTGGAATGGTCAGCAGGAGTATCGCACCCATTACCGTCTCGTACGGTCCGAACGGCCACTCCATGGACGAACCGCCCACAATCGAGTCATGAAACTTACAGTCGCTGAGCAATCCTCCCCGTCATTACTTGGTCCCCAATCCATAAGTCGAGATACTCGAGGCGCATTGCATGGATGGGCACGTCCTCTGGTTATCTCAATGCGAAAAAATAGGCTTCGCACCGCACCCGCGCGAGTACGAGGACGGGACTCGAACGTCACAAGACGCTGCAGATCAACTGGGATGCGAAGTAGCGCATATCGCCAAGTCGATAGTATTCAGCGGAGAGGAAGGAGCCGTAATAGTGATTACATCAGGATCCAACAAGGTAGAAAGAAAGAGGAAACTGAAGCGAATACTAGGGTTCAAGCCAGGGATGGCTTCTCCTGAATACGTTCTCGAAAACACCGGTTACGCTGTGGGTGGGGTCCCGCCATTTGGACACACATGCCCCGTTACAGTTCTGATGGACGAGGACCTGATGCAATACGACTTGGTTTGGGGCGCGGCGGGGACTCCTCAGACAGTTTTCCCTATCGCGCCCGAGAAACTCAGAGAAGTATCCGGGGCCAAGTTAGGAGATGTGAAGCAGTAGATGGCGGGTGCGGTTTTCGAGCTCATTGCTGCTGCTTCCCGATTGAGGGACGGTTCCCAGTCGATAGCCACGAGGATGGTCTCAGAAGGAGTCGCCGATCTAGTTTACAACCCCCTCAATTATGCATGGAAAGTGCACGAGGAGTTCATTCGAAGGACTGGTGGGAGTGGCGCGAAGTGCATTCTGCTAGGAATGAACCCAGGCCCACATGGGATGGGCCAAATGGGAATCCCCTTCGCAGCAACATCAGTCGTTAGAGACTTGATTGGTATTACTGGCATAAGCGTCGCAAAACCCGAGGTGATTCACCCTAGAAGGCCTGTAAACGGTCTAGAACACCCCAAGGAGGAGGTCTCTGGAACCAGACTTTGGGGGATGCTCCGACACAGATATGGGTCGATAGATAAGATATCTAAGGAGATCTACGTAGTCAACCACTGCCCGTTAATGATTCTGAATGGCGACAGGGGGACCAACGTGACACCAAACAACATATCCGGAAAGTCAGTAGAAGAACTGATGGATATTTGCGATCAACACCTGAGGGAGGTGGTGGACGCCTTAGGTGCAACAAAGGTAGTAGGCATCGGGAAGTATGCGGAGAACAGAGCAGTTTCGGCCCTTTGTGGCCTTGGGGTTTCCGTAGAAACCTGCTGGCATCCCTCCCCGGCATCCCCCTTGGCAAACAGGAATGGGGGTGCCGATTGGAGGGCAAACATCAGTAAGGTCTTACCTTGAAGGTTGTTTTTGCAACACTTAATTCCCTAGACAACAGTTAAGACTCGACCTTATGTGAACACATGCTATGACGTGGCCAACTCTACCACAAAAAATCCTTCAGAATGCCGAGGAGTTCGGAGAAAAACCAGCCCTTTCACAAAAAAAGGACTCAGGTGAAACTGAGACATTGACGTGGTCTCAATACTCCGATTACGTGATGAGAATTTCTCGCTCACTGATAGCATTGGGACATGAAGAGGGAGACAGATTGAGCATATACAGTTTCAATAGGAAAGAGTGGTTTGCGTGCTATGCAGCCTCATATTTCACCAACGGGGCGGCCGTTGGGGTGTACCATACTTGTTCGCCAGACGAAGTAGAGTGGATAGTCGGTAACTCAGGGTCAAAATTTGTTTTCGTTGGACATAACCCCCAGTGGGGCAGAGATCCGGAAAAGCTACCCAGAAATAGGCTCTCAAAGATTCTGGAATCACTTCCAGAAGTGGAGCACGTAATTATGATGGAGGACGAGGAAGTCATAGATCACCCCATTGCTATGTCTTGGGATGATTTCATGACCAAAGGAGATACGATTGAAGAATCCGAAGTCAAAGACAGGATTTCGAATATCCAACCCGACTCTACAGCGTCCCTGATTTACACTTCAGGAACGACTGGGAACCCAAAAGGTGTCGAACTCACCCATCACAATTTCGCATTCATAACAAACCAAGTAGTCGACCTGATTGTGCCATTGGATCGTCATGATAATTACATTTCGTGGCTCCCTCAGGCACACTCATTCGGACAGGTTTGTGATAACCATGCTTTCACCGTCATGGGTCTTAATATGACCACTGTGCGGAATCCCCTGGACGTTATCGACTATGCAAAGGAAATACAACCGGACTTCTTCGTTGGAGTTCCCCGTATTTACGAGAAGGTCTATTCAAACGTCAAAGCCGCGATTGACTCCAAGCCGGTCATAAGAATCGGGCTCAAGATACCTGGAATCAAGGGAGTTTTAGCAAAAGCAATCCGCAAAAAGGCCGGTTTCCTAAACTGTAAACACGCTATCACAGGGGCGGCCCCTATCAATCCAGAAATTATCCAATTGTTCCATTCGGTCGGCATCAATATCTACGAGGCATACGGTTTGACTGAAACCACCGCCGGTATGACATTCAATTGGAAGGGCAATAATAAGACAGGCTCAATTGGAGTTCCTTGTCCAGGCACAGAGGTCAGAGTCGAGGAAGACGGGGAGCTTTCCTTCAAGGGCGATAATATCATGAAGGGTTACTACAAGAATCCCGAAGCCAACGCTGAGGTCTTTGACGGGGATTGGTTCAAGACCGGAGATCTCGGGAGAATTGACGGTGAAGGTTACATTCACATTACTGGTAGGAAGAAGGAAATCTATGTCCTATCCGGTGGGAAGAATGTTGCACCACTGGTCGTAGAGGAGACCATGAAGTCCATCCCCGTGATCTCCCAAGTGTTCTTGGTCGGAGACGGCAGGAAATTCTGCAGTGCATTGGTAACCTTGGATGTTGGTGTTATCTTGAGGGATAACCTAGGTATGAACCCGGATAAGGTCCCCAGGGACCCCATGGAACAAATCGAAGAACTCGAAAGAAGGGGGCACAAGCTTTCAGACTTCGTTGAGAGTGAAGAAGTAAGATCAGACATAGAATCACAGATTTCGGAATTAAATAAGCGTTTCATGAATCCAGAACAAATAAAGAAATTTACAATTCTGCCGAGGGACCTGAACATCGACTCCGGGGAGTTGACTCCTACCCTGAAGATTCGAAGAAAACAAATTCGTGAGAATTGGGCCGATGAAATAGAGGCAATGTACTCCGGGGCATAGACGGTTTTCCCAATGGAACTCGGTGCATGGATCGCACTTGCCACGGTTTTCGCCCTTGGTGCCGTCAGCCCCGGACCATCATTGGCTGTTGTGATTAGAAACACGGTGACTGGGGGCCGCAGTCAAGGGATTGCTACTGGATTAGGACACGGCCTCGGATTCGGAATCTATGCTTTCCTGGCCGCCGCTGGAATCGCAACCGCCCTGTCAACCAATATGCACGCGGAACAGGCTTTGAAGTGGGGAGGGGCGGTGTTACTACTTTGGCTTGGAACGTCTTTCCTACGACATGCTCTTGCAGAGAAGGATACCATTCTTGATAGCGAAAGAAAGTACACATTTTCGGGTAAAGTAGGTTTTTTTCAGGGATTTTCTATAGCCCTGCTAAACCCCAAGATTATGGCATGGATGCTCGCACTATACGCCCCCTTCATAGAAGCAGACCTCCAAATGAGGACTCTCATGGGAATGGGGCTTCTTGGGATGACTATTGATGGAGCCTGGTACGTGACCGTGGCCATGACCCTCGCCACGGGGGAGAGAGTAGAGAGGCTGAAGTCCAACGCTCATCTGATTGACGGAGCCATGGGCGTCCTAATGTACCTGTTCGCGTACATCCTCGTCAGTGGTTTCTAGTTTCAGATGCCGCCGCTCCACATCAGCATCATTGCGATAAATGCCAGGAACAAAACAGCGGGGACCCCTATCACAGTAGTCAGCATTCCAATCGCGAAGTACTTGTTCCCCCTGGTAAAACTCCATACAATACCTGCAATCAAACCTACGGGCCATACAAGAAAACTAGCCAGCATGAACAAATCCTCTCCTGTGTCCGAGAGCCCCTCCGCTATTTCCATGAGTATAATCGAAGAGATCCACATAGCAGCAGGAGCCAGAATTAGACCAACGAAGAACCAGCCTACGTTGGAGCCATTGCCCTGTTCCTGGTGGGATACTACACCTAGTGCACCACCGTTACTCGCCTCTAGTGAAGAAACTCTCCCGCTTAGAATAGTTCCACCAGACTCCAGATTAGTAGTTTCACCTCCCCATGGATTCCCATCAGAAACCACGGTTATTTCGACAGACTCTGGTCTCTCTTCCACTTACCTACGTAACCCACTTTTGTCTTGAACAATGCCCCGGAATTACTAGTTCCATGTTTTTCTGACAGTCAACGCATTCTTGTGGAAACGTGTTTTCGGGGAAGTGTGGCAAGTGGAGCGGATAGCGGCGAACTCGACTCTGTAATTCGGGCTCCAGAGGGAAAAATGCCCATCCGAGTAATTACCGCGGCAGCCATCTTCGATGGGCACGATGCGGCCATCGGAATATTCCGAAGGATTCTACAGAGCCAAGGTTGTGAGGTTATCCATCTTGGGCACGATAGAGGTGCAGATGAGGTAGCACGCGCCGCTATACAGGAGGATGCGCATGCTGTAGCTATCACATCCTATCAGGGAGGGGCTGT
Organism: Marine group II euryarchaeote REDSEA-S42_B7; assembly: GCA_001629255.1. Classification (GTDB taxonomy): domain Archaea; phylum Thermoplasmatota; class Poseidoniia; order Poseidoniales; family Thalassarchaeaceae; genus UBA36. Next base: position 8,229 of record LURZ01000006.1, read on the forward strand.
CGAGATGTTCACACACACTAAAGAAATCCTGCAGGAAAACGGTTTCGAGCACGTTTTCCTCTTTGGAGGGGGGGGCGGAACCATCCTGCCTAAAGAAATCGAACACCTCAAGGAGCAGGGGATTTCTAAGATTTATTCGCCGGATGATGGCAGGGACCTTGGCCTAGTTGGGATGGTCAGGGACGCAATGACCAGCGCATCCGGCACAGACCTACTTGCAGAATCCAGATTCGACCAGATAACGGACCAAGTAGATGCAGACGATCATGCTGCAGTATCTCTCCTACTGACCATGGCAGAAAACTCACCTCCTGATCAATTATCAGACAAATTATCTCAAGTACGCTCCAGGGAAGTCGAAGCAGAGTGCCCCGTAGTGGGAATAACCGGAACAGGCGGGGCCGGGAAGTCGAGCCTAATCGATGAGGTTATGCTTAGAATCAGGCGAGACAATCCAGAAGCCAGGGTCGCACTGCTGGCAACCGATCCCACGAGGAAGAAGACTGGAGGTGCTCTACTTGGTGACAGGATTAGGATGAACTCCCTCTCAGACTCAAAGTTGTTCATGCGCTCCTTCGCGAGCCGGGGGAGTGGTCGAGAGATAGCCGAGTGCATAGATCGCGCCGTCGAGGTCTGTAAGGCAGTGGGTTTCGACTTGGTTTTGGTCGAGACCAGCGGGATAGGCCAAGGTAACGACGCGATAACAGAAGTCGCTGATACCTCGATATACGTAACAACAAGGGAGTACGGTGCCCCCAGCCAGTTGGAGAAGCTAGCCGCTCTAGATTTCGCTGATATCGTGGTTCTGAACAAGTTCGATAGGCCCGGGGCCGAGGATGCACTAAACGAGATTCGCAAGCAATTCCAGAGGAACAGGGAGGCATTTGGAGAAAGCCCGGAGTCAATGCCAGTGGTTCCCACGATTGCCAGCCAGTTCGCAGACGCGGGAGTTGATCGACTATGGGAGATGATGTCCTCGCACCTGAACGACATATTCGATACAGACTTCTCGGCAAGTGAGGCTAGACTGGGTCCAGACGGACTTCCCAGCCGCGATGCCCCTATTCCTCCCGAGCGTCAGGGATATCTGGCAGAAGTAGCTTCTACTGTGAGGGGTTATCATAAGAGGTCCGAGGACTTAGCCAAGGCAGTTAGACAAGTCCAGCAGTTAGAATCCGTGGCTACATTCCTCGATTCCTCGAAAAATCGGGGCAATCAAACTGCCTTGCTGGAGGAGGCGAAGGAGATACGCGAATCCTTGCCCGAATCTGCATGGGGGGCTCTGGAGGATTTCGAATCCATAGCAGACTCCTACAGATCCGGACAGGCAAGTTACACGGTCCGAGGAAAGGAAATCCCTGTAAAGACGACTCATGAGACAATTTCGGGTACTAGGGTGCCTAGGGTAGCCCTCCCTACAACGGAGGACTGGAGCGAGAAACTTCTGTGGATAAGCAAGGAGAACGTCCCGGGCTCCTTTCCCTTCACCGGAGGGGTCTTCCCGTTCAGGCGAGAGGATGAACTTCCAGTCAGAATGTTCGCCGGCGAAGGCAGCGCAGAGAGGACCAACAAGCGTTACCACTTCCTATCCAAGGATCAGCCATTCAACCGCCTCTCGGTAGCATTCGACTCACCAAGCCTGTACGGTAACGACCCCCAGGAGAGGTTGGACATTTTCGGGAAGGTCTGTGAGTCTGGCGTAAGCATCAGCACCGTAGACGAGATGGAGATGCTCTTCGACGGCTTCGACCTGTGCGCACCAAACACGTCAGTCAGCATGACAATCAATGGGAACTACTGGTGGCACCTAGCAGCGTTCTTCAGAGTTGCAATCAGGCAGCAGACTAGGAAGTTCATCGATGAGAACGGAAGAGAGCCTAACGAGAAAGAGGCCTCGGAGATTAAGGCATACTCCCTATCAACAGTAAGGGGAACAGTTCAGGCCGACCAGTTGAAGGAAGCCATGGGCCAGAACACATTGGTCTTCAATCTGGACACCGCACTGAGGATGATGGGAGATGTGGCGGAGTTCTACGTGGACAATGAGGTCCGAAACCACTACTTCGTCAGCATCAGCGGATACCATATAGACGAGGCAGGTGCCAATCCAATCACCCAAGCAGCACTGACACTGTCAAATGGCCTAACCTACGTCGAGCTATTCAAGGCAAGGGGACTCGATCCGGACAAGTTCCTGAGGAACTTCTCATGGTTCTTCTCAAATGGAATGGATCCGGAGTACGCCGTAATAGGCAGGGTCTCGAGGAGGATATGGGCCATAGCCATGCGAGACCTATATGGGGTCGGGGAGAGTGGTCAAAAGCTGAAGTACCACATCCAGAGCAGCGGTAGATCCCTACACTCTCAGGAGTTCACATGGAATGATTACCGAACCACGCTACAGGCCCTCTATGCCCTTGCAGACAACGCGAACAGCCTCCACACCAACAGCAGGGACGAGGCCTTCGGGACTCCCACAGAAGATACAGTCAGGGATGCGGTGGCAATCCAATTAATACTGGCCAAGGAGTATGGCTGGCTCAGGAACGAGAACCCACTCCAAGGCTCATTCGTAGCCGACTACCTGACCGATGAGGTCGAGGAGAAGGTACTCAGGATCTTCGAGGAGATGCATAACAGGGGAGGGGTGTTGGGTGCCTTGGAGGTCAATTATCAGAGAAATAGGATTCAGGACGAGGGGATGCTCTACGAGCACAGAAAGCATACTGGAGAAACTCCGATAGTGGGAGTTAACACCTTCACGGACGAGGACTCAGCCACTCCGTCGGCTGATGATTTCGACTTGGACGTCACAAGATCTGACGAGAAGGAGAAAATGAAGGTCATCACAAGGAACGCAGAATTCAGGGAGGCCCACTCAAAAGAGGCCGAGGAGGGACTTTCAAAGCTGAAGAATACGGCGCGCGAAGGGGGCAACCTATTCGAGGTTATGATGGAAATCGTAGAGCACTGCTCAGTGGGCCAGGTCACCCAGGCACTTTTCGAGAGTGGTGGGAAGTTCAGAAGGAACATGTGATGAGGCCATCAAACGGCGATTTCATCGACATTGCCTAATCGTCATGAAAATCGTCTGACTGCCTCAACGTTCTTAACCTCAGATGGAACGACTGGTGTTGTTGTCGGAGATTTATTTCCCGGTGACTGAGGTGAAGGGATGCATCTAGTCAGGATTGAGGTCGAGAACTTCAAGTCATTCGGAGGCAGCACAACTATCCCTTTCGAGCAGGGCTTCACGGCCATCACAGGACCCAATGGGAGTGGGAAATCAAACTGCGGAGACGCCATCGGCTTCGTCCTAGGTCCCAAATCTACACGCTCGCTCAGAGCGTCAAACGTATCCGAGCTAATCTTCAACGGCGGGAAGTCGGGAAGCCCCGCAAAACACATGTCGGCCACTCTGGTTTTCAGCAACACCCCGGAGATCGGCGGAAGGAGACGGCTGAGATCAGACTCGGACGAGGTCTCCTTCACTAGGAGCGTGCGACTCAACAGGAAGGGGGATCCAGTCACATCATACAGAATAAACGACAACCCCTCCACTGCTACTGAGATGCGCAGGATACTCTCCGAGGCAGGATTGAGGGGTGAGGGCTACAACATAGTACTACAGGGGGACGTGACAAACCTGGCAACCATGACGCCCCACAAGAGGAGAGGGGTGCTTGAGGAGGTGGCCGGAGTAACCGCTTACGACGAGGAGATAAGGAAGGCCAACGCCCAGAGAAAGCACGTCGAGAACAACATTCGAGGCGGACCAGAAGGGGAGGCTCAAGGAACTCGAGAAGGAGAGGGAGCAGGCCCTGAGATTCAAGGAACTGAAGGGAGAAGCAGACCTCGCCCGACTCACCCTGGAGCAGTCAAGGCATAGGAACAGAGAAGGCGAGGTCTCTCTCCTAACGGAGGAGAGAGCCAACTATGTTTCCAAGGTGCAACAACTCTCCAGCGAGATGACCGAGTCCAGCATGACCCTCGACGAATTCGACCAGGAACTCGTCCGACTCGGTAGAGAGCTGGAGGGCGTCCTGGGAGGGGATGCCAAGGAAATAATCGACAAGATCAGGCAGCATGAGATAGAACTCGAAACCGCTGCAGACAGAATCGGGGATTACAACCGAATTATCGAGAGTTCTGGCGATGAGACGCAGATACTAGTGAAGGAGAGAGAGGGAGCGGAAAATGCCCGTTCCCAGGCCGAGCAGAAAATCTCTGACCTGCACCAGTCAGTCTCTGACTCGAAGGAGGATCTGAAGAGGGCCGCTAGGGAGGAAGAAGAGGCCAGGAAGGCAATCGAGTCGGGGGACAAGCACGGTAGGGATCTCAACAGGGCCCTAGGTAAGGCAACAGAGGCGGAACAGTCAGCGAGCACTGCATTCGCCCAAGCACAACTGGATTATGACCTGGCGAACCAAAGATCCCAAATCGCCTCTGAGAAACTTGCTGACATAGAGCAATCATTCGAGGCAGCCGAACTCGAGAGGGACGACCACTCCCTAATGGGGGAGGACCTAGAGAAAACCAGTCCCGAGACCAGCAGGGAGGAACTAGCCAAGGAACTAATGAGCCTCCAGAAGCAGGAGAGGTCACTAGTCGAAGATAGGGATAGGGCCGAGTCGAAGCTCAGGAACGCGGAGACGGGCCTGGCGAAGGCCAAAGCAAGGATCGAGGCTCGTTCCAGTACCCCCGGCTCCGCGCACACCCTCGCAGCTCTATCACGCCTAAGGGAGAGCGGTGAGATCCATGGGATACTTGGAACACTGGGAGAACTAGCCACACCAAAGGACCCCTCTCACGAGGAGGCCCTATCATTTGCGTTCGGGGGCGGGCTAAGGAGCATCGTAGTAACCTCCGACCATGTCGCCTCAAAGTGCATATCCTGGCTTCGAAAGAACGGAGGTGGCAGAGCAACCTTCCTTCCTCTGAACAAACTATCAGTATCAAGGCCCCAGGGAAGGACCCTACTGGTTGCGAGGAATCCGGGGGTGGTCGGTTTCGTCCATGACCTGTTGGAGTTCGACCCAGGAGTGGAGACTGCCGTAAGATACGCCGGGAGAAACACACTGGTGGTCGACTCAATGGATGTTGCCAGGGATAACATGGGCGGCGTACGCATGGTCACCCTGGATGGCGCAGTAATAGAGAGCTCAGGGGCAATGACCGGGGGTTCCTCTTCGAGGAAGGACCGCCCTAGGTTCGATGGTTCCGGCGCTGGCAGCTCGGGATTAGAAAGGATGGAGATGGCTGTTCAGGAGGCCGATCTACTATTCTCAACCGTTGACGGGGCTCTTCGCGAGCTGAGGAGGAACCAACAGGAACTACGAGACACGATCCACGGCCTAGACAATGACGACCACTCCGTCAGGGTCAGAAACTGGAAGGCAGATATGGAGAGGTCGGAGAAAGCCGTCCTAGAGATCAAATCCAAGCTCAGGGCAGCCAGCAAGGAACTCGAGGATTGCGAATCTGAGAAGGCCCTTCTATCCGAGGCCCTTGAAGAGGCGAGAGCGGAAATGGACAGATCCTCACAGGCCAGAGCCAGAGCGGCCGAGGAACTCCAGAGTCACACGCCCGATCACCTCTCCGACAAACTCAGGGAGGCAGAGCGGGCTAGGACGGAGGCAGAACGGACTAGGGTTATGTCCGAGACCTCAATAGAGACCTCGACGCAACAACTCGATATTCTCGCCGACAGGGTCGCAGAATTGGACAGGCAATTGAACTCCCAGAAAGAGTCAGCATCCAAGGCGAAGAAGGCCATCGTCGAACTAGAGTCCGGAATTAAGGAATCCGAAGCCGAACTAGTCGAGTTGAGAGAGCAGTCATCTCAATTCGACGAAGAACAGAAGGCCCTGAACGAGAAGAGAGACGAACTTGTAGAGGAGAGAGCAAGCCTGAGGGCTCACCTAGAGAGGATATCCCAAGAGCGGCAGAACATCTCCGGAAGACTAGAGGAAATAAGTGTACAAATCAAGCAGAAGCGCGAGGCTCTGGATGAGATCGTAGCCGAATTGGAGGCTGCAGGAATCCCCATCCCGTCCGAAGAAGTGCAACTGCCAACAGTCGTGGAGGCGGAGCGGAGCGTGCAGGGGCTCGAGCGCCGCCTCCGCGCCCTCGGGGACGTGAACATGCTCGCCATAGAGCAGTACGACACCGCTGCCTCGAGGATCACAGACCTGATCGCAGACGGGAAGCTGCTTAGGTCGAGGAGGGACGAACTCTCAACCATTGCCGACCAACTAGAAGACGAGCGAAGGACCCGGCTCCTGAACGTATTCACCCACGTAAACAACAACTTCCGCCGCGTGTACGAGATACTCCAGCCAACGGGAAAGGGAGAACTGAAACTGGAGAATATGGACAACCCATTCGAAGGAGGCCTGGAAATGGCTTGCGTTCCCCCCGGCAAAAGCCGGAACACAAGGAGGACAGCTCTTTCCGGAGGGGAGAAGTCAATGGCGGCGCTGGCACTGATTTTCGCCATCCAAGACTACGAGCCAAGCCCATTCTACTACTTCGACGAGGTCGACCAGAATCTTGACCCATTCAATTCCGAGAAGATAGCAGCCCTCTGCAGAATGAGGAGCGGGATGGCGCAGTTCATCATGGTCACACTCAGGAAGGTTAGCCTGACCCTGGCCGACCACCACATCGGAATCACTCACGCAGGCAACGGCTGCAGCCAGAGGATTACCGACTTCGACAGGGCTGCGGCATTAGACTTGAGCGAGGAGATAGAGGCCGAGGAGATGGCAAGAGCAGCCTCAGAGGCCGAGAAGAATTCCATGCCTGAGCTACCATCACCCGAAGAAATGCCTCGAGCCCCTGAACCACTACCCACTCCATCCAGCTTGGGAGGACTGGCTGACAGAGCCGGAGTAGAGGTGTCGGACGAGGGTGAAACAAGCGAGCCAGGGGAAGAGTTGAAGCGACTCCGGGAGCGAACTGAGGAGGTATCGGAGACAATAGAGGAACACTCGGACGGGCAAATGGACGAGGAAGAGCCCCCAATCCAACCGGAAATAGAAACCAAGGAGAGAGCCTCGTGATATTCGGAGATCAGATGAGGGATGATGTAGTTCTCCGCCTCCTAGAAGGACAGTCAAGCCTGGAGACCAGCAAGTTCCTGGACAGGCTAATGGAACTTTCAAGCCTCGAGGAGGCCGAACACCAGTTCCTTGTCGACCCATTCGACAGATCCGTCGCCCTGGTCTTCCAGATGTTCCAGTCAAGCGATCTGGACCCATGGGACGTCGATCTATCCAGTTTCATCGAGATGTTCAACGAACGAATAGACAAGGCCGAGAACATCGACCTCCCGTCATGTGGTAGGATGATCAGGATGGCATGGTCCATACTCAGGGGCCAAGCCAACTCCCTGATAGACCGCCAGGAGAGGGCGATGGATTTCGAGGAGGAAGTCGAGTGGGACTTCGAAGTGGGCTGGGAGGCAGAGTTCGATGATGACGAGTACAACTTCTCGCTTGGCGTGATGACCGGTGCCGCGGACGAGGCCCTCCCGTCCATCTTTGAAGGCAGGATCCACAGAGAAGAGGGTCGCCCCGTCACATTGGGGGAGCTACTACTGGGGCTGCAGGATGCCAGCAGGCTAGCCGATGAACAGAGGACGAGGGAAAGGATCGCGAAGGAGCGGAGGGAAGCTCACGACAAGGCCAGAGAGAGGTTCAGTGGCAGCCTTCACGTCGAGGATCTTGAAGGGGACCTGAAGAGGACATGGCAGGCACTGAAGGCCAGGACCCGTAAATCCGAACCCATATCCCTATCAGACGTGGCGGACCAAATGAACCGCGACTCAATCCTCCATGGTCTCGAAGAGGAGGAAGCAATCACAGAGTCGCAGGTTACGGCTTTCGTATCCACCCTGTTCCTGACAAACCGAGGCTACATTTCACTCGGACAAGAGAGCGGTTACAATGGACAGATCGTGCTACAGGACCTATGGGGCGAGTCGGAGGATTACGATGAGCTGACCCAGAGGCTACACCCAACTTCAGATCCGACGGGGGCGCAGAATGTCTGACCCCGAACTGTCGACAGTACTGGAGGCCATACTTTTCGGAGCCGGGCGCTCCATGTCACTGGAGGAACTCTCCGAGATGCTGGGGGAGCCGAAGGGAGTGATTCACGTGGGGCTATCCAACCTTAGGAAGAGCATAGACCAGAGGGAGGGTGGCGCCATACAACTTTCCAACGTCTCCGGGAGGTGGATTCTGGAGGTCAAGCCAGAGCTATCCTCCTCCCTTCCAGAGACATTCAGAGCCGACATCCCCCAGAGGCTGCTTCCTGCAGCAGCATTAATCGCCTATCACCAACCCATGCAGCAATCTCAATTGAAGGACATGCTGGGCCAAAAAGCCTACGACCATGTAAGGGATCTGGCCAATCTTGGACTAATCGATAGAAGGCGGGAAGGCTTGACACGTAGACTGACGACCACTAGGAGGTTCGCCGAATACTTCGGTTGTCCGGAAGTGGAGTACCGGAAGGTCAGGAGCTGGTTCAGGTCCGAAGCAAGCAAACTAGGGCTGACCAGCGCGGAGTTGGCTGCATCCTTAGCCCCAGAAGAACAGATGACAATATCAGAATTCACTGATGGCGAGACCTCGGAAATCGAAGCCAGAACAGATGAGTGAGAAATCACTTCCCTTCAGTTTCTGCGAACCATAGTATACTTGCGTTCATATCATAAACTATGGATTTCCCGCTGCTGACTTATGAGTACTCGAGCGAGAGCTAAGAACGTCAAAAACAACGCAATTTTCATGATACTCCTGATGATTGCAGCCCCAGTGATGACCCTCCAGACGGGGTTGTTGGCTAGAGAACTACAAAATTCCCCCGAGCTGGAAGACAATCCTGTTGGAAAGAGTCTGACTTCATCGGGGTCTAGCAATCTCCCTGATTGCACACTAGGCGACGTTGTCCTGACGGAAGTTTATCATTCCAGTGGGGACTGGATAGAGATATACAATTCGGGCAACCAAAGTTGCGACCTCGGGGAATGGCACATCCGTGATGATGACACCAATTCCGGCATGGTCCTGGCCAACGGAACTAACATCACCTCGGGGGAGTTCATGCTTTTCTCCTACTCCGATGGCGATTTCAACTTCGACATAAGCTACACTGACTCCATACTTTTCTCCGACAGGAACACAACCATCGAGAACGCTACCGTGGCAACCACTCTGGACTACTATGGCCGCGACAATCAGGGATATTCGACATCAAGGGATGGGTCTTGGGAACTATGTGATGGGGTATGGGACTACAATGAGCCGAACGAGATGACCCCTAATGCTACCAACCTGTGCGCCGGAGAGCCATTCATGCTGTATGTCATGGACTCTGACGGGAGTTGGATAGAGGACCCGGATAGCATACCAAACGCATCATCGCCGCTGGTCTGGAACACGAGCAATCTAGACATCGGGCAATCCTACTACATGTACCACTGGTGGTCTACGGAGTTCGAATCAAGGAGCAACTCATTCACGTTCACCGCAGACGGCGAGGACATAGAGATCGAGGTCTCCTCAGACTACGATTGGACGTGCAACATCGACTTCAATGCCTACGTCCAAAACTCATCCAGCGGCTCGACGATAGAGTACTACACCGAATCTCTCGATGTAGAGTGCGGCGAGGAAATTTCTGAATTCAAGGTGCTCGACTCGTCCTCAGTCGAGTTGTCCAACGGAAACAACCTAAGTTCCGGTAACAAGCTTGGCTCAGTTGGCTTTGTTGGGGGGAACACGGACAGGGCTTACAGGACTGTGTACACAGTTTCCTTCGACGACGAGGTCGTTGCATTCTCAGATAAGGAGTGCGACTACGGGCAAACCAGCTGCCTTGATTCCTACCAGATTAACATCCCAAGCCACGTCTCCGATGTGGATTTCGATGTCTCTGCATACGTCCTCACCCCTCACCAGTGGCTGCACGTCGGCGAGGAAACCCGCGAGATGGTCGGTGATTGCGACGGCACCGATGGAGACCCACAATCCGTGATGTCCCTCTATGCCATGATGGACGATGCCAACGGCGGGCAGTCATGGACCGAAGTCTACGATGACGGAGTGAATGACGTCCTCAATATGTCCGCGTCCAGGACCCAGAGCTTCTACTGGGATATCGACGATTCCGCTATCGACAGCAATCTCAGGATTTCCTTCTCGTACGAGGGGGACCAGGTGATGGACCGGTATTTCCAGTATGACGGTCAGCCTATCTACTGGAACGCAACAGTGCTCGAGACCGAATGCAATCCTAGGGTTTACGGATACTTGTACACCCAACTACCAGACGGGGACAGCCACACCATTGCAAGTTGGTCAGACTACTTCGAGACCGACTGCGATGACTATGGGGGGGCAGACCTTCACGTTCACAACATGAGCAATACCTGGACAGTAACGACCAACAACGGGTCCACAGACATGATCTGGAACCTCTCGGATCTAGTGGTCGGAGAGGAATACCTCTTCGAATGGTACACCTACAGGTCCTCCTCCTACACCGCGAGTGGAGAGAGCCAAACATACGGCGAGTACTACAACCGCACGATTTTCACGGCCCCCTCGGAATACACACATCTGAACTGGACCCTCGAGACTCCTGGAGAATGGTGCGACGTTGACGTACGGGGATACCTCTACGTCGAATTCGAAGAAGCCCAAGAGTGGTGGGAGGAGGACGAGACGGACGATGAGAAGTGGACGGAAGTATGG
>LURZ01000007.1 GCA_001629255.1 Marine group II euryarchaeote REDSEA-S42_B7
GGATTAGGGCTGCCCAGTTGGGCCTTGATACCGTGATAATTGAAGGCGACAAGGCAGGTGGTACATGCCTTATTCGTGGTTGTATCCCAAGTAAGGCAATCATTCATGCTGCTGAGAGGTTCGAGAACCTTCGGCTTCATTCAGAAGGGGGGCACATGGGACTTTCTGTTTCAGGTGAGCCCGAAGTTGATATGATGGCCCTGGTATCGTGGAAGGACTCCATTGTAGATAGACTGAACAAAGGAGTTGAAGGACTCCTAAAGGCGGCAGGTGCGGAGTTAGTTCAAGGCTGGGCAAAGTTCGATGGCCCAAAGACCTGTACCGTAGAAAATAATGGTGAGACAATAAAAATCGAAGCTGAAAACGTGATCATCGCGACGGGTTCCAGTCACATCGACCTACCGTTCATGCCATGTGATGAGGAATTTATTCTGTCTTCTACCGGGGCTCTAGATATGGATTCTCTACCTAGTAGCATTGCAATAATTGGAGGAGGTTACATAGGTCTAGAATTGGGTTGCGCCCTTTCAAAACTCGGTACCGAAGTAACAGTTATCGAAGGCATGGAAAATATTCTTGCAGTAATGGACAAGGAAATAGTCAGGCCATTGGATCTATGGCAAAAATAACGTCACGGTTCATACCGAATCTTTAGCCAGGGGTGCCGAGATCAAAGGAAAAGGGGCATCCAGGAAGGTTGAGATAACATTCGAGAAACATGGCTCTGAACAGACCTTGAAAGTGGACAAGGTACTAGTGACAGTTGGAAGGAAACCCAACACGAAGGGTTGGGGTCTGGAGAACATCGGTGCCAGGATGGACGGTTCAGGTACGTTCATCAGAACTGATAGACAATGCAGAACATCGGTACCAGGAGTGTACGCGATTGGGGACGTATCTGGAGATCCCATGCTCGCTCACAAGGCCAGTGCTGAGGGGGAGATGGTCGCAGAGATTATTGCTGGACACAAGAGGGAATTCGACAAGGTTGCAATTCCTGAGATAGTTTTCACAGAACCTGAGATTGTTTCAGTAGGGCTGACTCCAGAAGAGGCCAGAGAGAGGGGAGAGGAAATCATAGTTGGAAAATTCCCTCTTGCTGCTAATGGGAGAGCATTGAGTCTTGAAGCGGAAAAGACGGGGGGATTCATCAGAGTGACTGCTAGGGAGTCCGACCATGTCATCCTAGGAGTCCAGGCCGTTGGCAGCCACATAGCCGAGTTACACTCGGAATTCGTTCTCGCACTAGAGATGGGCGCATTACTGGAGGACGTGGCTGGGACGGTCCATGCCCATCCCACCATGTCGGAGGCATTCCATGAGAGCGTTCTCAAGACATTAGGCCATGCTATCCACATAAGTTGAGGTTTCTGATGGAGAGAGTCGCCGTACTTAGGTGTGGAGTCGTGGAATACCACGTAATTTTTGAGTTGATGAAGGACCTCCAAAAGAAGAGGATTGCAGGGGAAATAGAAGACACGCTGATCTTTGTTCAGCATCCAGAAGTGGTTACTATCGGCCCAAAGGCTGTTAGAGAAGAGATCTCGATTGAAGGCTATCCGACTACTGAGACCGATAGGGGAGGAGGAGTGACTTGGCACGGACCGGGGCAATTAGTCGTTTATCCGATCATAAAGTGGAGAGTCCAAGAGCAGAGCGTTAGAGGAGTGATAGGAAGCATAGAGGATTGGGCGATAGAGGCGCTAAAGGGGTGTGGGATAACTTCCTACAAAGACCCAGAGATGCAGGGAGCCTGGGTTGACGGGCACAAGGTTTGCTCGATCGGGCTGTCTTTCCTCCACTGGGTTAGCAGGCATGGAATGTCGATAAACATCGATACCCCGGGAAATCGAGTTGAAGGGATAGAATGCTGTGGGATTCCAGCAGGAAAGCACACTAGTCTGTCAAAGTTAGGATACGACGTAGACATAAACAGGATTGAGAGGTGTCTTATCGAGACCTGTGAAGAGGTTCTCGGCAGGACTCCCATGGAACCTGTTGAGTGGTCTCCGGAGATGGTAGTGTGACCAGACCCAGAAGGGGCGATTTGGCACGTACATCGGGATATCCGCACAACTGTACAATCACGTCGAAGAGTACGAGTTCCTAGCGGAATGTCTGAGTAGGTCTCTATGATTATTGAAAGCAAACCATTGAATGGAGGGTGGCATACCCGGGTGCATGCCTGAGGCAGTCGTGGCACTTACCGGAGCGTCCGGAGCGAAGTATTGCGTGAGACTCATAGAAGCGTTAGTTGAACACAAGTGGTCCGTGAGGCTAATCGTGACCGGCACTGGAGCAATTAACCTCGATCTGGAGTGCTCTATGACTCCTAGTGAGTTGGCATCTATGAACGGAGTCATATTAGAGGACAACGGCAATCTAGCCGCAAAATCCGCTTCTGGTTCCGCTAGATTCGATGCCTATGTCGTCTGCCCTGCAAGTGGAACCACAATAGGTAAAATCGCGGCCGGGATTAGTGATAACCTTGCAACAAGAAGTGCACTGGTGGCTATGAAGGAGAGGAGGAAATTGATAATTGTCCCAAGAGAAGCGCCATACTCAACCCCTCATCTCAAGGCGATGTTCAATCTGTCTGAATGGGGGGCCGTAATATTGCCTGCAAGCCCTGGATTCTACAACTCTCCCGAAAGCATCGATGATCTAGTTGACTTCGTTGTGGCTAGGATTCTAGACCAATTGGATATTGATCACTCCATCGGTAGAAGGTGGTCGGGTGAAGAGGTCCCATTGGAAGACTGACTCCTGCCATGTGCTATACTGGAATGGGTTCAATAGTGTTGGAAAGTACAGCCCAGCAGATATCATGAACGAATGGCTGCGAGGTATCAAGAGGCCATCAACGACAGTCCTGGTTGCTGGAATGCTAGTCCTTGGGACCACAGGAGGCGGGCTATTGTATGGAGGAGAGATTTCGAAATGGTTTGGCGGGGACACTGAATACGAACTTATCGACTTTGACTCGAACCAGACCAGAGCATATGCCCAGGGCCTTGTGAATCTAGGAGATCCAGTCTGGGGAGGGAGGCTTTCAGGTACTGTCGAAGAGGAGAACGCAGCTCAATCTATCAAGACCAACTTCTCAAACAGCGGGCTTCCTTCCACACTCGAGGAGTTTGAGGTCCCGTTGTACTACATGGGAAATTCATTCGAACTAATGATTTGTAACTCTGGCACCCTTGGAGGGGTTTTCGGAGGACCAACTCCCTGTACGCTTGCAGATATTAATCGAGAAGAGACGAATTTCCAGCATACCGTGGACTTCGTTGTACAGGGGTACAGCGGAAGCGTAGATATTCCTGCCAGCAGTAATGTTGAGGTCGTAGATCTGGGAATGGGGAATGAAACTGAGGACTGGGACGTTGCAAGCAATGGGGTGGGCTTAGTATGGCTTCGTGATGGGGAGGACGGGCAGGCTGGAACGGAAAGCAACACAGTCTTGATGAAGAGGGCTCAGGAAAACGGCCTCAGAGGATTGATCACTGTGAATTCTAGGCAGAACTGCGACGATTTGGTTGCCGGAGATTGCATCCCCTACTCGAAATCTCTTGATATTACTCAGTTCGAGGAGAGGCCTTATGATATTGGCTTCGTGATGGTATCTAGAAGCGTCGGGGAGAAGATTTCAGAGCAGGTTGTAAATTCTGGCGGTATGCTTGGATTCCAAGTCGATGTGGACAACCAGAACAATGGGAACATACACGTTCCCTGCGGAATCCTAGAAGGGGAGACTGACCAATTGATTGTAATCGGCGCTCATCACGATACGGTGTATAATGGCCACGGAGCAGTGGACAACACCGCGGGAACAGCGACTGTGATGGAAATAGCCAGGCAATTCGGAATTCTTCATTCTGAACTCGGTGATCCGAAGATGACGGTATACTTCTGCACTTGGGGTGGCGAAGAGGAAGGCCTGTGGGGTTCTAAGGAGTGGGTGGACAAGCATAGGGATGACCTCGCTGAAAACCTCAGATTGTACATCAATCTCGACATGAACCACGTTGATGCAGAGAGGAACTCAGGGGTTGTCTTACAGGGCAATAGCAAGACTGACGTTCGTCATATCAGAGGCCTAGTGGAAGAGTTCTCATCTTCTCACCCAGACCTTTACGAAAAATATAGCATTACGGTGAGAGAACTAGAATCGGAGCAGATGCCTTACAATTCAGATCATGCCCCATTCGTTTACGAAGTGCATCAAGAGGAAGGCGAGTTTGGGAATGCGATGCTCTGCTATGGTTCTGGGTCGTTGGAATACCACACCTACTTGGACAACATGGACAGATTCAACGAAGAGAGCTTGGCTGTGTCTGGGATTATCTATGGGTCACTAGTTAGGCACCTAGCGTGGAGCTAAGCGGAACAGAAAGAGACAATCTCTTCGTAATCAGGCTCAACTCCTGGGTTTTCGGCTACCCACCGATATTGGACGGTTCCCTCACCATCAATAATTATGACCACTCGATTAGCGCTGACGTAGCCCTCAATGCCTCCTAACCCGACGAATTTCGCATCATATTCCTCCACGACTGCTCTATCCAAATCCGATAGAAGTTCGAATTCCAGATTGTATCTTCTGGAGAACTCCGCATTAGCCCATGGAGAGTCGACACTTATCCCCAATACAGTCGCATTGCAATCGTTTAGTTTGGCGAGATTTTCTTGAAATGAGCACATCTCTTGGTCACAAACGCCGGTAAAGGCTCCCGGATAAAATGCCAAAATCACGGTCTTTCCATGATGTTCAGACAGACTTACTGCTTCCTTAGAGGTATTCTTCAGTGTGAAATCGGGCGCCGTATCGCCTACTTTTACCATATTGGGGCCACGGGGTCTGTAATTTGAAGATGCCTGGATTCACATTCTCTCTGGAACATTGATCCCCATCATTTCCAAGCCCAGTTTCAGTTCTCTAGAGGTGACCTCACACAGAGCAAGACGTCTATGAGAAATCTTTTCATTGTCTTCCTTGAGTATTCCGCAATTCTCGTAAAATGAAGCAAAAGAGGATGCTATCGAGTGCAGATGCTTGCAGAGCTTATGGGGGCTGAAAGTTGAAACTGAGTCATCTAGAATCGAAGGGAATTCCACTAGTCTTCTAGAAAGTAAAATCTCTTCACTCCTAAGGGTGCTAATATCGCTTTCCATCAGAGATTCGAAGTTCGTTGTGAGAGATTCCCTATCGCCCCCCCACTTTCTGAAGATACTGGATATTCTGGCGTATGCATATTGAAGATATGGAGCAGTATTTCCCTCGAAAGATAGCATCTTCTCCCAGTCGAAAACGTAATCTTTGGTCCTCTCGGTTGATAGGTCGGCGTACTTCACAGCGCCGATTCCCACCGCTCGAGCGACTTCTTCCCTTTCCTTGCCTGCTAAATCTGGATTTTTGTCATCTATAGACCGCTCAGCACGCCTTATTGCTTCTTTAAGGAGGTCGTGTAGCTTTATCACCTCGCCCTCTCTGCTCTTCAAAACCTTGCCGTCAGTATCCAAAACAGATCCGAAGTTTACGTGTATTGCTTGGTGATTATGACTCATTAAACCAGCCTTGATTGCTACTTGGAATACCATCTCAAAATGCTGTTTCTGAGGAGTCCCGACAACATACAGGAATCCATCACAGGCTAGTCTCTCAACTCTGTCTATTATGCATGCTAGATCTGTAGTACTGTAGTTGTAACCACCATCTGCCTTCCTAATTATCATTGGAAGGGGTTCTCCGTCCCGATTAACCCAACCTCCTGGGAAAACGACATCGGCGCCATCGCTCTCCTCGAGGTCACCAGATTCTCTCAGTCTTTCAACGACCTCCGGTAGCAGCTCTTGATAGCTGGACTCGCCTCTGATATCGTCGTCGGTGAGCATGACTCCGAGCATTGAGTAAACTTCGTTGAAGTACCTCATTGACTCATCCACTAGAATGCGCCACAAACGTAGCGTCTCTGCATCCCCTCCCTGTAGGAGTACTACGCGGCTCCTGGAACGATTAGCGAATTCTTCATCCGAGACGAACTTTGATCTGGCCTGCTTGTAGAATGAATCTAGGTCTCCTACTCCTAATTCGTTTGCAGCGCGGTCTTCCCCTAGATCTAGGAGATGCTCGATCAACATGCCGAATGGAGTACCCCAGTCACCAACGTGATTCTCTCTAATTACAGTGTGCCCCTTGAATTCCAGCATCCTTACAATCGTGTCTCCGATAACAGTTGACCTAAGGTGTCCAACATGCATCTCTTTGGCGACATTCGGAGCGGAGTAGTCCACGGCGAAGGTTTTCTTTTGATCGAGGCTAACTCCAAGCCTAGTATCCCTAAGAAGTATCGATATTCGCTTCGATAGCCATTCTGGCTTGGCTGTAATATTGACAAATCCGCTCATAGATGAAACGATGGCGAATGATTGCAAGTCGGACGCTATGAGTTCGGAAATCTGTTCAGCGATTTCCTGAGGTGCCTTTTTCAGAATTCCAGCCAGAGAGTGGCAAGGAAGAGCCACATCCCCATGATCCTCCACAGTCGCCTTTCCTAGTAGGGGCAGCCATGTTGATTCTGGGACATCTAGTGAATCCATGGCCTTGGAAAATGTGGGTTTTAGTTGATTAATCAATTCCTTAATCCTGACCACCTCAAGAAATAGCGTATCTCAGAAGAGCCGCTATGCCTCCGAATGCAGTATTCAGAGTGGCCCCCTCTTCGGTATCCAGAGAAATTATTCGCACCTTCGCCGAGGTGTGACCGGCCAAAACAGTAAGTTCATCTATCAATTCCATCGAATCTTCCTCGTCTTCGAAGGCTTTGTCCGATCCACATTCCGGACAATTAGGTGGTGCGGAGGATTTGTCATGTGATGTTTTCCAAGTATTCTTGCACTCTTTACAAATCCATTTTACCCTTCTCTTTGTAACTGCCTCTGATATCAAAAGAGTGTCTACTGCTCCTTGGTCTAGTGCTGATCGGATCATCACTTCCCCATATGTCGCCTTGGGATTTGCCTGCATCACCTCTTGCAGGAACCTATCGACTATGGTTCTCTCAACATCTAACTCTATCTGATCCATTGTAGAGCCGGCGCGTTGGACCAATTCCCTCAATCCGCTTTCATTGGAGTAACCTACGTCGAAGAAGGGCTCTGCAATGAGTTTCTTTATTTCGTGGTGGAAATAGTCATTCTTCACAACGAAGTCCTTTGTTGCTCCCGGACCACCTATGATTATTCCCTTCAAGTCATTTACCATGGGAAGCCAGTAATTGCATGCTCTCTCTGTGGCTTTCTTGAAGAAATTATGAGCGGCTTCCTCGATAAGGCGCTCGAATCTCTGGGCAGACTGACCCCCTCTCCCATGTTTTGAGGGGACCAGGGACGTGATGTGCTCCTGGAAATGCAGCCTTTTCCCGGATGCCAACCCATAGGCGGCCTCGGACCTGTCAATTACGAATAACCCGTAGGAAGTTCGATCGATTAGCATCTCTTCTAATTGGCTGATCTCGAAGGTTGAGTCGCATCTGTATCTGAATGACGAAAATGGCTCAGGCGGATTGTCGATTACTGTTGATGTCAATTTAGTCTTGTTATTTCCCACAATGACGTGTCCAACGAAAATTGCAATCCCCCCTTCTCCCGGTGTTTTGTACCTGTTGAGTGAGGAAATGGCTGACTCCAAGGCGTCCGTAACATGTTTCTTAGTTGATTTTGACTTGATATTAGCAGCCTGGCCCATCTCGTTTCCTAGTTGATGCCGAACATCGCTAATCATCTTCTCAGGAGGGATGACTACCGTGACTAGTTCGGTCCCCATGCCTTTCATCTCGGACAGTTCCTTGAGGCTCTTCTTTAGCCTTAGTCGGCGCTGCTGTAGTTCCAGATCCTCGGACATGCTCCTCCTCCGTGTTCAGCCACGATGGGCGGCATTTCAACCCTTCAGCGCTACAAGAGCATACGTATTGAAAGGCAAGGTGCCAACCTATAGACTATGGCGACGGTTGTTGTTGCTCTTGGCGGGAGTCTTTTGAGACCGGAAGTGGAGGAGCGTCACAAATGGCTGGAGGATATGGTTGGAGTGGTGAAGAATAGCGTAAATTCCGGGGTTAAACTGGCACTAGTAGTTGGTGGGGGGGCGCCTGCACGGGAAGGCATAGATTTAGCTAGACCGGTGATCCACGACTTATCTCATCTTGATAGAATAGGAATTGCAGCTACTAGGCTGAATGCAACAATAGTCAGAGAGGCTATTTCAGAAGGAGGGGTCGAAGTTTCAGAGAATATTCCGAAAAGCATCGATGAGGCAGTTGATGAATTGTCAGATTTTCCAGTAGTGGTGATGGGAGGGACGGTGCCAGGCCATACCACTGATGCAGTAGCAATCAGATTGGCAATAGAATTTCAAGCCGACAAGTGCATAATTGCGACGAATGTTGCGAAGGTTCACTCCGAAGACCCAAGAGAGAATCCGGATGCAGAATCGTTTGACAAATTAACCCTGGATCAATTACAAGAAATCGTAGGTCCGCCTGATCATGCAGATGCAGGTTCCTCGAAGGTTGTCGACCCCGTTGGAGTTGGAGAGGCTAGAGAAAATGGACTGCCCCTCGATGTCCTCGATGGAAGGGAACCTCGTAGAATATCCTCCTCGATAAATGGGGGAGATTTCGAAGGAACGATGGTGACTCCATAATGGCCAGTAGAAAGGATACGATACTGAAAGCCGCAAAGAGGACGGCAAAACAGGCCCATTCTGCTGCGACCCAGAGGAAGAAACGGCCATCATCCAGAGTCACCGTGGATCCACATAGACACTGCTCGGTTTGCTGGAAACCAATTTCTTTGGAAAGCGACCCTCCGATATGTGGGGATGATGGCTGCGTTAGGATGTATGAAAGGAGGGAAAAGTCGAGGAAGCGTTTCTCTTTCATCATGTATCTCGGTATTGCTCTTTTTGTAGGAATGCTGGTAGTTCAGGTATACATGGGGGCATCAGGTTGAAGATTGGAGACTTAGGAGTGTAATTGCCATGATGGTCAGAATCCTCTCTCTGCTACCAATGTTGTTTGGATTATTGTGCGCCTTGATTGTGGTTCTGAGTTTGTTTGGATACCAAGCTCCGACTACAAGTAGCGAGGTACCAATTGTTCCTTGTTCCGACGGAGATGAGGGGTGCAATGTGGCGATGAATCTTGAGGATATGGAAGTTCCAACAGCATTCGCCCTACTTGATATTACGTTGGAGATAGAATGGGAAGAGCCTGAAAGAGGTTGGTTGGGAGTGGTAGAAGCATCTGCAGCCGAAGAGTGTCCTCCGGATTCCTCCACACGACTTACCACCTGTACGGAGGAGGAGATAACGAAGTATCTCATAGTAGGAGGACCAGATAATGGTGGTTTGATGACATTCAGGTTGGAACCCGGGGAATACAGATTCGTAACGGGAGGATACGAGGGCTCTGGACTCTCCATGCAGGATGTAGACATGGACGCGAGTATCCACTTGGACAATTACGTAGAGATCGTTCTTGCTGCGGCCTCTGCCCTTCTATTGTTGGGGGCTGGAGAGATGGCTTTTCCCGTTCGAACCCTACTCAATCGCTTTAGTCGCGAAGTGTAAGCCATACTCAGTATCGTTGAATAACCCCTTCTGATTGGGAGAAGTGTGCGAGTGACGAAGTGCCCAAATTGCGGTTCGGAGGTGGACGTTTCCGGGATATCCGCCTCATACGGAGGTCACGACTTCTATTGCGTAATCTGTGGCCACTCATGGCACGTCTAAATCGAAGTCCTCTCTTGCTTCATCCTCTCTAGGCCAGTTCTCGGGAAGTTTCAGTGGGTCTTCCACTCTGTCCGCATCTATAATCTCAATCAGATTAGAACGAAGCTCCTCCAGCCCATGCCCGGTTACTGAACTAATCCCATGGTTATCTGCAGAGTTTTCTTCTTTGGTTATATCGACCTTGGATGAAACGAGAAGGACTTGCCTATCGGAGAGAAGACCTCTCACCTCCCTCAGGAGTCTTTCCTGCTCATAAATAGGGGTTGTAGACTCGGAGGACCTGTCTATCAAGAAGAGGAGTACATCTCCTAGGTGCTCTAGAGCGGCAATAGCCTGCATCTCAATTTGGTTCCTCTCATCCATTGGCCGGTCTAGAAGTCCCGGTGTATCCACCATCTGGTATACCCTCCTACGATGCGTGAAGTGACCAACGTGCAATTGCTTGGTGGTGAATGGGTAAGAAGCAACTTGTGGCTCTCCGCTGGATAGTGCCCCGATTAGAGCAGATTTTCCAACATTGGGAGAGCCAGCTACCACGATACAGGGTTCGCTTGGATCGATTGAGGGCAGTTTTCTCAGGATATTCCTGGCATCTCCTAGCCAAATTATCTGAGGCGAAATCTGATCAATTACCGAGGAAAGCCTCCCGTATGCGTGTCTCCTTGCCTTGTGAAAACCATCAATGTCCCTCAATCTCAGGATCTTTGCCTGAGCCTCTCCAGAAATTCTCTGAGACCTCTCTGCGGCCCATTGTAGGGAAGCCAGATTTCTCTTGTAGTCATCACATCCAACTGCTGCGTCTACAAGAGATCGGTCGAATTCTGTCAGTGCATTCAGGCTAGGCCACCTATCAACGTATGAGTTCAGAGTCTTGGTCGCTACGTCGCATGCAGACTGGACCATTCGGTTCATCTGCTTCCTAACTCTGTGATATTTGTCTGGATCCTCGACCAAATCCGCCTGACTACTCGCCCTTCCGAATGCCTTGTCAAGAATTTCTTGAGGATAGAGTACGGTTGGAATAGACCTCCATTCAACTGATGCCATGGCACTGCCTCCGTCGACTCCGCCACGGTATTGCACTTCAATCATTAGCAAAGTTGGTAATAAAAAACAAAATGTTCTGACCCGCTTGTTTTTCTATGACCTCCGGAACGTAAGCCCATGTCGGACGCAACGGGCGAAGGCGACAACATCACCCTGCCACAGTGGGCCATGAGTTTCTTCGAGGAATATGGTTCACCGGATCTCGGTGAGTTGGGCGATGTTTTTCATGGGCCTCTTCTAGACAGGAAGTACGGCCTAAGGAAAGATGACCTGGTGGAGATCCTTCTCGATAGTAGGATGCTTCCAGAAGGAAGAGACCCCAGAATAAAGGGGATGATGGTAGGAGGGAGAAGTTCTTCTATCGATATCCTGGATGAAAACAGAGGTTTCAGGTCTATTTCGCGAGACGCCATCGTGGAGGTAAGGCTAGTTACGCACCTCAGGAAGTCATACATAGAGGATGAAGAGCTGCTGAAGTTCGAAAAGGAAGACATGAAGAGAAGATCCGAGGTTCACGAGATGGCGGAGAAGACCAGCGAGGGGCACGGCAACAATCTTTCTTGGGGGTGAATGTTTGGATAAACTATCTGATATGGAGTGGGTTCCCTGTAAAGGCGGAGTTCCGCCCTTGAGTGAGGAGGAATCGAGTGCTTTCCTATCTCAGATTCATGATGATTGGGAGGTAGTGGAGAACCATCACCTTACTCGTACATGGTCATTCCCAGACTTCGTTACGGCTCTGGAATTCACCAATCAGTTGGGAGAGATATGTGAACAGCAGAGCCATCATGCTGACTTCGAGTTAGGGTGGGGGAGGGTTGTTTCCGTTATCTTCACGCACAAGATTGACGCCCTCACTGAATCTGACTTTGTGCTGGCAGCCAAGTTCGACACCATCCAACGGTGAGAAGGATGGCTGACGTGCAGCAAGCATTGACTTCTAGACGGACAGTTTACAGGTACAAGCGAGAGGAGGTTCCTGATTGGATTCTCGAGTGTGCGTTCGAGGCTGCCAGTAATGCTCCCTGCCACAAGAATACGCACCCATGGAAATTCTACGTAATGGGTGAGAAAACCAGAGAATCTCTGATACCTGAGGTTGAGAAGTTGGCGAAGAAAAAATCGTTAGATAGAGAAGAGACAGTATCCGGCATCTCTAAGGCCATTGAGAAGATCATTTCGCCTCCTTTGCTAATATGCGTGACGAGCGCCAGAAGTCCTCAGGACCCATTCAGGGAAGAAGAAGACTACGCTGCGACGGCATGTGCGATCCAGAACATGACCCTATCACTATGGGGCAATGGGGTCGGCTCTCAGTGGAGTACAGGAGCAATAACTCAATCCGAAGCTGCATATGGGGCAATCGGCGTATCCAGGGAGAAGGAACGGATTGTTGGATTCATCAAGGCGGGATATCCGGAAAAAATTCCATCTATTGTCAAGAAGGCTGTAAAGGAAATAAGGACATATCTGCCTTAGTACGGTTCGAGTTTGGAAAAGGGAATGGTAAATTGAAGAAGATAGTATATCCCAGAGCGGGTGGTGTCGAAACCATAGAGATAGTAGAGGCTGAGGACCCAACTCCCGCGAGGGGGGAGGTTTGCGTGAGAGTTCATCGTGCGGGAGTGAACTTCGCAGAACTGATGATGAGGCAGGGCTTGTATGGCTCAAGTCCTGACTACCCTTTCACTCCAGGATACGAAACAGCGGGTGAGGTGATAGGCTTGGGAGAGGGGGTTGATTCTCTGAGGAAGGGAGACCGGGTCCTGGCTATGACTGGATTTGGGGGGTATGCTGAGAAGGTCTGTCTAGATGCAAGAAGGGTTGTGAAGATTCCAGACTCTGTCTCTTTCGACCAGGCGGCAGCTATCCCGGTTACCTACGGAACCTCATATCACATGTTAGTTCATCTAGGAAGAATGGTGCGGGGAGAAACCGTTCTAATCCACCATGCAGCTGGAGGGGTTGGGACTGCGGTTGCGCAAATCTGCAACGCCCTGGGTGCCTCCCTAGTAATCGGAACTGCCTCGGCACCGAAGAGGGATTTCGTTGAGTCATTAGGAATGAGGTTCGTGGACAGAGGAGAGGAGGATTTTGTTGATGTCTGCAAGAGCATGACAGGAGGAAAAGGAGTCCATCATGCAATCGACCCGGTAGGTGGCAAACACCTACTCCGATCCTACAAGTCGCTAAGGAAGGGAGGTAAGTTGTATTACTTCGGGGCATCTGCCGCGGTGAAGGGCAACAAGAGATCAAGGATCTCTGAGTTCAGGATGTGGTGGGGGATGCCAAGATTCGATCCACTAAAGCTGATGATCTCTAACAAGGCTGTTTTTGGAGTCCACATGGGATTACTAGAGGACGAATCGGTTTTCAAGGGCCATCTAGATGATCTGTCGAGGATGCTCAGTGACGGGGAAATTGATCCTGTAATCGATGGGGTTTGGAGATTCGAGGAAGTGGCCGATGCCCAGATGCATATGCACGATAGGAAAAACAAGGGCAAGGTTCTGTTGGACTTCTCCCCTCAGTGACTAAAGCCTGACGGGACGTGTTGCTCCACAAGCTTGACACTTCAGAAGGGTAGTCCTGTCCTCCCTAACGAACCGAGTGTCAGGAGCCTTGCATTCCCCGCATAGAATGAAGGCCTTTACGTACGAGACGATCTTCTCTTTGATTCTTTTAGGGGGTACCTTCCCCTTCAGCATGATTCTGGATTTCTCTCTGCTACCAGACGTACCAAGTTCGTTAAGCAGATATTGGAACACATGATTCGCATCCCGGTCCATAGAGTCAACGATCTCGGAGAAGTTCCTGAGAATGGTCTGGCTACCCTCTATCATGATGTCTGGCTGTGGCATTGTCCACCGTGACCTCTCACTGATGTCCTTGGGAATTCTATCTCTAGCCCGTTCCAATAGTTCCTCGTAATCGTGGTTGGTCACGGCTGTGCGAGAATAGTACACCTTTTCACCCCACCGGGAGTTTTGCGAACGGTCAAGGACCTAGTCTTACTCGGGCAACCATGGGAGAATCTCCGGTTGTGAAGGTTGCGAGGACCGATCACAATGCCAGGATGCCAACGAAAGGAAGCGAGTATGCTGCTGGATGGGACCTGTACTGCTTGGAGGATACTGTGGTAAATTTCCGCTCTAGCGTCAAGCTCAGAACGGGTTTGAGAGTGGCAATCCCGGAAGGTTTCGAAGGGCAAGTTAGGGCTAGGTCATCTCTTGGATCCAAGGGGCTCATCCTTCCTCACAGCATCGGGACGATAGATGCAGACTACAGGGGTGAGCTGTTCGTTCTAATGACATGGATCGGGGAGGGCGAGTCATACGAAGTGAAATCTGGAGAAAGAATTGCCCAATTGGTAATTGCCCCGATTCCGGATGTTCAGTTCACCGAGGTCGATGAGGAGGATCTGGGAGAAACCAAGAGGGGAGACGGGGGTTTCGGTAGCACCGGAAGATTCTGACCATACTAAATTCAATATTTCCCATAGTTTAGTCCCGGTGGATTCATATCGCTCCAACGCTGGGAAGGTTTGATGCACCTAAGTGTAGATGAGTTGCGGAGCAAGGTCGAGAAGTTCAGAGAAAGCGGACTGAACACCCAACAAATTGCGGATGAGCTATCCTTGTCCCAGACCACTGTGCAATGGCTGTCTGCCAGTGACTATGAAGTGGATGAAAAGCCCCTGGATGTGAAAGTTGGGTGGAGGTCAATAGCTGTCAAGGGAGAGAGAATAGAAACCGTCTCGTATATTTTCTGCGACATAATTGAGGAGATGGTTGGAGATGATGTTGACACGATTGTTGGAGTGAGCATTAACGGAATAGCTTTCGCACAGGCCATATCTTCTGCCATGGACCTAGAGATGTCAGTCGTTAGAAGCATCAACGAGGACATTGGTGGACACCTGTCTGAGGTTTACGCGAGCGTTGAAGGAAAGAGGGTGATTATCATAGATGACGTATACTCCAGTGGGAGAACAATGAAGAAAACTGCTTCCGATCTCAGTGCTGCAGGTGCGGACGTCAAGATGTGCATGGTCCTAGTCAACAAATCTTGGGACGATGACGTGGACGGGGTCCCAATGAGGGCTTTGATCAGAGCAGCGACGGTCTGAGGTGTCATATGCATTGGGCGGATTATACCGCACAAAGGCTCATGGAGCGAGGCGACGAACAAGTCTCCGCTTCCGGAATAACTCCTTCTGGTGAATTCCATATCGGCCACCTTAGGGAGATTCTATCAGCCGAAATGATCCATAGAGCCTGCCTGGATGCAGGAATGAGTTCGAAATACATATTCATTGTAGACTCTATGGACCCGTTGAGGAGAGTCTACGACTTCCTCTCCCCAGAATACGAGCAGTTCATCGGCTGCCCCCTAGCATACATCCCTGCTCCTGATGAGGACGGGAGCCCGGGAGATGGGAGCGTTACATATGCCGATCACTTCCTCTCTCCATTCCTTGACTCACTTGAACAAATTGGAGTCAGGCCAGAAGTAGTCATGAATCATGAGACCTACGAGAGGGGACTATTCGCGGAATATATCGATTCAGCCATCACCAATAGGGAAGAGATAAGGAGTATAATCCAGCAAATCTCAGGTAGAGAGTTGCCCCATGACTGGTTTCCCTACAATCCGATGGGATCTGGGGGCAGTATGGACGGAGTGACCGTAACAGGATACGAGAAGCCATACGTGGTTTGGAGAGATTCCTCGGGAAATGAGGGTAAATCGGACATAAGAAAGGCACATGGCAAGATGCCTTGGAGGGTTGATTGGGCCGCCAGATGGGTGATTCATGGGATAACCTGTGAGCCTGCGGGCAAGGACCACGGAGCTGCTGGAGGGAGTTATGACACCGGTATCCCGATATGCAGATTACTAGGTGGGAACCCCCCGGACAAAATTGTCTATGAGTGGATCCAACTAAAGGGGATGGGCCCCATGTCAAGCTCCTCTGGCCTAACGATTGGACCGATGGAAGCCTTGTCTCTGGTTCCTCCAGAGATACTCCGCTACGTCATTGCAAGAAGTAAGATCAACCGGCACATTGAGTTCGATACCGGTAGTGCGCTTTTCCAGACTGCAGACGAGTACGAAAGATTGGTTGCCAACCCCA
The DNA here is from genome assembly GCA_001629255.1 of Marine group II euryarchaeote REDSEA-S42_B7. Classification (GTDB taxonomy): domain Archaea; phylum Thermoplasmatota; class Poseidoniia; order Poseidoniales; family Thalassarchaeaceae; genus UBA36. The sequence goes on from LURZ01000007.1 coordinate 15,972, forward strand.
TTCGGGATGAGGGAGAAATGACCAAGCGACAGTTGGTAGCGGCTGAGACTCAGCGTGGAGCAATCAGACTAAGCCAAGTCAACCCTGATTCAGACCCTACTGACTCCGTTGGAGGGGTTTCTTTCAGGCATCTATCCATGCTAGCTCAGATTAAGTCGTCAGACGGAGATGTTTGGTCGTCTCTGAATAGATCCGGACATATCGAAGGAGATCCTAGTGATTCCCTGAGGGTTAGGCTTGCCCGGATGAGGAGTTGGATAGGGGGGGCCCACTTCCCTGAGGATGCAAAGCTGGAGATTCGAAGCGAGATCGGTGATGATGCAAGGGCTGAGATTGGCAGGGATGGTATCGCTTTCCTCAGAATCCTATCGGGGCTACTTTCTGAGTGTGAGTGGACCGATGCAGGAATCGGAGAGTCAATATCGGAAGCATGCGATTCCACTGGATTTTCTAGAAAGGAGGCTTTTTCCTCCATATACTGGGCAGTAATTGGCAGGAGGCATGGCCCAAAGGCCTCATCACTACTGTTCGAAATGGATAGGGGAGATATTGTATCCCTTCTTGGAAGTTCATAGTTTGAATAGGAAACTATGAAATCGTAACTGACTGACGGGCAGATATGGCAGTCTACGAACTACTAATGAGGTCAATGGAAGAGAGGAACGCAGAACATTACATCGAGGCATTGCACGATGACTACGAATTCGTGCGACACCAATCTGGAACAACCATGGATAAGGAGCAAGTAAGTGAGATGATGAGAGGGATGATGGCAAATTCAGATGTCGTGATAGATGAGCCTAGATGCATCTATGAGAATGATGAGATTCTTGTGGAGCACTCAATGATGGACTTCCCAGATGGAACTAGAGAAGCAGTAATGGCAGTGCACACAATCAAAGACGGGAAAATCGTCCGAACCGAAACGGGTGCAACGCTAATTCAGTGATTTGATTTCCAGAAGTCTTGGCTCAGGTACACCATCCAAGGCTTCCTTGATAGCTTCAACCTCCATCCTCGCTCCTGCCATGGTTGTCACGAACGGGATGTTCAGCTCGACTGCAAGTCTTCTCATCATGTTCCCGTCTAGAACCGCCCCTCCGGTAGATTTTGGAGTATTTATTACAAGTTGGATTTTGCCTTGCCTCATCAGGTCTAGAGCGTCTGGAGATTGTCCCTCGGCAATTCTGTAACATGTTTTGACCTCAAGCTCACCTTCGCTTCGGAGAACTCTGGATGTCCCTCTCGTTGCATATATTGTGAATCCCATATCTCTCAGTTTTTTTGCTAGAGGAATCATCGAGTATTTGTCTTCGTCCTTCACTGTGATATACACGCCACCTTGAGTTGGAACCGGGATTTCAGTGGCCAGTCTGGCCTTAAGGTAGGCGGCTGATGCCCTTACATGTGAGCCCATTACTTCTCCTGTCGACTTCATCTCCGGACCTGGCGCTGGATCTAGGCCCCTTAGTTTGATGAACGGGAAAACCGGGGCTTTTACGCACACTGCATCAGTCTGGGGTTCGGGGATATCGAGATCGCTGAGCCTCTCCCCGAGAGCGACCCGAGCCGCAATCCTAGCGAGTGGGATTCCAGTTGATTTTGCGACGAATGGGAATGTTCTGGAACCTCTGGGGTTTACTTCCAATACGTACAGTAAATCATCATGTATTGCGAACTGGATGTTATAGCATCCGCGAACTCCCAGCTCCAATCCGATTACCCTAGTCCACTCCTTTACCTGTTCCAGAATCTCATCGGGCACATTTTGAGGTGGAATGAAGCAAGTGGAGTCCCCAGAATGAATTCCTGCCTCCTCTAGGTGCTCCATTATAGCCCCTATTAGCACGTCCTCACCATCACACACTGCGTCAACGTCTAGCTCCATCGCGTTACCTAGGTACTTGTCTATCAAGAGAGGTCGATCTGAGGAAAGATATGCGTCCCTCATGTAAGACTCTAATTGCTTGTAATTTGCTAGAATCTCCATCCCTCTTCCCCCTAATACGTATGAGGGACGAACTAGGACGGGGTAGCCGATTTCGTTTGCTGCGTGCCTGACCCCCTCTGGCGTGGTTGCCGTTGCTCCATCGGGCATCCTCAATCCGCATCTTAGTGCGAATTCCTCGAATCTCTTTCTATCGCTGGCTTCATCAATGGACTCTGGTGATGTCCCTTCCATCATCAACTCCAGACCCATGGTTGAAAGATGTGGCATTTCGTTTGCGAGTGGGAGTGCTAGATTTATCGCCGTCTGGCCCCCGAATTGGAGAAGGATCCCATTGGCATCCTCGCGGAGGAGTATCTCAGATACTGATTCTAGTGTAAGCGGGTCGAAGTACAACCTATCACTGGTGTCGAAGTCTGTAGAAACTGTCTCTGGGTTATTGTTGATTATGATGGCCTCATGGCCTAAATCCTGGATTGCACCGGCACTTCTGCTTTACCGATGAGGAGAGGCCTGGAACGTAATCTACGCCTGACTCAGCAGAGCCGCCTTCGTAAGTCGAGTAATAGTAAGGGGTAACAGCAGCAAATTCTGCGGCACAAGAGTCGACCATCCTGTAACGTGGATGGACTCGCAATTCGTGTCTCCTCATCCTCAGAGCAGTCTCGTTCTGACCAGTTGGAAGATCTTTGAATCCCGATTCTGGGAAGCCGCACAGAGCGTCAGCGATGTGTAGATCTGTGAATCCTGCTCCCTTCCAAGACCTCATCTCTGATTCCGGTATTCCAGCGGGCCTCATTCCTATCTCTCCTGCAGCCCTGATCTCAGTCTCTATTGCGGCGATTTTCTCGAACCTCCTGAGGAACCAACGAGTTATCCCCCCAGTAAGGTCCCTTACGTCCTCTATCGAATATCCCCTTCGGAATGCCTCGATTAGGGCACCCATCCTTCTGTCGGTAGGAATTCTGAGCCAGTCTTCTAGAAGTGCAGTAGGAAGCTTCTCGGAGGCCCTCTCATCCATAGTTTCCCCATCAGAAGCATCGGACATTGTAAGTGGCCGAGGATGGGGCTTTCCGTACTCTAGGCTGGCCCATGCCTTCAGGCACGCCTCCTCGAAAGAGCGCCCGATAGCCATAACCTCCCCTGTAGACTTCATAGAGGTACCAATTTTCCTGTCTGCAGTTCGGAACTTATCGAAAGGCCAACGTGGAATTTTGACCACACAATAGTCAAGCGTGGGTTCGAAAGCTGCAGTAGTACCTTCACCGGTAATTGGGTTTGGCAATTCATCCAAGGTGTATCCTACCGCGATTAGTGCTGCCATCCTTGCTATTGGGTAGCCAGTGGCCTTAGACGCCAGAGCAGATGATCTGGATACCCTGGGGTTTACCTCGATTACTCTGTAGTCGCCAGTTGATTGCTCAACTGCGAACTGTACATTACAACCCCCCTTAATATTCAGTCTCCTGATTAACTTCAGTGCCGCATCCCTCAGGCCCTGGTGGTCACTATCCGACAGCGTCTGCTGAGGTGCGACGACAATTGATTCTCCGGTGTGAACGCCCATTGGGTCGATATTTTCCATTGTGCAGACGATTATCGCGTTATCCGAGCCATCCCTCATCACCTCATACTCGTGCTCCTGCCATCCAAGTATGCTTTCTTCGATTAGCACCTGACCTATAGCAGAGTGTAGAATCCCCTGGCTTGCGATCTCCACTAATTCGCCCATATTGAAAGCGGTTCCACCGCCTAGGCCACCTAGTGTGAATGCAGGCCTAATAAGCAGGGGGAAGGAGCCTAGTTCTTCTGCTGCAGCAATAACCTCTTGGATTGAGTCACAGGCAAGAGCCTTGCAAACTGGCAGGTCAATCTCCTCACAGACCTTCTTGAACAAGTCTCTGTCTTCTGCCTCGTCAATAGCTGCGAGATTGCACCCGATTAACTCGACGCCCAACTCATCGAGAGTCCCGTCCTTTGCAAGCGCAGATGCTATGTTCAGTGCGGTCTGACCTCCCATCCCAGCAAGAAGGGCATCTGGCTTCTCTGATTCCATGATTCTCTTGACTACCTCAGGGAGCAATGGCTCGATGTATATCCTATCTGCCATCTCAGGATCGTTCTGGATAGTTGCTGGATTAGAGTTGACCAGAATTACTTCGTAACCATCCGAGCGTAGAGCTCTGCATGCCTGAGATCCCGAGAAATCGAACTCCGCTGCCTGTCCAATCCTGATGGGTCCACTTCCGAGAATGAGGATTCTCTTCAGATCATCGCGACGAGGCATCAAGCACCGCCGTCCTTTGTTACGATCTCTGTCCCTGTTCTACTCAGGTGCTCAGCCACCATATTCTGGAACCTATCGAAAAGTGGAGATGCGTCATGAGGGCCAGGGCAGGCCTCGGGATGGAACTGGATTGTGAACGCTGGTTTGTCCAGAAGATCAAGCCCTTCTACGGTCCCATCATTAGAGTTGACATGTCTGACTTTGAATTCGGCCCCTAGAACATTGTCAGTCACATCTGAGCATGCACCGCTGGGATGTGGTGCCAGCATTCCCTGGATGGGGTCCTCTACAGCAAATCCGTGGTTCTGGCTAGTGATGTGGACCCTTCTGGTTTCTAGGTCCATTACAGGTTGGTTTGAACCTCGGTGCCCATATCGTAGCTTGTATGTCCTCAGACCGGCTGCCAGCCCCATCAGTTGATGTCCCAAGCATATCCCCATCACCGGCATGCCTTGGCGGACCGCAGCTGCTAGAGTCTTACGGGCGTCGGTAGCTTCTCCCGGATGAGCCGGGTCTCCAGGCCCGTTTGAGGCGAATAGTGCGTCAGGGGACCAGTCCCTGTTCATCTCCTCCAGAGTCATGCTCGCTGGACACCAGACAACCTCGAATCTTCGACATAACTCCCTCAGGATATTATGCTTGACTCCACAATCTATGGCGGCAAGGCGAGGGAGTGATTCTCCTTTTTCATCTGTGGCTCCGGGATTCAGTAGTCTTGGTTCATCACAGGTTACCTCGGCAACCAGATCGTCTGCATCCGGAGGAGTCATTTCTCGCAGAATGGTCTCCATTTGGTCGGCCCTTTCTGCTGGTCCGAAAACGCATAGTAATGTGCCGTGCTCCCTGACTCTCCGAGTGAGTGCCCGGGTATCGATTCCTTCTATCCCGGGTATGTTGTGCGCAACTAGTAAATCATGCACGCTACCAACGGAGTCCCTATGATCGGGGAAAGTCATATGCTGTTTGCATACGACTCCTCTAGGATGAACTGAGGAGGACTCTGAGATGCCCGGATGGACCCCATAGTTTCCCAAGAGAGGATAAGTGAAAGTTAGAACCTGACCAGCGAAGGACGGGTCTGTTAGGCTCTCCTGGTATCCGCACATCCCAGTTGTGAACACTAGTTCCCCCTCTGCTATTTCTTCTGAGCCGAATAGGGTCCCCTCGAAGCGGGTTCCATCTGCTAGGAGAAGTACTCCCTTCGAACCGCTGGGCTGTTCTGAGCCAGTTGAGTTGAGAAGCGGATCCGCGGCGTCTGGGAAGGTAGGCGGGTGCTCAACGCCACGAATTCCGGCCCCGGGACAGAAGCCCCCGTGCGCTGAACTCTCCGACATCAGCAACGCTGCCCAAGTACGATTCTTAATGGTTGACAGAGATGTGGGGAATTTGGCTATGCAATTTCACTCTTCATCATCATTGATTACGACCTTGCTCCTAGAGGATGGGAGGATTTTGATCTGGGCGCCTTCGAACATAGATTTTGAATCGAGGGAGCCCAGCCATGAGTCCAAGAATACGGCTAGAGCAGCTACTTCTGAGTGAGGTTGGTTTCCCACGGAGATGTTGTAATCCGACAAATGGAATACCTCTGAAGGAACCTTCGTACCTCCCACTACAACAACAGCTGGCTTGTCAGTAGGGATTGAGCGGGTTGCTTCCCTCCAAGCCTCTCCATACATCGTCAGGTGAACTATAGTTGCTTCACCGGACTTGGAGATGCGTCTGAGCCAAGAAAGTGGGCTTTCCTCGTATCTGCTCTCGAAGTTCCCGCCAAATCTTTCGGTAACAGAATCCCAGGTTTCCAGAGCAGACGGATCTCTGTCTCCAGCGAGGACTACCTCGTCTGCACCGAATGCCCTGGCTGTCAGCCCTAAGTGGGACGTTATTCTCTTGTCTCTGTCTCGACGATGGCCCAGTCGAAGAACGGATAGCCTGGGAGGGGCATCACGACCCATAGCTCATGCGTAAGGAGGTGACTCATCAGCATGACCCTCCATGGGGTCGGCTCCGGTCGAGGGAAAAACATCAACCCCCATGTTCAACATGCTGGCTCTAACCCACTGAAGCAGTAATGCATCAAACATCATGTGTGAGGCAAAACCAACCATGACTGCGAGGACGAGGACCCTTCCGGTCGCGAACAAAGCATCCCCCTCCAGATCTCCAAAGTGCATCATTGCTGGTTCGAGTATGTAGAATGCTGCTAGAACGCCAAGCCCCCCTCCGATCAGGTTCATCGTGGCATTTCCCCTCTCCCTGCCTATCCCCGTGAAAAGAGTAGCCACAATAATCAGAAGAGGGACTATCAGGCTGACTGTTCCGAAGTCGAATGACCCCAGCGTTGAGTTGGGAATCAGAGAGTCATCCACTTGGTCTGATCCTTCGCTAATAGCAATCCACCACCACAACGCACTTGATATGAACAGGGCCCCAGAAGTCCTCGCCCGTTCTGTTATCATGTCCCTGACATGGTGGGCGTCACGGGGCTTCAGCCTCTGGACTATGGAGTCCAGAATGAATAGCGTCTCTGGATCGTGGGATTCTCCTGGGTCCGCTCCGGACTGAGGCTCAGAGGCCTCAAGAGAAGCATCCTCTCCCAGAACCATCGCTCGATTGCCCCTCCGTCACATCATAAAGCAATCGTCGTTTGCGAGGCTCATATGGCCGACTGGCGACCCATGCTAAAACGCCGAGAAGACGGTTTTCCACGTATTATGGGCGTGGTGAACGTCACTCCTGACTCTTTTCATGCACGTTCCAGATCCTTTGATATCAATCATGCAGTAGAAACCGCGATGATGATGGCATCGGAAGGTGCGGACTGGATCGATATAGGGGGAGAGTCAACAAGGCCTGGAGCCAGTCCAGTGACAGTTGACGACGAGCTGTCCAGGGTCATCCCTGCAATAGAAGCTATCAGGTCTCAACTTCCAGATGTCTGCATATCTATAGATTCCAGGAGGTCCGAAGTGGCAATACAGGCTCTGAATGCAGGAGCTGATATGGTAAATGACGTCTCTGCAATGAGCGATCCAGGAATGCTGAGTGTTATTTCTGAGCACGATTGTCCCGTTTGTATTATGCACATGCAAGGTTTACCAGAGAACATGCAGGATGACCCGAGCTACGACGACGTGGTCAGAGAGGTTAGGGAATATCTTGAGATGGTTGCTGGATTGCTCATAGATGAAGGTGTGAAACCGAGCCAAATCGTAGCAGATCCGGGAATTGGGTTCGGTAAAACCCTAGAACACAACATCGCCCTATTATCCTCAGGAAGAGCAATAGTCCCAGATGAAAGGATGAGCCTGATGTGGGGAGTAAGCAGGAAGAGCATGTTCCTGGACCTCCTAGGTAGGGAGGACAGTGAAAATAGGTTAGCCGGGACTCTCGGTGTCGCTGCGATCTCTCCGGAGAAGAAAGTGGATATCCTTAGAGTCCACGATGTGGCTGAGCACTCGGACTCGTTCAAGGCGATGAAGGCAGTGCGGTGATCCGATGAGTGTCAACAATATCATCGAAATTGATGACGAACTGAGAATCCTGGGGACCGCACATGTCAGTAGCGAGTCGGTGGAACTGGTTCGAAATCAAATAGAAGAGTGGGGGCCTGACCTAGTTGCAGTGGAGCTGTGCCCTTCCAGGATGGCTGCATTGACAGAGCCCGAGTCACTAGAATCAGAGGACCTCCTGAAGATAATCAAGGCGGGTAGGTCGGCCATGATCCTCCTACAGTCAGCTCTAGCCGCTCAGCAAAGAAGGATGGGGATTTCCTCTGGAGAGAAGCCCGGAGCGGAGCTCCTAGCCGCGGTAAACGCGGCTGAGGAGTCGGACATTCCAGTGGAGATGATCGATAGGGATGTTGTAATCACGCTAAGAAGAGCATGGAAGAAGATGGGCATGGTTGAGAAATGGAGGATACTCAATGCAATACTCTGGGAAGAAGACGATGAAGAGGTCTCCATAGACGAGATCCTAGGGGACTCCGATCTCCTTAGCAGCATGATGGAGGAGGCCAGAGAGGTCGCCCCCAGAGCTGGCGAGGTTCTCATCGACGAGAGGGATTCATTCCTGGCTGGCAGGATACAGCAGATTCGAGGAAAGGGGAAGGTTCTGGCAGTAATTGGAGCGGGGCATCTCAGCGGAGTTGTCCAAAACCTCGGCGAGCCTGCGTTTGAGACTACCTCGAGGCTAGCGGAGCTCTCTGAGGAGCCGCCCAAGTCTGTCTGGCCGATCGCACTGATGGCGGCCATACCCGTCTTCCTTCTCGGGACTGTGGGGTGGATGGCCTACAACGGGGAAATGGAGGAGCTCAAGCAGACCGCCCAAACCTGGCTCGCCCTCAATGCCCTACTAGCCGGATTGGGGGTACTAATTGCAAGGGGCCACCCGCTCTCTATACTGGTAGGCGCAGTAGCCTCACCAATCACCTCCCTCAATCCGACCTTAGCCGCAGGCTGGTTCGCGGGCTACACCCAGCTGAAGGTAGCCTCCCCGACGGGAAAGGACGCCCAGGATTTCCTGAAGCTGGACGAGACCTCGCTATTCTGGAAGAACAGAGTGGGGAGGGTGCTGCTGGTAACTGCACTTGGCAATGTTGGCTCGATGGTTGGAGCGTGGCTGGCCGGAGCATCGATTCTTGGCATGCTAATTACTTGACTGAGGCAGGAATATGGGGGGGCTGGAAGGATTTCTCTAGAGGGGGGGGATTTGAATCGAGGAGTTGCCCTGTGCATCATCTTAGGGGCAATTGCATACTTGCTGGATGTTTGGCTGCGATCTAGTGATTTATTCAGTCTCGGATCGGGGACACTGGCTTTTATCTTCGGAGCAATCTGTGCACAATTGATTGCTGGAATAAAGCCAGGTGGCGACTGGGTTGTGAAAAAAATACTTCCAATTACAATAATTTGCCTGGGTTTCGGGCTCGATCTGACATTACTCTTCGGTGACGCAGCAGGGAGAATGGGCCTGATGATTGGGGTTACATCGGCTTTTTTTTGCATTTTTTCTAGTGTTTTCATCGGCAGGGCGCTCGGCATGGCGACCGAGTCATCGTTGGCCATTGGTTGTGGAGGCGCAATTTGTGGCAATAGCGCCGTTGTCGCCGTTTCCTCCCCATTAAGAATCAGGCAAGACGTTCTTGCCATTATTCTCGCGACCATAAATATCCTCGGGGTCGTGACGTTCATCTCCATACCCTTACTCTCCACAATACTCGGTCTAGAAGAGGCTAGTGCGGGCATCTGGGCAGGGTCGACAATTCATGCGGTCCCACAAGCGATTTCTGCTGGTGAAGCCATTGGAGAGGAAGGGGTAATCATGGCCACTACGATTAAACTCTCCAGAGTGGCTTTGCTTGTCGTAGTAATTCCGTTGTGCGCAATAGTCGGAGGCAGGTCCGATGAAGGGGGCCTTTTGGAAAACCCAGTATCTAAAATCCCGTACTTCTTACCTGGATTCATACTGGCCGCAGTTCTGGCAACCTGGATCATGCCACAAGATTATTCTGATACATTGACTATTCTTGCTAAAATTAGTTTGGCACCAATAATGGCTTCTATCGGGGTTTTCTTCTCTATTGAGGGAGTCGGAAATGAAGGTAGGAAAATCTTCGCGATTGGGGCTATATCATCAGCGGCGATGATATTTTTCAGCCTAATTTCGATATACATGTTCCTCTGAAGGGAACCTCGAATTTACCGAGTGAGCTGCGGCGGATATCACACTGCCGGCGTCTCTTCTGCGACCCCCCACTCGACGGCTTCCCAAGCCCTCTCATGGAAGTAATAGAATCCCATCTTCAACGGGAATTCGATTACTATGAACCATCCCGCCGTCTCTATCTCTCCCGTAAGGAGGCCTGCAACCGCCGCACCGGTCAAGGTTGCAATTATTCTCCAAGCGAATGTCTTCGCAAGGACTCTCTCTCTAGTGTACATTCCCATCGCCATAGGAAGATGGTCTAATCTATGAGCAAATAACATGCACGGTATTGGCTGACTGTCAAACTGCAATTAGTATAGGGTTGGGATTTCGCCGAATAGGCTGCTGAATGGGTCTATTCTCAGTGAGCTGGACTGAAATCTGGGGCGTCCGGATCATCAAGACCCCAGTCCGTGGCACTCCAAGCCCTCTCGTGGAAGTAGTAGAGTGCCATCTTGGTGAAGACTTCGATGATTCCAATTGAAAAGCCCGCCGTCCAACTACCTGTGATGTACCTAGAGATGAGTATTGTATCGGTAGTGGCGATCCCCCTCCAGGAGAATGTCTTTGTTACGCTTCGCTTCCTGTTTGCATGGCCTTCGCCCGGCAATTTGCCATCTTCCCCATCGACTTCACCCAAGCCCCAATCAGATGCGCTCCAAGCCCTCTCATGGAGGTAGTAGAGTAGCATCTTCGTCATGACTTCGGTAAAGCCGATTGCCAAACCTTTCGCAAAGCTTCCCGTAATAAAAAAGGAGATGAGAATTGTATCTGTGGTGGCGATAACCCTCCAAAGGAGTGTCTTCGCAAGACTGCGTTTCCTGTTAGCGTGGCCTCCGCCTGCTACAGTTGACATACACCTTTCAAGAGGTTATTTTTGATAATATCTCCGGACAGCGACGTACCACTCTTAGATGGACTCAATCACGACTGCGATTCCTTGTCCGCCGCCGATACAGGCTGTTGCCACTCCATACCTCGAACCCGTTTCTTTGAGTTGGTGGGATAAGGTGAGGACAAGTCTGGTACCCGTAGCTGCAAGCGGATGACCGATGCCCACGGCACCGCCGTTGACATTCACGATGTCATAGGATATCCCGAGATCCTTGATGCAGGCCACAGCCTGTCCTGCGAAGGCTTCGTTTATTTCCCATAGATCGATGTCGGACACAGAAAGCCCTGCCTTCTCTATCGCCTTTAGGCTGGACGGGACCGGCCCGTATGCCATGATGCTCGGCTCGAGGCCCACTACTCCCCAAGAGACGATTCTCGAGAGAGGCTCGTCCCCATCGGCCTCGGCTCTGGATTCTGACTTGACTACCACTGCGGCAGCACCGTCCACGACCCCGGATGCATTTCCTGCTGTGACCAGAGATTTTGGTCCGAAGTGAGTCCTGAGACCTGAAAGAGTCTCCAAGGTGGTTCCAAGAACTACGTGATCCTCATGTGTGTGATCGACAGTGCCATCAGCGGCCTCAACCGGCACGACCTCCTGCTCCCAGGTTCCCGATGAGACACTGGCCTCTGTCCTCTGGTGGCTCATTGCCGCGTACTCATCTGCTTGCTCACGCTCAACGCCCTTCCTTCTGCACAGCTCATCACTGGTTTGTGCCATGAACATGCCACTGACCCCGTCCACAAGGTTGGTGAACAGGTAGTCCTCCATGTCCTGTGCTAGCTCCTCTCCTGCCGAAGGGGGCCTCCCGAGCTTGTAGGTGTCCCTCATACCCCTCAAGACGTGAGGTGCCTGGCTGAGGTTCTCCATTCCACCGGCCACCACTACATCGGCCTCTCCGAGCATTATCATCTGGGTTGCGCTGATGATTGACTGGGCTCCACTCCCGCAGAGCCTGTTCAGTGTGAGCATCGGGACTTCCTCGGGGATCCCCGATCTTAGGCCAGCGTGCCTCGCTCCGAAGATTGCTTGCCCGGAGGTCTGCAGAGCGTGCCCCATCACCACGTGTTCAACACTGGTTGGGTCTGTTCCAGTCTTCTCCATGGCTCCGATGATTGCTACTGTTCCGAGTTGCTCGGCTGAAACTGATGCTAGTCGGCCGCCTGGTCCGCCATCTCCTCTCTTGCCTCCAAGCCACTCGCAGAACGGTGTCCTCGCCCCGCCTACGACAACTGCTCCCTCGGCCATATGGCTACTTCCTTCTTTCAGGACTCGTCTGATTCTTCCGTCATCGAGCCAAGGTAGTCTGGTAGTTCGACGCCCGACATCTTAGCGACGTCGTGTATCGGAGGTAGGCTCTGTACTAGGCTGCTGACGAAGTTGCTAGTTGCAGAGTTTCCGTCTTTGTCGTTTCCGCTGTCCCATACTGTGATCTTGTCTATCTTCAGGTTGCGGATTGCCTCGGTCTGAGCCGACACCATGTCCTCTATCTTCTCCACCATAAGTAGGGTTGCTGCAGCCTTCGGATCTCCTGACGCGCTTGAAACTAGGTTGCTGTAACCCTGGGCCTTTGCTTCCAGAACCTTCTGGACACCCTCGGCTTCAGCCTCGTATTTTGCGAGGATGGCATCTGCCTCACCGCGGGCGATCCTCCTCTGCCTCTCTGCCTCTGCCTCAGCTGCTATCTCTACCTGCTGTTTGGCGACGGTTTCCCTAGCGATCTCGCTAGCTCTGAGAGATTGTTCTTCCTCGTCGTATTTCGCCTTAGCAATCTCGGCCTCGGCTTGAGCCTTGGCCACATCGGCTCTCTGCTTGGCCGATGCCTCTGCCTCTGCGAGGTCGGCGTTTGCCCTGGCTATCTCTGCCTGAGCAGCGTTCTCACCGCCAACTGCCATTGCTTCCTGCTGTTCGACGTAAACACGCTGGTCTGCCTGCGCGGCCTTCCTTCCCTTCTCTGCCTCCGCGTTGTTCTGGGCTACCTGAATCTCCCTGGTTCGGTCGGCCTCTGCCTGCCCGATGGCTCCATCCCTCTGCGCGTTGGCAACATCGACCCTAGCCTGCTCGACTGCAGTAGATGCGGCCTTCTTACCGATGCTCTCGATGTAGTCAGACTCGTCTGTTATGTCGGCTATGTTAACGTTGATCAGGTACAGTCCGACCTTCCTCATCTCCTGTCCGACGTTCTTCTGAATCAGCTCTAGGAAGGAGTCTCTGTCCTGGTTGATCTGCTCGATTGTCAGGGTGGCTACCGTGAGACGTAGCTGACCGAAGATGATCTCCTTCGCCATCTCCTCTATGTCCTCTACCCTGAAACCGAGGAGACGCTCGGCTGCGTTGGCCATTATCGAAGGCTCCGTCGAGACACCTATGGTGAACGTGCTTGGAACGTTGATCCTAATGTTCTGTAGAGACAGTGCGCCCCTCAGGTCGATGTTGATCGTCATTGGCTTGAGCGATATGTATGCGTAGTCTTGGATAAGAGGCCATACTAACGAAGCGCCTCCATGGAGGGTCTTGGATGGTTTCGGGCGTCCGTCTGCGGTCCTCTCCGTCCTACCATAAATAACCATTATCTGATCCGGTGGACATCTCTTGTAGCGCTGTGCGAAAAACATCACAGCAGCTACGAGAATCAATACGACTGCAAATATCATTATTCCTAGTACGTCTTCTGCTTCTGCCATTGGCTCAACTCATCCCATAAGACGCCGCAGTCACCTATGAATGCTTACCCGCCGCGACCGTTTAGTCGGTCAAGAGAATGATTTTTCTCGCTTATACTCTCTTGACGACCAGGACCTCGCCGATTATGTCAACGACTTCGATGAAGTCGCCTGTAGCTATCCCTGACCCGTCCTCAGACTTGGCGTTGAAGGTCCTCTGTGCCTCGTTGACCTCGACGGTAACCTGTCCGACTCCGTCTTCTGATATTCTGAGGTACACTTGCCCCTTGGATCCTATAGCCTCGGAGAGCTCCACCGTCCCATCCTGTTGGAGGTTGACGAAAAGTTCGAACAGCTTGCCTGTGAAGTACATCGAGGCCCCCCCTGCAATGGCTCCGGCTAGTATGGCTGGCGAAGCCCCGCCACCGGACTTGGTCACGTACAGCCCAGCTAGACCGAAGAACATCAGAAATGCCATGATCCCCTGGAATGTGAGAGCCTTGAACGATGCATCCGCACCCATGTCCACGTCTATTCCGAATAGCCCGTCGAATATGTCCGTGGCAATTCCGCCAATCATCAGTAGGAAGAAGTACAGGACGAACAGGATGCCCCCAATCAAGGCGCTTGACGCGAATAGCATGTCAATTCCTGAAACATCTCCTAGCCCTACCAACTCGAACAAACTGAACTCAACCATTGCTATCGCGTGTTAAGTCTAATTTTTGACTTGTTCGGCGGAAATAGACTCGATAAGTACTCATTTCTTTGAAAGTAGTACGCCCATGTATCGCTCCAGGTTCAGGATAGGGCCGAGCGAGAGTCCGACGATGATGAACGAGATGGTTAGATTGGTGTCAGAGCTGAGGTTGAATAACGTCTCTATGAGCGTATAAGAAAAAATTCCTATGAGGAAGAGGATGACTGGAATTGCTGCCCTCCGAAAGAAGATATGGTAACCGAAGAGTTGGTCGAAGGCAGGGTTCCCAATGGCTTTGTCCACGATGTTTTCCTTATCCCTGGAGGACATTGCATTCAACTCGGATTGCTACTAACCAAGTGTCGCCAGCCATTGGAACATCCCGAAGATCGTTATTACGACGGGGATAGAGTACCAAACGGCTTTCACGGGCTTGGAGGAGTCGTCCACGATTTTCTTCCTCCCAGTCGACGGATCGGTCGTTAAAATGGTCTTCTCAGCCTTGCTGTAAAGTTCCGAGAACTCGGATTCATTCCTTGCTAGGAACAGGAGGAAATACAATCCGAGTGCCATGGTACCGCCTCCGGTACCCTGGATCATGTATGCAATCCAGTCTGAGGTTCCCTCATCTGCCAACAGGGCATTACCAATCAGAAGTTGCGCTATTCCCATCATGAACCACATGATGGAGTCTCTTCGTGCCATATGCTCCATGAGGAGAAACCCCCTCTTGAATTTGACCCCTGCGTGTGAGAATATCATCCGCCTCTGCTCTTGGGCCGTTTCTCCCAGATGGCCCATGTGCCCTTGGCTGTGGCTACGAGTTCGCCCTCTGTTGTGACGAGTCTGCCCTCGATATGAGCGAGGTTCCTCCCTCTCCTTACGACCTCTGCGGTAGCGACCAGGTGGTCACCCGGGCGTGCAGCGTTCAGGTAGGATATGTCCAGTTGTGCTGTGGCGCACCACTCCTCCTCGGAAATCAATGATACGAGCGTGCCGCCCATTGCTGGCGGACCACTCCTCCTTGGACATCATGGATATCAGAGTCCCACCCATTGCCGTGTCCAGGAGGGTTGCATGCACTCCCCCATGTGCTATTCCGCCTAAGTTCAGGTGCATCTGGCCGACGGTAAGCTCCACCACACACAAGCCCTCACCGAATTCGGTTATCTCCATCCCCATTGACTCTGCGAGGTTAGTAAGCCTTGGTACGCCACCTTCACCGCTCATTCGGACGCCTCTCCGGTCTGGACGGCCCATAGCCTCGCATACAGCCCTTCCTGCGAGACTAGTTCGTCGTGACTACCCTTCTCCGTAATCTGTCCCTTCTCCATCACCGCTATGGTGTCGGCGTTCCTGATAGTGGAGAGCCTGTGAGCGATGATCAGGGTGGTCCTGTCACGAGATATCCTCTCGATCGACCTCTGCAGTGCTGCCTCTGTCTCGTTGTCCACATTGCTTGTGGCCTCGTCAAGGACAAGAACGGGAGCGTCCTTCAAAACCGCGCGTGCTATGGCTATCCTCTGGCGCTGGCCCCCGGAGAGTCGATGTCCGTCCTCGCCGATGTTGGTGTCCCAACCCTCGGGTAGCTCGTCAATGAAACCGATTGCCTCAGCGATGCGTGCGGCCTCGACCATCTCCTCCTCCGATGCATCGGGTCTGCCGTAGAGCACGTTGTCCCTCACTGTCCCCGGGAACAGGGTGGTGGTCTGGCTGACTAGGGAGATGGATCCCCTCAATGAGTCTAGTTTCAGGGTCCTGACGTCATTCCCATCCAGGGACACCTTGCCCTCTAGGGGGTCGTGGAACCTCAGCAGGAGCCTGACCAGGGTGGTCTTGCCTGATCCAGTGGCTCCGACCAACCCGACAGTCTTCCCAGCAGGGACCTCGAGGTCGATACCCCTGAGGACGTCCTCCCTACCCGGGTAAGTGAACCGGATGTCCTCGAACCTGATGTCCCCCTTCACTTCCTCGATGCTGGTGTCGCCTTCAACCACGCCGACCTCGGTGTCGAGTAGGTCAAGCACCCTGGTGGTGGATGCGAGGGCCCTCTGGTACAGGTCGAAGGTCTCGCCGAGCCTGGTGAGCGGCCAAAGGAGCCTCTGAGTGATGAACACGATGACGGAGTACTCACCCAGGCCGATCTTGCCCTCTAGGGCGTACTTCCCGCCCACCAAGAGGTTGGCTGTGAACGCGAAGAGGATTGCCATCCTTATCAGTGGCACGAAGGATGCGGAGAGCCTGATGGCGGATCTGTTGGCGTCCCGGTATGACTGGGATGCGTCGCTGACCCTCTTGGCCTCCCGCTCCTCGGCGGTGAACGACTTGATCGTGGTGATCCCCTGGAGGTTGTTGTTCAGTATGGCGTTCAGCTCTGCAACCTCCTTTCGGACCTCTGAGTACCTTACCCCTATCCTCCTCTGGTACAGGAAGGACCCACCGACTATCACGGGAACGGGGATGATTGCGAGGAGCGCGACCTCTGGGGCGAGGAAGAACATGATGCCGCTGACCACTATCACGGTTGTACCCACCTGCAGCAGGTCGTTCGCCCCGTGGTCGAGGAACCTCTCGAGTTGGTTCACGTCGTCGTTCATTATCGCCATCAGGCCACCGGTGCTCTGCTCGGAGAACCACTGCATCTCTAGATCCTGGATGTGCCTGTAGGCATCCATTCTGAGCTCGTGCTGGGCGGTCTGTGCCAGGTTCCTCCACAGGACCCCGTAGAAGTACTGGAACAGGGACTCGAGGACCCAGATCGCCACGGTGATCCCGGCCAGGACCTGCAGCTGCACCCATGGGTCGGTGTAGCCGTAGTCCGCTAGGAAGGACTCCTCCTGCTGGTGAACCACGTCTATTGCCATCCCTATCAACACCGGGGGGGCGAGATCCCAGATCTTGTTCAGGACCGAGCAAATCGATGCCAGGATGATGGCTCCCCTCTGGTCTTTCATCTGGTTGAGGAGGCGCGAGAGGGGGTGACGCGCATCAGACACACCTCCCGCTAGAACTGTTCGTCTTCAACCCTGCCCACAATGGATTTTTGGAGGGGACGCATCTCAAGGAGCATGGCGAGCCGTGCTCTAGTGGCGGTGCTGTTTCTCTCGGCGAGCCTGTCTGGCTGCCTGATGGGGGGAAGCGAGGCATCAGGGGACGAGGACGGGTTGGTCGTGGACGATACGCCCCCTTACATCGAGGACGGGATATTCAACTGCATCGATCACGACAACCTGACCAGGTGCTGGCAGGCACACGTGCCCGAGAACCTCGACCCAAACGTTACCGTCCCGCTCATCATAGACATGCACGGGTACGCCTCTAACTCGATCGAGCACAGGAAGCTCTCTTCCTTCGATGACATAGCCGACGAGGTGGGGGCGATAGTGGTCTACCCGGACGGGGTCGCGGGCTACAACATGCAGTGGGACCTCGAGGAGAACCAGGCCTGGAACTCCGGTTGGTGCTGCGCGCACTCCACCCGCGACCAGATAGACGACGTCGGCTTCATCGAGAGGGTTGTGAACATCTCCCTGGGGATGTACAACGTCGACGAGGACAGGGTCTACGCCTCCGGGTGGTCGAACGGATGCTCGATGTCGCAGAGGCTGGCTATGGAGTCCAGCCACATCTTCGCTGCGGTGGGGTGCATGGCGTTCTACCTGATCACGGAGCCGGTGGATAGCTACTCCCCGATCCCTGTGATGGAGGTCCACGGGTTCCTGGACAACGTGGTCCTCTACGAGTCCACCATCCTCAGCGTGCCATTCAACGAGGCGCTCTGGACGAACCTGGAGGCCTACGACACGGGCGCCATAGAGAACATTGTCGAGTGGGGAGGCCACAACAACTGCTCGGGGGGGCTTGAGACCTACGAGCTGAACGCGCTGTACACGATACAGGGCTACGACGGCTGTGAGAACGACGCATCGGTGCGGCTGATGACCATATACGCGGCTCAGCACAACCCGTACGAGAAGGACTACGAGGACGACACCCTCATCGGGAGCACCTTCATCGGCACTCAAGGTCTGGTGATGTCGAGCCACATAGTCTGGGACTTCATCAGCCAGTACTCCAAGGAAGTTGTGCCAGAAGAGTAGGATATCCGAGTGAGGTTCAAATCCGCAGGGCGGCTTCATGGCACGTGGCAGAGGAACCCACTGCGGGCGAGAAGAATTGGCAGACCACGGCGGGGGAGCAGTTCCGCAACCTGAAGGAGAAGATGGCCGCGGCCACGGACTTCACAGGCAAGAAGGCCAAGGAAGCAGCCCGGGCTGCATCGGGGGGGTTGGACAAGGCGATCGCCAGATGGACCCCCCTCCCGCTTTCCCCGGAGGAGATAGAGCGCCTCAGCGACCTCAGGGAGTCCCTGCCGCCCGCCCCTGACATCCCCTCGCTCGACGAGCTCGTCCAGTCGAAGGGGAACGTGATGATCCCTGTGGAGGAGTACGAGAAGCTGGTCGAGGCATTCAGGGCAAACGAGGAAATGAGGAAGGAGCAGGGAGATATGCTAGTCGAGTCTCTCGCGATAACCCAGAGGCTTATGGAGACAGAGAAGTCCCTTGAGGAGATCAAGATAGTGGCCTCCGAACTGGAGAAGAGGAAGGATAAGCGTCCAGTCCAAGACCAGGGGCTGTCCGAGAT
>LURZ01000008.1:0-8721 GCA_001629255.1 Marine group II euryarchaeote REDSEA-S42_B7
CATCAGGTCCGTGATATCCCGCCTCAATAATACTCCTCATGTGGACAAGGTTTCTTTTATCATCGCCCCGATGCGTGAGGATGGATGCTGCTAATCGTTTTTCGAGTATCGATTACAACGAGGCATTCAAGGTGATGCTCCTTGACCGACCGTCGTGGAAATCCCCCCAGAGCTCAAGTCCATGCTTGGTGGAGGCATGGGTCCGACAAAGCAGAAGGCCGCTCGTCTGGTAGTTGACCTAGCATCTACTGCTGGAGCTTCAGAGTTCATCCGGGTAGACAACGCCCACGTCTCCGGAGTGAGCGTGATCACCGGGGGGCATGGCCTCCGGAGGTTCCTCTCGGACCTCTCTGGAGACCCCAAGGGGGTGGTCTCGATACCCACGACCCTGAACTCGGCAGGATGCGACCATGAGAAGATGGACGAGATGGGTATAGATTACCCTGACTTCCTTGAGCAGCAGTTCGAGATAGTCCAAGCATACTCAGAGCTGGGAATAGAGGCCACTCTTTCCTGCACTCCCTATGACCGGGGAATAGAGAGCCCGGAAGGCATCGGTTCTTGGGCAGAGTCCAACGCAGTATGCTTCTCTAACTCCTACACTTCCCTGGTGACGAACAGAGAGTCCGGGCTATCGGCTCTAGCCACAGCCCTAACCGGATGGGCCCCAAAGTGGGGGTTGCATATCGAGTCAAACAGGAGGCCGAACATCTTGGTTAACGTTGAAGCAAAGATGTCCAACGTCACCGATTGGAGCATCCTCGGGGATTGGATAGGGAAGCAGATAATGCCCACCTGGGATCTTCCGTGGGGGCCCATGCCAAGGTTCGTGGGCCTCCCTCGGGCGAACTTCGAGATGCAGAAGGCGCTGACTGCCTCAGCAGCCAATTATGGCTGCCCGATGCTCTGGGCCGATGGGATCACTCCGGATGCCCCGCTCGTCGAAGAATTCCAGGGCGAGCTCAATTTCACAGATGAAGATCTTGAGCGGAGATATCGCGAACTATCTCCCAAGGGGAAGGTGGATTTGGTCGTGATTGGTTGCCCGCAGGCAAGCGTAGGGGAGGCAAGGGAGACTGCAGCAGCGATCAGGGCGAGGATGGAGCTCGGAGAGGCGATACCCAATAACAGACTATGGCTATTCATGAGCTCCCATAATTTCGACCTGATTTCATCAGACGGGACTCTAGACATACTGGAGGAGGCCGGTGCTTTGGTTCTGAGGGACACTTGCCCAGAGGTGACTCCGTACAACCGCTCAAAGTACAACCACCTACTCACAAACTCTCTCAAGGCGGAGCACTACCTGACCAGCGGCCTGAACCGCATTCCCACTAGCGTAGCACCCATCATGGAATGCGTGGCCTACGCCTTCGACGAGTCTCTAATTGACGCCCCGCGCCCGGAATTAGGAAGTCAACATGCTTCTCCCATGCATACGGCAAAGACGCCCCAGGAATCTCCATTCTCCACCACCGGAAAGGGAATTCCAAGCCAGTCTGAATGGGAAGTCTCCGGGAGGGCCCTAGTGACGGACGTCCCAATTACATATCTGGGATACGTGAACAGGGATACTGGGGTTATCGAGGAACCTGGACACCCGCTCGACGGCACCCCAATCCGGGATACGGTGCTAATCTACCCCAAGGGCTCTGGGTCAACCGTAGCACCATTTGTGCTGATGGGCCTGATATACACAGGATTCGGGCCCAAAGCAATATTGAACAGGGACGTTTGCCCGCTCACCCTTCCGGCAGCATCCCTGTTGGGAGTCCCTTACGCGCACGGCTTCGAGGATGACCCAACATTGGGGGTGAACACCGGAGACGTGGTTTCCTTGGGCCTTTCTTCCGGGATAGTTTCCCTGAAGGTGGAATCTAGGCATACCGAGGTTTGATGGCATCCACTCCGTGCAAGCCCCATGGCAACGCGTCCCGATCCGGAACCATGCAGGGAACAAGACCTCGGCCTATTCGAGATAACACAGAGGGACGGCGCTGCGAGAATTGGTAAGCTACACACCAAACACGGCATAGTTACCACTCCTATGCTGCTTCCAGTAATCAATCCGAATTTGCGAACCATCGAACCAAAGGAGATGTGGGACAAGTATGGCGTCGAGGCTCTGATTACCAACTCCTACGTAATATGGAAGCATGAGGACCTGAAATCTCAGGCTCTCTCTGACGGAATCCACTCATTACTCGACTTCCCGGGGGCGGTAGTGACCGACTCGGGGACATTCCAGTCGTATGTCTATGGAGATGTGGAGGTTGGTCCAGAAGAGATAGTGTCGTTCCAGAGGGACATGGGAGTAGATGTAGGCACAATGCTCGATGTATTCGGAAGACCAGATATGACTAGAGAAGAGTTGGAGCATTCAGTTTCAGAGACCGCCAATCGCTCGGAGATCTCACTTTCCGCAGCAGGCCCGGACATGCAGCTAAACGGGCCAATACAAGGAGGCACTCACGCAGATCTCAGGGAGGAGTCATCTCTCCTGATGGGTTCTGCAGAGGTAGAAGGCAAGGGATTCGCAATCCATCCGATAGGGGGAATCGTGCCTCTGATGGAACAACAGAGGTACAGGGAACTTTTCGAGATTCTACTGGCCTCCAAGGCCTCACTACCACCTGACAGACCAATTCACTTCTTCGGTTGTGGGCACCCGCTCCTATTCCCCATGTCAATAGCCCTGGGAGTGGACATATTCGATAGCGCCGCCTATGCGATTTTCGCCAGGGACGACAGACTCCTGACCCCTGAGGGCACTGTAAAACTAGATGATTTGGAAGAGTGGCCGTTCCACTCACATGCCCTTTATGCTGAGACTCCGAAAAGCATCAGGGCTATGTCTCATGATGATCGTTCTAGAATTCTGGCCGAGCATAACCTCGAGGTTACCCAGGCCGAGCTAGCAAAGTGTAGAGAAGCAGTAAGGAAGGGCACAATATGGGAGCTGGCAGAGAGGAGGAGCCACGCCTCCCCTTACCTTAGGGAGGCCTTCGTGTGGCTGCAGGAACAACTGGACGACCCCGATGACGGACCCATCGGGGAGTCAGTGCTGCGGATGATAGCATCCAGCAACCCCCTCAGGAGTGGTGGGGAGCAGCTTGGAGAGGAAATCGAGTACAGGCCGCACATACTCCACATCCAGGCTCTTCTAGCCACTAGATGGAGGGTCCCGGGATCATGGTGGGACTCTACTACTGGCCCTGCAGAGGGAATACTCCTCCTCGAGGGAACCTCTCCTCCTTGGCGTAACAAGAAGAGCGCTCTGATTGAGCACCTGTCTAGGGAGCCGAGGACTGTGGTGATGATTTCCACGCCCATAGGGCCAATACCCTACTCTCTGGAGGATCTATCTCCATGGTGCCATCTCACCGGTCCAGAAGGGATTTGGCAACCAATAACCGATGAACATGAGATTAGTAATGCCCTTGATGAACTGGGCCTATCCCAACTTCCTCTGACAAGGATAACTCCTGAAGACGAGATAGACGAGATTCCGGATTCAGAGGATATCAGAGACTGGCTCGATAGGTGTTCAATCGTGGACAAATTATCCGTTCTTTGCTCGATTCACCCATTGGATGCCTGTAAGATGACGGATGAGATGGCCTGTAGGAGGTCCAGAACGGATAGGGTCGTCAACGTAAGTTCTGGAGACACACACATCTTGTCCCCCAGACTGACAGATGGGGGTATCTCACTCACCGTCGAGGGGGCCTCGATAGCCAACAATCTGAATGACTCACCAACCCCAGAGTTCGGGAAAACAGAGGATGAATCAGATTTCCCTGGAATTCCAAGGGTGTGTATCGTTGACGATGCAATACCATTCGTAGGAAAGGGCAGGAATGTAATGCATGGTTACATCTCAGGCGCAGACTCACACATCATCCCCGGACAACCGTGCCTGGTCGTCGACTCGAAAGGGACACTAGTTGCTCATGGAACTCCGTTGACTAACCATT
The DNA here is from genome assembly GCA_001629255.1 of Marine group II euryarchaeote REDSEA-S42_B7. Taxonomy (GTDB): domain Archaea; phylum Thermoplasmatota; class Poseidoniia; order Poseidoniales; family Thalassarchaeaceae; genus UBA36. The sequence goes on from LURZ01000008.1 coordinate 3,978, forward strand.
TGGAGATGCAGTTCCTCAGGAAGGGAATCGCTGTCAAAGTCAGGGATGGGGCGATCAAGCAAGGCAAGTAAGGGAAACTTTCCGGGGATTCATTCAAGTGATTGTTGCAGGACCAAGGCTCTACTCCCGTAGGGAGTCGGGGCTGTATAATGTCAGACGAAGAACTCCTCGGAGACGCACCGATAATCTCCACGAAGGGCCTTCGCAAGATGTATGGCCCTCACCTAGCATTGGACGACATCAATCTCGAGATCAAAAAGGGCGCAATAGGGATACTAGGGCCTAACGGTGCTGGGAAATCGACTCTTTTCAAGTGCCTACTCGGTCTCATAACCACTACTTCTGGAGAGGGGACCGTCCTCGGTCACGACATCAGGACACAGGGCGAGATAATCAGATCCAAGATAGGATACATGCCGGAGTACAACGCCCTTGACCCGAATCTCTTCGCAATCGATCAAGTCAGGTACTCGGGCGAGCTTCTTGGAATGAACACTAAGCATGCTACTCAGAGGGCGCACGAGGTCCTCGAATACGTAGGCCTGAAGGACCAGAGGTACAGGAAGATAGAGACCTTCAGCACGGGGATGCTCCAAGCAACAAAGCTGGCATGCGCCCTAGTTCATGACCCAGACATACTGATTTGCGACGAGCCAACCAATGGATTGGACCAGAGGGCTCGCTCATTCATGTTGCAGACCCTGAACAGGACCGTCAGAGAAGGCAACAGATCGGTTCTGATGAGCAGTCATGTGATGGACGATGTACAGGACCTGTGTCAAAGCATAGTGATGATTCACAAGGGTAGAATAGTGGTTCAGAGAAGCATAGAGGAACTCGTAGAACAAGTCGACAAGGAGGTCGAGATGGTGATATGGGGAGGGGCTAGCAAGATGGAGGACGAGCTGAACTCGATAGGATTGGAACTAAGGCGTCTCGGAAGGGTAATACGAGTCAAGGTCACTAGTGAGGAAACGATCGACCAGATTCTCCAAGCGGCGGTTTCAGCAGGAGTCCAAGTTCGCCAGATGAAGGAATACGAACCAGACCTGGAAGATATCTTTTTGCTTGTGATGGACAAGTTGGGATCTCAGATTAAGGGAACTGTGGACCTGATGACTCCCGAGCACACAGGAGGAGTTTGATTGGCAAAGGAGCAAGTAGAACTCGAAGGCGGCACCACTAGGATGGAGGCAGCATTCGGATCCGGAGACGGAGACGATGAGGCTACGGCCGTAGTCGCCAGATCACAAGCTTCGTTAGGGCATATATTCGAGCAGAAGTACCGTCCGTGGGACGGTGAGCTAGGACCCAGGTGGATGAGGAACTACGCTATTTTCAGGCATCACGTGTATGGTGTGTTCACAGGAAAAGGACACAGGCAGTACCACCCAATGGTCAGACTGCTGATCCTGATTATCTTCCTAGCCTCACTCACTCCCATCCCTATGCTCTTCCTATCCTCATTTATCGGGGATCAGGGTGGCTTCTTCGAGAAAATGTGGGGAATCAATAGGTACAATCTGTGGGGCCAAGTTCTGGGTTATTTCCCGAGGAACCTGTGTATGTGGCCTCTCCTAACTGCCATAGTGGTAGGGGGCATGATCTCCGATGACAGGCAGCACGGAACCAGCGCTATCTACTTCTCCAGACCCATCTCTAGACTGGATTACACAGCGATGAAGTACCTTAGCGTAGCAATAATTCTCGGATTCGTAATCGTCTTCTCTTACTTCGCATACTACACCAGTGCCATCGTGTTCAAGTCAGAGGGTTGGGCATACCTCGCGGATACTCTCCCGATCTTCCTTGGAGGGATGCTAGCTGGAATAATCCTGGTGATAACATACACCTCGATTGGATTGGCCCTCTCCAGCATCAGCCGGAGTCGCTTCTTCGCAGCAATCGGATTCCTGAGTATTATTTATGGCACCAAACTGGTCTCCCTGTTAGTCGAACTGCAGTTCGAAACCACGTTCATGTATGCCTTGAGCCCCTACGACTGCTTGGCCCACTTGGGTCAGTTTCTGCTGGGAATACCATCAAATTACGATCACCCAGTCTCCATATCTGCAGTTTCCATATTGGCCATGAACTCCTTGGCGGTCTGGCTCCTAGTTTCCAGAGTGACCTCGCTGGAGGTGACAAGAGAATGACGATGGAATCTCAGGAACCTCCAGCCGTATTGATTGATCAGGCCTCGAAGTGGTACGGTCAGGTAATCGGAATCAACGATCTATCTCTGGCTATCGACGGTGGAGTAACGGGGGTACTGGGGCCTAACGGAGCCGGAAAGTCGACTCTGTTCAAGCTCATGATGGGCCGGATAAAGCCCAACCAGGGCTCCATCAGACTCTTCGGAGTAGATCCCTGGACCAACACCTCCCCCTACAGGAGGGTGGGCTATGTCAGTGAGTCTGAGAAGCTGTATGAGTGGATGACTGCATTGGACTTCGTCTCGACTCTGGCCAGGCTTCATGGGATGACTAGGGAGGAAGCCACGGAAAGATCGTCCCACGTACTGGACTTCGTAGGTCTATCAGATGTAATGCACAAGGAGCTCGGAAAGTTCAGCAAGGGAATGAGGCAGAGGGTCAAGATTGCGCATGCACTGGTGCATGACCCAGACTTGATCATTCTGGATGAACCCCTCCATGGATGCGACCCATTGGCTAGGACAAGCATAATGAGCGTAATCCGTGAAATGGGCGAGCAGGGCAAGACCATCCTAGTTTCAAGCCATATTCTAGAGGAGATAGAGAGGATTACTGAGCAGATAGTAATACTGCACAATGGCCGTTTACTCGCATTAGGGAATCTGCACGCCATTCGTGATCTGCTGGATAAGCACCCACATAGGATACTCATCAATTGCGAGGATCCAAGGAGTCTAGCGGGCCTATTCATCGAAGAAGATCCGATATTCGGAGTCAGATTTCCCAGAGAAGGGCAACTAGAAATCCACACCAACAACCTTTCCGCAGCTCACTCCATCCTGCCGTCCATAATAGTGAAATCAAAACAGAAGATATCCAGCATCGAGAATCCGGATGACAATCTGGAATCTCTACTCAACTACCTAATCAAGGAGGGGCAATGATGGACAAGAAGGGCCTAGACCTTTCCGATACAGTTTGGACAAGGCTAGACCGCAAGGCTGGAGCAATAGTAGAGCTAACAATGAGGCAACTAAGACACAGGATCTCCACATGGGTGGTATTGGGCGTTGGCGCTCTACTGATGGCACTACTCCTCTCCTTCTACGTAGACTCCGTGAGGGAGTCTTTCGAACCCATAGACAACGATGGGGACAGTGAAGACAATGATGGTGATGGATACCCGATGGGGCAGGAGAGAAAGTATGGGACTCCTGACTGGGATCCAAATGTTTTCCCCGGAGCAAGCGTCTTCATCCCAGAGAGTGACATAGACTGGAACGACGCCGAAAGGTCGTTCTCCGCTAACAAGTCCTGGGAGGGAAGAGCATTCTTCGAGGCACGATGGATAGATCTGGAGTATGATGGAGAGTGGTGGGACACCCACATCGACTGGAACCCCGACGCATCAGGCGTCCCCGACCTTACAGACTGCTCAGAATGGGATTTGGATGAGATTTACGAGACCATATGGAGAGATGCGTGCGACCTCGGGGACCAAGACGGGAACGGACTGACAACATACTACGTCTCAGGCAAGTGGAGGGGGGACGGAGAAGTCATAGTGCCCGAGGGGATGTATCTCTCTTGGGGGTACTGGACAGAGGAGGTATACGTGGAACCAGAACCTCCAGAGATGTACATCAACGAGGACGGAATTGACTGTTTCAACGGCCTCTCTCTTCGAGGGGTGGGATGGGAGGAGAGTAGGGTTGATTGCCCATCAGATGTGAGGCTTGGTGGGAGCCACGGATTCGATGATGACGGTGACTGCCTCGCAATGAACGACGGACTCGGTGATGACGATAACGGCAATGGGATCCGCTGCGATGTGCAGTGGTTAGCGCTCAACGGAGTGGTCACCGATATCCGGTCAGACGATCTTGTCGATGAGGACCCAGATGAGCAGGAGTACATCGGAGAACTAGGTCACAGGACATTCGTGGTAGCAGTCGGGAAGATGGCTTTCGTTATCCTCCTAGGCTTGTTCATCCCTCTGTTCCTCTCCCTTGGATTGGTGAGGGACGAGACGGAGAACGGGACACTCCACCTTCTACTGTCGAAACCCATCCATCGTGCTGAGTTCATCGTTTACAGGTTGATGGGTTATCTGGCGATTGCGGGTACCTACGTCATTGCACTCTCCCTTGTTGTGGGACTAATCGCCTCGTTGCTGGGGCCGGGCGATCAGATAATTCGACTCTCGGATTTGCCGGTATGGCTAGGGATAGGATTTGCAACGACACTGGTTCTTGCAGCATACGGTTCGATGTTTAACGCGATGGGGCTGATTTCTCCGAAGTACGGAGTGTACCTATGCATAGTCTTCGGGATTTGGGAGTTCATGATGGGGAGCTTCTCCATAGTGAACCCGAATTGGACGGTAGCAAGCGTATCCATCTCGCATTGGGCTCTGCAGATGATTGATGCTATGGTGCTTCTAGCATGGCCGGATACAATCCAATGGGCAGAGATGGACAATGCGTTCGGGATTGACTCGGGCCTCTCTGTCTTCTGGCAGCCTCCAGTCCATACGCTAGGGACGGCATCAGCGGGCGTGGCGTTGCTGAACAGCATCCTAGTCCTTT
>LURZ01000008.1:8733-23617 GCA_001629255.1 Marine group II euryarchaeote REDSEA-S42_B7
TCTCCGTTGCTTGGATATTCATAGCAAAGTCAGTCTTCAGCAGAAGGGAGATAATGTGATTGAGATGCACCATAACCCAATCAAGTTCGAAGGAGACTTCTCATCACTGTGGCGACTAGATGTCATGCCTCCGATATACGGCCTTTCCTGGTGGTGGTACTGGGTCCTGATTCTGGTCCCGGACCCCGACAAACCCAATAGGTCCAAGCAGCTGATGACCCTTTGGTCTACTAAGGAGACCAAGGCAGTTCGGGTCAGCGGTCACTGGTGGGAGCCAGGTTCTAGGATGCACAAGGATGATCATGGTGGTTTCGTAATCCCTGGGATGGTTTGCGCGTGGTGGTACGACGGCGAGAAAATGCACGAACCACTTACAATGCGAGAATGCCGAATGGCTGTCGTTGGCGATACTCACCCGTTGTGGCCCGGAAAGGGAGATGGGCTTGGAGCAGGCGCGGTGATCCCAATAGAGAGGGAAGACCTTTCCATGGGGATGTCCCCCGGAAACGAGTCCATGTGGGTTAGTCTTTCGAGTGACAGGGAAGCTAGGTCACGGGGCGCGCCTTCTTCTTTCGAAGCACAACTAACACCATGGTGGGGTCCTCCGAGCGAACTTACATACAGGAATAACGAGATAGCACTTGGTATGGGTTACGACATACTAAGGCTACAGGGCATGAAATCTAGATTGGTGGTAGATGGGGAGGAAATGCAGGGGACGGCCTACTTCCAGAAGGTCACAGTCCAGGCCCCATCAGTACCCTGGTTCTGGGGCATGGTTCACTTTGATGACGGATCATACTTGGATTGGTTCATGCCGCACTTAACCCCACTATCCACAACCAAGGATGACAAGCCTTGGCGGAAGAGGGACGCAGTTAGAATCCCTTTGAAAAGAGCCGGAATTTTCCATGATAGGAAGCGAGGCATGACACATGAATTCGACAATTGTGAGGTAGAGATCAGAAAATCCGATCAGGGTCTTACGGATTCTGACGGAGAGTTACTTCCAAACTTCAGAATTAAGGTCTGGAACGACTCTTCTAAGGTCTCAATGGATATCAGGTCAGTTAGTAGAGCTAGGTGGACATTCGACCAACCAACTCGAATGGGCCTAGTTAGCCACCTGACCTACAATGAGTATCCCTTCGAGGTGTTCGGACTGGAGATTGAGGACGAAGAAGGAAATAGGACCTTGTCAGACTATGATTGGATTCATGGGAATGCCGAGCACTCCTGGGGATTCTTACATTGACAAACTTGAATGGCAATCACTTAGAAACAACCATGGAAGATGATAATGCATGTCTCAGTTCGTTGAGCAGTTCAAGTCCAATATCGATGCAGACTCTGCTCGTTCTGATTTCCCCGAGATCACGGATTCGGAGACTCCAATCTGGAGAGGGGGGCCAGCAACGTCGTCAATGGCCGACAAGTACATTCTTTCGATTATGGTTCTCCTGGTCCATATCGCGTTCTTCCTCGGAGAACTTCTAGACACTCCAGAAGGGGAAGGGCAGGCCAATTTCGTCCTATCTGTGGTAATTTGGTTGATAGATACAACGGGAGTAATGGGGTTTGTCATATGCATGCTAATTCTTACCAAAATCAATCACTATGCAAATTTCTCCACTTCTGGAAAGTGGACAACATCCTGGCTTCTGATTTGTTGCATTATCCCACTTTTGTGGAAACTGATGGATATAGTGGAGTGGATAGGGGGTTTCTTTGACTCTGGCTTCTCGAGCCCTCTTCCATCGTGGAATTACTCTTGGTTTGCACCATTGGGGCTACTATCCTTCGTAGTCATGGTTTCACTTACAGTTCTGTATCAGAGATCTTTCCACTATGCTATAACAGACAAGAGGATACACATTAGACAGCGCTTCCTGTACTTCGAAACCCGTGCGCATGGGATTTCCTATCATAAAGTGGAGAATCTAAAGGCATATCCAACAACACTGGGAAGGATCCTAGGGTTTGGCAATATACATGTGGTTACAGGTTCGGGAGTAGGCTTGCAAGTCGAATCCTTGGGTGCTCCCGCAGGAGTTGCGCCCGAGATCATTCAAACCCCCGGGGGTAAGAAGAGAATTTTCTCATTCCTTCTTGGTTGGATAACTTTGCAGAGAGATAGAACCGTAGAGGCTAGTGACCCGGCAGACTGTCTTTATGGGGTAAGGCGCCCAATGGACGTTTATCGATTGATTAACCAACTGATGGATGCCAATGTCGGACCAGCAGTTGAATAATTGAATGCTGAAGTTTAACTAGGAACCCAACATTCCGCACCGTTCATAACCCTGAGTCCTCCCACACATAATGATACATATGTCGAACGAGGAAACAATCACTAAGGCCGCTCAATGCATTACTCAGGGAGATTTCATGGGAGCAATGGAAATATTCGAGGCACACATAAGCTCCAACAGAGATGATCCTGCAGGTTACCATGGCTGGGCCGAATCAGCACTATTCGAGATACAAGAAAACGGGAACTTTGACGAAAAGGGTAATGATCGGATAAACGAGGGACAGGTTGCAGCCTACTTCAAGAAAGCTGCTGCACTAGATGCAGAGAGCACAGAGTATCAGGCCGCCTATGCGAACGCACTGATTGAGTTCGATAGGATTCCAATGGCAATTCGCGAACTGAGGAAACTCAAGGACCTGGGTGATTCATCCGACGATTTCGATGTCACTCAGGATCTATATCAGGCAGCGAAAATGCTCATAGATAATATCGATTTTAAGACCAACTTCGATAGAAGTGAGGGCTTCGCGAAGCAGTTCCTTCCAGTAGCAGTCGAGTTCGCTCTCCTGGGAATGGGCTTCGCTTCCGCTGAGGAAGCCCTGGAGTACCTCCAAACCGAGTAGAGGTGAACGATTGAGCGACCGATTTCTGGTCGCCATAGGCTATCACGGAAACTCATTCCACGGGTCACAGATCCAGCCAGATGTCGGAACCGTCGAGGGTGCCATGAGGAATGCCCTTAGAAGACTAACTTGGTGGTCAGAGGGTTGCTTGGAGATGTCCAGCAGAACAGATTCTGGGGTGAGCGTCAGGGCTAATCTAGCCAGAATAGATCTTCCCAGATCAGTCTCCTCTAATACAAGCAATGACTCGATAGTAAGAGCCCTAAACGATCACCTCCCTGTTGGCGCAGTTGCTATCTCAGCAAATCGTGCACCCTCTACTTCCAAGGTTAGGTATGCTGAATCACGAAGTTACCTATATCGTTTAGAGACGATAGAGGAATGGCCGTCCGAATGTGAAAAAGATGCGATTTCAGCAGCCTGCTCCTTGGTCGAAGGCCAGCACGACTTCACAAACCTCTCTAGGTTGGAATCCGGCACAGATCCCATCAGAACAGTAGACCGCTGTATTCCGTGGACTTCTGATGACGGGAGACTGATAGGATTCTCAATACAGGCAAAGTCATTCATCTGGAACCAAGTCAGAAGGATTGCATCAGCATTCGCCGGAATAGTATCTGGTAGGATATCTATCCTAGATTTAGAATCCGCACTAAACTCCCCCAAAGTAAGTGTGGACTTGGGCAGGGCTCCATCTGAGGGACTCATCCTTTGGGACATATCCCACAAGGACTTCGACTCTCCTTTCTCCAGTGAACTGCCGTTATCCACAACCTTCTCTGTTAGGCCCAGCGACTCCCGAGAGTATCGGAGATGGCTTTCACTGTCAAAATATGAAATGGGATTGCTGTTGGAGAGAGAGTGGATGTCTAGGCTCAATTGAGCAGTTTCACGAAGGAAGGCCCCAGAAATCACCTCTGCGGTGCTGGTGTGCCTGGTTAGGTCGGGAACTAGGATGGCACATTCCTCCCATTTGCCCCCTGTTATGCGAATCCTTCCCTTGAATGCCGTCGCTCCCCCGAAGGACTTACCGTCCCTTTCGAAGCCCTCGATTCTGTGGGCTTCAATCGAATCGTCGGGAACCCCCTCATCCAATCCGGCTAATACCCTCAATTCGAGGAATGCATCGATGCTATCGCCCCCTACGTCCACATTTAGGGTACCTGGCCAAGCACCTACTCCCAAGACTCCCTTGAACTGTGATTGGTAGTGCTTCTGGAACATAAATACGTGAGCTCTCCCTAGCCCACTGCTCACCTTTCCACTAACTCGCATAAACCTAGGGCTACACTGGCGACTCATAATATTCCGCTTAGAATTACAAAACAAATGTAGACCCTTGTTCGCCAACTGACCAACCCAGTGCTACCAACTCCCGATATTCAGCGGAGCCGCAGTCTATTGCTGGATTTGTGTGGTTAAGGTGGAAGAAAATCACCTCTGGATCCCCATCTTCCCTTCTACCCAGTCTTCCTATTGTTTCGGAAATGGGCGGGTGTGGGATTTGGGACATGTCTCTGCCCCCCAATTCGTCTCCGCTCCAAAAGGTCCCATCAATAAGTGCGAAGTCTACTTCAAGCGAGTTCAGCCAACCTCTGATGCTGCTCTGTCCGGCCATATCTAGAGTTCCCGTCCAGTCATCGTGATCTGGGAGGAATAGTAGGGAGGAACTCGGACCGATGATTTTGATGGCATGTGTATCGGAGAACTCGTCTCGATGGGGTACCAGTATGAACTCGAATTGGAAACCACATTGTCTAGAGGGAGAAAAAGGTTTACCGCTCTGTACATTATTCACTTTGAAGGGAGAAATCAAACCTCTTTTTCGAATGCAATCAATGACGCTCTTGCTCGCAAAAAGACTGGTTCCGCTAGATCCCATGACTTCCTTTCCGAATTGCCCCAATCCGTCTATATGCCCTAAATGGGCATGAGTTAGGCTAACAGTTTCGGGAATGATGGTGTTGCCTATACCCAGAGACCTTGCGGCAATCCCAAGCTGCTGAGGAAGTGCTCTGGATGCTTCGATGAGGTGGAGGCTTCCATCCGAGCCAATTACCAAGCAGCATGCTGGGTGCAGGGCCTTTGATGGGTCGCTAAGTGCAGCAATGCACCTATCGCACCCGCATCCTGCTTGGGGAACTCCTCCATCCTGGGCGGTCCCGACCAATACCACTCTCACTACTTCCGGTACCACAGGCTGCGATGGAATGCTTCACATCAATTCTCTCATGGAGAAATCGTCCTCGGATCAATCAAAAACTAGTGTGTCTTCAGATGGTCATGCCAGTGGATATGTCATGGATGAGGGACAGGTACTCGGAACTCCGGGATCAGGGGCTGAACTGGGATCCACCCACACTGGAGGCCGCAAGTGAGCCGAGGTGCACAATTGATGGCAAGGAGATGATCATGCTATCGGCAAATAACTACCTCAACCTCACTACTCATCCAAGAGTGGTCGAAGCCGCGGTGGAGGCAACTAGGAAGTACGGTGCGGGATCCGGGTCCGTAAGAGCAATTGCCGGAACAATGGACCTTCATCTCGAAGCAGAAAGGACCTGTGCCGAATTCAAGGAAGTAGAGGCATCACTGATCTACTCAGCGGGTTATACCGCGAACGTTGGTCTTATCCCTACTCTTGTGAGGGGGCCACAAGACGTAATCATCTCAGATGAGCTGAATCATGGGTCAATAATCGATGGGGTTAGGCTAACTAAGGCATCAAGGGCGGTTTATCCGCATAACGACATGGAAGCTCTGGAAAGGGTACTCAGAGAGAAAGAGGACTCGGAAAGGAAGCTGATCATCACCGATGGAGTGTTCAGCATGGATGGCGATATCGCCCCTCTTGACGAGATTGCCGATCTCGCAGAGGAATTCGGTGCTATGACATTCGTCGATGACTGTCACGGGGAGGGGGTTCTTGGAGAAGGAAAGGGGATAGTATCGCACTTCGGTCTACAAGGCAGGGTCACTTTCGAGGTAGGGTCCTTCTCCAAGGCCCTCGGGGTACAAGGAGGCATCCTTGCTGGAAGCGAAGACGTCAGGACACACGCACTCAATCACAGCAGGTCATGGCTACTCTCGGGAAGCCAGCCACCGGGCGTCGCAGCCGCTCAGAAGGCTGCGATCGAGGTGCTTATGTCCGAGCCTGAGCACGTCAGGAGGCTTTGGGAGAACACTACCTACTTCCGAGACGAACTAGAGTCCATGGGCTTCGATACTGGGGTTAGTGAAACCCCCATCGTGCCTGTGATGTGCGGAGAGAGCAGGAAAGCCCAGGAACTCTCGTCTCTGATGAGAGACGAAGGAGTTATGGTCGGGGCCATAGTCTTCCCTATGGTCGCACAGGATAAGGCTAGGGTAAGGACGCAGATGTCAGCAGGTCTCAGCCGCGATGATTTGAACTCGGTCCTCGAATCATTCGACAGGTGTGGAAGAAAGATAGGATTGATCTGATTCTTGCTATCAAAGAAACGCTGTTTTCCCAGATTTCCCTCGTAATTGTACGATGGTATTGTCGGAGGGATTATGATGGGGTGTCTGTTACACCCGATGTTGGTGGACACGTGACTGACGAAGAGACCATTTTTTCCATTACAGAAGGTCACTTGGATTCGGGCCTTCGTGGAATTCCAATAGGTACCTGTCAGACCTCCTATGTAGATACGATTGAGGGTGTGCACTATGTTGGCTACCCAGTGGGGGACCTTGCTAATCTGGAGGAGGAGGACATAATCTTCCTAATGATGCACAAGAGGTTGCCCGACTCCGATGAATCAGCGGAATTTCGCAAAGAACTAGCTTATCGGGGGGAGAGAATGCCAACCGGTGCCTTGCGGGTTTTAGAGCACCTTACTCCGGGGAGCGGCCACCCCATGGACTGGCTTTCTATCGGGATCATGGCTTTGGGCGCCGCTGAGACCACTGGAGATGGTAGGGTTGACTCAATGAACCTAATCGCTAGGATGCCAGAGTTAATGGCAAGGATATTCCTTTTGAGGGGTGGCAATCCTTACAATTTGCGCCCAAGGAATACTGAATTGGGACTCGTGGAAAACTTCGTTCACATGCTGGGCGTAGATGGCGAAAAGGCGGAGAGAATGAATAGGGTTCTGAGATTCTTTTTCATTCTCCATATGGATCATGGCGGAGGAAACCTATCTACCTTCTCAGGAAAAGCAGTAGCATCTGGGTGGGCATCGATCTACGCATCACTGGCCAGTGCGATGAACGCTCTATCAGGGCCACTCCATGGAAGAGCGAACCAGGCATGTCTGGAATTCATTCAGAGAATAGGAACCTCTGATCCCGAAGAGATAGAAAGGTTCGTTAGAGCGGAGTTAGCGGCAAAAAGGCCAATCTACGGATTCGGTCATGGGGTTCTGAGGGGGGAGGATCCTAGGGCTAGCTTACTTTTGGAACTTGGATCCGAGGTATGCCCTGAAGATGAGTATTACAAAATCGCAAAGGCGCTCAGGGAGGTCGTACCCCCGATTCTCAAGGAGCACCCCAAGATTAGCAACCCATACCCTAACGTGGATCTAGCCAGTGGCAGCCTTCTCCATGCGATAGGGTTCAGAAAGCCAAACTACTACACCACCTTCTTCGGATGGGCTAGGGTGGCAGGAATCTGCGCCCAAATTCTCGACGAAAGAAATGCTAGGGGGGGACGAGGGGTTCCAATTTACAGGCCGAAGTACATCGCGAAAGACCAACCACACAGAAGGCTGGACTGACTAAACGCTATGCCTAGCACCGGACCCTCTATGTCCAATAATCCGAGGACTGCCCCAGGGTAGACCTCCTTCGGCGTATTTGGACCACCTCTCCGAATTTCCCGCCCACAGCATCCTTCTGCCCTGATCCTCTAGAATCCCCATCTTTCTGCCGACTTCGATCTCGTCCCACATCGGGAGGGAAGATGCAGCCTCTGCAATGACGTCTCTTCTCTCATCCGAGCTAGACCGATCAATCCTTGTTCTCCACTCTTCATCGAGTGGCTGGCTACCTGGCCTAGGCCACCTAGGACTGCCATCCGGCTTTTCGAATACCGTTGGGTCCATATTGTCAGAAACCAGCGACACTCCGGCATTCAACAATGCATCTTCGTGCTTCAGCGGGCAAGGCCAGACGAATGCCCCCATCCCCCTGCGTGCTTCGAAGAATCTCCTCAGACCAGGGCCATGTAGACCCACGGGCTTTCCAGGATGGAAGTATCTCGGCCAGCCCTTTAGGTAATGGAGGGCCATTCCGATAGATTCCATACCCTCGTTACGAAGACTGTTGGCAACCCCCTTTACAGTAGTCCTAGCAAAATTCGGGATCGCCATGATTCTTTTCAGCCTCCAAAACCTTCCCCAAGCCCTGATGTGGGGGACCAGCCTAGTAACCGGGATGGACGAGTTAACCGATTTGGCCGCCTCCCCAATCTTGGGCGAGAAGCAAGAAGCGAATACGGTCCTTTCCGGCAGTTCAAGTGGCTCAAGAGCAGTCTCGAGTCTCCGAATCATCGATCCGAGGTGACTCACAGTCTCGATTTTGGTAGATGGGTGAGGTAGCTTGAATTCTATGTCCACAGTCTTCCCTCCTCTTTGCCAAGAATCCGTGAAATTCCGATTCGCGAGAAGCTCGTCCAATGTAGAAACACCAACAGAACGGATGTAGTCAGTAGGCAATTTCTCTACGCATCGGTCCAACATACGGCCCGAACCCTGAACGAATTCGTCATGGAAGATGACGAACTCCCCGTCTCCATCCACTCTGAGGTCAAACTCGACCCCATCCGCGAACTCCATTCCGTGCAGGAGCCCCTCGATCGAGTTCTCGTCCGGCCTCTCCCACGCGCTCATTGCTCCTGCGAGAAACAATCACTCCAAGAATACTGAGGATTGACCTATGAGGCCTTTACCACTGTAGCTAGTGAGAAATATTACAGTCGGTGTTCGTAACAACACTAATACTCCTAGACTTCTACGTATCCTCGAATATTATGGCAGGAGAGACGTGGAAGAAAAAGGAAGTAAGGGGTTTCGCACTCTATGATTGGGCAAAGTCTGGCTTCGAAACAAGCATCACAGCAGGAGTCTTCCCTGGATGGTTCGCAGCTCTATTCGTCGCCGCTAACGGCCTTAACATTGAGATTGCCAGTATAGAGATGAATGCCGACAACATCATGACCCTAACTGTTACTTTCGGGGCTATTATTGTAGCACTTCTAAGCCCATCACTCGGAGTAATTGCAGATAGGAAGCCAATAAAGAAAAGAACTCTCAGACTGCTAACAAATCTAGGAATATTTTCAGTAGTGGTGATGGGGCTTGCTCCATTTCTGTCAGTTGATTTGAAATGGGTCTGTCTGCTAATTTTCTATGTTTTAGCTACTTGTTCAAACAACTTGGCTAGCGTATTCTACAACTCTCTCTTGCCTCACATTGGAACTGAGGATGAGATGAACGAGATCTCGAACCTGGGCTTCGCCACGGGATATGTTGGAGGTTGTGTTCTCCTAGTTATTCACTTGGCATTGCTTCTGGGCTCCGGTTTTGCAGACTGGGCCTTCACAGCTTCCATGGTCACGACCGGACTCTGGTGGTATGGTTTTGCAATCTTTACCTTCAGGTGGATCCCAGAGCCAGAGGTAGAGAAACCTATGGAAGACCTAAGTTTCAGAGAAAGCACAAATCTTGCAGTTTCCGAGGTCATGTCAACATTGAGGGAGTACAAGAACTTCAGGACCCTGTTCCTATACATCATCGCATACTTCCTTTTCATAGATGGAATAAACAGCATCCAGACAGTAGGGGCCATTTACTTCGTCGTGACTCTTGGGTTGACCACATTTGATCTGATACTTCTTGTTCTAGCACTCAACCTTTTCGCAGCCCCTATGGCCATAGTTTTCTCCAGAATCGCGGACAAGACGTCGACCCAGGGGACTTTGCAGGTTGTTCTCGTCATCGCCACTGTAGTGACCTTCTTGGGAGTGACATTCGCCCCCCTCGAGCTTGAGGAACATGGGGATTTCGATATACAGTACGAGTATGTGGATGATGGCGGGGACGCAATTATCCAGGTGAGTGTGAATAGTGGAATCAAAGCATTAGTTCAAGATCCCGACGACCAAGAGCAGATTTGGGCTAGTGAATACTCCAATATTCTACCTTTGGAACCGGACACGAGCTCACCAGATGATATTCTTAGGTGGAAAATTACACACGAAGACAATGATACTGCTTACAACATTTCCTTCTCAGACACGAGTGAAAACAATGCTAAAATCTCCTCGTTAATTCAAGAGTTAGAAGATAGCAGGTTCAGCATATCCGTCCTGGGTGGCAGTGAGGGAGACGTACAGATGACCGGCACCGACCACGTGACTAGCTTGGGCGATCAAGCATTGGATGGGGTGGCGATTGCGATGAGAGATTTGGTTTGGGCCCCTCTAGGTGTAGCGATCGGCGTTCAAGCCCTGATCCTGGGCATGCTCTTCGGCTCTATACAGGGTGCCTCCCAGGGACTCGCAAGGAGCCTGTTCGGTAAGATGGTCCCGGAATCACGATCGGCCGAGTTCTTCGGATTCTTCGGGTTCTTCGGAAGGGTTGGTAATGTAATTGGCCCTCTAGTCTACACCCTGTGCTCAATCTTCATAGGCGCAAAGGTGGGGATTCTAGCGATTGCTTTCATAATCCTTGCAGGGACAATTGTTCTATTCCGCGTAGACGTTGAAGACGGTATAAGGGTCGCAGAGGAATACGAAGCGAGCGTCAATATGGCCTAGTTTCACTGTCTCCTTAATTCCTCGAGTTCCTCAATCACAGCTGCCTGGGTGATCCTTCCGCCCTTATCCCTCAGTCTCGAAGCCACTAAATCAACCTCCTCGCCCTCGGCTCCAGCGGTGACTGCCATGTTCCTGACGTGCAGCTTCATATGGCCTGCTTGGATTCCCACAGTGGCTAGGGCACGCAGTGCTCCTAGGTTCTGGGCAAGCCCAGATGCCGCCATCACCTTGGCCAGTTCGTCCGCGCTCTCGACCCCTAAAAGCGCGACATTCGCCTGTGCAGCGGGGTGGACCCTTACAGCCCCCCCAACTAGTCCAACTGCCATGGGTAGCTCGATTGACCCAACCAGATTGCCCCCTTCGTCCTTGGACCACTTGGTCAGAGAACCATACCTCCTCTCGTGGGATGCATAGCTGTGCGCACCCGACTCTATCGCCCTCCAGTCCTGACCACAGGCTAGGGCTACAGAGGATATTGCATTCATGATCCCCTTGTTGTGAGTTGTCGCCCTGAAGGGGTCTGCCTCAGCAAAGTGGTAAGCCTGAATAACTCCCTCGATCACTTCTGCGCCCTTCGCGGCATCATCTCCTCTGTCTGACATCTCCTTGGGAGTGAATACGGCACTCACCCTGGCAAGTCGTAGGACTGCCAGATTGCTGATTATCCTAAGTATCACGGTGCCTCTGGTTAGCTCCTCCACCTTTGGGGCGATGGTCTCCGCCATCGTATTGACAGCATTTGCGCCCATAGCATCCCTGCAGTCTACGTGAATATGCACGATTACCATCGGTCCTGAGCCCGTTTCGATGACTCTGGCATCTAGGTCCTTGCATCCGCCACCGAACTTGACCAGTATCGGATCAACCTCGTTGCAACTTGAAACCAACTCTTCCTTGGATGTAATGATCGAGTCCCTTGCGCCTTGCGGGTCCTCGCACCCCACGACCTGAATCTGCCCGATCATCACCGGATCATCGTTGTCCGACTTGAATCCACCATTTGCAAGGCACCTCTTGGCCATGTTGCTCGCAGCAGCTACGACACTCGGTTCCTCCAGAACGAACGGTATTGCGTAGTGTGATCCGTCAACAACGAAGTTCGTTGCAACCCCTATTGGTAGGGAGTAAGTCCCTATGACGTTCTCGATCATCCTGTCTGCGGACTCCTCATCTAACTCCCCTGTTCGGGCCCAGGCCTCAACATGCTCCTCGCTCAATTCTGCTATCTCTGCGAGCAGCTCTCTTCTCTCAGAAACTGATAGTTTGTAGAACCCCTCGATGCGACTGTTCTCTATTGGCATACCACTCAATCGCGGAGACATGGCAACGGGCTTCTAACCTTTTTCGAGTCGAAAGCACTCCAAAAAAGCGTTAATTTTACCGTTAACGCTTCATTAACGCTTCGTTAAACCGTTAAGAATGCGTTAATCCAATGTGAATAGAAATCGATTACTGCTGAGAAATTCTATACAAAAGTTATCCGGATTTACAAATTGACTCGTTAATTCAAACTGTTAGACCCGTAATTATGCGTGAATATTAAGAATCCCAGATACGCCTGCTCGTCTATGGTAGTCAGGAGGGTTTCATCATTGGACATCCCTGCTCTCAGAGGCAACCCCTTCGACTCCAGGCCCATTGAGAGGAATCGTGCGAGCGAGATAGTAGGACGACAGGAAATTCTGATTCGATGGAAGGAGCACATGCACTCCCAGTCCCCACGGCTAATACTGCTGTCCGGGGAAAGAGGGTCGGGTAGGACTTCACTGATCAATGCCATTTCGTCACAGACCAACGAACGCTTCATTGGTACGTATTGGCATAGCGAGGATCCCCTAAATTGTGCTCTGGACGAACTTGCTATCACATTCTGTGGTTACGAGGTTCCCCCAACCATGCACCAAAAGGTGGAGAGGGTGGTGGAGACCTTGGACTCGGGCTCGGGACCCCTACCCCTTGTAGCTCTAGACTACCCCGCTCATGTCGATATATCCGCATTCTTGCCATTGATTGTCCCCATTCTTCTTCGTTTCAGGGCCCTGGTCATAATCTCTCTCTCCAATTCTCAACTGGCTTCTCTGGATGAGGGTGTAAGGGAGATTTTCGACGAATATGCCACAATTGCTCCCTTCTCGAATGATCAAATCCAGACTCTCTGCAACAGCAGAATAAGAAAAATGTCCCCTGAGAAGTGGAACATCAATGAGGAACTGCTTGAAGCCATCTCGTCTAGGACTGGGGGAAATGCAAGATCGGTGGTCAGCCTGCTTAGAGATCTAGTGGATGAGAGGAGGAACATGGGCAAGAAGGGTACTCTCGAATCTCTAACTAGTTGGAACCCTCCAGAAATCAACGATTTTGGGGAAAATCCCTTCGTTGAACCAATCGACGAGAACATTCTCGAGGAACCCGAAAATAAAGAAATACATTCAGAAGAAAAGAGCGGTAAATCAGTTTTCGATTTCGAGCCGTTGGAGGATGAAGAGGAGATTGTACAAGATCCAACCGACCATGAGGATTGGGATGTAGAGCCCGATGACATGTGGGAAGAAGAGGAATCAGGGGATATCGAGGATCTCCAAGAAGATGGAGAAGAACAAAATCCCCCACAATCAGAAGAATATCTTGGAAATACTTCAGATTGGACAATGGATGATGGTACCGCGCTATCCATGGAGGCCGGAACAGAACCTCCTCAGAGAGACTCAACTAGGGGTTTCTTTGGACTTGTTAGTAGATCTAGAATAACTAATGACGAAATGCCTACTGGACCAGATGATTCCGTTCCTGTACGGGATGCTGATGCAGAGAGTCCACCGCAATTGTCTGAAACCGCGCAAAAAACCCAAAAAGATCCGGTTATTGATGAATATCGAATGTCCGTGAATACTGATGATCCTCGATTGGAGGAGAAACAGGTATTGTTCTCGGAGGGGGAGCTTTGGACTGTTGACTCAGAATTGGAGGATACTCTCCCAGAAATCCAAGAAGACAATGACTTCGAGCCTTTGGAGAATCTTCTAGAAACGGAGATCGCATCTCAAAGTGAAGTGGAAGAGACTGAGATAGAGGTCCAACGGCCCATTACTCTACTTGGACCAAAGTGGGAGGAAGAGAAAATCGTGAACAGTGACCACCTATCAAGTATGAATGACTCTGAGAGACTCATAGTTTCCATAGCCTCCACCAGGGAGATATCTCCCTCCGATGCTGAGATCCAAGCCCGTCTGGAAGTTGGAAGACCCCGTCTCTCACAGATATACAATTCTCTCCACAAATCCGGAATTCTAGCAGTTAGGAAGCGAGGGAGGAGTCGACTGTTCAAGATTAGCGAGGCTGCGGCAGGGCTGCTAAGGGAGGTGTGAAGATGTCAGAAACCATCACACATGAGAGAATCGAGAGGTACCTCTCACTAACTGCAGAGGCTAGGGAGAAGGCAACACCCATCACCACAAACAAGCTGGATGAAGATAGATTAGCAGACATGCTTAGGATGTGCGACGACTATACTCGAGATGCAAGGCATTTTGCATCCGAGGGAGATCTCGTCAGTTCATTCGGAGCGATTAATTACGCTCATGCATGGCTAGATGCGGCAGTCAGAATTGGTTTTCTCGATGGACATGGTGATGATAGGTTATTCACACTACCCTAGGCCTCTACCAGTCGCAATGATGGTCCTGAGGTGACTTCGATAAATGAGCATCCCTTTTCCACTAGTTTTCTTTTCAGACCCCTGTCAACAGTCAACACGGGCCAACCCGTCCGTATTGATATCTGAATTAGGTTTGTGTCAGTATGCCCCTCTTCCGATTTTACGAACTCTGCCCTGGAGTAGAGGAGATCCAGAAGCAGCCCCCCTCTACTGCCAGCGAGCGAATCCAACTCCCTCCTTACGGAATCAGTGATCTTAAGCTCGGCCTCTCCTATCGCATCGTTCAGAGATATGTCCAGGTTCAGGCCTGCATCGACCAGAGAAACCCAGCCACAGGCATCTACTAGGACGCCTACCATGGAATCAGCCCGAGATAGTCCCATGCCCGATTAGCCGCCATCTGGACCCGACCCTTCTGGAAAGGGTGATCCTGCTTCCCTCCTTGGCACAAATCGGAAGTCTGAGGGCCAGCTTCGCCTTCTTCCCCTTAATGTTGGCTACAGTGCCTACGCTCGTCGCGGTAGCAGAGTTCACCATCAGCATCTCATTTGGCTGCAGAGGCCTTATAC
>LURZ01000009.1:0-114190 GCA_001629255.1 Marine group II euryarchaeote REDSEA-S42_B7
GACTACGTCCGGCTCAGAAACCGTCCTGGGCGATCTCAAGGACATAGAAGAGATAGAGGAGAAGAAGGAGCCAGAGACAATTACCCACCACTGCTCCATGTGTGGTATAAGGATGCAAATCCCGAGACCCACTCGAGAGAGATACAAGGTCGTGTGCGCCTATCCTGAATGCGGCCATGAAGACCAGGTGGGCTTCTAATCCCATTCATGGTCCCAGTTACGAGGAAACCACCGAATGCCGGGGAATCACCGTGAAAGTAAACGCATCAGTACCGGCTAGAATCAATATTATCGGCGAACACACGGATCACTTTGGGGGGCTATCTCTAACGTTTTCTAGCCAACATCGCCTCGAACTTACGGCATCTACGAGAGAGGATGGGAGTAGAGGGAATCAAACGGTAATCAACCTCTGGGAGGCTTCGGGCGGTTGGAGCGCAGACCTAGACGTAGATTCTAACATCCCGATAGGAGCAGGCCTGTCTTCATCCGCAGCCCTATGCGTCGCAATCGTAATGTGCTCTCAGAACAATATTGACCCAATGGAGATATCTTTAGAGGCTCAGAGAATTGAGAACCAGGTGCTTCGCTCGAATTGCGGTCTCATGGATCAGATATCCATAACGCACTCCAAGGAAGGGATAGCAACCCTGTTGGACTTTTCCAGAATGAGTATAGAGGGATTCAGAATGCCAGACGATTGGAGATTCAAACTGGTGGATACTGGAATCAGGAGGAGCCTCAGCGAGACCAACTACAGCAGCTCTGAGGTCAAAATAGAAACAAGACGGATACACGCTAAGGAAGAGAGCTCGAGGGTTAGGGCCGCACTGTCCAGCGATGCGAGGGCACTGGGTACTATCCTAAACGAATCCCACGCATCGATAAGCGACAATATTCGTGCCAGTACACCGGAAATAGACAATATGGTCAAGGAGATTCAAAACACTGCGGGAGTATTAGGCGCTAGGCTAATGGGAGGCGGATTCGGAGGGATGATACTCGCACTAATCGAAGAAGAAGACGTGCTTCCGGGGGAGCTTCTGGTTTCTTCAGGCTCTGCCTTCCTTCAGGAAACCCTCTAGCATTCTCAGTCGTTCAGGAGTCCCCATGTCCCAGAACGGAGTATCGTCTAAGTGCGCTGCAATCAATCCGGACATGGCGGGGTAAACTTCCTCCTCCCAACTCCATGTCCCGTCTCTCCCGAGATTATCTAGAACGGACTTCTCCACTATGCTAGTTCCCGCCTCGTAGCCGTTCAGCCCTTCTGGGTTATCAAGCCGCTTGTCATACCGAATTACACGACCACCCACATGTTCGAGATTGAATGATGAATGGCCGGTGGTCACGGTCATAGTCAGAGCGCAGCCCGAAGAATTGTGCGTTTGTAGGAGAGAAGAGTAGTCAATCATATGCAAATCATCCCCCCAAAGGAGGACGAACCTATCTTCGATAAGGTCTCTGGCGCCCCATAGAGCCCCCCCGGTCCCCAGAGGAGACTTCTCCTTGTGGAACACGATATCTACTCCTTCATGGTCAAAATCTTCGAATCGCTCTCCAAGATGACCGATCAATACTAGCGACCTAGTGCAACCCTGAGCAACCACCCAGTCAAGAATATGTGATAGGATAGGCTGTCCTGCTACCTTGATCAGGGATTTGGGGACATTCTCCGAAAGGCTGCCAAGCCTAGTCCCTAGGCCCCCTGCCAGCACCACCACCTGCGGCATCGTCCCACGGTCCACACCACGTGGAATCTGGAGTGACTAATAATCAGCAGGTTTCAAGATGACCACCTTTCGGGTTAGGGGCGATGAGGAGTACCGGAGCTGCACTCGTCACGACTTTGATGCTTCTCCTAGTGCCTCTCTCCGGGTGCCTCCAGAACGATTCCCCCATCGATGAGGTTGAGGAAGAATCCCTACCAGCAGGGATATTTGTGACGGGAGCAGATGGCTCTCCGGTGGATGAGCCTCCATTACCACTGGTGTTCAACTTCAGCGATGTAGGTGAGGACGGTGCCGAACCAAGCATCGGTGTCACATCTAGTGGGTGCATTTTCTTCATTGCATTCGAGAAAGTGATGCGTTCATGCGATCACGGCGCGTCTTGGGAGGACGTAACCGGACCGCTGTGCGCATTCCAGACAAACGACCCATACGGTTGGGTCGATCCAGTGACGGATCGAATTTTCAATGTCCAGATGCAAGGGCTCCAAACTTCATGGATCTGCTGGAGCGACGATGACGGTGAAACCTGGGTTGGTAATCCCCATGACTCTGGGACAACCCCCCTCAATGACCACATAAAACTCGCATCTGGCCCATGGACGAGCAGTGGGTACGGGATCGGAGGCCAGTTTTCCCAGACATTTTACGACCAGGCCGTCTACTACTGTTACAACAAACTTGCAGGGATATTCTGCTTCACTAGCTTCGATGGAGGAGCGACATTTGAGGCAGGGGGGCAACTGTTCGGCCTTGCAACGACTAACGGCGGATTACACGGTGCAATTACATCTGCCCCTGATGGCACGGTATACGTCACTCCGCGGGTGGAGACTCCTACGGTCATAGTTTCGAAAGACAATGGTCTTACTTGGTTCGATAGAACCATGGGCGAGGACGAAGGAACGCCTTATCCGAGAAAGAACTCGGAGGTAGCCACAGACACTCAGTCAAACGCCTACCACATATGGACTGGCGCAGACGAAGGGGTCTACATGGCTACAAGCACAGATTCCGGGCAGTCCTGGACCCAAACGAGTGTCAGGATCAGTCCGAACGAGGTAATTTCTACGGCATTCCCCCAAGTCGACGCCGGTGACCCAGGCAGAATAGCGATTACATATCTGGGAAGCGAGAACGCCAGCGAGTTAAACCAGTCAAACATAGACGGAGAGCCTTGGGATGGGAACGCTCACTACGCCAATGCGAACGTCAGCTATTATCTGTACGTGACTTACAGTCTGAACGCCCTTGACACTAATCCTGTGTTCCACACGGTCCGAGCGTCAGCAGACCCAGTCCAGATTGGCAGCATATGCCTGAACAGCGGTGACTGCAGAGATATCGGGGGCTCCAACAGAAACCTCCTGGATTTCAACGATCTCCACATAGACAGGGAAGGAAGAGTGTATATCGCGTTCGCTGACGGTTGCACTGGGGAATGCGCGACTGGGAACAACTCGGGGCCTGAGGACTCCAGAAGCAGGCGTGGGATACTCTGCTACCTGGGAAGCGGTCCGAGCTTATTGGAGGGATTCGGCACCCTATCAGCATTCGAATCCCAGTGACCCTCTTAACCTCCTGCGAATAGCATCCAACATGTCACTCCCCAGAAGAGCCATGGAGCAGATGGGATTCTCGGTCTGCTGCCTAATGTGCGACGCCCCTGATGTTGCAGGCTCGGAGAGATGCAAGTCCTGCATCAGGGGTCACACCAGAGCCAGAGACAGACTTACTTCTGGGAAGGCTAGGACCAAGGCGCAAAGACTAGCAAGAGAACTCGTAACGATGCTCTCCGATCCATTCAGCTACATCGATGATGAAATCCATGGAGAATCGATGCAATATTACTCCGAGATCATCCGTGAGCATCAGCAGGATCCAGATAAGCCCACACCAAGGCGTGAGAGAAGCCAGCGGCTATCCAGAAAGACCTCATTGATCAGAGAGGTGGCGAACAAGAACAGATGGCTCCATAAACCACCGGACGAGGAACAGATAGAGGAGATGCGGGAAATACTCAGAGACGGTGATGTGCGACCCCCCCTGACTTGGGACGAACTAATCACAGAGATTGAGGACATGCTGGATGATTGAACTGAATAGCATTGATAGCAGACAATGTGGACCAGCAATTGATGGCTGCGGAGAGAGACCCCAGATGGTGGAAGGTCGACGACGACCCTCTCGAGGCTCACCACAGGGCTACAAGTCATCAGGCGGCTAGGGATGATGGCAACTGGAGGCAACGCCGAATCCATGTGCAAGTAGGCTCTGAGGGAAGGGCGTTTTCCAACTTCTTCGCAGATGTAAGAACGGGAGGAGTCTCACTTCACAAAGGCTCAATCTGGCACTTTTCTAGTACAGAGATTCGTCAACTGATACTTGCGACAGGCGCGTTCACCTTAGCTCTAGCACTGATGTTTAATGGCGGTATTTGGGGGGGCATCGGCCTCGATTTCCCCATCATATGCATATTTGCGCTCTTTTCTTTCGGTCCCGCCTTTCTATTGCATGAGTTCGCACACAAGTTTGTTGCAAGATACTACGGTTGTTGGGCTGAATTCAGAGCTGACCCAGGTGGTCTCAGATTCGGAGTAATACTCGCTGCCGTAATTGGTATAGTGTTCATGGCACCCGGCGCGGTGGTTGTGGCCGGTAATGCGACCAGAAGTCAGTTCGGGAAAATCGCAGTTGCAGGACCGGTTTCCAATATGGCCCTATGGCTTATCGGCTATTTGAACTGGATTTTTCTAGAAATGTTGGGAATTGAGAGTAACCTGCTGAAAGGAGTCAATTATTTCTGGCTGATAGGAAACTCTATTCTCTGCGCATTCAATATGCTTCCTTTTGGGCCTCTTGATGGTAAGAAGATTAAATCTTGGTCAGAGCCTATTTTCTACCTATGCGTCAGCATTGCAGTGACTCTAGTCTACATCACACTCCAACTAGATAATCCCCGCGCTATATGAGCCCGTTCACCACAGGTTCCTCGTCACAGTGGAAGAACGTCATGAGAGCCCACCATGTGATCATGTCGAGACTGTTCACCACGTTCGCGACACCGCTGTTCTCCTCCCCGTAGTCCTTGCCAGTGGTGTCCATCCACTGCTCCATCTCTTCCAGGGTATCGCATGTCTGGTGATAGCACCAGTAGCCGTCTACAAGGCCACCGAATCCGATGGTGACGGTCCCCAGGTTGTCTTGGAAGCTGGCGTGGTCGCTCCTGGCAGTTGTGTCTTCGTAGACGATTACTTCGGGCCTGTCCATGTCTAGCCAAACGTCGGTTTTCCAGGTTTCTTCGGGGTAATTCGCACCCACAAGGGTCCCCATCTGCTCCTCCAGCCCCAGCGCGTCGGAGCCAATCCAGTTCGACAGACCCACCATGCCCGGCTGGTCCAGACGATCGTGATTCGGGCCCGGCCCGATGTAGACCCGAAGCGGCCAGACCTCCGAGTCCTTGGGATAACCGTCCTCGTCGATCTCTGGGTCTGGATCTCCATGGGGAGCCCCTCCGCCACCCGGCCAGTTGACTCCCGCCATATCCAAGTTGATGTAGCTGGTAACAGTCACGTCCGGGTTGTCCTCCTTGACGTAGTAATCCGTCCAGTAGTCTGAACCCCGCTTGCCGCCCTCTTCTCCGGACCATAGGCAGAATACCATGGTGCGCCTGCTTTCGAATTCCGACAGAGCCCGTGCGGTTTCCAGCACCATTGACGTACCCGCAGAGTTGTCATACGCCCCAACTCTCGTTCCGTAGGTCCTGATACCTGTTATGTGGGGGTCTAGGACTGCTAGATTGGCGGGAGGAGCAACGTCGAAGTGCGCTCCGAAGACCAACCACTCATCGATGTAAAGGCTACCCCATTTGTAAGCACAGACATTGTACGCCTCAGGATTCTGAGCCCCCAGCATATCGGTGTACTCGTATCTGTGAGACATCACCTCAAGGCCGAACGAGGAAAATTCTGCAATCAGGTATTGGGCAGCATCCTCGTAGGCAGCGTTGCCTTGGCCCGCCCACCGGTCCCAGTAACCCTCCTTCCCGTCGAAGGGATCGAGGGAATCGGTCGGGTCGGTTATCCGGTAGAGCCGCTCGTAGACCTCTCTGCCATGGACTATACCTGACGAGTGAAATCCACCATCATCCACCGAGGTGGTGCTATCTCGCACTGTCTGCACGGTCTTCACGAAGACAGAGCCACCGCGATCTTCACTACTGTTGAGAGTGTCCAACGAGCCATTGCCGTAGACCCTAGCAACGGCGGAACCCCAATCACCGGAATCCCCTCCTTTTTCCAACCAAGACCCCCACGACTGGTTCTCCTCCCTTACCGGCCAATTGGTCCTCCCATACTCCCCCACCAGAATAAACAACACCGATACCCTCGGTGGGGACAGCAATTCCAGACTGAAGGAACTCCCCCTTTCGATATCGATAACCGTCGAGTTCTGAATGAAACCAGTGATGGGGTCCCTTACCAGGTACGGCACGTATACGGACATGTCATGCCTGGAATCCAATGAAACGCTCTGGAAATGCCCGGATACCAATATATCGGGACCGACATCTAGATCTTCTTCGGATAGAGAACTGCTTTCACCGCTCATACATCCACTAAGCGGTGCGGACACAATTACGAAGACCATCAGGGCTGCTCGCATGTTATCTCCACTAGGTGGCGGTCAGCCTTCTCTTGATCACTATTCCATTGTCGGTAACCTGTACAACCTCGACGGTAGGCTGAGGAGCGATGTATCCTATCGGCGAGGAAGCCATCTCTTCGAGGGCCTCTAGCGCCCTAGCCCTCTTCTTTCGTTTCCTTCTTGTCATCCTGCGCCTCACTCTCCAAAGCATGAATGCCAACAGCCCGATGATGTAGTACTGGACTTGCTTGATAACCCAAAATGGAGTCAACAGAAGGGTGAAACCCACACTATCATCCCCCATTCCCTGGTTTATCGTGTAATATATCACTTGTCGCTTTGAATCGTTGTTAATAACGGAGGTGATCCTACCCTCCTCTGATGTAAGATTCTCTAGCTCCATGCCCAGAGGCATCGTTATCGTGTACGTGCCTGCAAAACTCAGGCCGAGAGAATCATCGCCTATGTTTGCCAGCTTCGAAGTGGGCAAATCAGCACTGGCGCCGTTTACCCTGACTCCTTCTGGGGATGGGGCAACCATGCTAGATGAAAGGGCGCCGGTCAAACTATCCATCGCTGCAACCATAGGAGTGATGAACGGGGCAGTTAGTGTGTTCATGGAGACGTCTTCGGTGGCAAGGCCAAACTCGGGACTCTCCCCATTGCCCCTGAGAATTCCGATCAACTCAACCCAGGAGTTAGTGATACCAGCAGTCATACTCACCTTCGGAATATCGATGCTGAGGATTATGCCCCTCTCGTCGCCGATGACGTCGTCATTGTCTGTGATCATCTCATGAGGGAACTCTATATCGATGGTAAAGCCAGACATGTCGATATCCCCGACACCGTTCCCATCCTCCTCTGTCAACTCCCTGGCAGTGTCCTCGATCAGGGACTTTATGTCCTTCTCCAACTCATTTACGTACCACGGAAGGCCTGTGGTCTGGCTGGACGATATGGGCATGCTCTGCTCGCAATACGACTTCCCATTGTCGCACAATGAGAACTCCACCTCGAGAGGGTCTCCTCTGGAACCTATATCCAATAGCGCCCTGAGCAAGTCCGAGGGAAGAACGTCCAAACTCATGCTGGTGGAATCGGTGTTCAGTGAATCGAACAACTCATCGGGGACCGCAATCCTGTGGATAACCATGTCAACGGACAGGGCGAATTCGACCGTCACGCCCTTGGTCAGCGGGAGGCTTGCGAACGATACCTCTCCTAAGTCCATGTCCACATCCATGTAAGCGCAACTCTTCGAGGTCGAGGGACATACTGTGTCCCCCCCTCCGTCGAAGCAAGCGCTTGGAACGGTGTCCCTACATATCGCGTGGTTCCAGAAGAAGGAGTCAGAACCGGTAAGGTCGATAACCCCGCTGTGTTCTCCGGAAGCTCTGTAATTCAATACGATAGAGTCACCACCCTGTGGAGTAGAAGCCCAGGTAGGCAAAACGATCTCCATCGTCAAATCTGCGCTGATTCCGTTAGGAAGCAAACTTCCCACGAAGTCCTCCATGGTCTCATCGCTTAGTACCGTTGAGAACTCCAGCCCTGAGTTGAGAAGCTTGCTTAGATCATCCCCAGAAACCGAGTTCAGGAAGCCAGAGTCACCGAGGTTTCCGCCCAGTAGGTCGGCGAGGCTGAATGGGAAAGTGTGACTTACCGACCTCATGTACACCGGGTAGGTGTCATCCATGGCTACGGATCCCTCCATACAGTAATTCACTCCCCTTTCGCACTGTGTGGAAGAATGGGTGTAGTTCAGACCGCCCTGATCCAGAGGAGCACTGGACACGTGGATCCATTGGAAATCACCCATCTTAACGCTCGACCCCCCGCCTGAGTCGGTTAGCGCCTGACCAATCCCTGAGATCGGGATGTTCTTGGAGAGATCGTCCAGGTCCAGCAGCCCAGTATGATATGCCATTCTAATCCCGTCGGAAGTGATTACCGGAATGGTCGCCTTGTCTCTAGGCATCAAATCTGGAACGCCCCAACTACTCAGGCTACTGGATTGTATCTGGTATATCCCTGCTATTATCTCCACGAAGGCGTTGCTCTCATCGGAAAGATCGATCGAAACTCTGAGATCCAGGCTCCTGTCATCAGGTGAGACCTGTACTATGCTCGTGGTACTCTTGTCTCTCATCCCGATGGTCATGTCTAAGTCAGCGGGTTGGCTGCTGGGGGACAATCCATTGGGGTCGTCACGGTTGTCCACGATCCAAAGACCAGAAGAGTATGCCCCACCGTCTTCGGAAACCTCCTGGTTGACTCCCCATCCTGTCGCATCAGTAACTGTGGCATATGATGGTGGTTGGATTGAATAGGTCCCCTTGTGGCCAGGCTCAACCCTGACGTCGAACTTCGTTGTGATTTCTGATCCCATCACGAGTAAACCCTCCAGGGCAGTATTCAGATTGGACTCAGATACCCCGTTTAGCCCATAAGTCGAGGAAATAGGCAGAGAAATGTTGACGTTAGTGGAAATGCAAATGGGGGGCTCGAAGGCATTGCCATCACTGTCAGAAGCAGGATCAATCGTACAATCGACCGCAGAAACCACCCCGGAGTCATCAGGAAGGAACACCCTATCTTCCCATGTGGTTACAGGAGACGTAGAGCCGCCCCAGTTGGCCAAGAAGGCGCTTATCGATCCATCAATCTCTCCTAGGAGGGACTCTTGTATGGTCGGCGACGTGACGTCGTTCGGGTCTGTATTCTCATCGAAGGCGGACCTGAGTACGTCTGCGGGCAGACCATCGTTTGCATTGATATTGTCACTGCTAAGTGCTGCGATCATCGAATTGGATGTGAACAGATCCATCCCTGACTTATCCCACTCCCTGATTGCCCACGAGGCTTGGAATTGAATCTCAGTAGGGCTTGTCATATTGAAGTGAAACATTCCCTCAACCCAGCTAGTGATATCTTGTGTCGCATCGTCGGCATCGAACCTGTTGTCACAAACCCCGTCTAGTCCTGGAGAGGGCAGGCAGAGGGTCATCTCATCGAATGTGTTCTCTGAAACAGCCGCTGGAGCCACTGTCTGGACTAGGAAAATCACGGATAGTAGAACGGCAGCTCTCCCCCAACCGTATTGGGTTGAATTCTTAGCGTGCCGCTCAGTCATTGCGCAATGACTCTACGAGTCATTGTTAATGGATTCGGTGGGGGGTATCAGAATTAACACCAAACTCTCTATTCTAATTCTGCTTGTACCAAGCATCCGTGTCTTCCGACGACCCCACGCCAGGCCCATCAGGACTATCCGAGTTCTGCACGGATTCCGGACTGCCCCCGGTTTCGGAATGGTCGAGAACAATCCTGCCCTCCGCGTCTACCTTGTAGCTGGTCGGAACCTCCTCCTTCATCGTGAATGCCAGGATGAGTCCAAGAAGCATTATCAGGAGTCCGCAGCAAGCACACGATCCTCCACCTAGCGCTCCAAAGAAACCCCCCACCACACTCTCAATTATCTCGCGGATGACTCCCTCTGGAACTGCAACAAGATTGTCCTCTGAAACAAACTCGTAAGACCCGCCACTTTCGAGGCCTCGCACCTCCCCCATGTGCAGCCAACCATCTGGGTCATCTTCGTACCCTACTGGCAGTCTTCCGTCTTCAGTGCACCAACCCGCAGTGTACCAAACCTTCTCATCACTATCTCCTTCGATTACACTCACATTAAGAGTAAATTCATCGCATCTAACTTCATCGCTAACGAAAACAAGGAGTACTCCATCTTGTGAATCGGTGTGCTCGTGCACTCCAGAGCTTCCGGACCAGACTGCTTCTTCTTCAACCGACCATTCTGCTGCTGAGCCAAAACCTCTGGCACCCAGTCCCCCGAGCAAGATTCCCAAGACGAGCATTCCAACCCCGATTCCGAGAGTCACTTTTGCTGCGACGTGCATGATTCCCCGAGGCTGCGGTTGCTAACAAACTATCCGATGAAGACCGAAAGGCAAGTCAGACTCGCATCGACCTCCCTGAACTCGGTCATTTCGATCGAAGTGATTGAGAAGCCCGCATCCATCAACAAGTGCCTTGCCTTTTTGTAGCCCTCTGCCATGATTATCCGATCGCCATATCCGATGGTATTGGCTGCGTACCCCTCCTCTTCGGGAATCCAGATGACCTCTTCAGCAAAGGAAAGATCGCTCTCCTTCAGATGCCCCATTGCAGCAACCATGGTGCCCGATCTCGGACTAGAGCAGACCGTTGTTAGGTGCAAAGTGCTCTTCGGGACATCGAACAACTGCACATCAATACCCGCGCCCTTGGCATGCTCAGCTAGAAAATCGGCACCCTGCTTGTTGGTTCTGGTAGAAACACCGACGAGAAAACGATCGTCGTAGAAGACGACGTCTCCACCGTCTAGAGTCGCCCCCCCAGGCATCCTGATAACTTCAAAATCATCTGAGAGATGTTCTGCCACCGACTCCTTCTCCCCGTCTCTGCTAGGATGGCCAAGATTTGGTATAATGGCTACATCATCCAGAATCACTGCCGCATCCTCTATGAAGCAGCAGTCTGGGAAATCTTCCAACGTAGGTAGGGTGATGACCTCGGTGCCATGTGCCCTAAGTGCTGCGAAATAAACCTCTTGCGCGCGTCTGGCAGCCTCGTAGTCGGGTACTCTAGTACCCAGGTAGCTGGACACGGCTTCCGCGTAACTTGGAGAGACTTCTCTGGTCAGAGCCCGACCTCTTGCTCTGTCAAACGTTCCCGGCACGAACCCCCCTCTGCAAAGCCATTGATAACGATTAGGAGAGCGGAACCGGTTTTCCTGATTCCGGAAGTCTCTGACCCATCCATTATGGACGGAGACGGGAGTGGGTTGACTGTCGCAGGTGTCGTAATGGAGGAACTAAGAAATCTCCTAGAAGCGAGGAATCGCCACATCAGCAAAGCCCTCTCAATCGCACATGGGAAGCCCCTGCACATAGTGAGGGGAGAGATGCAGTACCTGCACGCCTCGGACGGTACCAAGTACTTAGATCTCGTGAACAATGTCTCCCATGTAGGTCACTGTAACCCCCATGTTGTTGAAGCCGGACAGAGACAGATGGCCGTTCTGAACACGAACAGCAGGTACCTGTACGAGGAGCTTACTGAGTATTTGGGCCGACTATCCTCTACCCTGCCCGAGTCCTTGGCTGTCGGATTCTTGGTGAACTCAGGTTCTGAAGCCAATGAACTCGCGGTCAGGCTGGCACGATCATTCACAGGAAATCACGACATGGCTGTGATTGAGGGTGCTTACCACGGTCATACGGGAATGTTGATCGATCTGAGTCCATACAAGTTTCGAGGGCCCGGGGGCAAAGGCTCGCCAGAGGAATGGGTGCATGTACTGCCTATCCCCGACACATACCGTCGCCCCAGTATTGACTACTCGGCAGAGGCAAGGGAGGGAATGAAACACGCGGGCCCATTGGCAGGTCTTCTGATAGAGTCCATGCTATCCTGTGCGGGGCAGGTACCCCTACCCCCCAACTACTTCTTAGAGGCAGCCTCGACGATAAGGAACCAAGGGGGACTGCTCATTGCAGACGAGGTGCAGGTAGGGTTCGGTAGAGTGGGGACGCACATGTGGGCTTTCCAGGAGAGCGGAGTAACCCCAGACATCGTAGTGATGGGAAAGCCGATTGGAAATGGGCACCCCATGGCAGCGGTCTTTACGACACCGGAAATCGCTTCTTCGTTCGGGGACATGGAGTTCTTCAGCACCTTCGGCGGGAACCCAGTCTCCTGTGCCATTGGGATGGCAGTGATGGACGTCATTGAGAATGAGGACCTGATGAATCGAGCCCGTGTCCTAGGAGAACGCTTCAAAAGCGGTCTGAATTCTCTAATGAAGGATCACGAGATAATTGGCGACGTCCGAGGACGAGGGCTATTCCTCGGGATCGAGATGGTGAAGGACAGGAGCACGCTAGAACCAGCGTCTATGGGGGCGTCAGAAATAGTTAGTGCAATGAGGGATCAGGGGGTGCTTCTGAGTACGGACGGCCCCCTTCACAATGTCATCAAGATCAAGCCACCAATGGTTCTGAACGAAGAAGATGTAGACCAGACGTTGATTAAACTCGAAGCCAGCCTCGCGGATCTACATCCATACAGTAATTATGGCAGCGTTTTGGAATGAGATAGTCTTTCTAATCCTCTTTCGATTCACGTTCGCTCAACAGACGCACGTCTCCGATCCCCTGAGCCTTGCCTAATTGGAAGATTAGCGCAGCCACCATTACGAGGACCACTATCTCCAACCCGAAGAAGGGTATCCACGACTCTCCTGACTTTGATAGAGCGGGATCGCTCGTATCATTGGCTGGCTCTGGAGAAACCGGCTCTTGCATAGGCTCCACGATAACCGTCCCTACCATTCCTACGCTCTCATGGGGCTCGCAAACGTACTGGTGCGTCCCGTTTGTTCCTGCTTCGAACGTGAACGTGTAGTCCACGTTCCTGGAGGTATCGCCTGAATCAAACAAACCGTCCTCTGCAACTGCGTTATGCGCGAGTAGCTCGCCACTCCAGAAAAACCGCACAGAGTCGCCCTCTGTAATGGTGACCGATGAAGGAGAGAACCTCAGATTCGTGCTATCCACTGTTACCACGACCTCTTCGGATGTTGAGACTTTCGCAAGGGACCCGGGTACCATGGCTCCGAGTAGAAAAACTACAACGAATATGATATGTCTCATCAAACCAATCAGGCCGAATTTGGTATACACCTTTTGCGGCTTTTTGCATGAAATAACGAGCATTTGCTGCAGAATATGATATGGTTTTGCAACTAATGAATAATCAAGGTGAAGAAGAATGGACTCAAAGAGAAGTGTCAGAACGGAGCAGAACAGAAGCAGAGCCAAAATTGGAGTAATCACACTCGCAATGGTATCCCTGCTTGCCGGGGCATCAGTCTCAGCGACCCTAGAGGACTACGCTGCGCCGGTGTACGCGGAGGAGGACCCTTTCGAGGGAGCAGTAGATGATGTGACCGGGGAGGACACATGGGAAGCCAAGGAAACGAAAAGCAAGCCATTTGGGAAGCACATCAGGAAGGCGATGAAGAGCCGTATGGACGATAGGATGGAGGACAGAACAGAGCATCTCGAGAAGAGGATACAGATTGATTCCAACCTAATCGCAGCCTTCCAATTCTGCCAAGACAACGCGAATTGCACAGCAGATGCCGATTCACTTTCCGAGATGATCGGCAAACTATCCTCGGCTGTGGATGGGATGCAGGCTAAACTGGACGGCTCAGACTCCGTGGCCGACAAGGAAGACTACGAGGACGGAACCCAGGAGGAATGTGAGGAAAAGGGCGGAACTTGGACTAACGATGATCGAAAGGGTGAGTACTGTGCCTTCGCTGATGAATACAAGGACTGGGACGAGAGGAAGGAATGGGACGAGGAGAAGAGGATGGAGTTCTCTGAGGAGAAGTCAATCCAGCTGAGAGCAGCCCAGCAAGCAATATCCTTCTGCATCGCTAACCAAGACTGCTCGGCAGATCAAGAGACACTGGGGATTGTACTGGAGCACATGACATCTAGAGAGAACCACCACAGTGACTGCTCAGATGACAAGAGGTGCGATCGCGATTATGACAGAAGGAAGGGACTCCGAGCTAGAATCGGAGGCGCCTTCTGTAAGATGCTAGACAGGTGCGAGGAACGCGCTAAGCCCCTTCCAGCACCGCTTCAGCTAGAGATTACTCAGGAGATCTGCGAATCCAGAATGGGAGTGTGGACAGAGGCGCCTGATCGCGGTGAAGAGGTGTTCTACTGCGACTGGAGCGATGACCGCGAGGAGGATGACAGAGACCGCGAGGAGGAGACCTCCGAAAACCAAGAGGACTGTGAGGCTAAAGGCGGAACTTGGCACGAGGACAGGCAGTATTGCCATACAGAGTGACCAGCACTAACTGAGCCTAAACGACGCGCCAACATTCACATCTGTGCCTAGGCCAGGATGACCATGAGCCAAGCCAACGGGGGAGAAATCGAAGGCTCCATGGATAGGGTCGCCAGAATCACACTCTATCTAGGAGGCTTCATGCTCTTACTGCTTATTGCCGCTCCATTCACATTCGATACGGACTCATCAGGATACCTGGCCTCATACGTGATTTATTCTCTATTCCTGACTAGCATCGGTGTTATCATCGGTGTCTCCCTTATGTGGCTCAACGACCCCAGAAGAGAGCCTGAACGAGAGAGGAGGATCCGCGAAACTAGTAGTCCCATGCTTTCAGAGGACCAGCAGAAGGTGGTTGACATCCTGTCCTCAAACGGCAACTCGATGTGGCAGGCAGAACTGGTTCGCGATACGGGATTCACGGATTCGAAGGCTAGCAGACTACTATCTCGCATGGAGGTCCAAGGCCACGTTAGGAGGATTAGGGACGGAATGGGGAAGCGAGTAGAGCTGAAGGAGGTGGAATTCTGAGATTAGAGGACGAAAGAGACCGGTTGATGCCGTTCATCATAGGCCTAGCCGTAGTTATTCTCGCGATCTCTTTTCGCAACCTCATATCGATGGAGAACTCACTCGAGGAGGGTAGAGGGCCCCAGGGGGAAATTCTTCTAATGACGATTCCAATGATGGTTCTCGTCGCATCTCTAATGCTCCTGATGGTGAATGAGTCTGGTACTGGCCCAAAGGCACTCAGAGAAAAACTCCCAATCACAGCATTGATGTTGGCGATGTTCATTATCGGTATGCTGATCGAGCCGATGATTCCACGTCCCGAAGGGACACTAGGAGACGCTCTTGGAACCACCTTGCTACTAGTCCCGATACTCCTAATCGCCCTCATGATTTTACCATCGGGCCAGAGAATCTCGGATGAAGAGGAGTAGGATGACCCGATCAAATCCTAACTTGAACGTAGTCACCTTCTACCCTGGTTTCGTAAAGTGGTAGATCCTTCTTCTTGGACATCTTTCCCACTAGCTTTCCATAGGGCGGGAACAAAGGGAAGGGGGACCACTCCTCAAGACACCCATCATCAAGTCGGTGACGCGTCTGGTGGAGAGGGCAGGTTATGCATCCGTCTTTCACTTTTCCACCCAATCCTAGAGGCCACCTCATATGTCTGCAAAGCCCTTCGGTCGCATGGTACTTACCACCATATTCAACGATCATTAGGGTCTTCAGTCCTATATTCACCATCTTAGGCTTCTCTGGCTTTAGCTTAGCGAGACGAATAGCATTTTTCCACCGCATCTAACTCCTCACGTTTGACATCCCGCCATCAAGATGGAAGACTTGACCCGTGATGTTGTCAGGAGCCTCCGTTAGTAGCCAGTGCATCGTTGCTGCAACTTCCTCTGCTCTGTTAATTCTGTTCAGAGGAATCATGCTGACTGCTGCATCCTTGGAGGCCTCTGATGAGGTTATGGGAGAGGAAAGTCTGGTTTCAGTAAGCCCGGGAGCGACTGCATTGACCCTGATTCCTCTTTTGCTGTACGTGGCAGCCGCTGATCTGACCATTGACTCTACGCCCCCCTTAGCAGCAGATATTGCCTCGTGATTCATCAGACCAAGACTTCCTGCTACGCTTGACGTGAAGACAACCCTTCCTCCTCCGGCTCTTAGCATCTGCTTGCATGCCACTGAAAGAGTTACGAACGCACTAGTAAGGTTCGTCGACAGAACTTCCTCGAAGGATTCTCTGTTCATGGCATGAGGGGGCCTCACAGAGAAGGAGCCAACTAGATGCGCAACCCCGTCAATTGCCCCTTCGCCCGATGTTATGCAGGACTGGACTGCCGCAAGTACCAGGTCTTCGTTGTTTGCGTCCCCTACAAATCTCTCAACCATATCCTCCGGTAGGTCAGATACTCTGGACTCGTCTCTCACAAGAAGGGTGACCTTGTTTCCCTCCTCTACCAGTCTCTTCGTGAGGAGAATTCCTATGTCACTACTACCGCCAACTATTAGGAAAGAGCCCACGTTATCACCTCAGAACTATGATTCCTGTTCCCTGATCCATTCATTCAGTTGCTCTTCTAGCCTGTCCCATAATGCATCCTTCATAAAGATAAAATCTAGACTGAGCATATATACAGTCGTTTAAGCGACTTCGACAATATCATCTAATTTCTAACTGACTGGAAAATCCTATTCCCTGTCTCCCAGCCGCCCAGCCAGAGTGATATCAGGATGAGTAATATTTGCCCTGCCCCTCTCAGAATATGCCAGTGGTTCTCATAGACTCGTCCATTGAGCGGAATCTCATTGACCCACATGTTCAGGTTGGCCCAATACAGCACTATCAGCATCAGTGTCAGTCCCAGTGCCGCCTCCTTCCTGAACCAAGGCAAAGCAACCCCGATTCCTAGGATAATCTCGAAGGCACCACTGGCGTAGACCCAGAACCTTGCATTGCCGATGACGCCGGGGACTATCGGTTCGAACCATGACGGGTCACGGAAGTGTTGGACCCCCACCCATGCAATCCAGAGACCATACGGGACTGCGACCAGGTTAAGCAGCCAACCAGACATCTAATCAGTCCGAGTGTTCACGAACTAGGGCTAGATGTATGGCCACTCCAACAGGCATAAGCATCACTCCGAAGAACACGGAGACTGCGGATATCCACCTATCAGTCTCTCTTTCTACACATCTGTTCCACATCCATCTGGTGATGAAAATGTCACCTGCCACCATGTGGGCCCATGCTGCGGAAGCCCCAGCACGGGTTCCGAGAATACCCACCAGACTATCCACAATGCTCAACGGGGCCGTGAAGCCCTCTGACAGTTCGATAAGCCCCTCGGGGTCGGAAGCGATTACGAACCACCAAATGGCAATCGGCCCAATGAAGAACCAAGGGCCTCTGAGAATCTTCTTCGTCCTTTCATGTTCAGGATAAATTAGCATCGCGAGCCAGAAGGGTCCAACCCACATAGTCGATAAGAAGAATGAGAAATCATACAGGTCCATAGGCCTCCCTCAGGCGTTCCGCACTTTGAGTTTCGGCTTCCTGAGGTCTTCGAACCATGGATCAGCACCGTTCCAGTCAGGCACGATCCCCATGTCAGCGCAGATCATCTTCGCAGAAATTCTACCACTTTCCAAGATAGTAGGCAATCCGCTTCCAGGATGGGTCCCCCCGCCTACAAGGTAGAGCCTTTCTAGCTCCTCAAACTTATTCTGAGG
This sequence comes from Marine group II euryarchaeote REDSEA-S42_B7, assembly GCA_001629255.1. Lineage (GTDB taxonomy): Archaea > Thermoplasmatota > Poseidoniia > Poseidoniales > Thalassarchaeaceae > UBA36. Next base: position 17,565 of record LURZ01000009.1, read on the forward strand.
CCTGCGCCAAAGCATCTGATCTAAACCATGAGCAAGATTGAACACAGCACCCTTGTAGATGTCACGAGATGCCCAATCATCGGGAGTCACAATAGTCTGTGAGACAATGTGATCCTTCAGATTTGAGAAACCCAGCTTCTCCATCTGCTGGAGGATCACGTCCATGTAATCGTGTTTTATCTCATCCCAATCTATACCCGGATGACTTGTACTGGCTGGCACTAGAACATAGATTGTCGAATGCCCCTCGGGCGCCATTGACGGATCAGTGACGCAGGCGTTCTGGACGTAGACGGAGGGGTCCTCCCAAGCCACTTTGTTCTCTGTGACTTCTCTCAGATTTTTCTGGTAATCCTTGGCCGCGTAAATCTGATGATGCGGGGTGTCGTATACCTTGTCTACACCCAAATAAAGCATGTAAGTGGAGCATGAGTACGACTTCTTATCCAGCTTCTTGTTGGACCATTTCTTTCGTAGTTCGTCGGGCACCAAACCCTTCATTCCAGTAGCAAAGTCAACATTCATCACGAACCTTTCAGCGGTGTAAGACCCCATCTCCGTCTTGGCTCCCACTACTGTCTTACCCTCAAACAAGAACTCGCTAACTGGTTCATTCAACCGGATATCTACGCCTAAATTCCTTGCAATTTCACCCATCCTATGTGTAATGGTCCCCAAGCCTCCTTTGGTGTGGAAAACCCCATGCTCGTACTCCAGATATGCGAGGATAGTGAAAAGACTGGGAGCATGGAACGGACTCATACCCAAGTATTTGGTTTGGAAGGACATAGCCAGTTGCATCCTTTCGTCAGGAAACAATCTAGAAAGATCAGAGGCAACGCTCCTCCATGGTCTCAGGACTTTGGCTACTCGTAGAGCACGCCGGTTCATCAAGTCCATCGGACCTCTCCATGGAGCATTGAGGCAATTCTTGGACAGCGTCATCTTTGTTCGGTTATCTTCAATATACCTCCTGAAACCAGTAGCGTTCTTCTCTCCACAGAGATCTTTGATTTGCTCAGTCATGTCATCCAAGTCCGTGGTAGCGTTCAGGCTCCCTCCTGCTCCAAATACTAGTCTGTAGTTGGGATCAAGAGGTATCAGACCCAGCTCTTCATGCGCATCTAGTCCAAGGGCGTCAAAGATTTCCTCTGCGATTTCTGGGTAGTGGAAAAACGTCGGACCATTATCGAACTTGTATCCGTCTTTCTCGAAGACCTTCGTCCTCCCTCCAACCTCTCCCGTTTTCTCCAGAATGGTGACCTTAACTCCAGCTTTGGCAAGGAGCATGGCGCACGAAAGTCCGCCTGGCCCTGCTCCGACTATGATTACGTCACTGTGTTCGCTCATTATCTCCACTCCATATCCAGACCGTCTCTGAACTCAGCCAGCGACGGACCCATCTCTGCAATCAACTTGACCTCTGGATGGGTTCTGATTACTAACCCATCCATATACATCAGAGATCGAATGATTGGAAAGCCCTCCTCACCGAAGTCCGCACCTGCATCCTCCACTGCGGTCCTCACGGTCCTCATCATTAGATCGGTAAGGCTCTGCTCGCCCACGCTCTTTTCTCCGAAACCCTCGTAGATTTCTGCCATTCTACTCTTGAACCTTCTCACTCTGTCTTCAGAAGGCCTCTGGCCAGCTATTCCCAACAGAGCTTCGAACGCAGCATCGTGATTGTTCTTTGACAACTCCTCGAAGAAATTGAATAGTGACAGACTAACATTCCTTGGAGCTTCACATATTGCTCCATTGTCGATGAAAACAAAGCACCCATCCTCGTCAATTATACAGTTACCAGGATGGAGATCTCCGTGAAATGTCCCGATTCCGAACATGTAGGCCCCGTGTATTCTGAATAGCTCAATCAAGAAATTCCAAGGCAAACTCTCGTCATTGATGCACTCTTCCAGCGTCTTGCCTCTAACAAATTCGGAGACCAATACATGTTCGTTGGACATCTCAGGGTAGTACTTAGGGAATCTGAGCTTGGGCATCGGGAAATCCCCAGATAAGCCGTCTTGTATAGACTCTAACTCAGATCCTCCCTTGATTTCGTTACGCAGATCCAACTCTCTGGTTGTGTAGTCCTCAACGTGTCTGAGAAGGGCAAGAGGGTTACCCACCCTCCTGAGCTTTGGTGACAGTGAAATGGCCAATCTCATCATCCTCATCATCCTCTTCACATCCCTATGGAATCTCTCTTTGTGATCCGCCTTGACCACCTTGATTACGACCTCCTCTCCGTTGGTTAGCGTTGCTCTGTGTACCTGGCCCACCGAAGCAGCGGCCAACGGCTTCTCGTCGAACCAAGCAATCGAATCATAAAAGCCACTAGGGGCCTTCTGCTTGAGAATCCGCTCGACGTCCTCTGATGGGATGGTCGATGCATTCCTGTACATCGTCTGCAACTGTCTGCATTTCTCAATGCTCAGCATGTCTGGTCTCAGAGCGAAGATTTGGGACAGCTTAACTGCTAGAAGGCCCTGCTTCTGTATCCAATCCAAGTCGGCAGGGCCATCCTTCCGGATTTCCCTGTAGAACCTAAGGAAAGTAAGAGGTCGCACACCCTAACGGTGACCTTCTCCCCTTTCAAATGCTGTATACGCTAAATGGTCAGAATCTGGAGAAGACTGGAAGCCCCATCCTCTATTTCGCACTCCCATATCGTATGCACATTCCATCCGAGTCCAACCAACGCCTTCTCCTTCCTCCTATCTCTCTCTACATTCTTCTCGAACTTCTGGCCCCAGTAGTCAACATTTGATTTCGGGTGACTGAGATTGCACTTAGGACACCGGTGCCAGAAGCAACCATGGACGAAGATCGCCAACTTCCTCCCCGGAAAAGCGATATCCGGCCTGCAGACGTACTTCCCGTCTTCTCCATCTATCCTCCAATGGAGACGATAACCGGGAAAACCAGAGTTCCTTAGGAATCTCCTAACCAGTAGTTCGGGCTTGGTGTTCGTAGATTTGTTCGCAACCATCACATTGTGAACGGCCGGCGAAGATGCTGGAGGGGCCTCTAGAGTCATTACTACTCCATCCCCTAATCTTTCTTCTATATCTTCCCGCGCAGTAATAAGGTTCGCATTGAGGCTAGAGAGTATCCTGTCCACCTAGCGGCATAGGGTCGAGGGCCTCGTCTCTGAGAGTGGGTCCTACTGCCATAGTTCCGAAGATTCCGACCTCCCCTCCGACATTGTGGGCATGCCCGAACCAGACCCTTCCATGCTGGTCGATTGCAATGTCATTGAAGTCTCCAAAGCCGCCACACCTGTTGTAACCGCAACCCGACGAGGTATCCAATGGATCCCCCCACTCGTTTACCTGTACGGTGGTGAGCAACGGGACATCGCTGAACGCGTCAGTAATCACTGTGATGTAACCATTCCATGTATCTCCACCCGAGTCACCAAGGTAAGCTAGAGCGACCTTGCCCGCACTTCCCGCGGCAATCACTGGAAACCCAGTTCCATTCAGGCCAATTGGAGGAGCTATCATGATAGGGGAGCTCCAAGTATCTCCTTCGTTCAACGAGTACGAGTAGTAGGGCATGTTATCGAAGCCCATCCAGAACGCGTGGACGTTGTCCTCTGAGTCGGTGGCCACCTGGGCCTCCTCAAAGTTCCAGGTCTCTGCTGTTCCGCTAGTTTCAGTGGGAAGTGGGTGCTCTGTCCATGTTAGGCCGCCATTGGTGCTTCTGTAGATCGAGTAACCCTCGCCTCCATTACAACCCCTGTTGCCTCTGTAGAAGTTCCCATTCTCGCTACCCGTGATGTGTCCAGTGAGCCCACCGCTCTCGCAGTCTGAGGGTGTTCCAGGTAACTCCGGTCCCCATGTCAGGCCTCCATCGTTGCTTGCGGAGCAAACAGGGTATGGGTAGTTGCCATTGACGCAGAACACCCATGTGGTTTGGTGAAAGGCAGCTGGATACGGCGAGGAGGCTATGGTTTGGTGATCCTGCACGGACCAACCCGTAGCCACAGAAGGCCCAATCCAACTCTGACCCTCATTATCAGACCACTCCACCGTCATTCCCAACAAGGCGTGCATATCGAACTTCATGATCCGATCAGTCCAGGGATCGACGTAGACATAGGGGTCGTTGCTGTTTGGAACGGGCAAAAGAGCACTATAGACGTCCTCACAAGAGTACTCGCTCACACTCGACATACCAATTAGACCAGAGCACCTGACTATTGCAGTCGATCCAGCCGGCCCATTCCCCCAGCTAGTCATGTACAGGTTGTCCAGAGACGTGACTCCTATTGTAGGCTCGAATGTGGTCATTCCAATGCCGTAGTAAGTACCAATTGCGCACACAGGCGCATTGTCTCCTACTAGCACTGAGGTCCCGTTGAATAGGTCAGTGACCTTAGTAGCATCCGTGCCGTTGCCGTAGTGGTACCATGTGGTGTTGCTGATAGATCCTCCGTTATCAGCGCAGAGGGAGCCAAAGAGATCTATTTCCTCAGTCACCTCCTTCTCCTCGCCAAAACAACCTCCTAGGGATGCCATAATCAGCAGAGAAACAATACTGAGAGCGGCTGCACGCATGCTCTACCGGCCTAGCCCTCCCTACATCAGTTAAACGGATTGTTAGTATCCACGATATAACTGAAAAAATTGAGAACCGACAAGGGGGTTTCTTGAAATCACACCACTTGAACCGGGAAATCATGAGATACCTCCCTCTTTTTCTCGTTTTACTGGTGCTCAGTGCTCCTGGATCTGTAGGAGTGATTGAACAATCACGTACAATAGATGCGACAAAGATGAGCTCAGAATTGGTATCAATACTCGATTCTGGAGAGAAGATTGAGGCCATAGTGCAATTCTACGGTTCACCAAGCGAACTGACGTGGGATAGTGTTGAATCCACAGGCGCGGAAGTCATCTCGAGGATGAGCGTCCTGCATGGTGCTCTAATCTCTGGAACTAACGAAGCAATCTCAGAACTCTCAACCAGGTCTTATATCAGCCACATGGAGGCAAATGTCCCAATCGAGCATTTCTACCTGCCAGGAGATCAGGATGACTATGAATCAATGATGCACGAGACTGTAAGATGGGTAAACGCTAGTTTGGCCTGGCACAGGGCAATTATTGGAACGGACGGGGTATTGAAGACCGAAAGCGACCTCTCCCTCTCCGAGTATGACGGAAAAGGCGCTACTGCAGTCGATCTAGACACCGGGATAGACGGAGAACATCCGGATTTCGATTGCGGAGAGCCTTGGACCGGGGAGAAACTGATTTGGTCAGCAAAGTGGACGGGAGTGGCTTGGGTTGACGCTCCAAATTGCAACTCCGATACATCCAGCGGTCATGGGACCCATGTCGGGGGAACTATCGCAGGAAACGGCGATGCTTCCGGAGGTCGACGCCTCGGTACTGCGAAGGGAGCGACAATAGTTGCCCTTGGAACCGGTGATGGAGCCTCCATCTTTGCTGCGGTGGAGGGCCTGGAATGGACTTACGAACATAGCAGGCCAGGACTAAATGACTTCAACATCCGAGTGGTGTCTAATTCTTGGGGTACTAACGGCGACTATAACCCCTCGAATGCAGTTACGGTATTGACCGATATGCTGACGTATGACAATGATGTAGCGGTAATTTTCGCAGCTTCCAACAGTGGCGGTAGTGGAGGGGAGTCAGAGAATGATCTCAGAACCAACATGTATGCAAACACTCCCTCGGCAATCTCAGTCGCTGCATTAGTACATGAGGGGAACGCAGTCACCTCCTTCTCTAGCAGAGGGTGGTCGACCCAGCAGCACACATGGCCGGATATCGGAGCACCAGGTAGGAACATATGGGCGACGGCTCCACGGGCCACGGCGATCGACGCATCTACGAGAACCCAAGGGGACCTGTACTACATGGCAATCTCGGGAACGAGCATGGCTACACCGCACATAGGGGGGATAGCAACTCTCTTGCTGGCAGCCGCACCATCTCTAGGGGTTGCAGACTACCAAACTGAGGACCACGATCACCTAGAGAGCTTATACTTCAACGAGACCGCAAAGGGTATCCAATTCGATGACTGGGAAGATAGGAACGAGTCGAGAGTACATGAGATCGAATTGATTTTGGAATTGACTTCTCACTACGATCTACTCAGGAACTCTTGCGAAGAGGGTAACGACGACGATCCCTGCAATGATATCCCAGAGGAATGCTACATCTCTGAGGAGACCAATAGGTGCCATGATTGGAGGGTAGGCCACGGGTTAGTCGATACTGACAGGGCACTAGCACTATCTCGGACATTGCAAGTGATGAGGGATCCTGATGAGGATGGTTTCCTAGACTATCCTCAGGTTACGGTATGGGATGCATACAACCACTACGAGAAAATAATGGATACAAGGGAACTTCCATTGAAGACGGATCAGCTTAGGCACGCATGGAAGGGAGAGTGGAGCCACTTCAACAATGGTCCTACCAGCACCTTCGGAACTTATGCAACAGAAGACAGGCACTACGTTTGGGTTCCGAACGGAACCTATGAGATGCAGATAGCTTTCAGCTCTCTGGATTGGGACTCCAATACTGCTCAAATTGCCCAAATCAGACCGAATGTGGACCTAGGCTCTGATGGTGATGACGATGCACAGGGGCAGGGGACCATAGTGGGCGATACCATCTACATAGCACTGGATGTCGAACCCGAGCACTGGGGCGAGTGGACTGAGTTCGACGTCACAGGAACAGCGATATCCCTCCCCGTAACTGGAATAATATCTGGTTCGGAGTTCATGGAACCTCGAGTCCCATACACTTTCGACGTCTTACTAACTCTGGACGTATCAGAGCAGCAGACGGTGAACGTCCCACTTAGGTATGACGGATATTCTGATCTAGACCCAGCACAGCCGTCTGATCTTTATGATCCGGACTCAGCTTTCGACCTCCTGATGGTGAGGCCCGTCTATGACGAGAGCCTGATACCCGATTACGAAGAGCAACCAGCGCTATCTGCTAAGGCCAAATCCGCTCTTTTTCCATTGGTCGTTTTCGGATCCTCTCTGATGTTACTGGCATTATTCGCGGGATTCCTGTTCTGGATGAGAGAGCTGTCAAGGCACGAGGAAGAGAGCCTAGAACATGAGGCTCAAGACCAGTAGGACAAATCTCACTTCCAGCCGTTCTCTAGAATGGGAGGTATGGTGTCCAGCACTGAATCCTTCGGGTTCTTCCACTTCATCCCAAGATCTCTCTGGGCCGGGGAAGCATCCCAGAACAGCCTCTTACCCAGGTGCATCCTTGCCCAGGACAGACTCACCCGCGGATGGAATATCGATACTATGAGGGATAGGAAGTATGGAATCTGCCGAGTGGGCACCCTAAGTGACGGATTTTCTGATCTTATCGCCTTGGAGATATCCTTCCACCACATCTGACCGGATACGACTAGATATCTCCCAGCATTATGTCCCCGAGTCATGGCCCTGACATGGGCCTCGGCTACGTCTCTCACGTCCACGATGCTGATATGCATCGGTATTACGAAGGGAATCTCTCTCCTTAGCAACATCATCAGGATCGAGGGACTACCATTCAGGTGCCTCTTCGATAGAGGGGGCCCAAGAACAACGCAGGGGTTGATAGTCACCATCCTGATTGAATCCCCCTTCGATGAATGCCAGTCTCTGACTAACCTCTCAGCGCTGTATTTCGCCAGACCATACGGATTCTCCTCAATCGTTGCGTCCTCTGCCCATGTATCCGTCGTAAGGGTCTGACCATCCTCCCATGAACTCGGTCTAATCGCAGCCGTAGAGGAGGTGTGGATTAGACACCTAACCGTTCCTGATGAATCTATTGCATCAAGCACGTTCCTGGTTCCCACCACACTCGGATCGACAATCTTCTCCTGCGCCCGCTTTGACTTTAGGACGACAACTGCCGCGGTGTGAATCACAGATTCGCAATCGGCCACGGCTTTTCGTACCGATTCAGCATCTAGAAGATCCATCTCTACGATATCCAAGCTCCCCCCATCAGAAACAGGCAGAGATAGCAGATGATCGACCCTTTCAGGATCCGAAGAGTCTGTCACCGTCGCTCTGACCTGTGCACCTTTGGAAAGCAGGTTAGCTACTATGTGACTACCTATGAAACCACTAGCACCGGTAACCAGCACCGTCATAGTCCTACGAAGGGCTCTGCTGAAAAGAGACTATCGCCCATCATTCTGAGCCAGATTTGCCAGACATCCAAGCGGGCGCCCACCAATTCAAGTCCCCCATCAGCCTCATTGTTGACGGGACAACTAGTGCCCTCACTATCGTAGCATCGACAGCCACTCCCAAGGCCAACATGAACCCGAACTGCATCATGAGCGATACTGATGAGAACCCAAAGGCCGAGAACACAGTTACCATTACGAGGGCGGCGGAAGTGATTATTCGTCCGCTCTTCTGCAGTCCTGTCGCTACGGCCAATGTGTTGTCCTCCGTTCTTTCCCATTCCTCATGGATCCTGGAGAGCATCAGCACTTCGTAGTCCATGCTAAGCCCGAACAAAATAGCAAAAATCATCACAGGAGTTGTTGGGTCTATCGGCTGGGGGGTGAAGTTGAGCAACTCTGCTCCATTCCCTTCCTGGAAAACCCATACGAGTATTCCAAACGAGGCACTGACTGATAGTATGTTCATGATCAAAGCCTTCAGGGGCAGGATAACTGATCTCACCTGTAGGAAAATAAGTACATAGCTAGAGGTCAGAATGAACGCCAGCGCGATCGGTAGGTTCTCCTTCACAGCATCTAGAACGTCTTGGTTGTAAGCGGCAAAGCCTGCCACATTGACCTCCGAGCCACCTCCGAACTGCTCATTTTTCGCATCAAGATTCCGGATTTCCCTTACCACCTTCCTAGATGCCGCACTGCTCTGGTCTCCTTCAATCGCAACTTGAACGAGAACTACGCCGTCCCCAACAGACGAATCAGCATAAAATCCCCTCTCCAATCTCAAGGCCTCAGCCTCTGATGGCGACAACTCGCCATCATCTGAATCGTCCCAGAATTCAACAACCTCGTCCTCGGTCCAGGTAGCGTTGAAGTGAGCGTAATTAAACACAAAACTAGCACCTTCAATCGACAGCATTTCCTTGGAAAAAGCGTGGAGACTTCTGATATTTTCCTCTGAAAATACGTCTGTTCCTTCCTGGATTTCGTAAACAACTAGAGCGGTATTGGAGACCTCCTGAGGCCAGTTTTCGTCCGTCAACTCCATACCGCTCCTAGCTTCATTATCGGGACTCAATGCCTTCCAAGAGGTAATGCCCCATTCGGCCTGAAGGAACGGTGCTCCCGCCACAAGCAGAATAAGCACGGAGGGGACCAGAAACGAAAGGGGCTTGCTCATAACCCTCTTAGCCAAATCAGACCAGAAACCGTCATCCGCCACCTCTGTGCTGAGGCCCAATGGAACTCTGCCAGAGTTAATCCTGTCTCCGAGTATTGCCAATATTGATGGAAGCAGTATTACCGACGAGGTAAGAGCTACTAGAGTAGCACAAATCCCGCCCCATCCCAGTGATGGCAATCCCGTGTTCTCGAAGAATAGCATGCCGGTTAAGCCTGCGATCACTGTCAGGCCTGAGAACAGAATCGCTCTACCAGCGGTAGCGCTGGTCATCGCAATCGCAGTCCTCTTGTCATGTCCTCTCCCCAACTCCTCTCTAAATCGATTCACTATGAACAAGGAATAGTCAACGCTGAGACCGATACCCAGTAAGGATACGATATTTACAGCATAAACAGTTAGATCGTCAACAACGTATGTGAGCCCATGAATGATACCAACCGCAGCTATAACAGTGTAGATTCCTGATAATGCCGGTAGGCTCGCCGATACAACAGTACCGAAAACAAACAACAGAATTAGTATTGTCAGAGGGGCAGAAATCAACTCGGCCCTTAGGAGCTCCTCCTTCAGAACTAAATCGAAAGTAATGTCAATTGCTAAATTATCGGTGAGGTACTTTTCCATACCTTGAGGAGAGCTGTTTGGCAACACAATATCCTCGTATATCTCCTTCAGTAGGATCTTCGAATCCTCTCTGTTCATATTGACCTTAACGTAGACTCTGGACCACGAGGGATCAACACTGCTCACAAGGGAGGACCGATTTGCTTCGTTGGTCTCCCAGGGAACATCCAGATCGATATCATCGTTTGTCGAAAGTACCTCGATAGTCGACTGAATAGCGGACACTACCTCGGGGTCGTCATATGAGTGACCAGGATGGTGGAATAGTACGTGGAAAGACTCGAAGGCAGTTTCGTTAGGGTCCGAGAATCCTTCTCCCGCCGCTGACCACCCATCAACCGACTCAAGATCCCCCTCACCGTATCCTTCGATGTAGCGTGGCTCCAGTGAAATCATGTATCCGAGTCCGGCGCAGAGCAGCAAAGAGCATATCAAAACCGCTCGTGCGTAGTCGTGAACAAAGAGCCCTATCTTGTAATACAGCCTCCCTTCCAAAGCAGAAGGGTCGGTCGCTCCTTCCACAAACCCCCGGCACTACTTTCGCTTATCTATTTCTGTATTGTTATTAATCTAATAATTCGGCAACAGAATCCACTACAAGAGAAGGACGCAACTCGCCTCCCTCCACGTCATCTACCGAAGCCTCCCCTGAAAGCACCAGAATACCATGAACGCCCGCTCTATCTGCCATCTCAATGTCTGTGTACAGCCTATCCCCAACCATGCAGCATTCAGAAGGTTTCAGCCCCAAATCCTCTATCTTGTGTAGAATCATCCCTTTGTTAGGCTTACCACAAACGTGGGCGGGACTCACTCCCGTAGTCGCCTTGAACAAGGACATGTAAGCGCCGGTGTCGGGAAGCCCCCCCCTAGGGGACGGGCAGACCATATCTGGATGGCTTGCGACCAACTGGACACCTTCGTGAAGATGTATTGACGCAGTAGCAAGTTTCTCGTAACTAATTTCTGTATCGTACCCCAGAACCACGAATTCGGGCCGCTCTGAAGAGGTTTCAATACCCTCCTCTTCTAACATACCGCGCATCCCTTCCGTTCCGACCAGAAAGGTGCTAGTGACTCCCTTCTTACTTAGCCATGAAATCAGGTCGTGGGTTGAAAGTAAAACCTCGTCTTTGTCAGCATCGATACCTAGGTCCCTCAGTTTCCCAAGGTATTGCTCCACAGACTTGCTTGAGTTGTTTGACAGGAAGTATCTCTTGATGCCTCTTGTTTCCAACCTTTCGAGGAAATCCAAGGCTCCATCTATCAGACTATCTCCGAGGTATATGGTGCCGTCTAGATCCAAGAATATGGCCTTAATTCCATCCAGAGACTGACTGATTTCTCCTTCCACGTCCCATCACATCATGGCAGCAATATAGTCTTGAATAGGAACCAGGGGCTCCAAAGGGCTTTCTGAGCCTCTTTATCTGCAATCATACCCGTCAGCATATCGCCCATCTCTTCCTTCCTAGAGGCCTTTCCAACGAACCAATTCATCAACTTCTTCCACTTGACAACCTTCTGTAATCTGTGGGAGTTCGTCAGCTCCTTGCCAAGGGTGCTCCAAAGCTCCTCCATGTATTCAATCGCATTCTCCTCGGGAAAACCCTCTGAGTGCTCATCCTTGTCGAAGTGCCTAGATGTCATCTTTGCAGAGACCAATCCGTTCCCTATCCCCTCACCGCTAAATGGGTCAACCAGGCTGGCTGCATCCCCAACGCACATCACACCCGCGCCCGCGTTCCTTCTGGGCTGATAGGAGGGGGGTTTTTTCCTCGGGGAGCCGAATGGAAGTTGCCATCCCTTCTGGGATCCTTCAACTATTCTCGCATCTTTGAAACGCTCCTTGAAAACGGGATGATTCTCGATGACCCACCTCTGTTTCTTCTTCAGCGATTTGTCCATTCCTTTCTGCTTACGCTGTTCAGAGATTACCATCCCGATTCCAACGTTCACGACTCCTTCCTTCACCGGGAACAGCCAGAAGTATCCTGGAATGACCTCATCGATGAAATGAATCTCAATTGGTCCCTGACTTCCATCAAAGCCTCCGACGTCTTCCCAATACTCTCTGTAACCGCCGCAATAGTGTTCATCATCTCTCATTGGCTCTTTGTGAATCCCCTCAACAAGCTTGGTGGCTACAGGGCACCTGTATCCCCCAGCTCCGATAGTGAGTGGGGCGACGAAGCTAAATGTCGGAGAATCGGAAGATCTCTTTCCAAAGCTCCCGGATACTCCGACTATCGCACCATCCTCCTCCAGAACCTCCCTAACGTCGAATCCCTGAATTACAGAGCCGCCCGCTTCAATGACAATCTCAGTTGCCCTTCTGAACATCATGTAGTCGAACTGCTTCCTGGGAAGGGAGTAACCAGCCATCTTCTTCTCGAACTCGTCCTGTGGGAGCATAACCTTGACAGTGTTACCGTTTGCAGAACCGAACACTATGGAGTCAACCATGAAGTGGGGAGTTTTCTCAATCATCTCCTTGACACCTAACTCCTTCACGTGCGAGAGCGATTTGCCGCCGACGGCATCTCCGCAGATCTTGTCCCTAGGCCACACATCTTTCTCGATTAGGAGAACCTTGCATCCATTCAGCGCATTATAGGATGCTGCAGCGGACCCGCTAGGGCCCCCACCGACTACTATGACATCGAAGGAGCTCCCATCTTCCGGGATGCTGCCAGTGTCTATCGGACCTTCCCAATCATCCATACTAGTCCCAGTGGGAGGGGCATCAACATTCAAACTATGCCATGAGGTTCTTCTGCGTTCCGTGCCACGCACCGCTATGAGCAGAACCTTGTGGATAGTCAAGACAACCCTTCCCGGTGAAATGAATGAAGCTGAAGTGGGCATGTGGTGCCAATCAATAATTGAATCGAATTTGGCAGTCTGTGTAGATATGAAGAGAATAAACTCAGTTTTTCGATGGGAGGGAGAGATACAGAACGCCTCCGAATGGGATATCCAAATTAAGACCCATGAATCCAGTAAAAACGGATTGATATCCAAAATAAAATCAGAACATTCCTACGACCTTCCACAGATTGTCTGGTGGTCGGTTGAGTCTACAGTAGAATACTACAATTGGGTTCAAGGGTAACACGCTCTTCGTACTTCATGGGAAAGGCTGGAACCCTAAGGCCTGCTAAGAAGGTCCCCACTGTCTGGTGGAGCTCCCCAAATCCGATGTCATTGAAGCCAAACAGATCTACAATGGCCATTCTGGTAATCGGCGAGTTCATCTTCGGACTAGGTGACTCACTTCTCATCGCAGCAGGTGTAGGGAATACGCCATGGACTGTTTTGGCGGAAGGTATAGCCGATACTACAGAAGTGTGGACAATAGGAGAGGCAACCTTTCTAGTCAGTGTTGCAGTAATGTTTCTGTGGATCCCAATAAAGGAGACTCCTGGCATTGGAACCATTCTGAATATCATCATTATAGCTCTCACGATTCATGTGATGGTACCAATACTTCCCCAGCCGGAGAACCCCTTGGTCTCCATTCTGATGGCTTCCTTAGGGATCGTGCTCGTCGGAATAGGTAGTTGCATGTACTTGACTGCAAATCTAGGGCCAGGCCCAAGGGATGGCTGGATGACTGGACTTCAGAGAACCACTGGCATTCCGATTGGGAGAGTTAGAATTGCCATAGAAGCCTCAGTCCTGGTTATTGGCATAGTACTAGGTGGTACATTTGGAATTGGCACTATTCTCTTCGCGGTAACCATTGGCCCCGTTGTAGCATCCTGCCTGTCGATAGCCAGTAGGATTGACTCCACTACCGGATGACTACCCAAGTCAACAACCCAATCGGGAGGTTCATGGAGTATTGCAGACAGGCTTAATCATGGGGGGACACGGAGTCATTCAACGATATCGTGAGTTCCTGCCAGTTTCTCAGGATACCTGCATCATTTCTCTTAATGAGGGGAACACGCCACTGATAGAATCACACAATCTGGTACAGGCACTGGGTGGAGGCTTCCGCCTTTTCATCAAATATGAGGGGCTTAATCCCACGGCATCCTTCAAAGATCGAGGGATGACCCTTGCGGTAACCAAGGCAGTAGAAAGGGGCGTTCGCGCAATCGTTTGTGCCAGCACAGGCAACACGAGCGCCTCAGCAGCGGCCTATGCCTCTCGCGCGGGACTAACTTGCGTGGTCCTAATTCCAGAGGGCAAGATCTCCTATGGAAAGATGGCCCAGGCTCTCATTCATGGTGCGAAGACAATTGAAGTCAGAGGGAACTTCGATGAAGCTCTGGAGTTGGTCAGGGAATTGGGGCTCAGGGACGATATTGAAATCGTCAACAGCATCAATCCATTCAGAATTCAGGGCCAGAAGACTGGCGCATTCGAGGTCTGCGACCAACTAGGGAATTGTCCAGACATGCACTTCTTGCCGGTTGGGAACGCTGGCAACATCACTTCCTATTGGATGGGCTACAAGGAGTACAGGGATGCTGGGAAGATAGAGTCGCTGCCCATGATGATGGGATGGCAGGCAGAGGGCGCGGCACCGATTGTCAGAGGGGAGGTCGTTGATGCACCCGAGACAGTGGCTACAGCCATCAGGATAGGGAATCCTTCTAGCTGGCAACTAGCCATAGAGGCCTCGGAGGAGTCCTCAGGGACAATAGACTCCGTCACAGATGAAGAAATACTCGATGCCCACAGGATGCTCGCGAGGACTGAGGGCATATTCGTCGAACCGGCATCTGCCGCGGGGATCGCGGGCATTGTGAAGAGCAACTCGAGGGGAGATATACCAAAAAACTCCACATTAGTCGTTACGGTAACCGGCCACGGACTTAAGGACCCGGCTATCGCTATCGAGAACTCCGCCGCCAAGTCTGTAGTTGTCGATCCAGACCTCGAATCAGTCCTGGATGCAATCGGAATGCAATGAGTATGGTTATTGCTGTCTTGCCAATCCCACGTCATGGATGACGACTTTTCAGACCGCGCATTCTCCACTAGAGCCGTCTGGTCCGGAACCAACCACTTGGAGGGGTCCGCAGTCACTCCTATATTCACCACCTCTACCTATCAGCTCAATGACGACAGGTATCGAGATTGGGCCGATGGCGGCCAGCACTCGCTGATCTACAGTCGCTGGTCGAGTGTGAACTCCGAGGCCGTGGCTTCGAAGGTAGCCTCTTTGGAGGGAGCCGAGGACGGAGAGACACTTGCAAGTGGAATGGCCGCGATCTCTTCCACCCTTCTTTCCATGCTTTCGAAGGGCGATCACATGGTCACATCCCCAGATATCTATGGGGGGACATATGGCCTACTAACCTCAGATTTCCCCAGATTCGGAATAGACGTAACTATGGCGGACATCAGAGACCCCTCTTCGTTTGAGGCCGCAATAAACGAGAACACCAAGGTCCTCTATGTCGAGACAATTACCAATCCCGTACTGAAGGTGTGTGATTTGGAGGCCATGGCATCAATAGCGAAGGAGCATGGCCTGATTTCGGTTGTCGATAACACATTCGCTACTCCGTGGGCCTGTCAACCAATTTCAATGGGGTTCGATGTCGTCATTCACTCAGGAACTAAGTTCCTCAACGGACACAGCGATTTGACAGCAGGAATTGTTGTCGGAAGATCCGATCTAATCAAGGGGGTTTTCAAGACCAAAAGCAGGCTAGGGGGGACCGCTGACGCCTTCATGTGCTATCTTCTGGAGAGGGGCATGAGAACCCTTCATGCTAGGATGCCAATACACGCATCAAACTCTTCTGAACTGGCTAGAAGAATGCAAGAACACCCAGAAATCAGCGCTGTCAACCATCCCTCTCTGGAGAGCTATGCTGACTACGAGGTGGCCAAACGAATCGTACCGAATGGGACGGGAATGCTATCATTTGTTGTAAGGGGCGGGGATGAGAGAGCAATGCGCTTCGTCAGAGCGCTCGAAATCATCTTCGAAGCGACAAGCCTAGGAGGGATCGAGAGCCTAGTTTCTTGTCCATTCAACACGAGCGATATTTTCGTTCCCGAGGAGGATCGGCTAGAGGCGGGGATCGTCCCAGGTTTCGTGAGGATGAGCGTTGGAATAGAGGATGTTGACGACCTATGGTCGGACATTGAACAGGCCCTGTTGGCCAGCCAATCCTGACAGGTGGAAAGATGGACCAAACCCTCCTGCTCGCCACTCTTGTGTTCATCATACCGATGTGCTTCAGCCCCGGGCCAAACAATGTGCTCTGTGCTGCTCACGGCTCACAGCACGGGTTCAAGGCAACTCTTACACTGATCTCAGGAATGGCAGTAGGTTGGTCAGCTCTGGGCTTGTTCGTCGGAGGGGCTACTGTTTTCATCGAGAACAACCAGGAGTTCTTCGAGATATTGACCTACGTCGGAGCCGGTTACATTGCATACCTCTCGTTCAAGATCGCGACTTCAAACTCTCTCGAGGACGGCTCTATCGAGGAAGAGCGTCTTGGATTCTCGACCGGGGTTGCCATTCAGTTCGTTAACGGAAAGGCGTGGATTCACTTTTTGGTCCTCATGACTACATTCGGCTCCCTCTTTGGGACTGGATTCTCTGGAAAGGCAATGCTAGTGATACTGAATGTGATGTTCGGACTCCCAGCAGTCATGACTTGGGCTGCATTCGGCACGATCCTACGCAGAGCCTTCACTTCTCCTCGTTCGGCTACCTTCCTAAACCGAGGTATGGGTGTGTCCTTGTTTGTCGTAGCACTTTGGATAGTGATACCTCCAGACTATTACAGTACTCTTCTGGGTTGAATTTTTGGTGCAGAGGGCAGGATTCGAACCTGCGAAGCACTACGCACTGGGACCTCATCCCAGCCCCTTTGACCGCTCGGGTACCTCTGCTTGTGAGTCGGTGGGCTTACGCCTGCATATTTCAGAGGTATCCTAGCTTCCACATTGACAAGTAAATGATGGGAGCCAGGGGCAAGCAAACCGCAAACGCTCTCTTGAAGGCTCTCCACAGTCCGTCTTCCTTTCCTTCTGGGATGCTATCTGCCGCAGCCACAACCAATTCCTCAATTATGTCCGCTCCGGGACTAATGCTTGTCATATTCCACCTCAGAACCTAATTCCTACTTTGGCGGCCATGGGAGGCGCCTCACCGGTCTTCGCATAATAGAACAGAGATGCCCTATTCACAGCATCAACTGTCGAGAAGAAGAGGACTGTGAACAATAGTCCCACAGCAAGGACTACGATTCCTAAGATTACTCCCAAATCACCTAAGTACATCAGTGGGATGGAAATTCCAATCAGAACGAATATGCATAGAATCATCAGAAGCCCGGTTCCGATGTGAGATGTAACATCCTCTCCCCAGGTCCTCTTGAACAAGTCTGCACTTCTGCCCATGCTATCTAGTATCCCGGCCCTCTCCAGGACAATCATGGGGATCATGAAGAATGTGACGATCCACCAAGCCATTCCAATGATGAAACTAGCCAAGCCCGCCACTATCCTCAGTGGAACCGGGGAGTCTTCGCTATGAGAAAGCCCCTCGAGTACCTGTATGAAAAGCCCGACAGTTCCTGCAATCAGTCCCCAAACCAGAATCTGTGGTAGACACCTCACCGCTTGCCCAATGCCGTACGAGAAACTTGGATTAGTTCCCGAGCTGAGGCGCTCATACGCGCTTGCTACTATGGCCGCGTTCCAGAAGACGGTAATTACAGATACTAACATGTAGAAGACGAACCAAATTGCCATGTGTGCGAATACCAGCTCACCGCCACATTCGTCGCCGACGCACTCCGGGTTGGAGGCGATAGCATCCAGTCCGACCGAGCCGGATATCGCTGCCCCTATTGCTACGAGAGAGAATATAGCCGACAGGAATGTGTACACGAGTAACTCTGGGTCGGACCAAACCACTGCAATCCCCAGTTTTGTCATCTTCCAACCTCGAGAGATCCTCTGCCCTATCCCAATTCTTCGCCCTCCTCTGCGAATCATCCAAGAATCGCCTGTGGTAACCACGGCAGAATTCTACTGGTCAGGAGTAATAACGATATTCACGGAATCCCCAACGGAGACCCTACCTTCTCGCAAAACACGTGCTAGCCACCTCGACCAACCGTACTCCTGATCGTGGTCGACTCTGTCAAATCGTCTCCCTATGAACGACCCGCCAATCTTAGAGCAGGGGGCGCAAGGCTCGCTAAGCTCAAGCACTACGTCGCCAATCTCCAAGCGCGCCCCCTCAGAAAGTGAATCCCAATCCACTCCTCGAATTGTCAGATTCTCACCCGTAGACCCGATCTCTATCGGGTGACCCTCATTCTTCAGTCGCTGGATTAGCTCTAGAGAGAAGATACAGACTGCTCTATCTGCATCCCCGCCATTGTTCGATCGAAACCTGTTGAAATCCCCCTCAACCCCACTGTTCATGATATCCGCGGACTCAACCATGGACTTGGGTACGCCTCCGTCGCTAACGTTGATCGAGTGAACTTCGCCTCTCATGGTAACCCTCTAGAATTCGAATTCAACCTCCAGCCTATCTACCATTTCTACATACCTCTCGGACAGCCCTTCGCCTGGGTCAACCAGATTATGCTTCCAATACCTCCAAGAAGCAATAGCAAGAGTTGCGTATCTGTGCATCATTGGGAGTGACTCAATCTCCTTGTCCTCAAGAAGTCTGACGCTTTGATAACCCTCAACCAGAGACTGCCACCTGTCCAACACTGGCTGTGTACCATCCCAGCCAAATCCAACGAATGCCATGGCCAAATCGAAAATCTTCGGACCTATCCAAGCCTCCTCTAAGTCAAGAATCGCACCAACCTCCCCCTTCCCGATGACATTGTCCGGAAACAGATCTCCGTGAAGGATTCCAACGGGGATTTCTTCGACTAGACCTTCCTTGATAGCACTGGCCTCAATAGCGAGAAGCTCTACAAAAGAGGAATCAGGACCCCCATCCTTCGATAGAGAAGAAACCTCTTCGAAAAGCGAAAAACCCATCCGATATTCTGTAGGAAAACAATCCGAATTGGGTATCTCGTGCATTTGAGCCAATACCTTGCCCAGGTCGATTAGGGATTCAGAATCATTCCCAAGATGACCTCCTCGGATATACGGAAGTAGAGTCCAAGCGACTCCGTTCTTCTCAGCAAAACTACTGTTGTCAGCAAGCTTGATTGGAACCGTAGTTGGAATTCCGTGATTATCAAGGTGGATGTGTCTGAGAATTACCCTATCGACCTCTTCTATCCTATTTGCAAACCATGCCTTCAGCACGACCTTACTACCATCAGCCAAATCAACGAGGAAGTTCTTGTTGTCCCAGCCTCCTGCAAGAGGGGCCATATTCTCGGAGTGCGGGAGCCCGGCTAGAGACAGTAGCCAATTTGCGTCTTCCAGCCGTACCTCGTTTGTCACGGACATCCCTGTACTTAGACACATATTGCTTCTTCTCTCCATTAGGACTTAACATTCGTATGGTTACGACGTGTCATGGGCGACTCAGAGAGGGTTTCCGAGACACACGCTTTCCTAATTGGAACTCCAAAGTCAGGAACAACCTGGTTAGCCGCAACTCTCTCTCAAAACCCCAATATTTGTGTCTCAAACCCCAAGGAGCCAAACATCATCGCCACCCACAAGGGAACCTTCTCACGTAGTGTAGAGGAACCCGACTGGGAACTATACGAATCGTTCTTCGATGGAGGCGGAGTAAGACTGGATGCTTCGATTCATGCCTTCTCGTGCCCGGAGGCACCAGGTAGGATTTCCGATAGATTCGATGATCCAAGATTCGTCTTATCTTTTCGTGAGCCAGTGTCCAGGGTCTTCAGTCATTGGAGAATGGTGTTAGACAGTGGAGAAGCAAAAAAGAACGGTGTAGATTGGTCGGAGTTCGAATCAGCTTGGGAGGACGAGAGGCTAAGATGCGACTCAAGGTATGGTAGCTCAATGGAAAGATGGTTACAGAAATTCCCATTAGACAGGTTCTACATCATCGATAGTTCCGATTTGAGAACCAGGCCAGTCGAGGTTCTGGAGGAATTGGAACAGTTTCTCGGACTTCCTCAGCATGACTACAACATCGACATGTCAAGGAACTCTAATTCTGCCTCTCGTCGTAGGCCCATTTCGGCCATTGGAAAGGCCATCAGACTCGTCTTCTCACTTGTCCCACAAATGATCAAGGGGCCTGTTGTTAGAGTACTTCAGAAGAAGGATTTGAATATCTACAACGCTCCAATTCTCAGTAGTGCTGTCCCGCTGTTAAAAGCCCAAGAGGAGCATTACAGGATTTGCGAGAAAACTGTATCCGAAGAGGTACAACTGCTATCGAAATTAACTGGTTTCGAATCCAAGGGATGGATGGAAAAACAAAACTAATCCGACCGACAGAGAAAAATCCGGTTAGATTCTCGAAGAGCCATGAGTGAGCCACAGACACGCCTTCTTGTGGTAAAGGCTGCAATGGTTAGTAATGGTGGCGCGGCGAGGGACATAATGCGCAACCTTCCTGAAATCAGTAGAAAATTTGAGACTAAATTCGCATGTCTTAACATCCTGGAGAGCCAGAGGAAATCGATCGAATCGCTAGGTGTTGAAGTTCTTTGTCCAGACAACCAATGGGAAATAGAGGGTGGTCTTTGGAATGAGATTTCGGCTAAGCAGGATCGTAGCTCCAAGAGAGCATGGGAAGGATTGGATGGAATCCGCCGGGCTGTAGAATGGGCCGATGCTATCCACTTAACAACAGGAGCGGGTTCTATGGATTTCGCCTCATTAGTTCCCGACAGCAAGCCACTACACCTCCATTTCCTTGAGTCCAAACCAGGGATTTTTGACGATGTCAATCATCTTAACTCGGATGGGACCGGATTTTGGAGGGCAAAATTGGTTCATATGCTGCAATTCTATCATAGAAGAAGAATAATTTCCTCATTTCAAAGATTCAAGAAAAACAAATCTTGGGTTATAAATGCTAATTCCAAGTTCTCCGCCTCTCGACTGTGGAAGGAATACCAGATAGAGGGAGGAGTCCTATATCCTGTAGTCGATATTTCAGAATTCAACTCAAACCCGACAAACGAAGAAAAGGAGGCTCTGAGAAAACTTAGGAGTCAAGGTATTCCTTACTTGGTTACTGTTGGCAACATGAGTCGGTTCAAGGGGGTTTTTGAAGCGCTCGAGCATGTTTCAGGGTGCGACCTCGATCTGGTAGTAATTGGCGGGGGCTCTTCGGAGCAAAACCAACTATTCCGAAAAAAGGCAGACTCCCTGGGAGTGGATGTACAGATTCTTTCCAATTTGAACTCAATAGAGATGTGCGCCATCTTCAGAAACGCGAGGGCAGTTGTCGGCTTCTCGCATGGGGAGGCCTTCGGCTTGACGCCCGTAGAGGCTATGGCCATAGGAACGCCCCCGTTGTTTGTTGATTTTGGAGGGTATACAGATACAATCGTCGACGGGGTAAACGGAAGACTGCTTAGCAGAGGCGACCTCGAAGCTTGGAGGAAAGCCTTCGAACAAGCCAAGGATGAGGAAACGAGAGAGTCATGGGCAAGGGAAGGTGTGACGCGAATCCAGGAACTAGGCCTTACTCCTGAAAGACACGTGGAACGACTCAAGAAATCGATAGATTCGATCACTACCGTATAATGATACACATTAGAGGTCAGTATCCTCCTGCGTCCTCTCTATCAACAGCCATATTTGTGCTCCGTAGTTCAGATTTGGCTCATCTATACTACTTACCTTCAGTCCCCTGTTTAAACAGGCCCTTTTTATCCATCTTAGACTATGTCTAGCAATTCCTGGTTGATCAGATTCGTGACTCTTGCCAATCCAACTCTCTCCCTTGTAGCCGTCGAGGAATGGTATTCTTGGCCTCATGTAAGAAGTCAGGAATCTAGCCGAGGGGGACGAATGTCTGACAAATTGGTCAAGCATCTTTTCTATCTGTTTTTTGGAAGAATGGGTCCATATTGATCTTGCGATGAAATAATCGAAAGTTGTTCCGAATACATCGAACTCGAAGTCTGAATTCGTGTTGAATCTTGGTTTCTTATCTCGTAGTATTTTAGAATCGATTACTACTTTCTTCCCTATCTCAAGCATTTCTACATTAGGCTCCACACCGAAGTAACAGTCCGAATTTAGGTAGGGAATGAGCCACCTGCCTCCTCTAAGGCAGCCGCAGCCGATGTCTAAGACCAATGAAGACGCCATTAATCCAAAATGAGTAAGTATGGCCAATTGGTTTTCTCCTGCATCATGGAAGTCATTCTGGCTACCCCCGGAAAAAACCCCTGACTTATCCAGAATCGAGTAAATCCTCGCTGAATCTTCCCTAGAAATAGTCAAACTGATACCTCTAATTTACTCCTAAAATAGCAAAATCCGGTAGTTCTGCCAATTTATCATTTACTTCGGAGATGTGCTCGTGGAATGGCTTTAGGCTCGGATGCATTTCCCTCGTCTTTCTTACCTGAAAACCAGAAAATGGAACTTCGAAGGTTTTCTCGAATTCAGCTGCATTTTCCGTAATTCGATCCGTGTTTATCAGAATCACCGGAAAGAAACTCCCCGCCGTCCAATTGTCAATTTGCTTGGATACCTTCTCGATCCATCTCTCCACAGAGAATTCGCTGGTGTCGTCTCTTAGTTTGTTGTAGTTGAAAGTGAAGCCTCTGTTTATCTGAGAGCTCAGAGCCAAGCCGAAGTCATCCACAAAGCAGAAGGCACCCATTTGGACCCCTACATCTAGAGGTCTGATGTAATGACACCCCTTGACCCTGTGTGCCTCATTCCTGACCGTGTATTTGTGCTCCAGCAGGTTTACGATGAAGTTTGAGCGTGCCCCTCCGAACGAATTTACCCAAATGTCAATCGGCTCCTTGAGGAACATTTCTACTAACTCACTCTCTTCGGTCACTATCTTGGTCCCATCCGGGTTCTTTGGAGACCTATCGAATAGGGACCCAGGATCTGTAATGAGTTGCTTCAGTGTCCAAGCCCCCGGAATATACATCTGATCCCCGATTCTTCTGCACGGGCATTCGTAATAAATCCCCACAATAGCGAGGTTCAAGCCCACTCATTACGGCCAACTAAGGTGCACTCACTTACATATTGTTCAAAGGTTCAGAGCCTGACCGCAGGTCCATGGTGAACATTGCATCAACCATCCTTGCTGGGTTCCAGGACGATTTAGTCGTCCTGTTCGGCGAAACATTAGGCTGGATCGTAGGGCATTCCATTCTTGCAGCAGCTCTGGCAACTATCGTTTTGGGCATTAAGGAGCGGGATCATATCATCCAGAGATCAGGATTCGGAAAGAACGAGATATTAGACCTGGGCGTCTTCCTCCTACTCACACTTTCCCTATTCTATATTTACACGAACACATTCAACTTCGAATCAGTTGCCTCGTTGGCTCTCGGAGCCACCTCTTCCCTGTCAATCAGATGGATGGTCACCGTATTGGGCTAGCCTCTTCTTCTCTTGTAGAGAAAGAATAGTGAAAGCATCAGAATTGCTCCTCCCAAACCTACTCCAATCAACAAACCCTGATTCTCCTCGGTAATGCCAAAGTCTTCAAGAAATGTTCCATTCACATCCAAACCAACAGATGGAACCACGGTCTCCTTCTCATTAACAGTGAGCGAGAAAGCGAACTCGCTAGAACATCCCCAGTTCGGATCCGTCATTTCATCTACTACGATTAGACAACCCTCCCATTTGCTCTGAAGATTGGAGGGGGTGGTCAGGACAAAATCACAGTTGACTGAGCCCATAGGATTTTCCACTCTACAAGTATCTACAGACATATCATTGAACCCAGAGGGCCACATAGTCTCCTGGCTACTCCCCTTCTCAAGGAGGTGTAGCGAGACTTCCAGAGAGTTCTCTTCGTTGCTGTCGCAACTGTAAACAACTGAGAACAATACATCTTCTCCCGCCTCAGAGAATATCGCAGAAGGACCGGATGAAGAGCATACGGTGTATGGTAGAACTTCCACTTCGATCACATCCTCATCGGAGAACCCAAACACACTCACTGGCACTCCGTTCCACTCAGTGACTACGACACTCACGTTGATATCATACATCCCGGCTGGAATTTCGCCTGTAGATTCTACAGCAATCTGGAAATCTACAGACTCCCCACCTTCCACAGTCATGCTTCCCGGACCGGCTACGTCCAGGTTTCCAGATTGATACGAGATTTCTATACTCTCAGGTCCGGAAGTAGGATTTGTCAGTTCGCAATTAACAATTGCTTGTCTTGTAGAACCAGGAGATATGTCCAACGTAACCAAATCCTCGCACTCCACATCAGCCTCGGGTAGAATTTGAGCTGAACCAATGGTCGAAAAGCAGCAGATCAGCATCATAGAGGAAACGAATATGACAGCCTTACGTCGTATTTTCACAATAATTCCTGAGTTTTAACTATCATAGACATTCGTATCTTTTACCAACAATTGGTGCGTTTTGCCTCCTCAAAGCATTCATGTCAGCCCTTCGTGCCGGAAACCCTCATGGGAGGGGACTCAGATGGACCCAAGGTCGCAATCACCTCACGAAGCACCAAGGTCACCAGCAGTACAGAGGTCCAAGAGAAACTCATCGTCGCAGCGAGAGTATTCTCTGATCTTCTGAAGCCAACATTCGGACCCAGAGGTCTAGATAAGATGCTCTACAAGACGGACGGTACCACAGCAGTCACCAACGACGGAGCGAAGATAGTGGCTGAGCTTCTGGTAAGGCACCCTGCTGCCAAGATGATGGTCTCGATGGCAGAGTCGCAAGAGGAGGACTGCGGTGACGGGGTAACAACCACGATGCTACTCTGCGGTTCACTGCTAATCGAGGCGAATAACCTATTCAGGAAGGGCCTCCACCCTCTAACCCTGGTCGATGGATACGAATTATCACTCCAGACCGCTAGATTACAGATAGAGTCAGACCTGAGAAAATGCGATGACAAGAAGCTATTGGAAGTGGCCAAGACGTCTCTCAGTGGTAAAGTTGCAGACACCGCCCTCGGGTTCTTCCCACCTCTAATTGTCAAGGCTCTCAGCACAGTGTTAGACAACAGGGGAGAGGCATCCGCCCAACACGTTTCCATGTTCAAGAGCGGAACTGGGAGCATCAGGGACTCTCGATTGGTAAACGGGATTATCCTCCGTAGACGAGTACTGATGGACAACCTACCCAACGACTTACGAGATGCGAAGGTGGTATGTCTAAACGGAGAACTGAAGATTAGAGAAATGTCCAGAGATGCAGAAATGAAAATCACGAGTGCTGACGACTTGGAATCTTTCATCGAAGCCGAGAAGTACCGGAAGGAGGAAATTTCCAGAAGTATCCTCGAATCTGGTGCAAGGGTAGTTCTTTGCTCCGGTGAGATCGACAAGGACGTCCTTCATATGCTCTGCCAGAAATCTGTTCTAGTCGTGGAAGGACTGGACTCTTCTGAATTGAGAAACGCTTCTGGTGCAACGGGAGCTAGGATAGTAGAAAGCCCGCTAGATATAGAGGAGTCTGACCTGGGGCAGTGCGGTAGCGCGTCATGGGAGAGGAAGCCAGCCACTAATGAGGTAGAAGACGTGATTCGGATTGAGGGATGCCCAAACCCATCAGTTGTGACTATAGAGATAGGAGGTGCAGGTGAGACAGGTACAGAGGAGGTAATCAGAGGAATACACGACTCGCTCAGATCTACTTCCTTAGCACTGAATGACTACGTCCTTCCGGGCGCAGGATCTATCCACAGCAGAATAGCTCATGCAGTTAGATTGGCTTCAGAGAAACAGTCAGGGAGGGAGAGACTTGCAATGGAGGCGTTTTCTAGAGCCATGGAGACGATTCCCTCCACACTTGTTGAGAACGCTGGAGGGGAGCCGCTGGACCGTATTCTGGAACTAAGATCTACATCATTGGAGGAGCCTCCCGTTGGAATTTCCGAGGACGGAAAGAAATGGGTAGTGGAAAGGGTTTGGCACCCTAGGTCAGTAATTGAGAACTCCTTGCAATCGGCCACCGAGACGGCAATGGGGATGCTACGAATAGATCAGGTCATTTCAGCTAGGGGCGAATAGCGACCACGAACCTTCAAGCCTCCTTCACACACGGGTTCCCATGGAGCGACCCACAGCGCTGATCAGCGTCTGGGACAAAACCGGAATCGAAGAACTGGCTGCATCATTACAATCCATGGGCTGGGCAATCCTATCGACGGGTGGAACCGCAACCAGACTCAGAGATTCGGGAATCGAAGTAATGGATGTATCCGAAGCTACCGGTCACCCTGAGATATTCGATGGCAGGGTCAAGACCCTACACCCCGCGGTCCACGGAGGGATACTTGCCAGACGCGATTCGAAACAGGATATGGAAAAACTGGTGGAAATGGGATATGGGTCAATAGAAATGGTATGCGTAAACCTGTATCCTTTCGAAGAAACCGCCGCGCGAGACCCCCCGGCAAGCGAACAAGAACTGATTGAGATGATTGATATTGGTGGACCGGCGATGGTGAGATCGGCGGCAAAGAACCATTCAGACGTCATTGTAATCACACACCCAGATCAGCATAGATCGGTACTGGAAGCGCTTTCGAAAACCGAAGGGAACCCCTCTGGGGTCGATTTGGGGTTGAGGAGGGACTTGGCAATATCTGCATTCCAATCTACCGCAGCTTACGACTCTGCGGTTTCTAACGAGTTGTGGGGAAGATTCACAGAAAGTACGATACCAAATAGAATTCTGACGACCTCAGATCAGGGTGTAGAACTAAGGTATGGGGAGAATCCTCACCAACCGGCTTCTTTCTTCCCATCTCCTGGGGCGCCAAGAGGGCTCTCAAGAGCAGTTCAACATGGTGGCAAACCCCTCTCATACAACAACTACTTGGATCTCGACGCCGCGCTGAGGCTAGTCAGGTCTATTTCGCAGACTTGCGATTTCGGTACTCACTCTTGTGTAGTCATCAAGCACACAAATCCCTGTGGGGCCTCTATCTCCGAGAATCAGGTTTCTGCCTGGGAAAACTCTCTGGCCAGCGACCCAGAGAGCGCATTCGGATGCGTGATCGCATTCGATCAGGTGGTTGAGAGAGAAACCGCCGAGTCAATCGGAAATCACTTCTTTGAATGTATGATTGCACCGGGTTACGAATCGGATGCCTTGGAGATTCTCTCTGAGAGCAAGAATAGGAGAATTCTGACTCTTGATCCATTAGGCGAACTTACAGATGAACCGAAGATTCGACAAGTACAGGGAGGTTGGCTATCTCAAATCCAAGGCATTCCTAACATCGATTGGGAAAATGTAAGCCATGTTACCGAAAAGATGCTTGACGGGGACGAGCTAAATCTGGCTAGGTTCGGTACCTCCGTGATTGCCGAAGTCCAGTCTAATGCGATTATTCTAGTAGTTAAGACAGAGAATGGTTACTCTACCGTGGGAGTCGGTCCCGGGCAGACTAGTCGGGTGGAGTCAGTCCGAATAGCGGCAAGGAGGGCGGGTGAAAGAGCAAAGGGAGCCATGATGATATCCGATGCCTTCTTTCCCTTCCGCGATGGGATAGACACATCAAATGAAATCGGGATTACCAGTATTGTGCAACCAGGAGGCTCAATTCGTGACGATGAAGTAATTGAGGCCGCTAACCAGCATGATATGGCAATGATATTTACAGGAATCCGCCTTTTTAGGCATTAGGTGAGTACCTGAATTGGAAGCAAATCCTCTCCAGCGGAGCGGTATCCGGCGGAATGATTGCTATCTTGATGCTTCTACTTCTTTCTTTAGGTGATATGATATTCGAGTCATGCGGCAGTGCGGCAATCGGCTTTCTTTGTATAGCCCTATTGCCCCCAATTCTAACTCAGAAAATATGGGAGGAAAAACTCAATGTGAGACTTAGTCTATATCACCTCGTTCCAACCTCTTTTGGAACGTTCGTTTTTCCTGTATTCGGTGCAACTTTTGGGGGCCCATCACTTGACGAGTATTCATATTGGCTATTGCTCATCCCATTCGCCGCCTTGGGCGGCCTCTTCTGGAGCCTACCTTTTGCTGGATGGAACTACTACAAATCATCAAGAAACTCTGAGTGAAAACCATCATACAGCGGGGTTCGATGCACCACTGTGTCCAACCCGTCCCAACCACGTTCTAATACCTATGAAGACTTGGTATCGGCCATAGGCAATACGCCCCTCATTCGATTGAATAGAATTACGGAGGAACTGAGAAAATCTTCCGTCTGGGTCAAGCTTGAGAGATGTAACCCGGGAGGATCGATAAAGGATAGAATCGGTTTGCAGATGGTTCTAGATGCTGAGGAGAAAGGACTACTGAAACCAGGAGGGACAATTGTAGAGGGAACATCTGGAAACACTGGAATAGGGCTAGCAATGGTTGCTGCACAGCGGGGTTATCGCTGCATCTTCACCATGGCAGATAAAATGAGTAAGGAGAAGATAGACCTCCTACGGGCTATGGGAGCTGAGGTTCACGTCTGTCCGACCGCAGTAGAGAAGGAGGATCCCCGTTCGTACTACGAAGTAGCTGCTCGACTGGCAAGAGAGATACCTGGAGCCTGGTATCCCGACCAATACTCGCACAAGGCGAATCCATTGACTCACTACCTCTCAACAGGACCGGAGATTTGGGAGCAGACTCAGGGAAAGATAACCCACTTCGTAGCCACTATGGGAACTGGTGGGACGATTTCTGGCACCTCCAAGTCATTGAAGGAGATGGCCGAGTCAAATGGATCAGAACCACCAAAGATCGTTGGGGTCGACGCAGTTGGCTCTATTCTCAAACAATGGTTCGAAGAGGGGACCATGGGGCAGCCAGACACGTACAAGGTCGAAGGATTCGGAGAGGATTTTATCCCATCTGCAACCGATTTCTCTGTAATTGACGAGATTCGTCAGGTCGATGACGGAGAGTGCTTCCAATGGGCGAGAGCCCTTGCAAGGAGGGAGGGGATGTTCTGCGGAGGCTCATGTGGGGGCTCGATCAAGGTGGCTATCGATATTGCCAATGAGGCAGAGGAAAATGGTGAGGAAGCCATGGTGGTCGCAGTTCTCCCAGATGCCGGTAATCCATATCTTTCGAAGTTCTATAACGACGACTGGCTTAGAGAGAACGGTTGGGAGCCAGACGAGTGGGAATAATCACACCTTTTCGAAGGCCTTCTCCAAATCAGCAATCAGGTCATTTGGGTCTTCGATTCCCACAGAGAGCCTGACCAGGCCGTCTTCAAACCCTCTAGCCAAACGCTCCTCTTTAGGAACTTCTGCATGAGTCATAGTTGCAGGATGGGTGATCATAGTCTCTACAGCACCTAAGCTCTCGGCAAGGAGGCACAACTCGACCGAATTCATTAATTTCTTACCAGCCTCCAATCCTCCCTCCAACTCGAAAGAGATCATCCCACTGTACCCTTTCATCTGACTTTTGGCAACGTGGTGCATAGGATGCGATTCCAATCCAGGATAAACCACCTTGGATACCTTCGGATGTTCCTCTAAGTAGGACGCTATCTTCTCCGCATTATCCCAATGTCTCTGCATCCTCAGATGAAGGGTCTTCAGACCCATAATCACCAACCAGCAATCGAACGGGCTAGGGACAGCTCCAACGCTCTTCTGGATATACTTCAACTGATCATATAAATCGTCTCTATCGGTAATTATTGCACCCCCGATAATCTGGTTATGTCCACTCAGATACTTCGTGGTACTGTGAAGCACCAGATCAGCCCCATACTCCAGAGGCCTGAGGAAAACCGGGGTCGCGAAAGTGGTGTCCACAACGTAAAGCAGGTCATTACTCCTCGCGATCTTCCCTACAGCCTCTAGATCTGTCACCTTCAAAAGTGGATTTGTTGGAGTTTCTACCCACACCATCTTCGTCTCTGGACGTATAGCCTTCTGGACATTCTCCGCCACTTGTGAGTCGACATAGGTGAATTCGACACCGTAGTTCGTCATCAGGTTGTTGAAAAGTCTGGCAGTCCCGCCGTATACGTCATCGCAGCAGACAACGTGATCGCCCTGTCTTAGAAGCTTCATACAACTATCCGCACTTGCCATTCCACTGGAGAAAGCAATCCCATACTTGCCTCCCTCCAAAGCGGCCAAGTGCTCCTCCAGATCCTGCCTAGTGGGATTGGATGAGCGAGTGTAGTCGAACCCCTTGTCGACCCCTATCTCCTCCAATACATAGGTCGCAGTCTGGTATATCGGGGGTACTATCGCACCCGTTGTCGGGTCTGGCTTGCTCTTGCCTCTTACTGAGATTGTATCAAAGTCCATGTTTCTCAACATCATCGGATTGGTCATCTGCAAAAAGAGTTTGAGTCAGCCTATTTCTCTGATTCTAACTCTAGTTGCCACGTAATACATACCGTAAAGCCCGACTAGGATAATGGTCACAGCTCCATATCCCGGATCTGCACCATTCCATGAGGATGGCTCGAAAATTTCTCCATCGCCAAGTGTAGAAACCTTCCAGACGAGGGTCGCCGAAGCTGCAGACATCAACCCAATAAGCACAATGATCGCCACTTTTGCATGACTCGGCACCGTCTTTCCAGTTGCATAGTAATCGAACATCGCAGAGCCGAAGAACCGATTCGTAAGAGTCCACCTGAACATTCTCTCGCTGGAGTATGAGAAGAGGAAGGCCGCTGGTACAGCCCAAGAAACCGTAGGCCATCCTGGAACCCAAAGGCCGATTATAGCGAAACCTATGAACATAAATCCTAACCCCAGGTATAAACGACTCAGAAAGGGATTGCTGGATACGCAATATCTCTCAACAATCTCGTCAATGGTGGCTGTTCTTTCCATGAACTACATCCACTGGTAGCCCCGCCTTCGTTTAAGTTTGAGTAATCCGAAGACTCAAGCGGAAACTCCTCACCAGAAAGGCATGGGAGCACCATTCGTTCTACCTAGAGCCGCTTCTATCGAAGAGCCTCTGAGGTTGGCCGTTCTGATTTCAGGAGGCGGATCGGGACTGTCTTCCATATTGTCGTTCCAATCTTCCAAGCCTAGGAGTCATCGGACGGTTTTGGTAATTGCAGATAGTGAAAATGCCGGAGGACTAGAGCATGGAAGGAGTGCAGGAATCGCCACGATGGGAATCCCACTTCCGCTGGGACTGCAGAGCACCGAGCGTCGTCTAGCCCATGAGAGTATGATTCTACGACAACTCAAATCTTCCGGTGTTGAACTAGTTGTTCTCAGTGGGTATATGAGAATCCTGACACCATCTTTCGTAGCAATATGGAAGGGAAGGCTGCTGAATATTCATCCCTCTCTACTTCCAGATTTCCCTGGGGCGCATGCTCACCGAGACGCACTGGCTGCAGGTGTGAAAACCACGGGGTGTACCGTACATCTGGTTGATGAGGGCGTTGATTCAGGCCCCATTCTCGCTCAAAGAGAAGTTCCCATTCTCCCTGACGACGATGAGGAGTCACTCCAGAAAAGAGTTAGGAAGGTCGAGCATACTCTATATCCCGAGATTATCGATCTTCTCTGCAATGGGGGGGTTTCACTAGAGGTCCTCGGGTGAGTTCACATTCCGAAGGATTTCAGGCCTTTCAATTAGTATCGAATGCTTGACATCTGCGAACTGCGCTCTGAGGGACCTCCTGTCAGAATGTAAGATTCGTAAAACGTCCTCGCTCCGAATCAATGCTAGGAGAGGGTGGGACACCTCTCCATCATGGGGCATGATTAGGGCATTATCATCATCCAAACCCTCCTGCAGAGAGATGAACAACTCCTCTGTCACCCAGGGGTAGTCTACTGCCGCTAGCTGTAGGATTTCACCGCATCCAGAGTCTAGAAGCGCCTCCTCAATAGCATCAATCGGACCAGCATGAGTTCTGGCATCCAAAACCCATTCTACATCTGCGTCCGGGCCTACTACGCTTCCATATTTCTCGATGTCTTCAGGATTAGCCACAGCGATTCTGATTGGCTCCAATCCTGCAAGAGTCAGTGCCTTGACTACTCTCGAAATCATTGAACGGCCGTCTACCTCAATCATCGCCTTATCTATCCCCATCCTAGAGGACTTTCCCCCTGCAAGCAATAGAGACTGCATAAGCTCACCTTAGCTCGTCAAGCCGCTTTAATGCATGATCAATCTCTTCCATTAAATCCAATGCACGGTTTATGAGCATCTCTCGATCCTTCCTTGCAGTGGTTCCTATTAGCCACTCCATTAACTGGGCAATATCTTGGGCATCTCTCTTGATTGTCCACTCTAGAACTTCCTCTGCTACGGGGTCATCCGATGGCAGTAGGCGCTCGACCATGGCAATCACGAAGGCTAAGGACGAATTAGTACTATGGTTAGAGTTCCGAAAACCTGTCTCTGATACGGCCAAGAAGAGTATCGCCGTCTGGGACATCTACATCAAGGAGTAGTGCAATAACTTCCGGAGGGATGTCTAGACCCGAGTTTAGGCTAGCGAACGCTGATATAAGCGCTAGATGAGTCTGTACCATCCTACCAGAGCACCATGATCTATACTGCATATTACTTGGCCCTCCATGACCTGCTCTAAGTACCTCCTCTATACTCAGCAGGAGCGCATCTGCAGGCTCCTTGGTATTAATCAATGAAGACAGTATATCCCATGGGTCAGTACCAGCTGCCTGGTGGTCCAAATTCGCTAGAAGCAGTGCAGAGAGAGCAACATCCTCTCTTCCGTGCCTGGACCACAGCTCTCGTATCAGTCTCCATAGCACGTCCTGATTGCCCTCAGCATATGTAATCAGCCAGGAAGCAATTCTTCTGAGGATGTCATCCGGTGTTCCAAGGTGGAAAGAGTACCCGGCAGACGCTCCTAGTCTATCTGTACTTGATTTCATGATCAATGCTGGCACCCCTATCGGGTATGCCTCACGAACTACTCTAGCTAACTTCCTGTGTGATTTGTGTACTCTCTTCGGTTGGCTCTCAAGGAACTCATCAAGTACCAATACTCCACTCATTTCAACTACTGATTCCTTATTGGCAATTTGACGCTATCGACGAACAACTCGCTCCAGTAGCTGTGAAGAGATCTGTCTTAGCGCATCTCCAGTCTCGTTCAGACGGACTCGATACTCGTCTATGAAGGACCGATGGACTATTTCCTCTAACTGCCGATCCAGACTTCTTGCAATAGCCCTGTGCTCGGACTCCTCAATAGCGAACATTTTTCTAAGATATGCAATTTGAGCAATCACCTCTTCTGAACGATCTGTGTGGATCAGCATTGCTTCCAGCACTTGGCCGTATACTAGTATCTTCTCGCTATGCCCTAACCTATCTCCACTGGTCATGTCCGTCTCTCCAGATAGAATAGCATCGTAAATCCGCTTGGGCTCGTCCTCCTGGAGCCTCAAGGCGTGTGCTAGCTTCACCAAGATTCTCTTCTCTCCATTAGAAAGCTGGCCATCTCTAAGAGCCAGTATAGATGCGTTCATGAACACTTGAGACCGATCATCCTCGAGCCAGGACTCTTCCACCACGAACTCCGATATACATACTAGACTTAACCACTGGGTATACTGTCTCAGAAAAGAACCCATGATAAACAGGAGGATTCATGAATACCTCTATCGCCGGATGTACTGCTTATCAGCCCACTCGCGGGCGCCTTGCGCCCATCCGAACCCCCATGCCAAACTGGCAAAATAGGGGGCAAGGCCCCGGTTTGGGGCCGAGAAGCAAAGGATTTGAAAAATATGGCAAATGAAGGAAAATACGTAATACATGCAACAATTAGAGTAGACGGTACCGTAGCGCGCAAAGACGTCGTAGGTGCTATTTTCGGCCAGACCGAGGGACTCCTAGGAGAAGGGCTGCAGCTAAGGAAACTCCAGCAGACCGGGAGAATCGGACACGTGGATGTGAGTTTAAACAACCACAAGGGACGTGTCCAGGGAACTCTAGAAGTCTCTTCCTCGATAGATCAGGTTAGCACTGCAGTAATCGGTGCTGCGCTTGAGACTATCGATAGGATAGGGCCATGCAAGGCCGTAATCAAGGTAAAGGAGATAGAGAATGTTAGGTCTGCTAAGAGAGACCACGTCATCGACAGAGCAAAGCAGCTTCTCCTGAACATTGTGAACTCTGCATCCGGGGAGTCAAAGAACATCCTCGATGAGGTCAGAGCAGTGTTGACACTCGATACAGAGACAGACTACCAAGAGATGACTGCCGGTCCGAATGTGAAGAACTCGGACGCCATCATTATAGTTGAAGGTAGAAATGATGTCCGAAACCTACTGAAATACGGAATTAACAATGCTATCGCGACTATGGGTTCCGGAATCAAGCCGGAACTGGCGGAATTGGCATCCAAGAAGAAGACAGTTACCGCTTTCCTGGATGGAGATCGAGGTGGCAAACTTCTGCTAATGGAGATCAGCGGTACACTAGGAAAGTCACTGACTCATGTAGCATTTGCGCCGCAAAGTAGGGAAGTAGAGCATCTGGAGGGCAAGGTCGTGACCAAGTGCCTAGGACAGAAAGAACCGGCATCCAAGGCCGTCGCAAGGATTCAGACAGAAATCCAGAAGGACGACGACGCATCGGTCGGAAAAGGAAAACCGACTATGGAAGCATCAGATGAGATCAAGGGATGGGCACCGATGATGGACGGACTCAAGAGAAACTACACAGTAATTGTCCAGGCCGATGGAAGTGGCTCTGAGCCTGTAAGTGCGAAGGACCTAGAGGCTGCTCTCGGCGAAACCGAAGGAGCCCAAGGACTAGTCTTCTCTGGCAAGGTGACAGATCGGATTCATGAGCTAGCCTCGGGCGCTGGGATAAACAATGTCGTAGGTAAGACAGTGGGCCCTCAATCTTTGAAACTTGGAGTTCAGGCCTACTCGATAAGAGATTTGGAATGAGATACAACTAACACTTGTATGGCTGATGTTTGGCCCAGGGTTAATGGCCATCTGAGGGGCGTTCATAGCAGAAGCCATCAAAAGTCTCTCATGCCCGCTGGGAGCGATGCAAGAGACCACCATGGTCGTCATGACTCTCTACGGGATACTGTCGATCACTCTATTTGTTTTGTGGATAAAGCACAAGTCTGTACTTAGACAGAGACAGAAGCTTGCATCTAAGATCGGTTCGATGAAAGGCAATCTGGTACAAACCTCGGAGAAGCTAGATCTTCTTTCCAGGGGCGTCGACACCATTCTTTCCGACGCTCCTGAAGTCCATGATCTACTGGGAGTACACAAGTCGCTAGAGGCAGCAGAGTCGTTACTGTTCAATCAAGGCATACCAGTCAGTAATAGCGAGTCATGCGCAATAGCGAGCCATGCAGCCAGGTCTTTGCTAGAGCATTACGAAGAAGGCGACCCTGAAGAAGAGAGGATAATAATCCAGGGACTTAAACCGCTCTCTAAGAGACTAGCTGCCATCCTCACAGAGGCTGAGATGAAGGCTGAGGATGTTGAACTGTCTGCCAATGAGCATCGGAGATTGGGTGAGCTTTTCCACTCCATCGAAAGGTTTGATTGGGCCGCAGACTGCTACCACAGAGCTAACGACTTAGATCCAGAGGACGAAACAGTTCTCCGCTCGCTGTCTGACATCCAGAGGAAAAGCGGGGATCTCGACTCTCTTGATAGGACACTAGAGAGGCTGCTTGCGATTGCTCCAGATGATATCAACCTACTAAATGAGCAACTCGTTTTGTTGGACGGTACTGAAGACGAACGATATGGTAGAAACACGAAGAGGCTAGAGGGCTTGGGCGCCTCGACATCTCTATCAGCATCAGATAGTGATCTTTCTCAAATATCCCAGAGAGCGAAGGAGTCAGATGACGGGGGCAATTATTCTTCAGAAACCGCATCTACTTTGATCGAAAAGGCGACCAAGCAACTGATTCTTGGAGAGTTCAGATCTGCACTGGAGTCGGTAGAGTCGGCAATCAAGAGGGATCAAAATTTTGGCCAGGCATGGATACTCAAGGCCAGATTGGTTGCTGCTGAGGCTGGCCCTTTGAAAGACGCAATAAAATCCCTGAGAAGGGCCAATGCTTTAGGAGAATATACTGTTATTTTAGAGTCCGAGATACTCGAAAATGACGGTAGGACAGATGCCTCAATAGAGGTTCTAGAGGAACATCTCCATAACTCTCCAGGAGACTCTGAGGCCAGAGGTAGATTGAGTCAACTCTGGTTAAGCAGCGGATCACCGGACTCCGCTCGCCAAACTCTGGAAGAAGCACCAGAGGAAGCCTGGAGCTCGTCTACATTGCATATCATGAAAGGAAGGCTCTGTCTAGTTGACGCAGACCATCATCGTGATGAGACCGGCAAAGTCGATCAGATTCCAGTGATTGACGCACTCGTCTCTTTCGATAGGGCGATTGAGATTGATAGGGAGTCAGGTTTAGCCTGGCTTGGGAGGGCTAGAGCACTTAGATACCAAGGAGCCTTCGATGAGGCAGAAGTTGCTCTGGTGAGGGCACGGAGGCTGATTCCAGAACACCCTTCGATTTCGCTGGAGGAGGCACAGTTATTCTTGGAGATTGGAGACTTGGAGCAGGCAAACGCACTTACATTGGAGGCAACAACTACTCTGAAGGACAATCAAACCGTACCGTTCATCCGGGGCATCATCGCAGCTAAGCACGGTCGTTTCAGGGAGGCGATCAAGCTATTCTCCGATACTCTAAGTTTCGACCCAAAACATGCCAGGGCCAGACTAAACAGATCATCAGCGGCCCTTCTCTGTGACGATCTGGCAATGGCATTAGATGATGCCACCCAATTGGTGGAGGAGCGACCCAACCATGAACTTGGTCGCTTGAGGAAGTCGGAGATACTGATGAATCAGGGCGATTGGGAAAATGCTGAATTCGAGTTAAGAGAGCTCCTAAAATTAAGTCATAACCATTCGATGGGACTGGTCCACTTGGGTACATGTATGATAGCAATGGGCAGGTCAGAACAGGCGGAGAAACCTCTAAACAAAGCTATAGAGGAGAATCCCAAACTCTCGGAAGCTTGGTATCAAAGAGGACTTCTTTACCTTGACTTCGGAAGATCCGAAAAGGCAATTTCTGATTTTGAGGCTGCAGTCAGGACCGACCCACAGCACCTGGACGCGAGACTCCGTATCGCTGCAATTCTCCATGAAGGTAAAGATGTGGAGAAAGCCGCTACAGCTTGGCGGAAGGTCCTCGATGTTGACTCTCAGAACAGACTGGCAAGGAGGAGATTGGAAGAGTGCCGAGAGCAAATCAATACCAAGAGGGAGGCCCTCGTTCCAAAGGATTGAACAATGTGCTACCTTGACGCTAGGATATGCATTCCTTGAAGAAACTTGAACCGGGAGAATCGGCCCCTAATTTCGAACTTCCAAACGCCAACGAAAACTCAGGCGGCCATACCATCACACTCAGTGATGCCATGGGAGAGAACGGCGCTGTGGTCTTCTTCACTTGCAATCACTGCCCGTATGTAGTGGGGTCAGAGCCCAGAATAGAGGACGCAGCTAATGTAGCCAGAAGCAAGGGTCTGGGATTCGTTGGAATCAACTCAAATGACCCAGTCAAGTATGAATCGGATTCGTGGGAGAACATGGTAAAGAGAGCTAACAAGGGTATGTCATACCCATATCTCCACGACTCAACACAGGAGGTTGCAATTGCCTACAGCGCTGAGAGGACCCCAGAGTTCTACCTCCTGAATAAGGAATCAATCGTAGTTTACAGGGGTCGCCTGGACGACTCTCCCAGAGATCCGTCACACGCTACCACTTCCGAACTAGACGACGCAATAAACGAACTTATCTCTGGCAAGAATGTGTCTATTTCCAGGACAGAGAGCATCGGTTGCTCAGTAAAGTGGAAGGAATAGGTGCTAATTTGTCAACTGGCATCCCTGCGAGGATATTCTACTCTGTAATGCTACTGGCTCCTTCCGGGATTAGGATGAGAATGTGGAGGGGACTATACCAGAGGATGGCAAGATCGCAGAAAGACTCCAATTTCAGATTCATGAACTATGGATTCACCGATGGAGATGAACTCGATTTATCGCCAGAGGACGAGGGAGACAGGCTATTCATCCAACTTTACAACATGAACATTAGGGATGTCGAGATTGAGGGAAAGGAAGTCCTCGAAGTAGGGTCTGGAAGGGGAGGAGGAGCGAGTTGGATATCAAGGAAATACAACCCAAAATCCCTTCTTGCCGTCGACTATTCAGATGAGGCGATACGACTCTCTCAAGGGTGGTTTTCAGACCAGGATAATTTAGAATTCAGGGTTGGAAACGCTCAGCGACTTACATTACCAGATCAATCGTTTGATATCGTGTACAATGTCGAATCATCCCATTGCTATGCTGATATTACAGCCTTCATCTCTGAGGTATTCAGGGTCCTGAGGCCAGGTGGAAAGTTCTGCTGGACCGATATGAGGGATAAGAAGACCATGGAGAAAATGCATGAGAGTTTCGTCCACTCCGGATTTACCATTGATTCATGGACAGACGTCACTGAAAACGTAGTTGACGCATTGGATATTATCGATGAGGGCAGGAGGGAGATGATACGCCAAAGTGCTCCGCCTTCTCTCAGGAAAAGCTTCGAGACCTTCGGAGGAGTGCCCGGCACTCCTGTTTACGAGGCACTAAAGGCACGGAGAATTCAGTATTTCAGATATCTTCTCTGCAAACCCGAATAGACAATATTCCTACTCTAGTACTGCTCTAAGACTAGTTCGGTCTGAGTCGAACTGATGTCTCCGGGTGCTGCTAACCACATTCTGTCCAGCATGTCCCTCAGAGCCACGGTATCGTCAACGTGAACCACCGCAACTAGATCTGCGTCGCCACTTATTTCGTATACGCACTCCACGCCAGCCCATCCCGAGAACTCACCAGCCAGAGAACCAATCTCGGTACCCGAACCAACTTTGAGACGAATCAGCGCAGTGAGCCCTATTCCGGACTCTCTAACCGTATATCCTCTGATTACCCCCTCATCCTCAAGCCTTTTGATCCTAGTTCGGACAGTCCTCTCTGTGACTCCGACTCCTTTGGCTATCTCTACGTAGGGCGCCCTTGCAGACTCTCTGAGGAAGGATAGAATAGATCTGTCTAGTGAATCAACATTACTCATGCTCTTTTCCGAAAAACATGCAACTTATGGTTATTTCTTGGTGTTATGGAACATTTTTTTTCATAAAAACACACTTTTCTAGTCATTGTTTAAGTCGATAAAATTGGTTGTATTGAAATGGGACGGCCTACTCTGTTTTGTCATGGGTAAGGAGGAAGCAGTCTCCCAACTCAGGATTCAGGAGTATCTTGATGACGTGTCTGAACTAGATATCCCCCATTCAGAGTCTCAGTGGCATCATATTGACGTGGCATCCCTGTTGGATGGAACCAAGATCGAGGGCCACGAACTTGACCCAACTACTGGTTCCTCGCTCATCTTCCTCCCAAGGAGCGCTATGTTATGCTGCCCCAAGTCTGGTAGGATCCACCATTACCCTAAGCACCTATTGCACTGCTTCGTAGACGATAACCGTTCCAAATCTAATGATGCAGATGGGGTACTAATTAGAGCCGAACTATTCTCTATTTCACCTAATGAGGAGCAACTCTGCTGGG
Organism: Marine group II euryarchaeote REDSEA-S42_B7; assembly: GCA_001629255.1. Lineage (GTDB taxonomy): Archaea > Thermoplasmatota > Poseidoniia > Poseidoniales > Thalassarchaeaceae > UBA36. The sequence goes on from LURZ01000009.1 coordinate 57,270, forward strand.
AATGCTCATGCAGGTCAGAGCTGGAAGTCCCAGAGATGCAGAGTAAGGTTTCTCGGTGGCTCAGTTGGCTTAACAGATAGCGATTCGAATCGCTACCTTGAGAAGTCAGGGTCTCGTGGGAGAGTTAATGGGTGCCGCTATCAGCGACATCTTCGCTAGGGCCATCATCGATTCAAGAGGGAATCCAACCGTTGAAGTCGACTGCTATGTCGACGGTGTATTGAAGGGTAGGGCAGCGGTTCCTTCAGGAGCAAGCACTGGAACCCACGAAGCAGTAGAATTGAGAGATGGCGGGACACAATGGATGGGCAAGGGGGTTCAAGAGGCGGTTGACAATGTCAACGGTCCAATCAGAGAGGCACTTGTCGGAATGAATCCTTCTGAACAGGAAAGTATTGACTCTCTCCTGATAAAATTGGACGGCTCTGAGAACAAAGGTTCCTTGGGGGCCAATGCCATATTGGGAGCCTCACTGGCCTGCTTGAGGGCTTCTTCAGACGGAGAACTTTGGAAGCATATCTGTCACGGAGACGAGATCAGCCTCCCAGTTCCGATGATGAATATTCTAAACGGCGGAGCACACGCCGAATCGAATGTCGATGTCCAGGAATTCATGGTCGTCCCGCATGGTTTCCAATCCTTCTCGGAGGCTCTAAGAGCTGGAGTCGAGATTTACCATTCCCTCAAGACCAACTTAAAGCAAGAGGGACTGCTTGGTGGAGTCGGGGACGAAGGTGGCTTCGCCCCGAACCTTTCCAGGAACGAAGAAGGACTGCGTTTGGTCAGAGAGGCAATAGAGGTAGCAGGATACGCTCCGGGGAAAGAGGTCTCCATAGCCTTAGACGTAGCAGCACAGGAATTCTTCGATGGCTCAAACTACCTAATTGATGGGGAACTAATATCTGGAGCAAACCTCGGTAGAAAATACTCAGATTGGTTGGATGAGTATCCGATCGTGTCAATCGAGGATCCATTCGGAGAGGACGATTGGGACTCTTGGAAGGAATTCACCTCCAGAGAAGGACACAGGGTACAGATAGTCGGTGATGACCTGTATGTGACTAATCCTAAGAGGCTCGAGAAGGGAATCTCTATTCAGGCCTCAAATGCTATACTAATCAAATTGAACCAGATTGGGACCTTCACTGAGACTATGGAAGTGATTCGCAAGTCAAGAGAGGCTGGTTTTGGGACTATAATCAGTCATAGGTCAGGAGAGACTTCTGACGACATAATTTCCGATTTGGCCGTTGGCACAAACTCAATGCAGATCAAGACGGGGGCACCGGCTAGGTCAGACAGGACATCGAAGTACAACCAACTGATTCGAATATCAGAGGAGGTTGGGAACTACTCTCAACTATTCCAATGAGCAAAGGATCAGGGGAAGTACGATGCTTGCATCTGACTCGATTACGAACTGAGGAGTCTCGACTCCCAATTTGCCCCAGCTAATCTTCTCAGTTGGAGGAGCTCCAGAATAGCCGCCGTATGAAGGACTGGACTCAGAGATTTGAGCAAACCATGCCCAAAGTGGAACCTCCACTCCCGCGTCCTGCCTAAGCATAGGTACGACTGAGATCGCGAAATCTCCTGAAATTCCGCCTCCAACTTGTAGCATACCCGTGGGAGAGTCGTCCTCTCGATACCAATCCGCAAGAGATTGCATCGCGTCTAATCCACCTCTCACAATCGCATTGCTCTTGAGCGTGCAGTCTATGACCTTAGCAGAAAGCAGGTTCCCGAGTGTTGAGTCCTCCCAGCCAGGGGTGAAAATAGGAAGATTAGCATCAGCAGCCGCTACTAACCACGAATCATCAGGTGCCGAGAAGACATCGAGGTCTCCGTGAAGTAGGAGGTCGTATACGTATTCGTGCGGGAAGCGACTGTCCCCCACGGCCTCGGATTCCTCCCACAGTGACATCAATGATTCCCCCACCTTGGTGAACGTACTTTCCGGGATTGCTACGTCAGTAACACGATTCATTCCTCTTTGGTGAAGCTCAGCATCCTCTTCCTTGCTCTGATGTCTCCAGTTTGGAACATGCTCGTATTCAGATCTAGAGAAGAGGCCAAACAACTCCTCTTCCAGATTTGCTCCGGTGCAGCAAATTGCATGCACTTTCTGAGACCTGATTGCAGGGGCTAGGCTCTTTCCGACCTCTGCAGTGGACATCGCTCCTGCTAGAGTGATCATCAGTCTCCCTCCTCCATCTAGGAACTCCCTAAGGGAATCTATGCATTTCGCCAGCTCACCGGCATTGAAGTGGGAATAGTGGGTTTCGATGAAGTCCCTAATTCCCATCTAATCACTCCTGAATCGTTCGACTCTCTTCTCGAAAACTCTCCTCAAGCCGGGAATCTCGGATACCAGCGCGTCATTGATCATGGCTGCTACCTCAGAGGGATCGCTATCTCCACATGTGAAGACGTCGACGGCTAGAATTCCCCTCTCTGAGTAGCAATGTGCCGTTACATGGCTTTCATCGATAAGAACTACAGCAGCAAAACCAGGGGGGCTATCTTCTCCATCGAATATCTCTACGTGTGAATGGACCTCCCTCACTCCTGACTCTCTTACGCACCCCCTTAGAACCGATAGTACCCATTCTCCGTCTCCAGTTTCTCCCCTCCTGTAGTTGACATAGTCAAGAAGGACATGGGAACCCGCAGATTCGATATCGTCCACAGTCCCGAGCCAAGTCACCGAGATTTCAAACTCACTCTTGCAATAGCCAGGACTTGAGTCTCCTCAAACCCTCCATAATGTCCTCTTCATCAACAGCATATGAGATCCTGACAAAACCCTCGCCTCCTGTAATTAAAGAGGCCGGGATTAGTTGCACTCCTGCTTCTAATGCCCCATCTGCGAATTCGATATCGGTCATCCCAGTCCCTGTTACGTCTGCGAATACGTAGAAAGCACCCTCTGGTTCGGGGACCCTTATTCCTGGGATGGAAGATAGCCCTTTTGTCATCAGATTCCTTCTCTTCCTATACTCACTGTTGAACTCCTGTACCGAGTCCTCGCATTCCAGTGCTACCTTGGCTGCATCCATCATGAATGTCGGGATATGGGATGCTGAGTTGGCCTGGCTCTTCACCGCTGCTCTCATCGCCTCGCTTGGACCAGTGAGAAAACCTACTCTCATCCCGGTCATAGCCCAAGACTTTGACCAACCATTGACCACAATGGTCCTTTCCTTCCCTCCTGGAATTGTCGATGGAGAAACGTGAGGCCAATCAACCCAGACCATTCGCCCATAAATCTCGTCAGAAACTATCCACAAGTCGTTCTCAACGGCTATATCCACAATCTCCCTGATTTCCTCAGGAGTGAATACGGCTCCAGTTGGATTGCATGGAGAATTGATGAGGATCATTTTGGTCTTCTCAGTTACGGCTTCTCTAATTGCCTCCAAATCAGGGTGGAAGCTATCCATTTTCACGTTCACATGCACGGGCACTGCTCCGATGAATTCCAGCATCGGTTCGTATGATGCCCATGATGGGGAAAGGAGAATAGCTTCGTCTCCTGGCATAGTTGTAATCAAGAATGAGTACAGAAGAGCCTGCTTCGCCCCGGGAGTCACTACGATATCATCTGCCTCTGCCTCGATGTCATGGTGGATTCTGAGGTATTCGGAAACGGCATTGCATAGTTCTAGTGAACCCGGTCCTCTGGTGTACTTCGTCTTCCCTTCTTCGAGACCCCTAATCGCAGCATCGACGATAGGGGATGGAGTTTCGAAACCGGGTTCGCCGACGGTCCATCTGACGACCTCGGGCCCCGGAGGCTGGAGATAAGGGGCGAAACCGACACCGAGGCCCTCGAAGCGGGAAGACACATGAGGCATGCCTTTCACACCGGCACCCACCCAATGAAGGTATGCCGAAACGCGGACAGCCTTCAAGAAAGAAAGTACGGTCGGCGTGATGAAGCACGAGTGGCAGAGCAGCTATGCAATGGACTGCAGATCCATGGACCCGGGTGCAAATCCCGGCTCGTGCTCCACCTATTCACAGACCTGATATCTGTACTACCATGAACGCTGCTGATATCACTATTGCAACCATCACGAAGAAACGATCGAAGCCCCTCGAATCGAGCGGCTCACCCTGGAAGGTCATGCCGTCCTCGATGCCCTCGTCTCTGAGCCTTAGGTAGACCAGGAGGAATATGAGCATGGTCGCTGGTCCCGAAATCGCATCCATCTCATTCTGCTCTGAGAACTGTCTAATGGGGCCAAAGACGAAACCGAAGTAGTTGGCTATCGTCACGGTAAGGAAAGCGAAAAGTGCAGGGTGTGCCACTACCCACATCCCCCTAGCCCCTTGGGTCAGGATAACGACTGCCCATAGCACGTAAGTCAGTAGAAGAGCACCAGTGAAGGCTACAGTTACTTTTGTAGGAGCTAGTAGACCATCCTCCCACGATCCTGGAATGACCGCGTCAATTACGGATTCCGGGTCAGCGATCTGCCTGAACACGTAGAACATTCCCGTGGCGATTACTACTACCAGACCCATCAGAGCCACTGGGTCTTTGATGCTGATACCGAACGAGAGTGAGTCCAAGCCCTCGTCAACCTCGTCCTCCGTACGAAGCATCATGTACGCGCCGGCATAAGCCAAGGTCACGATAGGAGTGAGGAACTTGGGGGCCTCGCTAGACTCGCTAGAATCATTCCAGAAAATCCAGATCACCGCGCTAGCAACGACTAGTCCGACTAGAACGGGGAGCATCACCTTCCACATGCCACGAGCACCCTCATTGAGAATCAGCATGGTCGACATGAAAATACCGAACATCAGGATGCCGTTGAACGCGAACTCTGGCGCGCCAGCACCGAAGGCCGGATCACCAGTTTGGGCACCTTGGAACGGGGTAATACCATTGTCAAGCAAGGTGAAGCATCCAACTCCAATGCTCGATTCCCCTCCAGTAGTGTAACACGCCGAGAAGAACATGAAGTTCAACGAGTAAACCAGTGTTACCAGGGCAGTCAGAAGAAGCAGTGCTTCGCCGGGCGTCGATTTTATCCTCTCAAAAACTAAGGCCATTAATAACTCACTCACCATCCGAATATAATCTATTAGGGTACATTCTAGGTGGAGAAGGGGAGATTCTCAGGGTCTACGTTGCCACCACACAGGATTATTCCAATCGATCCGATGCCCTCCTTTGCTCGGAACTCCTCCTTCAGAACCGCGGCCAGGGAGATGGCCCCGCTGGGTTCCACGATCATCCCGAATTCTTCGTGAATCAGCGACATTGCCTCTAGAACAGCATTGTCACTGACGGTGACAATTTCTTCTACGTGGCTCTTGATGATTGGCCACGTCTTCTCGCCCATGCTGGTCAACAGACCATCACAGATAGTATCGGGACCTGTCTGGGGCATATACTCCCCGGCCTCCAGAGACCTAGCAGCATCGTCAGCCCCTTCTGGCTCCGCTCCGAAAATACGGGCTTCCGGAAGCAGAGCTCTAGTGGAAATGCAGGTCCCAGACATTAGGCCACCTCCGCCTATAGGGGACAAGATGGCGTTGAGGGTCTCACAATCCTCAATCATCTCCTTGGCTGCAGTTCCCTGTCCGGCTATGACGCTGAGGTTGTCAAAAGGATGGATGAAGGTCGCCCCGGTCCTTTCAAGCACCGAATTCGCAGTAGAAATCCTCGCATCCAGGTTAGGCTCGCAGAGGATCACCTCTGCACCATGGCTAATGACGCCGTTGATCTTAACCTTGGGAGCGTTGTTAGGCATCACGATGTAAGCAGGGACTCCCCTCTGCTTTGCAGCCAAAGCGACTGCCTGTCCATGGTTCCCGCTGCTGTGAGTGCAAAGACCATCCTCTGCGTCGTCCCCGAGGACTCTTAACGCATTAGAAGCCCCTCGGAATTTGAACGCCTTGACGTGTTGGGCATTCTCACACTTCATGAAAACCTTCCTTCCAGCGATTTCGTCAATTTTCGCGGAATTTACAACTGGAGTCCTCACGATTACTCCTTCGAGCGCTTTAGCAGCCTCGACGATATCGGAGAACGCAACTTCTTCCATGTATTATCAGGCTTCGCAGATGAGAGCAATACATCATTACTGCGGCTCGACCTGGTCATTACATGGTAAGCCAAAGCGAGCCGCAGTGGAAGCCGCATGCAGTCACAGCCGTGCTGTTGATTCTCGATGCCCTAGTGTTCGGCGTCGCACCGAGCGGACCTTGGGACGACTCCAGTTTTTCCAGAGGAGTAATCGGTCTTATAGGGGCATCCTTAGCCTATGTGGCTTGGTATCGTCGAACATTCAAGAGAAAGGGACTAGTCCCTTGGATTGACCTTTGGGAGAAACCAGAGGAGTCCGCCAGACTAGTTCTATATGCCTCCATAGGATTTCTAGCAATTTCCTGGGTAGCTGGAAATCCAATGCAACCTCACCTTCCTGATCCAACCGGGCTCATCTTGGTTCTAATTGGACTCCTTCTGAGTCTCCAGGCCGTATACGTATACCTCGTCATAGGCCCTCTAAAAGAGGAGTGAACTACCTCTTCCCGGGTTTCCAGAACTGCAGAGGTAGCGGGGAGTCTCCTTTCATAGCCCTGAACGCTAGATGATCAGCTCGCTCATTCCACCTATGACCGATGTGAGCAGGCACATGCTCACCACTCAGCATTATCAGGCCAGATACTTCCCTCCATAAAGAACTCACTCTCCTTGCTAATTCTTGATTTGCCTTCGCCTCCCAAGTCCCCGAGGCTATATTCAAAGCATAAGTCGAGTCACTCCTCACTATTGCTGCCCCTACTTCCTTCTCCAGAATAACCCACCTCAGAGCATGGGCGATGGCCGATAGCTCGGCGGTGTTGTTAGAACCCACTTCGGCACCCAAAAACCCATCATCCTCTGGATTTGTGACGACATGTCCAAATGATTCCGTCAAGAGACTCCCCTTACCATTTCCAGACCCGGTATCCTCTGAGATTACACAGAACCCCCATCCAGCTTTGGTATCTGATGTAACATTACGATTCTCTCCACATGAACCGTCAACGTAGATGTGTACCGGCCGAGTAGACCCCATGGTCACTCTCCGATAAGTTTGGAGTAACTGCCTGCATCCAGAAGCCCACTCAGATCCAAATCGGGACCTACCTTGATTTTGCATATCCAACCCGAGCCATATGGGTCCTCGTTTATCTGCTCTGGCGAATCTTCCAGAGAATGGTTGACTTCGGTTACGGTACCGGCGACAGGGGCATAAATCTCGCTAACTGACTTCACAGATTCGACACTCGCAAAAGACTCCATCGCACTCACCTCGATGTCAGTTTCGGGTAGCTCGACCCAAACCACCTCAGTTAGGGCATTCTGGGCAAAGTCAGTTATTCCTATGCTCACCTCGTCTCCTTCAACTCTAACCCACTCATGCTCCTCAGTGTATTTCAGCTCTTCAGGAACCTCTCCCATACCATCTACCATTCTACCCGTGCAGCGGACATGGGGTCAAGTTTTCGCTCCCTACTCCTCACTGTGTTTTGACTCCAGGTGCTCCATCTCCATCCTTGCCCATTTGGAACTAAGACCCTGCATGCTGGCCTCCTCCCTCTCTTTCTCTAACCTAGATATCATAGCCTCTTCGGCTTCTCTACTGATCATTGAGTCTGTAGGCCATCTCCCGTGTTCCTTCCCCCTGCCCGCTGCTAGTGAGACAAGAAGAACCGATGCTAAGACAGCGGTTGCACAGACTACCGAGAAGACTCCGAACTCTGAAAAATCAGTGAATCTACCATCTACGACTGCAATGGATGTCACCGCCAACAGACAGAGAATGAATCCCGACAGGAGCCTGCTCATCCTTGAAGCCGGAGAATCCATGGCTTCACGAATTCGACACTTCCAATCAACTTGACCTAAGTTAGCATCACAACTCTTGGATTAACTTGTGAATCTTGTATGGAAGTAGGGACCTGTTTACTGGAGTCACCTCCAGTATTCGAGCGTCGGCCCTCCTCCTGATATCCTGCAATAGAGGGTGGCGACTTTTTTTGTGAAGAGTCAGCAGAGTAGGTAGGTCGTGCTGCAATGCCAACCTAACAGAATTGACGAAACCCTCGCTTTCAACAGTGAACTTCCCGACCTCGTCTATCACTAGGATCTCACAGTTTCCTATACTGTCAATTATCGCAGGGACCCCAACCCTTTCGATTTCACTTGGGTCTATGCCGAAACCAAGTATCCGATTCCTAGAGTCTATTTCTCTATGGGCCATCACTCCCTTCTCACCGGTAAGAATGTTTACGCAGGCATATCCGACCCTCTCTCCGTTCTCAATTACTGGCTCGCACCTCATGCCCCCAATAATGTGCTCAGGGGGATTGGGCCCCTTGGTCCTCCTGAAGCCACTACCCTCTTCGGAGATCATGTCTACAACTTTCTGAAGTACAGCCGACTTTCCCGAGCGTGGGAGACCAGTAATTCCGATCTTTGGATTGATTCCCATGCTACTCTCCTAAATGCATTCCAAGTTCGGAACGTCCCGCGTATGCAAACCATGGATATTAATCCATTCTCGATATGGGTGGTTTTCCGGAACTAGGAAAACGAAATCCGAAATCTGCAAATTGTCGTAGGTCCGTTATCCCTCTAGGCAGGCACTCCAAACTCTCCGCCCTCTATTTCGAACGGTAGAGTCTCGATTTCGTAGTTATTCACATTGTTATTTGCCGCCCACGCTTTGGACCACAGGTCTAGATCTTCTGAATTCAGTTGACTAGCAAGGACTCTCAAACCCTCTTCAATGGTTCCGAACCTATCCTTTAGCCGCTCTGTAACCTCGCGAGGCAGATCGAGGAAGCTTACCGAGTTCCCGATAACGCAGCCTTCCGGAACGACCGCCCACACTAATCTCCTCTCAGAGTTAGGATTCACCACCGCCTGACAGGCGATTCTAGACTGGACGGCCATATTTTTCGGTCCTGACCACCCAGAACTATTTGTCTCTAGCTCGCCTATATTGTTGGCATTGAAAGCGGGGTGTCTAATCACCCCTCTACCATCCTCGAAATGGATGTGAGACGCCCTTATGAACGGAAGTAGACCCTCTCTCCATTCGCATATCTCGTCCTCCCAGGTAGATCTCTCAACCTCCCCTACTTTGACTTTGATGACTCTAGTACTCGGATTCAAGCCCGTTCCATCTTCAACCAGACGAGGCTTATCGGCTAGTTTTCCTATTGCTGCCAAGGTCCTAGTCCTTTCAATCGGAGATCTGGGCATCTTTGGTACTGCCCATGATGCATCCGTCCATGAGGACCATGGCCCTCTATCTAACTCAAAGAACGGAGCATCGGACACAAGTCCATTGCCCGACGAGAGGTCATTGGTCTGCAGAGGTCCGAAGCTGGTTAGGACATCGGTTTCCTCTCCAACTGTGACACCGATCACAGATACTCCTTGTGAACCTCCAAAAAGCAACTTCTGATCTTCTGGAAATGACCAAACTGAATCCCATTGGTTTGACTCAACAAGCAGTTTTCTAAGCGGCAGGCTGCTTTTTTCTCTCAGAACCGAACTGGGCACTACCAGTCTTGCCCTTCCTCCTTTCTGACACAGCTGCATTGATCTTTCGATGTAAAGTCTGTATAGGTTAACATTCCCTTTGATTGCTGAAAATCTGGTTCTTCCATCTGATTCCTTGAACTCCCTTAGTTGGCAAGAAAGCCTCTTTCTAAGAGCACTCCCATCTGGATGTCCTCTGAACCTATCCTTGATTCTGAGCCACGGAGGGCGTGAAACTAGAAGCATTGGGCCTTCGTTCCAGGGCCACTCGCCAAGTAGAGGATCAACACAACGCACGTTACTCTCGATAATCATCTCTGCCTCACTGAGACCAATCTTTCCTTCGTTCCCTTCTCCATCCAGGTCTACAAGGTCTAGCCTGGCAAGAACAATTACGATTCTCTTCCTCGCCGAAGTGACTGCCACCTCGGAACTGTCAACCAACTGTAGTCCCTCCAAGAGTCGCAGAGTGTCTTCTCTCCTCTCAGTCGGCGTTTTTCCTGAAATTCTTTCAGAGTGTATCCTCAATATTCTCTCAACGAAGAGACCGCCCCCCACACAAGGGTCTGCGAACGGAATCGGAATTCCCGACATCGTTCTGTTATCCATTTCCGGACTGTCGCTTTTGGAGTCCCCATTCTCATCGATGTTCTCATTAATCTGCTTCGCAAAGCCTCTGAAGCTGGGTGGAAGAGCAGCTAGAGAGAGTGTAGCGGGAGGTTCTTTCTTCTTACCTCTTCCATGGCGCAATTCGTCGTACAGTATTGCATCGACAAAACGTGCTGGAGGTGCGTAAACTCCCCTCGGGGAACGCCCATCGCTCTGGGCATCATACCTAGCGATTAGGTGATCTAGAACTGTTCCTGGGTTGCTGAGTAGACCTGCGGGAAGAGTCGGCCAATTGTTTGGAAGAGTAGCTGCTATAGGGAGACCTTTCTTTGTTGCCTCAAGCCATGAATCGAGCCAAGTTCCGATCTGTTGGGTCCTCTCTGGACACTCATGATCTAGTCTCGCATACCACCCAGAAGTTTCGCTTGTCATAAGTAGTCGCGCGATTCGCTCTTCGTGTTTGAATGGTTGTATTGATTACGACCACGATTATCATGAGCTTATGACAAAAACATCTCTTTCTATCTCAATAATCTCGTTCTTCTGAAGAAGCCAAGATATCGACTCATCAATGTCCTCTGCGGTTATCCCGGGAGACTCCATTAACCGAATTATATTGTCGAAATGCAAACTCTCCCCCTTCTCATTTGCCTCCTCTATTACAATCAGAATCTTTTGACTAATGTAAGCCAGCAAGAGGTCATCATCAGTCGAAAGCGTTCCGAGGTCAACTAATGGCACGCCATCAGTCTCCCTTCCTTCGGCATGTGGGGCCTCCTCCGATGGACCGTATACGTCGAACAGATTCCGCTGGTTTGGATCTGGCAACTGAGATGTTCCAGCGCTCTCCCTTCTCCTGCTCATCTGTTTGGAAAGATTCTCTATTCTATGGAGTCTCTGCTCGTACCTGAGCTTCTCCCTGCCGAGATGTGACTCCAGCAGTTCCAACTCTTCATGGGCCCTTTCGTCTAGCCACTTAAATAAGTCCCAGTTTGGATTTTTGCGTAGCATTGACTCCCATAGAAGCGATACGGACTCCGGTAGTGTTTTTATGTCGATTTTCGGTCCGCCCTTATCCTCTTCTGAGTTGGTACCCATATTCGGTTGTCAACTTGACCGTCTATCAATTATCTGCTCTGTCAGAAAACCTCTCATTGGGGTTGGATTGATGAATGAAAAGGTTGTGCCCCTGTCAATGGCGCCCTACAGACTGGCACTTCTGCCCGGGGATGGGACTGGTCGAGAGGTTATGGAAGAGGTTAAGAGGTTGCTCTCAACCTTCAATGATTCAGGAGCAATTTCATTGGAAACCACCGAGATTCCCTGTGGCGGCCAGCACTATCTGGATACTGGTGAGGAGTGGCCGACTGGCTCTTTCGAATACTGTAAAGATGAATCTGATGCCATTGTAGTCGGTGCAGTTGGCTGGCCTGGCGCCACTCTCCCAAATGGCGATATTGCCGGAGGGCAGGCGCTTCTGGGTCTGAGGTCAGCGTTAGATCTGTACGCTAACGTCAGACCGGTCAAACTCTACAAGGGCGTCAAGCACAAGGTGCATGGAACCTTCATCGATGTTTGGGACAACGAACTTGTAGATATCGTAATGGTCAGAGAAAATACCGAGGGCCTGTACCATGCCCTGTTAAGGAGATCTGGAATGGCAGCTAGAGGAGAGGAAAGGGACCAGCCGCTTGAAATCCACGAATTCCCGGGTCTGGAAGGAGAAGTAGGCTGGGACGTTAGGCCGATATCGCGCAAGGGTAGCGAGAGAGTTATCCGTTTCTCATTTGAACTAGCCAGGAGACGTGAATCCAGACTTGGGAGCGTTCAGAAGGTAACATGCGTAGACAAGAGCAACGTCACTAGGGGATGCAGACTATTCAGGGACGTGTTCAGAGACGTCTCATCTGAATACCAGAGCATTGTAACCAACGAGGCGTTCATTGATGCATTCACTATGTGGCTAGTCAGGAGTCCAGAGGATCTTGATGTAGTAGTTCTTCCGAACATGTTTGGAGATATAGCCACAGATCTAGCCTCAGTACTGCAGGGTGGGATGGGTATGGCGGCCAGCGCCAACATAGGAGATGAACACATGTTATTCGAGCCAGTTCACGGGTCCAGTCCGAAATACGCAGGACAGAACAAAGTGAATCCCATCGCAGCAATATCCTCTGTGCAATTGATGTTCGACTCTCTTGGTTTGAAGAATGACGATCAGGAAGCGATATTGTGCGCAGAAGTCATTGAGAGAGCGATCTCAGAACACATGTCTTCAGGAGGTCCCGTGACTTACGACTTGGGAGGCAAGGCCTCAACTACGGAGGTCGGCGAGGCCATAGCGTCCAGATGTGCGGCGATCCTCACTGACTTAGGTAGCTGAACAAGACATGAGGGCCCTATTCTGAGAAATGTTCACCAATATCCCTTAGGGACGCTTTCAAAGATTTCTGATTATCCCATTCTGTCTGTCTGTAATCGGAGTCATTGAGTAGACAGGACAGAATACCCTCGAACGCTCTGGAAACCTCGTCTACTATCGTCACCGAAGCCATCCTAGCACTTCTTGAAAGAGGATTCAGATCGACCACCAGGACCTCCTTGTCAAGACTAATCAGCGCCTCGCACCTGTCTCCGTCCTCAAGAGGGACAAGGATAGTATCAGCTCCGCCTATTCCTTCAACAGTGCAGTTTGAACGCGGCCCCTCCAAGCCTTCTATCTTGAAATTAGGAAATTCCCCCAGGAGCGACACTCCCTCGACTGTTTCCTTCCAGTCTCCATAGAACCCGTCAGGTGCAGCCTCTTGAGACAGATTAAACTTCCATTCTTCCAACAGCGAGATCAGCCCTTTGACCCTACTCGGGGTTCTGTAGTAGAGGTTTACCTCAATAGGACAACCAAGGACTGCAGCCAACCTAATCGCTCCGTCGCCTGCTAAGACTGTCGTGTTTCCGTTAACTGAGATGACCGGTCTTCTGGCATTCCTGAGGCGAGCCGCACTCTCACGAATGGCCTCTCTGGCTGACTCCGTGGTCCTTTCTCCGAGCAGATAGTCGAAAGCCTCTCCTCTGCCATGAGCAATCATTGCCGAGTCCGCAAGCAGACCCATGGAGTTGCCATCCACTATCTTCTGCCTTGACTCCAGGGACTTCTTCCTAGGGTGGCTATCGGGAATCCTAGCCATCAACTCCCTCCAATTAGCATTGATAGATCCAGTGAAGGGACTCCCATGTTTACCGAGCTCGAAGATATCACATCTACCATGGAACTCTCAATCCAGGTATGCAAACCATCCAAAGTTACCCCCCCTGATCCCTCGAGAATGCACCAATCCCTTAACCCAGACTCTCTCAGGAGAAGTTCTGCAGACCTGCACTCATCTGGTCCCATATTGTCTAGCAGTATCACTATTCTTTCCTCCCTTCCTCTAATTTTCTGATTTTCCGACCAGGACTCTGCTGCTGAAATCGCCTGAGCAGAATCCTGAACCTCGATTACGACAAATCCGGCACTTTTCTCAAAATCAATGGAGGAGATTGCGGATGAAATTGCAGATTCAATGCCATCTCTAGAGCCGATTACGCTCAAATCATTTTCCTTAATCATCAATGCATCTGTTCTACTGAGCCGATGGGTTAGCCCCCCTCCTACATGTACGGCGTATTTGTCCATTAGCCCCCACGCAGTTTTTCTAGTGCATGCTATAGAAACATCTCCTAACTCGCTTACCCATTCGGCGGTCCTCGTACTAATGCCTGATAGCCGACCAAGAATGTTCAAAACAACCCTCTCGCAACTCAAGACACTATCCGACGGCCCAGAGATAGAGAGAATCTGACTACCTACTGTGAGCTCCCCTCCTTCTTCGAAATTCCAAGACAAATCACAGGAGGGAAACCACTCAGCGAAAAGCAAGTCCACTGGAATTCTGCCACAGAACACTCCTGCACTTTTCGATACCACCACTGCCTGAACGATACTCCCCGTGTTTCCATCCGTTGCAGAGTCATCTGACAAGTGAGCAGTCAACCATCTCCTTATCGAATCCTCAAACAATTTTGTCGGATGAGGAACTTCCTTTGCATTGTATAGCAAGTGGGATCGGTCATGCGGTAGTCCTTCCACGCATCATGCACTACAAGCCCACCCTTGAATAGTACTAGTACTCGATAGGGTCAATCTAGAGAGTCAAGCCCGGACTCAGCTGCTGACAAGCAGGCAAGAATGTCATCTACCGATGATCTCGATTGACCTAGCCCGTCCGCGGTAACTCCTATCCTCAACTCTACATGGTCATTGAAATCCAACAACTCAGCCGTGAAATCATCTGGATCGTCGGGGCTTATCGCTGCCAGTAGCGCCTCCCCTCTTTCCTTCGAACCAGTCCATAGTATGGATGCAATTACTTTTCCCATCATACCCCCCAGAAACGACTTCCTTGGACTAAGTCATCGTCCTCGGAGAATGATTGAACTATGGTTCTCAGGAGGTAGTACATTACCATGGACATGATTGGTAGCCCCCAATCGTCCCCTAGTTGATTGAATGTGGGACTATATTCCTGCCCTGATGAAATCACGAGTGCCACGTCGATTGTTGCCGCAACGAAGGTGTAGAATACAACCCCAAGACCGATTAGTAAAACGCTCCTTCCTGTGAAGGAACCCTCCTTCCACCTCAGAACTCCCAGAGCAAGTAAGAACGAGAATACGGAACCCACAATCCATTGCAGAACCTCATCAACAAGCCCTAGTAAGTGCTCGAATTGAGAATTCCCATCTGGCACAGGATCGTCCCATCCCGCCCAAACAGTAGCAACTGCTAGAAATAAGCTCACAATTGACATCCCCCAAAGTAACGACGAGAAAAGTCCACCAGTAGCGCTGTCTCTCATCTCCATGGCTACCCTCTCCATTTGCGCCTCAAGACCCAGCCCCTTGCCCAAGACCCACAATCCAATCAAGAGTGGTAGAGAGCCGATGAGAGCTATTCCGTTTGGTAGGATTAGGCCTAGACCAATTATGATTAGGAAAACTGCGAGTGGAACCAGAAGTCTAGACCTGAATCTGGGGTCCTCTATGGCCTTCACGATGTAGTAGTAGGTACCCTCAATTCCTTTTGACTGCCTGACTATTACCTTCTCCACAGTGTCCACTCTCACCCTCGAGGTAACTATGGGCAAAGAAGCCTCGTCATCTGCGCCATCCGTAACAAGGAGTGCCGCATCTGGTTGGAAATCCTGAATCACCTCGTCTAACTGGCTAGCAATCGACCTATCGCTTCTAGGTCCTACCCTCACGTCACCTGTTAGAATAGCGATCTGAACCTCATCGCTTGCAGCAGCTCCTTCTGCCAGCCTATCATGGTGGTGCAGCGCACCAAGAATCGCGTTTGTATCGGACTCCTCAGGGTCCGCGATACCCAATCTGAGTGCTGCCGTCAAGCAGGATTTCCTACCAACAACCGGCCCTCTTATGCCCGATTTCACTCCCAAATCATTGTCTCTGTCAATTGTGAGAACCAGTGTTCGTACTATGCTCACGCCCCCCTTGTCAAGAGTTGGTAAGCACCTACTTATGAGGAATTGGCAGAATCGCTATTTGAGTCATCGGCATCTCTGTCAGATTCGGCATTGCTGGAGCCGTACCTCCTCCTCTGCTTTGCTCTGATATATTTCAGAGGATGAGTCAACCATTCTTGGTCACAGAGGGGGTCCTCTCCTATTTGCACGGGGCATCTGGCGTTGGTTTTGAGAGAAGAACATCCATGAGGGGTATACTCTCTTTCGTAAATCTGACCGACTTGGTATGATGTAGTGTCAGCGTCATAGTCCGGGGCATTGGAAAAGAAGTTGCAAGCCTGTTCCTGCTGAAGCCCTATCGATCTTGAGAAAGCGGCAAGGAAGACCCTTCCAACATGATTTACATTCACCCCCTGGTTCAACTCAGAAACGGCCGATTCAAAGCACGGAGGCCAGTCATCCCTGATTGCTGCCGTCATCGGCATCTCCTCCTTGACTCTCTCAGAAAGTAGTCCAGTAATCCTCTCTACCGGGTCTGCGAACTTAGCTGCAAACTCATCGTCCATCCTGGAAATTCTATCTTCACAACTAATCCTCAAACTCTCTCTTACTCTCTCCTTTATCAATCGAGAAGCCCTCTCTCTTCCTGTCTCTCCAGCTCCAGAATCCAGACAAACCCAACCGTCTCTCAAAGGCCTATTTACCAATCTCCAGTAATTGCCAGAAATTTTTGGGCTAAGCTCGATGAAGTCTACCATTGGAATCCAGTATATCTCAGACCCCTCACTATTAGTTTCCACTACAATATCGGAAAGAAAAGAAGAGGAAAGCAAACTGAAGTTCTTAGAGTCCATACCCAGTAATTTATCCGCTCTGCTTGACTCGCCCTCGATCCATCTGGAAAGCAACCTCTCATCGAATGATGCACAGACTACCAGCATAGCATGAAGGAAGGACAGTGTCTCAGTCATTCTCCCAACGTCTGTTGAAAGGTCAATTGTGGAAGAGGATGCTGCATCCTCCTGTTGTAGTACCGAATCCACCAGCCTCAACCTGCCCCTAACTCTCACATCCTCCAACCAAGGGGCTTCAATTAGATCCTCTACACTTATTCCGTTCTCTTCCAACATCTCACGAATGAATGACCTTCCCTGTGGCAGAAAGGGATACCGAGCAAGCAAACCCTCATCATCGATTTCAGGAACTCTTATTGGCATCGGCACGGATGCAAGAGTTCCGCGAGGGTTCTTCAATACTTACCGAGCCCTTCCAGTGGAAAGTATGACGAAACAAGCAACTCCCTCTGACTTGATGCCTTCTTCTCCAACGCTGGTTGGTATTCAGGATGAGGTCAGAGAATACTTCGGTTGGAACGAGGAGGACGACAAAAATAGCGCAGTTTCGATGCTTCGAAGGGTCGAAGACTCAACGGTGGCAATCTGGGCCAGACATAATAGAGCTGCAACTTTATCGAAGATTTTCCGGAGAATCGTGATCAGGGAAGCGCGGGTAGCAATCCTCGGAGCAGCAGTGGAACCAGATGAGATAGCATCTATTCTGGACGGTCCAACGCTCATTGTAGCTGCAGATGGTGCGGTTGGAGCGATTTCTGAGATGCCCGCCTCACTTTCTGAGAAGGCATGGTCCCGCGTGGTGTGCATGGTTAGCGATGCCGATGGTGGAGAAGGGACCTATCAAGCGGTTAGAAGATCGATACCGTTCGTATTACATGCCCATGGGGACAATAGAGAGGACTGGGACGGCCTACTAGGACTGGCGGAGGAACAGACAAGCCCCCCCGAGCTTTTACTGACTCACCAAACGCAAAATCCAATCGATGGAATGTACAACCCTGGTGGCTTTACGGATGGGGACCGCGCAGCATGCTTCTTGACGGCACTAGGGGTTCATAGAGAAAACATCAACCTCCTAGGGACCAGATCTGATATTGTTGGACGATGGTCAGGAGATACTGAGGAGTCCTCCAAGCTCCAGAAACTGCAATGGATGAAATCGATTCTGCAGATCCAAGGGCTTTGGGACGGCTAGATTTCGAAACTTCCGACCTCTACAGACGAGCCATCTGATTGGATAGTTCCAGAGAATTGCTGCCTATCCCCGCCGTTGTTCACATTAACCTCGAACTGAACCTCTCCTTCTTCACCTTCTGCCTCGAAGTGCCTCACAACCACCGAGTAAGACCCAGATGGGGGGGAGGAACCCCATCTTATCTCTCTGGAGCCGGACTCAGGGTCGTAACCGTCCATGTCGAATTTTCCTCCTCCCAAGCCCTCCGGATTGAAGAAAGACAACTCCTCGCCATTAGAATCAATTATTGAGAGCCCCAAGTCAGAACTACCTTCCCAGTTGAGACTCACCGATGCACCGTCTTGAACCGTCCCCACCCTTCTCCTAAGCTCATCCACATCTCTAGCCTCAGTGAAATCCTCCCTCACTTCCTCAGTCAATTCCTCATCACTCACC
Source organism: Marine group II euryarchaeote REDSEA-S42_B7 (assembly GCA_001629255.1). GTDB lineage: Archaea > Thermoplasmatota > Poseidoniia > Poseidoniales > Thalassarchaeaceae > UBA36. The sequence goes on from LURZ01000009.1 coordinate 75,441, forward strand.
GTAGGCCGAGGAACTTCTCCATCTGGACCAGCTATGGCGAACTTAGCGACGAATTGAAGGTCATTACTCTTGACTAGAGCCCCCTCATAGAACCGTTTGCTCTCACCAATTGTTAGGCTGACCGTGAAATCTGTCTCGTTCTTATTGTGTATTCTCCTTAGGAGAGGCACCCATGAGAACAATCCCTTTGTATGGATTTTATAGTGCCTGACTCCGACTCTGTAGACTCCTGGAGGAGGGGTTTTTGTCCAGACAATATTCTCAACTGGGGATTTCGAGGTAGGCTTGAAGTTCATGTCTACATCTAGCTCGCCACCGCAATTTGATGTCCTGTTATCGTGATAGATGTGCTCCCCAGATGGCGTGATTACATGTAGGTCGAGATCATTCCAATTATCCCACATCAGACTGATCTGGACAGAACCCCTCTTTGCTCCTTCCCTCTCGAGCCTCTTCTCCAGTGCAGAAGCGCCCTTTTCTGATATCTCTGCTTCCTGCACTCCGGCACCAATTGCCTCCGAGCCCTCACCTAGTGAACCGGATACGGTTGGAGTTCCAGAACGATCCCTCCCCCTCCCCCTTCTCCTTCTAGATGTAGATCCTGCGAGAACCTCCTCTGGGACGTTCCTCCTTGTAGAAGGAAGTATTGTCCTCCTATTTTGCGAACGCAAAATTCGAAACAAGCCATTGAAGGTCGCCATCAGAATAAGACCGATGACAACGAGGGATACAGCGTCCGCCACGTGACCGAACCTGAGCAGTGACTTTTCATAACATCGGTTGCAACCCAGACCAACCAAGAAGTGCGATTATTTCCTCCGGTTGTTTCATAATGAGGGTTAGTCTCCTCTACGAGGAGGGGAGCGGAAGCGATGGCGAAACATTCCAGTCAAGAATCCTCAAGAAACCTACATAGGACAACTAAAACGGCTAGCAAGGCCACGGTTCTAGTCGCTCTACTTTTCCTCTCCCCCCTGCTCGCTGGTATTCCCGTTGCCACAGACGAAGAGAACCCAATGCAAAGCTCAACTCGTCAAATGGGCCCAGATGTGGTAGTAACCGATCTAGACGTTACCACTCCCTCCGCTATTGTTGGAGGAACCCCTACACTGGCTCCTGTTGATCACACGATTGTAGTCGGGACCACCAATCAGGGCGGGTCTACTGCCGAAGGTAATGTCACCCTCAAGGTTGACGGGGTCCTCGTTGACATCAGGTACGCCACCATCACTCCTGGAGGACAGGTAAACAGCCTGATGTACTGGGACGCCACTTCACTTTCCGGAACAGGATACGAGATAACTGCGGAATGGGCCCCGTCATCATCCTCTTCCGACTCCGACTCGAGCAATAACCAGATGTCTCTATCAGGCGTAAGCATCGCGGAGGTGGAGTCTGCCTCAGACATCGCAGACTCCCTACCATCCGATGGATCTTCACTAGCGAGAGCACTCTGGGAAGGAGCAATTACCGTGGTCAATACGGGCAATCAACCAGTCGACGTCACAGCCCAGTTAACACTAACTCCGTCGCTGGGCGGTTCGAGCGTTTCCCTCTCCTCGAGTACAGAGGAATTGCTTCCCGGAAGCCTTGCAAATCCTCCAACCCCTGCTAACATCACGATATCTTTCGATGGCTCCGGCCTGGAAGGGGATTACACCCTGAGTGGTAGCATACTTGTGTCGGGCTCTACTCAGGGCTCGGTCACAATCGACTCCAGAATAGTGAGCTTCGTAGCCCTGAGGGCATCTCTAATACCAGCCAACAACCGGAACGTCGACCCCGGCTCGCAGACCACTCTGAATTTCATATTGCAGAACTCTGGAACCGTTGAAGACAACTTCACCGTGACACAGAGCAACAACTCCGACCCCGCTAACTACTGGGTGAATATCACGGACCAGATACATGACTCCACCAACCTTCTGAATGTAGGCGCCCAACAAACCCATGCAATTCAGATCCCTGTCGAAGTTCCCGCAGATGCCGCCAATGGAGACGCCGTGATTGTGACCTTGACAATTCAGAGCGACACTGCGGGTTACGTCCTCTCAGCCAGCACAATGGTCATGGCAGGAGGTACATTCAGCGCGGAGATTTTCCAAAACCACAGCCATTCGATGGGAGAGAATTTCGCGAACATCACCCCCGGTTCCCCCAGAACCCTGCAATACACCCTGATGAACACCGGTACCGCGCCAGCCCAGTATCAGATAGATGTCGGAGCGACGGAATCGGTGCCGTACTGGATCATAGACTCACCTGTCACAATCACCGACGTGATGCTGCCAAACGAGACCAGGACACTTCCCGTAACAATCACCACCCCGGAGCTAGAGATGCCACTGAACCCCTCCTGGAAGGTCTCTTCCATAGAGCGAGTGGACCTGATGGTCCAAGCAATCCCACTGCAGGGAGGAGTCCCAGCGGTCAACCAGACGACGCTATTGATAGACAGCATTGTTGAGTTGGACATCTCCGTGACCAGTGAAATCGACGATATCACAGTGAATGACATCATCGGGGGTAATACAGACAGGTTCGTCGGCTTCGAAGTGACGATAGTTCACAATCTCGGCTCAAGCAACACCCTGGCCCAAGTATCCCTCAGTGCCATGCCTTGTACCTCCCTTGCGCCTACCACTGCTGCATCTGGCAGCCCTTGGAAACAATCCACATGCAGCAATGGGAAGGTCTTCCTTCAGAACACCCCAGCTGGCTCCAGTCTCATTGAAAATTCGCGTTGGACGGCTACGGTCCAGACCTCGTCCTCTTCCTCCGCCTCGACCTTGGAACTTCTGCCAGGAGAGACCGGATACGGCATGGTAGGACTGAGCTTCGGCCCCACTCCAGATTTCCAATACCCATCGGCGGGTCACCTCAACTTCTCGTTCATGGCGACATCATCTTGGGCTGCTTTCTCCGGGGCAATTTCCCGTAATGCCACAGCCACGGTTTCCATGTCAATAGCTGAACTCTGGTCAGCAGAGCTGACTTCCTCAGGGGCAGCCAATGGGGACCCTGGAACCGCCATATCCTCTGAGGTGGTTTTGGAAAACACGGGAAACGACCCAGCAAACTTCACCATCGGGTACGTCCCTAAGCCTGGATGGACCATCACCCTGGGGTCCACCGCGGCGAACCTCGTACCTTCCATGACGAATCTGTACAACGATGGCTCATCAACCCAGAACCAGCGGACAATAACGGTCACAGCCACTCCTCCGGCCTCTGCAAGGGCGGATGAGACGCATCAGGTCTGGGTCTACGCCAACTCCACGGAAACTGGAGAACTGCTCGCATATGCCCCAGCCCTCTTCACCCTCACCGAAGTCATCTCGGCGGAACTCTACCCCCCTTCTTCCACCGCAGTAATCACCCCTTCCCCCTCACTCGACAGCAGAGTCGGTCAGAAAACCCTGATTGCCCTGCTCAATAACACCGGAAACAAGAACATAACCTACAACTTATCCTTGGACAATCTCGATGCAGACAAGATCAGGGTCTGCTTCTCTGAGGAAATGCAGCCCTGTGTGACCGAATCCACACTGTTGGTACCAGCAGGCTCGCAGGGAATTGTCAGGATTTACTCCACTGCAGGAGAGGACTCGAGAGCCGATGAAGACCAGAGATTCTTCCTGAATGCGTCCTACGATGGCGATTTGATGTCTTCAAGCGAATGGAAGGTGCAAGTTGCCCCTGATCATGCAATACTATTCATATCTACCACCGATGTGAGTGCAGCTCCGGGGAACACCGTCGACCTAGAGGTAGTTTTACGGAACGACGGCAACCTCATGGAGACACTGAACCTGACGGTGACCTTCCCAGAGGGAATGACCAACTGGTCTTACCAGGTCAACGAATCCGGATTCTCACTTGACCAGTATGAGTCTCGTACCGTACTCCTAAGCATCACACTCCCCCCTCTCAGGGACGGGGATCAGATTCTCGTAGCCGACGTGATCCACAACCTCACCATGAGAGCGGTAAACATCACAGACCCGTTCCCCACATGGCCTGCAACAAGAATGGTCGATGGAGTGGCTCAGCCCGTTCCACTGTCTGAGAGGGTCGCAATTGGCGGGGGCGTACCTGCTGGGACTTCGACGCTCAAAGTCAAGGTCCTCCCCGTCTTCGATGTGGAATTGACCAAGTCCCCGCAGAGGATAGCAATAGTCCCCGGAGTGGACAGGTCAATCGAATTCGAAATGGAGAACAAGGGCAACGCACCAATCGACCTAACCATACAGTGGGAAACCATAGACATGGAACAGGACGACTCGAAGCCAGATAGGTTCGAAGTCCGAAACTCGCTAGGCTCTACAAATCTGTACCTGCAAGTTGGGCAGACCAGCTCAATCAGCTTCGAATTCGGAATGACACACAATGACACGATCATGGGCGAGCAAGGAACGTTCATCCTGAAGAGAGTACCAGTGGACGCTGCAATGGAAACCCAGCAGAACTCCTTCCCGATCACCGTCGTCAGAGCCCAGACCGATGACATTTACACCCTGAGCGCCGACGCCGCCGGCCAGTACCAGTGCGAAAACAACGATGACCCGAATTGCAGGCAGATAGAGATACCATGGGTGGACATAAACTACCGAGACAGCTCATTCGACCCAAGATCCTACACACTGGCAATGAACGGGGACAAGGACCCCTATGACGCTATAGCAGACCCCCCAGAGCGCCTCGTGGACTCAAACAGCTACCCCAAGGTTCACTGGTGGCTATACATCGACCACGACGTCGATGCACGTTCTGCTAGGTGTGAACTAGCAGATGTTGATGGAAAAGGAATCTTAGCTGATGATGATACAAGGGAGACATGCAACTCGGCTTGGGAACTCGACGCTACCACTCCCTATGAGGGAGGGAGCCCAGACCCAGCTCACGGGGGGACCATCATACTCCAGGTAATTATCCCCGAGAAGCAGCTGGACGGGGTTGCAGCGGGAGATGGTTGGAACATCTTCCTGCAACTAAGACACCCGGAGGAGCCCAAGACAACGGAGTACTCAACCGATCTGGTCGTCAAACTAAGGATGACAGAATCGACTGACCCCCTCGTCAACAGCATAACATTCAGGGGAGAGGGCGTAGAGGGAGAGAGCACTTTCATCGACGTTACCGTGATAAACGCAGGATACGCAGTAATGCCGACACAATCCCAACTTAACCTCGACTGCTCTTCCACGCCATACGCAGACGTGACGAACATGTTCGCACCGTACACGATACCAGCTCTCGAGGCGAACGGGAACTTCACTGCTTCATGGGCCGTGGAACTAAACCCAATCCCATGGTATAAATCCTCAGAGACACTGACTTGCTCCGCATACATCACCTACCCGGACATCATAATGCAGATGGGCGGAATCTTCGGCAACGTCGTAGAAAATGACGTCCTGACGGAGGACCTGTCCATTGCCTCATGGTCCACTCCATCCCTCGAACTATCCGGTCTCCAACTCCCGTCCGCGCTTCTAATCGCAGCACTCCTACTCCTCCTGGCGGTATCGCTCATCAGACAGGGACTGGAAGAGCAAGAGAGCCGCCTGCACGCGTCATCGTACGTGGCTGCCATGGCATTCGGGGCCCTCTCGCTAACCGGCGCCTCCACGATACTATCACTCCTCTGCGCTCTAGCCTCCATCTTGTTCGCTGGGCTTGTAGCATGGCTATCCTCCAGCGAGCTCCAGGCGATCCATGACGACAGGAAGAAGGCCAGAATCGGAACTATGGCACTGTTGGAGGATCACGACAAGGAGCAGCGGAACACCAGGAACGAGCTCCGGGCCATCATCTCCTGCTCTCCCTACGCCTTCCTTCCATTCGTACTGATATCTCCATCCCTAGCCATAGACCTGGGGGCATCGTCGCTGATGTCCATAATCGGATTCATGATAGCATCGCCCATCCTAGTGCACGTTATCCTGAAATTCCTGGACAGCTCTTACGACAGGCTCTACAGCGAACTCGCTGACATAGAGCTCCGAGCTATCAGAATCAAGAAGATCCTCGGAAGGGCAGGCCAGAAGCCGGGAGGTGGGAACTGAGATGGCACGGACGAAGGCACCCGCGACGGGAGGGGCCGAGGCCACTCTCAAGCGGATCGACTACATCGAGGAAGAGGCCGAGAACATCCAGTTCGCGATCTGGGCAAACAGGCCCATCGGCGCCAGAAAGATGCTGAGAGAACTATCGAAGGAGGTCGAAGAGGCAGAAGGCCAGATCATGGACCTCTACAGGGCGCTCTCATCGCTAGAGCGATCTCTCGAGGAGCTCGAGCAGATGTCAGAGGGCGATCGAAACGCCTGGGACCTGACAATGCTAGGCCTGCAGCACCTCAGGGAGGGGAACTGGGGAGCAGCAGCAGATTGCGTAGAGGGCGCAGTCGCATCGATGGGCAAAGAAGGACTCGAGAGGTCACTGAACACCCTTGGAAGGCACCTCAACGAGATGGGTGAGCTCAGCGACATAGAGGACATCGCACTCACGCTGGTCAACCAGGGCAAGGAGGCACTCGACTCCGACCTCTCGTCCGCGGCAAAGGCGTTCGAGGACGCAATCAGCGCACTCGGCCCAGTCGCAGTCAACGAGGCTGCCAGCCCCTTCCTCGTGAACAGCTTCTTCCTCTCCATAGGGACGACATGGCCAGAGGGCAAGGACCACGCCCTGATGGTGATCACACTTGAGAACACCGGGGAGAACAACATCTCCACCATGAGGCTTGCCCCGCCAATACCGTACGGATGGTCTGCCACTCCGAAGATGTGCGAGATCCCCGAGATACCCCCAGATGGCTTCATCGAGATCGGTATCGAGATCAGGCCATCCGGATCCTTCCCATCCACAGCACTCCTTGGAAGCAGCCTGAACATCACCACCGGATACGACGTAGAGTACGGTAGCCTCAAGATCCAGACCCGGGTCGAGAACAGGACTCCAAACACCATGCAGGGGCTCCTGTTGGATCCATGGATGCCAGAGGGCTTCGAGACGATGAGGCTCCCACTCGTGGAGAACCTCGGACCAGGGGATGTCGTTCACGTTCCCATCGAGGTACTGAACCTACGAGAAGCAGTAGGAATTGGTAGCTAATTTACCGCTCAGAACTGGATTATCCAGCACATTTTCCAGTAATATCATAAATGATTAGCATTCACAGGGGGGCACGGGTGAACACGCAATGAGCGAAGAATACCAGACAGTAGAAAGAAACCGAGAGGAAGGCTCCATCGGTATCGGTGCGATGATCGTCTTCATCGCCCTGATCCTAGTGGCCGCAGTTGCTTCGACGATCATCATCAAGACCGCCGAAGAGCTACAGCAGAACAACGCAGAGCAGACCAGCAGCGACACGAGGAAGGAGATTTCCGGGAAGATCAACATCGTACAGGCGCTTGTGAACACGTCGAGCTCGACCGACGTCGAGAGCATGGTCTTCACGGCCAAGGTCGCCGCTGGAGCCCAGAACCTGGTTGCCCAGAACATCAACTGGCTCTTGACATGCGGTGACTCTGCAGCATACGGGCTCGTGGCAGGTAACCTCGGAACCGCCGCACTAGGGGGAACCGATGCTGAAGGTACCACCATCGACGGAACGGAGTCACAGAACGCGGACAACCTCGACGGCACCGACTTCGGGACCGGTGAGATGGCCGCTGGCACCATATTCCGCTTTGACATAATTACCAATGGTGGGGACTGCGACACTCTAGCCGGAATCGGCGAGACGATGCTCCTCAAAATCATAGTAACCGATGGTGGCACAACCGTCACAGAACTGAAGATAGACTCACTAACCGCGGGGGCATCGGTGGTTTAGATGGGAGGTGATAGCATTAACGAGAGGATTCCAAGAGACCAAGAGGACTCGGGCTCGATCGGTATCGGTGCGATGATCGTCTTCATCGCCCTGATCCTAGTGGCCGCAGTTGCTTCGACGATCATCATCAAGACCGCCGAAGAGCTACAGCAGAACGGTTGCGATCACAGACCTGATCATAAGAACCACCGGTGACGACTTGGGATCAGGAACAGACCACGTGGCTACATTCGACGTTTTGTGGAGGGTATCGTCCGGTTCAACCGGCATCTACCCAGGTGACGTCTCCTACTACATCACGTGCGATCTCAGCGCAAACACTGGACTGGGTCTCGGCTTCGACGACGGACTCCTCCCAGCATCCAGCATAATTACCGAGACCCCAATAGCCGCCACTACCGAGCTGACGGCCGGAAACACCTACTACAGCACGATTACCCTAGGAAACTCGGACTCGGACAGTGACGGTGACGTGGACACGGCCGACGTTAACCCAGGCTGCGACACCACCGCAACCCAAGGCGAGACCCTGAATATGCGAATAGTCGTTGACGGCGGCGGAGAGACCCTGACGGAGTTCACAGTACACTCCCTGACTTGGGGCTCTTCGATGATGTGAGACCCTTACAGGTTAGAGGTGCCTTGCGAGGTGGGATCATGAGGTGTTGGAATGGGATTACTAGACAAATTCAGGTCTGGCTCTAGTGGCTCCTCCGATGCCGACCCCAGGATGTCATCCAGGCTGGACAAGGTAGCAAGGCTGAGCGTCGAGCACGTGGACATCCCAACCGAGTTCAGGCCGACAGACCTGGAGGCATGGCTTTTCGCCCCTTCCGGGACCAGGGTCGGCGTTCTCGGTGACCCTCAGGCGAGCCAGGGGCAGGACAAGATCCCGGAGCTGGTGGACATGGTCAAGGACAGGTTCGAGAGGCTGGAGACGGCAATGGACCTGATGGAGGCCAACATCAAGATGACCGCCCAGCAGACAGCGAAGATAGCAGCCGATTCCGTATCTGCGGCAAGCGCCTCCGCAGGCGCTTCCCAAGACGTGATACACACCGTGGGCGATGACGGAGAGGTCACTAGCCGACCCGTGGACTCTCCCGCGTCTGAGGGCGAAGGGCCCCTATCCCATGGTGGAAAGGCCGGAGGCCCGGGACTCCTAGACCTCTACGAGGCCCAGTCCTTGGCCGTCAACCCCTTCCTGAAGAGCGGAGAGGCAGACGCCTTGATGCACGGGCCGTCAGTTGACCCCACGAAGATAGTGGCCCTTCTGCTCGACAACATGAGCGGGGCAGACTCGCTGGGATTCCTAAAGGCCGCCTCAAAGTCGGGAGTGATCACCGCGGCAGAGGAGAAGGCGCTGAGCTCAATTGCCGCGCTGGCAGAGGCCGGGGCAGAGTCAGAGGGAGCACCAACGGTCGACAACAGGACGCTCCTGACCTTCGCAGCGATGATCGAGGCTTGGAGGGCCCAGGGGACTCCCTAGGGGGGATGGGTATTGGCTGGTTCTAGCGTAGCTGCGATGGTCGTCGGCACCGTCTTCATAATGATATTCGGAATGGCAACTGTCACACTGGTCGAGAGCGTCAACGAGTCAATCAAGAACACGGATTACGAGCTACCCGACCCCGAGGTCGTGATAGTGAGCGTCACTGACAAGCAGGAGTCAACGGGGCCAGTCTCCACCCTTTCTTGGACGGGTGGAGTAAACTCCGGGGGCAGCGACTACATCTCAGGGACAACATGCGACCTAATCAGCAGCTCCTCTGGCGCTGGGGCAACTATCGAAATCCTCGATGCCGATGGCGATGGTGAAGTTGATGGATACAACGGTGCCACCCTTGTACCAGGAAACGGATACGCCATTGCCGAGGTCGTGACGATAGACTGCGGGTCCGATGGCTCTGATGGAACAGCCACCTACACCATCACAGCAATCGAGGACCAGAATACCATATCCATCAGCAACACAGGCTCAGAGACGGTTGAATTGTCTCACGTGGTGATTACACTCTCGGACACCTCCCCTGTTCAACAGGGCATACCATTCCAGTTCACAGACCACTATACCGGTGGAAACCTGTACCTCTTCCCCGGTGAGGAGATATCCACAGAGCCATTTCCTTTATCCCTGGCAAGCCATGGATTCTCTATAGACGCAGACCCAGACAGGGCATTCCTAGCCATATACGACTACAACGACGCGGTTTCGGTAACAATTTCATGAGGTGAGAAGAGATGGCCAACGGACCCTCAGAGATCATTCTCCTCATTGCCGGGTTGATAGTAGCAGGCCTAGTGTCAGGCGTACTCCTGGACACATGGGGAGACATGGACTCTGCAATCGAGGATAGGGGCAAGGAGGGGGCTGAGGACGTCCGTACGAGGGCATCCCTAGTCAATGACCCAAGCAATGTAGGTTGGGATGACACAGAGAAGAGGGCAACACTGTACATGCAGAATTCCGGCGAGACGCAATTGGACCTAGAAACCATAGGAGTCTACATCGAGGGGACCCCAATGACAGTCTCAGTCGCAGACGGTTCTACGACTTGGGTCCAAGGGCAGATCGTCCAGTTCACAGTCGACGATACCAGCGACACCCTCAGCTACACCGGTACCAATGATGTAATAATGACAATAACGGTTGTATCGACCGCAACGGGTTACGCTGGGGCATACACAGTTTCGGAGGAAGTAAGACTTGTCACAAGCTAACGTCGACAATTTCGAGTTCGGGGTAATCCAGGACAGCCTGGGGCAGAGCATGGGGACCGCCATCCCGAATAGGGCACTGATGCTCGTTTGCGGAGGCATTGGCTCCGGAAAGAGCATCATTGGACAGCGAATGTCATTCGGAATGACAGCGAACGACGTCAAAGTCTCACTATACACCACCGAGCTAACCACGAGGGGCTGGCTTGAGCAGGTGTCCAGCATCGGATACTACATGGACAAGAGGATTGACGAGGGATCATTCCACTTGATTTCCAGCTTCGGAGTCATTGCCGAACCATCCGAAGAGCCAGTAACCCTGCTGAATCTACTTGAGTCACCTGCCTCGAAGGAGGCAGACGTGGTAATCATTGACAGGGCCTCAGAGCTGATGCCAGATGAGATGTCGAGCAAGGAGCTTTTGAGGATTCTCCGGAAGTTCACCTCAGAGGGTCGTACTCTGATATTGACGATTGATCCCGACGAGATGGACAGCCACACCCTCAGGGACATGAAGAACTCCGCTGAGGTCGTGCTGGATATGATGACCGCAGTCGTTGGTGGACAGCTTGTAAGGACCGTCAGCGTCACTCGATTCCTTCGAGCCGCGGGACCAGTGACTGAGAGAATCGGATGGAAGGTTATGCCCGAGATGGGATTCATCGTGGATATCACAGCTGTAGCATGAGGTTGATTGAATGGTTACCGAGCAAGAGTCCAGCGAAGATGACCGAAAACAGCCAGAGTTCAATATCGAGCCTGGCGACCTCGGTGGCCTCATGGCCGAATACCCACACATCCGCGAATGGGTCGAGCAGTTCGAGGCAGAGCACGGCTCCAGGCCTATTTACTATGGCCCTCTGGACAGGGATGCGAAGAGCGTCAGCCCTCGTAACCTGATTTACGCCACAAAGCCTCCTTGCTTCGCACATGTCTACTCCCCTCCTGAGGGAGCCGAAGGAGCAGGGAACACCTTCTGGTTTGGGCTAGAGCCAACAATCACGGAAGAGGAGGACGAAATCAGGGACCGTATCGTGGAAAGGCTCCTCAGAGACGCTCCCCAGAAGGAGCGATTCGACAATGACGAGGAATTCATCGCAATGATTCACGAAATGATGGATGAGATGACCACCACCACTTCATCATCCCTTCTCTCCAATCCAGTTGTGAACCAAGCAAGGGAACTAATAGGCATGGGAGAGGCCCCAATCAAGGTCACACCAGAACAACTCGATCGACTCAAATACGTGGTGGTAAGGGACCTAGTCAACAACGGCCCGCTAGAGACACTTCTAGCCGACGAGATGCTGGAGGATATTCACTCGATCGGGCTGTCTCGGATAAATATGGATCACAAGGTCTTCCCGATGCTAACCTCAAATATCGCATTCAGGGATCAGGAGCTTCTCACCAAGTACCTGAGGTCAATGTCAGAAAGGATAGGTCGGCCAGTATCTGACAGCAAGCCAATCGTCGACGGTGCCCTGCTGGATGGTTCCAGAATCAACATAATCTACAGCGACGATGTCTCTATCCAGGGTTCTTCATTCACGATAAGGAAGTTCGCTGAGGAGACCATATCCATCATCCAGTTGATCAAATGGAAGACACTATCTGCCCAGATGGCCGCGTATATCTGGCTTGGTCTGGAGTCCGGGATGTCCATGCTGGTCTCGGGGGAGACGGCCTCCGGAAAGACCACCACGCTGAACGCGGTACTCCCATTCATAGATCACAATGTCAAGATATACACAGCAGAAGACACTCCTGAGGTCAAGGTGGCTCACACAATATGGCAGAGGCTAATCACCAGGGACTCAAAGAATGAGGACTCAAGAGTGGAGATGTTCGATCTGCTGAAGGCAGCACTAAGATCCAGGCCCCGATACATCATCATAGGGGAGATCAGGGGGGTAGAAGGAGCAATCGCCTTCCAAGCTATGCAGACAGGGCACCCCGTGGTCGGTACCTTCCACGCCTCTAACATCGTCAAGCTAATCCAGAGATTCACAGGAGACCCGATTAACGTCCCAGCCCGATTCTTCGACAACCTGAATTTCGCGATCTTCCAGGAAGTGGTCGAAGCCCCGGGAGGGGGTATAGCCAGGAGGATAACCGGCGTCAGCGAGGTGATTGGATTCGACAAGACCGCTGACGGTATCCTCACCAGGAATATGTTCGAATGGGATCCAGTGGCAGACGAGGTCTACTTTAGAGGGATGTTCCAGTCCGATATGCTGGAGAACAAGATCGCCCCTAGGATGGGATTCCGGAGCAAGCGAGACATCTACGATGAGTTGCAGAGAAGGACAGAGGCCATCCAGAGGATGTGCGACAGAGACCTCACTCACTACGATGACGTTTTCGATTTACTAGACGTGTACTACAAAGAGGGATGGGACAGGTTCGCATCCGCACTGGAGACCTGGACGGGAGTCAATCACTAGGAATGATTCCATATGGAGGACAAGGCCAGCACATGGGAGATCGCCCTCCTCCGTCTGGGAATGCCATTCAGGAACTACCTCCTTTTCTTCGCACTGCCAGTGTCCTTAGTGGGGCTAGTCGCCGGTATTGCAGTCTGGTATACCGTGAGCGATGTCATTACGGGACCATCCGCAGCACTCATGATTCTCTTATTCCCGGCACTGGCCTTTGCCGGCACTCTTGCATATCCAGTGGCACAGGTTTCAGCAGAGGCAATCCAGATAGAGCAAGATATGCACATGTTCATGACGAGGATGGGGATTCTTTCCATGGGAGAGTCGGCCGAGAAGGGGATGTTCGACGTACTGAAGGAGATGGGTGACTACGGAGCACTGGCTCACGAGATCCAAGCGATAGAGACCCTAGTCACCAAATGGCATACCAACCTACCCGAGGCAGCAAGAATAGTCGGAAGACAGAGCCCGTCGGCTATATGGAGCGACTTCCTAGACAGGATGGCCTTCTCCGTGGAAGTGGGGCAACCAATCGGGGAGTTCTTCTCCAGTGAGAACGAGACCTTCGAGCAGGCCTACACCACCATCTACGATGCTAGGCTTGAGCAGTTGGATACTCTGAGGGAGACCTTCGTGTCCCTGACTACAACAGGGCTTCTTCTCCTAGTCGTTTCCGGCCTCCATCTCATACTCTTCCAGACGGGAGCGGAGACATCAAATCCGTTCGAGGTGATAATAAGAGCAAGGTGGGTTCTCCTCACGGGGACACTCTTCGCTTTGCTACAGATTGGAGCATGGTACTTATTCACTCTGGTTATTCCTGACGAGGACCTCTTCGCCAAACACGGATTCAACACAGAACAGGCGATTGACATGCGTAGATCGTGGATTTTCGCGGGCATACTCGGTACGATAATGGTATTACTCATCTCCACAGTCTTAATTGTCTACGGGACGGATATCCTGTTCGAACAGTGGAACTACTTCGGGCTTCTGGTGATTGCTGCTATGATGTCGCCACTGCTCGCACCGGCCCTACTAACCCTCCAGGAGGAGGCAAGGGTGAGAAGGAGGGATGACGCTTTCCCAGAGTTCATTCGAGCCTTCGGAGGAACTGCACAGGCCAGGGCCCAGGAACCCAGTGCCATGGTAAAGGCGCTGTCAGGTATCGATTTCGGAGCCCTAGACGACTCAATCTCCAATCTTGAGAAGAGGCTGTCCATGAGGATAGACAGCGACTACTCTTGGGATTGGTTCGCAGCCGACAACAATTCAATGCTCGTATCCAGGTTCACGAGGGTTTTCATCGAGGGATCTTCTTCCACCGGTGAGGCTGGTCTGGTTGGAGACATGGTCTCTCAGAGTACGACTAGTTTGTTAGGGCTCAGGCAGAGGAGGCAGATTTCAGCCAACGTGATGAGGAGCGTCTCCTACGGTCTCCTAATTGCAATGATTATCGCTCTCAACATCACTACATCGATTATTGCCGGTCTAGGTGAGACGATAGCTTCGGTGGCTCAAGGACTAGTCGATGGAGCGGGTGAGGTCGGTACCGCGGCCGGAGGCGTAGACGTTGCGTTACCGGCTTTGGCCGAGACAGGAGGGATTGAACAGAATATCCGGGTCTTCCAATACATGGGATCTTTCCTAATCGTCATCTCAATTGTCATTCTTGGTCTCATCACCGCTAGAATCAGAGGGGGCGGGACCACACTGGTCCTCGGACAGATGATTCAGATGATGTGGGTGGCAGGTCTTGCGAACTTCTTCAGCGCATGGATCCTAGACCAGTCCGTGGGCCTTTTCCAGACAGGAGCATAGCGACAGCGCAGAAGACTTGATGCCATTCGCCATTTGTCAACAGTCGTGGCCGACCCTCTCCTGTCCACTCTGAGAATCTCGACCCTAACTATCATCATGGCCATTGCAGCACGCTCAGACTTGGATACATTATCAGTCAGGAACAGTCACTGGGTCAGATGGTCTGTCCCAGTTGTACTCATCCTCTTGGTGGAGATAGTATCCGAGGACATGGGTATAGCCAACCTATGCATGGTATTCTCGTTGGTTACAGTCTTTTCTTTCTGCTTCTCTGACCCACCGGATCCACGAGATTTCAGGGATTGGAATCAAAACCAGGCTCTCCTATCGGTGGTGTATGCGCTGGGTTTAGTTGGATTCGTGTACGGAGCGAACGTCTACTCGGATACGAATTTCGTTGATTTGGTTCTGGGCGATGAATCAAAGGAAACGACTCTCTGGTGGAGTATGAACGGTGCTTTCCTGACCTCAGCGATTTTCTATGGCTCATGGAGGATAGGCCTAATTCAAGGAGGAGCGGATGTAAAGGCGCTGATTCTCGTCACTCTGGTATTTCCCTCGTGGGCATTCGTGCCAGATCAGATGTACCCTCTGGTAGAAGACCCACTATTCCGAATGCCCCCGTCAATGGTACTCTTCATATGGGCCGCTGCTGCATTTCTGATTGCACCACCCATAATCTTCATTCAAAACACCGCGAGGGGCAATATTTCTTCACTATCAGATCTTAAGATGGCGTGGCACGCCACGAAGAGAAGAATCTCCGATCTCAAGGAAGCCCCAGATTCTGAATCATACCAATCTTGGATTCTGACTGAGGCCATAGAGAAAAACGGAGAGATGAATCCGGTAGATCGGATATTCCCCTCTAGGAGATTATCAAATGCCCATGACAGGGACAAGCAGTTCGAGCTTCTCGAGGAATTGGGCTTGGACAGTGTCTGGATAACTACCAAACATCCATTTCTAGTCTACCTCTTTCTGGCAATACTACCAATGCTCCTCCTTGGAGACCCTCTGTCATACCTGATTAGATGAAGTCCTCAAGGGTCATCACGGTAACCTTGTCATTGTTGAACAACGATTCCACGCTGGAAGACATCCACCCAACTCTGTGCTTTGTGTAGTCATCTATCCCGAATTCACTCATGATGTCCTCCGTTATCTGGATGTACTTCCTAACAGCGCCCTCAGAGACAGTCAGTACGACGTTCCCTCCGCAACCCGAATCTAACTCTCCACCCGAGAATCCACCAGATGCCGGCTTATTCTTGATGCACTTCCCCGCTAGAGGCATCCTCCGGTATGACTCGCCGCACTTCACACACCTTATTTTCTGCCTAGTATATGCCATCAGGTTTCCCCTCATGTCCGGTAGGAAGTGCGATTCGATCACCTGCTTAGCGACTCTATCTGCAGCAACTGGGCGTAGAACCTTGCCCAGACTCAGTTGACTGTCTAACTTGTCCTTCATTGTGACTAGCGTCTTGTATGAGGAATTCTCCGGACCTGCGTCCAACGGTCCGGAATCATGAGTCCACCCGTAGCCTCTAATCTCACCAATCATGCCAAGACGGTCCTCTACAATGTCCATCAGACCTCTGACATCCTTTGGATGTGGCTGGTCTAGAGTAGACTCGAAGAAATCTCTACTGTAGAACCAGGCGCAATCCACGTTCAAGGCCTCCTTGTCGATCTCACTGGGATTAAGACGAGTCGTAAGAACGAGGGGGGCATCCATCCTACCTCCCCTGTTTGCAGGCAGGATGGTCTGTGTAAAATTCAGTAGACCATCCATCAGCATCATTATGCTATCCTCGTCCCCATCGCAGTTACGCCTTTTCGCAGCATGAAATAGCGGGTGAGCGTAGCCTGCTGACGCGTCAGTCCACCCAATTATTCGGCACGCTACACCTCCTGAGGTATGGGGCGCAAGCCCAATCGCGATATGCCCAACAATGTCTTCTAGGCTCTTAGCCATGTAGAATGGTGGCATTTCGTAGAATCTAACCAAAAGATCATCCACAAAAGAGCACGTTGAAAGTAGATGAGTGGAGGCCAACCTGGAAGGAATGAAGTCCTGGGGGAGCAGCTCCAGTAGTTGTTTGTCGTCTTTCAGAGGCTCCCCATCGTGATCGTGGGTATATCCCAATTCAACAAGCCTCTTCCACGACGTGCCAATCTCTGACGGCCTGAAGTGAGTAACTGGGACGTCACTCATATCGAACCTAGCTGTTCCATCTCTGAAAACAGACAAACCATGTAATCCTCGTAGTATCCCTTTCTCGATTTGCTCGGGAGCCTGGTCCTTTGAGACCAATCCCTTCACTGCCTTGATTTTGCTAGGAATCCTATCCAAGCCAAGCTTCCTCCTCTTTACTTCCAGAATAGATCCAAGGTTTACTGCGGTAATTTCTCCCTTCCTATTACCTCTCCTATTTCTTGAAGGGCCCGCCAAGGTCCTGCCTCCGCATTCTATGGGTTCCTTGGGGTCAGGTCGGTGATGACAACTTACGTGGGGAGTCTCCTTTCCGCATTTTTGACAAATCCTCGGACCAACCGTTACTCTGATAGCCCCTCTCGAGGATGCTTCTGAAACCAACCTCTGTGGTCCACCATTCTCTCCGATCGGGAAGAGCGAGTGAACCATCGGACTCATTTCCCTAACACCGGACTTTTCCGGTCTACCCATTCTCGCCCCGATTCTACAGGGGACCGAGTCTTCCCACCTAGGAAGCTCTGAGACCTTTCGAACCAAACTAAGAGACCTCTCAACCAGGTAGTCGTCAACGGTTCTCTTCTCCCTTCCTTCCATTTTTTTGGAATTCAATACTTCTGAAATCTTTCCTACTGTCTGCGAAACCAGTGAATCAATCCCCCTTCTGACTATTACTCTCCCGTTGGCTTCTCTAAGACCCAAACCATCTAGCAGACCCTCCCAATATAGAGGAATAACGATATCAGAACCCTCATGATGATGAACAAGCCCTAGAGTCATCAATGATGATTTCACTAATCCATGACGGTAAACGTCTGTCCAACGTGGCCACTCCCCAAGAATCGGATTTGCAACTCCAATTGAATCCTTATCGTAGGAGTATGGCCAACCCTCCACCGATTCCTCTATCCTCAGGGAAGAACCCTCGATTTTTCCATTAGAAACAATTTCACCAGCTAAAGGAGGTAGGAATTGGATTGGCAAATCTGACCACCAGAGGTTCCATGGAGGAGGGACAGCAGTTCCAAAGCTCTCACATATCTCTTTGACCATATCCCAAGATAGGTCTAAATTTTTGAGATAGGAAATCCAACCCCTCTTCCTGATCGCTCTTTCTAATCTAGATTCTCCTCCACGGTTAATTGCTCCATTGAATGGCATTCCAGGTGGTAATTTCCCTACTTTTACTCCGATTATCTCAGCAAAAGACTCGATCTTCTCATGGGAGTCAAGAGAATCTGCAAGGTCAATTGACCACCAATCTACAGAATAGGAAGACGGAGACAGAGATTTGTTATTTTCCAGAAATTCCCCATATCCAAGTAGAATTTCTCCAGCATCCCATATCGAGAACAATTCACCTTCGCACCTCTTCCACTCCTCCTGACTCCCGACTCTGACGAATTCCCCGTTGCGCAGTAGAACGGTTGGACCGTCGATGTCCACACATGGTGTAACTGCACAGGCCTTCCCGGGCCCCTCGATCTTCATCTGGGTCCCTACTGAAAGGAATCCTCCTAATGCTTCCATTGTAATCGGATTTAGACCAGCCGCCGCAAGTCCAGTAGCTCTACTCCTACCATATCTTAGCCTAAAGCCCCCGGGTTCTCGCGGCTCTCCGAAAACAGGTCTGCCCGCAATCACATCTTCCATGTATCGTCCTTCTTTTTCCAGAACCCTACTCTTCAATTCGGCATTTTTCGACTTTCCATCCTTCTTCTTATCAGCGAATTTGGCAATGAAATCCCACCCCGGAACCCTCAACCTCTCAGTGTGACTGCGAATCTTCGGAGCCTTTAGGCATAGGCCCTCTGCGATAACTAGCATCACTCCTCCCCTTACTCTGGTTCTGAAAGAACCGTTGTCATTCACTATGTTCCGAACTTCCTTGTAACCCGCACACTCCATTCTCTCGGTCTCTTCGCCGTTGATCATTACCGGGCACTCGTTGACAATCAGGTCTGTCTCTTCTGGTTCTGGTTTAAACTGGAGATTAGCACGATAAAGCCCAAACTCCTCTTTCACCCTCTCTACTTCGGGAACAGTTGGGACGTATCTGCCCACTCCTATCTCCCTTCTCAGGATGTCACCAATCAGTACACCTAGAGCCTGAGCAGTACCCCCTGCAGCCCTGATGGGGCCGCAGAAATCGATTGAAAGAAACTCAGAGCCATCCGAGTTGCTCATTATTCTGACTTCCCCTATACCATCCAATGGGGCCACTAGGACAGCCTCAGTGAGGACCGCCAAACCCACTCTTAGTCCAGAATCAATAGCTCTCCTTCTGTCACCAGTTGCAGCATGCATCTCCTTCGTAACATGAATCGCGATCATGATTGCAGCACTTTCCCTGTCGTGCTTCTGTAGCAGCTCCCTAAGATATCCCTCAATTTTTAGCGGCTGCTTAACCCTCTTATCCGGATCAACATAGAGGTACGGGTCTTCAAGGAGCTTCTCGGTTCTACTAGCCAAATCCGACGCTCTAGGTATCTCAACCGACTCAGAAAAATCCAGACCCTTCTTTTTTGCCTCCTCTGCGATTGTGTACGCTTTCTCTATTTCCTTATCCAGAGATTCGTAATAATCCAAACGCTCAATCTCGAGCCTCTTTACATCTATTTCCTCGGCTCTGATGTTTCTAGACATGCCTTCCCCTCGCAGCAGCATTACCCACTCCGAAGAGACCGTCCAAGAACATTCACCGTCATCTTGCTCTAAATTCACCTCAACGAAGGCAATCTTCATCACATTACGTCTAGGCCAGGTCAGGTAGAATGACCTCAACATCAGTGGAACAGGCTCGAGAAATACTAATTGACAGAATACGCGATCTTGCCTATCTTTTCTCTGATGAAGAGGGCTTCACTTTAGCCAGTGGAAGAAAGAGTATGCACTTTTTTGACATGAAACCAGTCATGATGGACCCGGAATGCGCTCATCTCCTTGGAGTCCTAATTCATGATCAAATCAAGAAGATCGGGGGGGTAAATGCAGTTGGAGGCCTCGAATTAGGGGCTGTACCATTAACAGGAATTACAATCGCTAAGGCAGAAAAGGGATCCTCATTGAGAGGCTTTATTGTTAGGAAGGAACCAAAGGGCAGGGGTGGAAGAAAGACAGGAAACCCTCCCGGGATAGAAGGATCTAGTTTACAGCCAGGGAACAGAGTAGTTCTCCTCGAGGACGTTACAACTACCGGGGGCTCAGCTTTGAAGGCGGCAAGAACCCTCAAACAGATGGGTTGTGATGTAGTCTGTTGTATAACTATACTAGATAGGCAAGAGGGAGGATTGGAAGCCTTCGAGGAGGCCGGAATAAACTTAATTCCCCTCACCCTCAAGTCAGATATTGCGAGTTGAAGAGATGGGACAGCACAATATTGATCCAGAAAATCTGCCATACCACCCATCTGAACTTGAGAGAAAGGAGTATATTGGAATCGGAGAATTTCTTTCTGTGGATATGAGAACCGGAATAATTGATGATGTTCAGGAATTCCCAGAGATGAGAAAGCCATCTTACAAGATCAGAGTTGATTTTGGACCAATAGTTGGAAGGCTATGGAGCTCAGCTCAGATTACCAATTACTCCCGTTCGCAGTTAATTGGAAGGATGGTAGTAGCGGCTATTAATCTAGGAGAGAAGACACTACCCACGGGCTTCGTCTCCCAATTCCTGGTCTTGGGTGCCCTAGATGCGGATGGGACAGTCAGACTGTTGGAGGTCCCAGAAGGAACTCTGCCGGGCTCAACAGTCGCATAACTGCAATACAATACCATATTGAACCTGTTTTTCTACTTATACAATATGACATACGTGAGGATGACAACAAGTGCGGGAGAGATAGACATTCAATTGTACACAGAGGAATGCCCAGAGACAACAAACAACTTCCTGAAACTAGTAGATGATGGCTTTTATGATGGTCTTCACTTCCACAGAGTTATCAAAGATTTCATGATCCAAGGAGGATGCCCCCATTCAAGAGACGCAAACAATGGGAGAGCCGGTACCGGAGGTCCCGGCTGGAAGATACCCTGTGAGGCATCTGCGTTATCGAAGAAACACGACAAGCCTGGGATATTCTCTATGGCAAATGCAGGACGAGATACGGGGGGTTCCCAGTTCTTTCTTACCACTGTACCCACTCCATGGCTCGATGGAAACCACGCCGTATTCGGCGAGGTATCTAAGGGGATGGAAGTAGTTAGAAAGATTGAGTCCACAGAGACTCGTCCCGGAGATAGACCGGTGTTACCTCAGAAGATAATCAGTGTAGAGAGAGTATGATGATCGGACTACGGTAAATATATTTATTAATAAGTTATTAATACAATTAACATGGCCAAGCACCGTGTTGGTGATCGTAGAATAATTTCAGTCAGTATTCCTGAAGATATTGCTAGAAGATTGGACGCTAGGGTTGGTAAGGGCAGAGGAGAAGGCAGATCTGCCACTATTTCCAAGATGATTGAAAGCTCTCTTTCTGGATCCAATATCAGTAAGCCCACCTTTGAAGAGAAAGAGTCTCGAAAGCCGAATAAGACCAATCTCAAAGTAAGGGTTGAGACTGATACAATGGGAGAGATAGAAGTTCCTGCTGATAGATACTATGGGGCACAGACAGCAAGGTCTCTGATCCACTTCGATATAGGAGAAGATAGAATGCCTAGATCCGTGATTCGCGCATTCGGAATCCTAAAGCAGGCGGCAGCAGAGACAAATGTCAAGCTCGGAGTCCTGGAAGACGACATTGGAAAACTGATTTCGGAAACATGTGAAGAGGTGATTTCTGGGGATCTAGACTCCCATTTCCCCCTAAGGATTTGGCAGACTGGCTCTGGGACTCAGACGAACATGAATGCAAACGAGGTTGTTGCGAATAGGGCAATTGAGAAATCTGGAGGAAAGATGGGCAGTAAATCTCCGGTACACCCTAATGATCATGTAAATCGCGCGCAGTCTAGTAATGATACGTTTCCAACTGCAATGCACATTGCTGCAGCCGAGGAAATACAACATCGACTAATTCCATCAGTACTGAAACTTCGACATTCTCTGGCGGAGAAGGAGGAAGAGTTCTCAAACATAGTCAAAATCGGTAGAACCCACCTCATGGATGCCGTTCCGCTAACACTTGGACAGGAGTTTGGTGCTTACGTGTCGATGTTGGATGCCGACTTGATTAGAATTCAAACGGCTCTGAACGATTTGTACGAACTAGCACTAGGAGGGACTGCAGTTGGAACCGGCCTCAATACTCATCCCGATTTCGCAGAAATAGTCGCTGGTAAGATTTCAAAAAAGACAGGTCTACCCTTCATTAGTGCAGAGAATAAGTTTGCACAACTAGCAGCTCACGATGCTATCGTAGCAGCTTCCGGCGCTTTGAACACACTTTCAGCCTCGTTGATGAAGATAGCCAATGATGTGAGATGGCTTGGATCCGGACCTCGATGCGGTTTTGGAGAACTCTCTCTTCCCGCGAACGAACCTGGGTCTAGTATAATGCCCGGCAAGGTCAATCCAACACAGTCTGAGGCCATGACTATGGTCTGTTGCCAAGTAATGGGGAACCACGTTGCTATCACTATCGGTGGAAGTCAGGGAAACTTCGAACTGAACGTCTTCAAGCCGTTGATGATCCATAATCTCCTGCATAGCATAAGGCTGCTTTCAGATAGCTGTGTATCTTTCTCTGAAAATTGCATGTCCGGACTTAGCGCGAACGAAGCAAAGATTGCCGAGCACCTCGAGAACTCATTGATGTTAGTCACCGCCCTGAATCCACACATCGGATACGACAATGCAGCTAAGATCGCCAAGAATGCCCATGAGAAAGGACTTACTCTCAGACAAAGCGCTCTCCAACTGGACCTGGTGAATGAGCAGCAGTTCGAAGAATGGGTCAGACCTGGTGATATGACTGGTCCAATCGAATAAGTATTGGCTCCACTAGTCTTCAGAAAATTTCAGGGCCGATTTTAGGTGGGAGCAACAGGGGGTTCAGCACATGGGGGAGCTTCCCCCCCTGTTAACTCCGCAGGGTCCGGGTGTCCCCCGGGCCCGAAGGCCCGGGTTTCCCCGGGTAGAAGACTCCGGAACTTCATGCTCTTCCTTTGTCATTTTCCGACTCGTGACAGATCTCCCTTTCACTCGCCGCGTCCGCTTCTGGTAATTCGTCTCCGCTTTTCCTTTCACGTCTCGATACTGGCTTCTCCACGGGTCTCCCCGCCCTTGTTGCCCGGTGTTTCCCTCGGTTTACTTCCCCTTCCTTGCGTCCGGTTATCTCTGCCTCGTTCCCCACCTACATGACCCAGGTTCATTCTCTTCCCCCTACGCATGTGTATCTCTTCAGCTCCTAGCTCGCTCTCCCTTTCGTTACCTCCAGTTTGTCCGAATTATTCGCCGCGGCCTTTGCGTCCACAGACGCTCCAGCCATTCCCCGATTTCCTTTCGGATTTCGGTTCTACCGCCCCGGTTTCGAGGCTCGGTTTTTGTGGCCCGCGAGTCGCGCCGAAGCGCCCTCACACCACTCCCCCGGAGCGGCAAAGAACACAGGGTAATGGGTGGCACATAAACATTTCGTCTATATTAGAGCAGTACACTGGAAATGGTGGTCTTTTGGGCTGTTTTTCCACTGCAAATTAGGCCCCTCGCAGTGCACGTATTTTCTTTCTAAGCTCCGATTCTCTTTCAGATTCGATATCTCTTTTTGGAAGCCTTCCGAAACGACGCCGGAGAACCTCCTTCTCGATTACATGAATGCATCCGCTAATATCTCCAAAGCAAATCGTATGCTCAGTAGCGAAACAGACTACTATCCTAGATTCGTGAGAGAGCTCGAGCTGCAGATTCCCAATTGAAGAATCGACTAGGAAAACTCCTCCTTTACCGTCCCAACAAGAGTACCATATGCCTGCAACATCGTCCAATGAAGGACCGAACGAAACTACATCAATGGAACCCATAGACTCTATTTTCCAAGATCCTAGGGATTCGCCGGTTGAAACGACTCCAGAATCGAGCCCTACAACCCAACTGGTCCCGCAATCCACCGCGCGGATAGCAGAGTCTCCTACGCTAACGGTAGAGCAGACTTCTCCACGTATCTCTGTCACCGATCCATTGCTATGCCCGAAAACCACCCCACCTCCATCTAATTTACATCCAGCAGTTATCGGCTTATTTTCTTCCAACTCAAGATATTCAATTCCTGTTTCGGATGCAATGGCATATCCGCACTTAGGCCTACTTAGTCCCATGATTGCTTGTCCTTGAAAATCAGATAGAGACCAGGCTCTCCCTATCGTGTCACCCCTCCACCTGACTTTTCCGGAATAGTCAATTTTCCATACTGAACCCTCTGAATAGTCCTGAATCTCGAAGTTGTAAACAGACGAAGTCACCCAAACGCACTCTGATGACACTCTAACAAGATCGCTCGAACCCTCCAGTTTCACGCACCAAGCCTCATCTCCGGAGGACAACACAATTGCATGAACTCTATCTGACTCTGTGAAGAACAGGAAATCTTTGTTGGAATCCGCACTGGAACAAGGACCCTCGAACTTGGATCTCCACATCTCTTTACCGCTGTCCAAATCCCAGCAAGCAACCTCTCCTGATTTGGAACCCGATACCAGTAATTCCCCTGAGACTCTGAGGAAGGCACACTCCCCCCCAATCTCCCTGACTAGGGAGGAGTAGTCAGTCAGACTGGACACTGTCATGTGGACCCCAACTCTTCTAAGCACTAACTCCGTAAAGCCTCTCAATCTTTGAGCCAAGATATCTTATGAAAGCATCAGGGGAAGGGTCACTACCAGTTGCTTCCTTGATTAGCTCCGCTGGCTCCAGCACGCTCCCCTTTGAGTGGACATTATCCCTCATCCATTTGAGTAGTGGGGAGAAGTCCCCCTCCCTAATCTGAGTATCGTGTTCTGGGAGATCTTTTCTGGCTGACTCGAGCAGTTGAGCGGCGTACAGATTCCCGAGAGTGTAAGTTGGGAAGTAGCCGATTGCACCCATTGACCAGTGAATATCCTGAAGCACCCCCAGTGTACGGTTAGGAGCTCTAATTCCCAAGTATTCATGGTACATTTCGTCCCAAGCATCAGGAAGATCATCTACATCTATTTCGCCAGCAATTAGTTGCTTTTCGATCTCGTACCTGATCATGATGTGTAGATTATATGTGGCCTCGTCAGCATCAACCCTGATTAACCCAGGCTTCACCAAATTAACTGCCTGCCATAGTTGCTCTGCGCTGACTCCGTCCATATTTTCTGGGAAGAACTTCCTCCACAACGGGATGGACCATTCACAAAATTCCCTGGATCTCCCTACCTGATTCTCCCAGAGGCGACTTTGACTCTCGTGAATCCCAAGACCGTTTGCCTTTCCTGCTGGTTGGAAGTCCAAATCCCTAGGTCTACCCTGTTCGTAAGTGCCGTGACCTGTTTCATGCATTGAACCAAAAAGCGATCCGAACGGCTCCTCTTCACTATAGCGAGTTGTCCACCTCACATCATCGGGATTAGGTCCCCCACAGAAAGGGTGAGTGGACAGATCCCTCCTTCCTGCCTCGAAGTCGAAACCTATTGCCTCAGAGACACTTTGGCTCAACTCTTCTTGTGCTTTCCGACTCCATGTGCTCTCTGTAACCCATGATAGATCCGGACCTTCGTCCCTTTCCACTACTTCCTTGATCAGAGGTGCCACATTTTCTCTAAGCCCCGAGAACAGGGGGTCGAGTCTTTCCACAGTTAGACCGCTTTCGTAAAGATCGAGCAGCGCATCGTATCTCAGACCATCATATCCGAAGAAATCGGCCTTCATCCTTGCATGACTAATCGCTATTTCGAGGTCATCACGGAAAATCGAGAAATCGTCCTTCTCCCTCGCCTCAGTCCAAGAAATCAGAGCCTTGGAACGATGCTTCGCCATCTCTTCAACGAACTCTGTAGGCAATTTCGTTGCTCTGTCAAAAGCCTCCCTCGCAAGCCTGATATTCGCCGATGTAACTGCATCCAAATCATCACTGGATTCAATCTCATCCAATATTTCCCCTATTCTTTCATCAGTTAGCCTCTCGTGTCCAGTCTTCGAAATCCAAGCAAGTTGCTCTGCCCTCAGAGGAGCCGCTTTCGGAGGCATCAGCACCTCCTGATCCCAACTCAATAGGCTCCCTATCTGTCTAATCAAGTCGATATCTTTCAGCCTCGATAGTAATTCTTCGTACGCACTCACGTCTACTCGAGTCAGGACACAGACACATATGTTGCGGCCGAAAAAACTCTATTCAAAAACGAGTATTGATAGCACTCGCCACAATCACGAAAATGAAGGATACATGCCAACCAGCCAACTAGTCGAAGCCCTAAACCAAGCTTTGTCTTGGGAACTGAGAGCCATAGCAATGTATGCTCACTATTCCGCATACGTGTCAGGAATTCATAGGCTCCACCTATCAGCCCACTTCAGCAATGAAGTCAACGAATCTGTGATGCACGCTGCCACAGTTCGCTCCGCTATCGTAAAACTGGATGGAACTGCCATAACCGAGAGAGACCCATCTCCGATAGTTCATACTTCAAATTACAGGGAAATACTCGAAGAGGCGTACCAAACAGAAAAGGCAGCGGCGGAAATTTATGGCGGGATTTTGCCACTGGTAGAGGAACTCGGAGACTCGGAGCTTTATGACTCCCTAGAAGTGGTCTACTTCGACGAACAACGCTCAGTAGAAGAACTTAGGATGATGATGAAGGAATAGCCCGAAACACCCTGACATTAACCCCTAATATTCATGCAGACTCGCCCAACCGTGCAATTAGTGGGCCGATATCGAATCCATCGAACCTATCTAGCGGTCTTACTCTTGCTGGCACCAGTATTTTCGGGATGCATGGGAGACGGTTCTACCGAATCTATGGAGGTCGAAGAAGAACACTGGCTACCTAGAGTGGAAGATCGTTCGAACCTGATTTACAAAGACGATGATGTATTCAGTAGAGTATCAATTAATGGATCATACCCCATCGATACCGTAAGATCGATTTTTGTCCCAGTTCCTGAAATTACTGTTTCAGACGGCGGTGCTGGAGCATTAGGAGGGGCCGAAGTCCACCTAGGCCTCTGGCTTCCAGTCATAGAAGGATGTGATATGGATTCTTCAGAGATCCAAGAAGATTGCAGGGTGCCAATCATCACCGAAATAGGACCATACTATGATGATGGCGACGTAGACGCATTAACTCCTGCAGAAAGACTCGGGAGGTTCCTAATTGAGAATTTTGTACCTCATGGTTTCGGAGTAGCACAGGTTAGCGTTTTCGGAACCGGGGAATCTAATCATTGCATGGACCTCATGGGTCTCGATGAACAGTTGGGCATCAATGCAGCCGTCGAGTACCTTGGCAAGGCACCATTTTCAAATGGAAAGGTTGCCGCAATTGGCAAATCATACGATGGCTCAACACCATGGGAAGCGGCTGCGATGGGTTCGCCTCATCTAAAGACGATAGTCCCAATGTCAGGTCTTATTGGTATGCATGATTTAATGTGGAGAAATGGAAGTATGGAGGCAAGAGGAGCGATAATGCACAATGGGGTGTATGGAAGCTTCGGCCTCGATGGTAATCTAGAAGACGCACAGAATGCATGTGAAGGATACATGGAAGGATACTACGCGGGCGTTGGAGCCTACCTTACCGGGGATAACCTCGCTTGGTTAGGAAGCGATTACTGGGTGGAAAGACACTTCCTAACTAGGGCAATTCAGAACTATAACGGCTCTATCTACATCATTCATGGAATGCAAGATTGGAATGTAGACCCACATATGGCATTTCCCGTGCACAATATGATGATTGATGCAGGATTCGAAGTCAAGGGGCTATACGGTCAATGGGGTCACGACTATCCCGATAGAAGATCAGGACATGAGAATCTGAATGCTGGCAGGGGGGCAGAGGCTTTCCCCTACACACTAAGATGGGACTGGGCAGATGACCTCCTTGAGTGGTTCAACTTCTACCTGATGGACAAGGGTCCACAACCTAGACTGATAGCCGAAGTTCAGGACAATATGGGAGGTTGGCGTGTTGAGACTTCATATCCTCCTGATGATATGCACTGGATAGATATGGATATGGACTACTGCTCGATTATTGGAGGTAGTGATACTATCACTACAACCTCCAGTCTTACGGTAGAATGCCCAGAATTCGAGGAAGAAACCAGGATTGTAGGGACGCCAACCTTCCATGTTGAAGCTACAATTTCTCAACTTTCCACTAGCGGTCACTTATTCGTTGAGATGGTTCAATCAAGTAATGGCATGCACCTTGGTCATGCTGTCATGGACTTGCGATTTCATAATGGAGGTAAAGATGGAGAGGTACTCTCACCGGGCTCTACAGTGATTGCTAAAATGGAGTTCTTCGGAATGGATGTAATTATCCCAGAGGGAGATGGAATACAGCTAATACTTTCTCAGACAGGCGAAGACTACATTCCTAGCCCGATCTCAATGATGCCAGTTTCAGTAAGCATGGGAGTAGGAAGCATACTGAGCCTTTCTTCGGTTGTTAGAGACTGCAATCAACTGTTTTTACCCCCCATGCAATCAGAATATCCGTTTTGTGTCGTTGAAATCGACTGAATTGCAAGTACCTAACCTTGATGCTACATTCCCCTACCGTCAATTCCGTGGCACGCCGTAATTCAAGCCCCAACATCCCGGTTCCTGATAGGATAATTCTACATCTCTGGGAACAGGACTTCCAAGCAGACCACTTCATAGTCACCTCAGATGTTACTCGTTCTGGGATAGCAGAATCCTGCGCTTTGCATCCTCCAAATGTCTCTCGAGCGATGAGGCAACTAAACTCACAGGGACTTATTTCGCAACATAGCAGACCAGTCAGAGGAGACAACCGAAGACATAAGACATGGCAACTTACCGATGAAGGGAGGGAAACCGCAAGAGAGAAGATTTCCGAACTTCGTTCCGTTTTAGTACTGATTAGATCGAAAGAGGGAGAGGTACTAGAAATACGAGCAGATGAGGCTGCGAACAAACTCCGGGCCGGCCTAAGTCTATTGCAGATTTTGATGCATGCACAACATGAGGGAGTACTAAATTTCGGGGATATCCGTTTTGGGGCCCTCGTGGCCGGAGGCACTGCAGAACCAAAACCAGGATCGATTTCACTCCTAACTGGTGCTCATTCAACATACAATACCGCTCCACCAAAGACCCGCACAGTTCATGGAAGAAAGGAAGAAATTACAGGTCTTGATAACTGGTATCAGTCAGGAAAACCACTCCTAGCTCTTTCTGGGATAGCCGGGTGTGGTAAGACCACTCTAGTCTCTCACTGGGTTTCAGGGTTAATGGCCAACTCTAGCGAAATTAATATGATGTACTATCCATGTCAACCTTGGGATTCCTCCTTGGGTATCGCAACCAGTCTCCTACATCGAATAGGCATCAGAGATGAATCCGAAGATCCTTACAATGTCCTAGACACCCTTCCCTACAAGCCAGCAGCTAGATTAGAAATCGACTCCTTCAGACGCCGTCTAACTGCCCACCTTCTAGATGAGGACTCATTGATTGATCAAAATCATGGAATCGAAACCATGGTAATTCTAGATGACGTTCACAATATTGGTAGTCAAGGAGACCATCTCTTCGGGGCATTTCTTCAGATAGCCGAAAACACCAATCTGAGATTATTGATGATCTCCCGAACGAATTTGGCATTCTACGATCGTAGATACGTACATACCTTGGATAAGGTATCAGAAATGGCCCTATCAGGATTGAAACAAGAGGAGATAGAATCATGGATAGAACAAATCAACATACCCGAGAACGTTCATGCCTCTGAGATCCACAGAGTTACAGGGGGGCATCCACTAGCCGTAGAATTGCTCGAGATGTACGGGCAGACAATGCATGAAGACTGGCTCAGATTCCTGGATGAAGAGATTCTCAATGTGCTTCCAAAACCACACAGGGAAGTCCTATCCATTTTGGCTACTTCTGATAGGCCAGTACCATGGGAAAAACTAGCCAAGGCCTCTGGAGTAGATGGAAACCCTCCCGAACAACTAATCGAGAGGGGTTTGATGTTAGAATTAGAAGACGGGATGTGGTTACACGAAGCTCTACGAGCCAGGCTATTGAGAGAAGTTGGAAAACCCTTCCAAGAAAGATTGAACAGGCTGAATAGAAATCAAAACTAGGAACTCATATGCCTATCTAGCCACGAGTCCATACTTTGCTTTGGCACTGCACCGGTCATCCTGTCGACCACCTCCCCGTTCCTGAATAGAATCAGGGCTGGTATCCCTCTGATTCCAAATCTTCCGGAGGTAAGTGGGTTAACATCAGTATTCACCTTCGCGATAGTAATCTCTCTCTCATCTGCAATCTGTGACAGAACTGGCCCCACCATCCTACAGGGTCCACACCATGGAGCCCAGAAATCTGCAAGCACCCACTCGTCACTCTTAGTCATCACGTCAAAGTCTGCATCACCAGTATCAACAACCTTGCCCATTGATTTACCTAATCAATTGCATCCTATCAACATGTGTGTTGGAGTTGAGACATTCTTAGAAGGTATTGAGAACCATCCCCCCTTCCCAATTGACAGGAAATATGCAGATCACACCTAGTATCCTCACAGCAGACTTCTGCAGACTAGGCGAAACTCTGGATGAAGCCATAGATGCTGGAATAGATTGGTTACACATGGACGTAATGGACGGCAATTGGGTCGTAAACAGGACAATCACGTTTGGACCAGCACTAATCAGGTCAGTAAGGGAAAGAGTGGGGCCGGACGTTTTCATCGACTGTCATCTGATGATCAACAATGCAGAAGAGACATGGGAGCAATATGCAGATGCAGGAGTAAACATGGTAATCGCTCATATTGAGGCTGTAGAAGACTTTCCGGGGTTAGTCTCAAATCTCCACAATTCCAGTATCCTATCCGGTTGTGTTCTAAACCCTGACACTCCTGTAGAGGACGCCCTGCCTATCCTGAAAGATCTAGACCTAGTTCTAGTCATGTCCGTAATCCCAGGAAAGGGAGGCCAGTCTTTCATCCCAGAAGTAGAGGAAAAGGTAAGGATTCTACGTAAAGAAATAGATATGCAGATTGAAAATGGCGGAAGGAAAACGAAACTGATGATCGACGGCGGGATCAAGTATCATAATGCGAAACTAGTTGCAGACTGGGGAGTCGATGTCGCAGTGGTCGGATCAGGACTGATTAACAATAAGGGAACCATATCTGAGAATTTAGAATCGATAACCAGTGCCATGGAAACTTAGTTTAATATCGGAATGCCTTCTTTCATTGTCATGGTAACCTCCGATTGGGTGACGAAGGAGATTCTCAAGATTGTTCCAGAAGCCGAGGTAGAAGTATCCGATTTACATGGAACAGGCGACCACTTCCATGTGAGAGTTATTTCCCAGAGCTTTGAGGGTATGATGCCTCTTCAAAGACAGAAGCCAATTCTCAACCATTTCAAACCGTTTATCTCCGACAATACCGTGCATGCTCTAGATCTAAAATGTATGACTCCAAAGCAAGCACAGAAGAATTCAAAGACAGCTTTCGACCCACATGGTCAAGAGACAGAGTTCTTTGGCGTCCACATCAGGAGACCAAATAAGGAGTGATTGAAATGAGTTTTGACTGGACACCAGAAGAGCTGCAAAAAGTTGTTGATGAGAATAAAATTGTGATTTTTATGAAGGGCACACCCGACCAACCACAATGTGGATTCTCAGCACGGGGAGCCCAAGTTATCAGCATGGTAGCAAACGAACTTGGGATGGAGACATTTGCTAGTGTCAACGTCCTTTCGGATCCTAGAGCAAGACCAGCTCTGAAGGAGTGGTCAGATTTCCCCACCATTCCTCAAGTCTTCATCAATGGAGAATTGATTGGAGGGTCCGATATCGCCCTAGAGCTGTATGAATCAGGCGATCTTCAGGACATGCTCAACGACAAAAGTAATCGATCAGAGTGAGGGGTGCCGATGACGGCGCCGGCAGATGACCGGCGCATTATGCTGATAGCCCTTGCAGGCGCTTCCCTAATTTCGTTTGCACCACTGCTCTACATACAATCCGAAACAACTCCGATCACCGGGGCCTTCTTCAGAATGGTTTACGCAATCCCAATTCTATTCATCCTAGTTTGGTACTTGAATAGGGAAGACGAGAGATCATTCAACAGCAGGGTGCTCACCTTTGCAGCTGGAATCCTCCTAGCCATTGACTTCGCAGGATATCACAGTGCCATTGATTACATTGGAAGTGGAATAGCAACATTAATCGGAAACTCTCAGGTAATTATTGTCACATTACTTAGCTGGTGGCTATTCGGTGAGAGGCCAAATCGGATGATACTACTAGCATTGCCGATGGTAATGATTGGACTAGTTTTCATAGCTGGTATCTGGGATAATGAACCATATGGGGAAGATCCATTGAAGGGAGTCATAGGAGGTATCGTTGCAGCCATCTTCTACTCTTCTTTCCTGATTCTGTACAGGTACTCAAATAGAATCCAAGCCCCCTCCGCCAATCTCCAATTAGATGCTACCATTGGAGCAGCAATCGGGCTTCTCCTGATTGGGATCGCTCCCTTGGAAAGATTGGACATCGAACCAATAGACTTCACAATGAACTGGCCCGGTCATGGGTGGCTACTCCTATTAGCAATATCATGCCAAGTAATCGGGTGGATTGCGATTACATTCGCCCTCCCTCGCCTTCCAGCTGCACATACATCCTTCGCGGTTCTATCACAACCGGTTCTCACTATAGTCTGGGGTGTAATCCTTCTTTCTGAGAAGCCTTCGATACAGCAGATAGTCGGGATGACCCTCATTTTCTCAGCTATCATCGCTGTAACTTTGTTTGGGGAATCTCAAACCGGGGGAGATAATATCGATCAGAAATTGTAGATTTCCTTCCAACATTTAGCAGTCCGCTAACCAGCCAAAAGGTGTACAGGAGAGAGATAAATGCGAGGGGATGGGATGCACTCAGCGAGAACCTTTCGTCCTGTACGATTAAAGCCAGGCAGAAGGCAATAGTTAATCGTTGTGAGGAAAGGGAGAAAATCTAGACAGAATAAAAAAACAATTTACTCTACTGTAAGAATCTCTGGACCGCCCTCTGTGACGTATACTGTATGCTCGAATTGCCCCACAACTCCCTTATCGACATCCCTGAGTGCGCTGTAGACCTCTAGGAACCTAATCGATGTCAACTTCTTGATTAGGGCCCTCCATTTCCTCCTCAGGGACTCTTCGTCCTCCTCTGGGAAGGGTTTGCTAAGCAGAGGGAATGCCCATCTCTCTGCGAAAGGTAAGGTGTTGTACCTCTCTTCGATATATCTTGCCATAGTAGCGCCCAGTGGTTTCAACTTACCCTTGGATAGGGCCTTCCTAATCTTCACATCTCCGGTCACTCTGAGTATATTGGATGAATCAGAGGGAGGGACATTCTCAATCATCCCACTTTTTCCTGTGGTATTGAATGGCTCAATAGCGTATACTCCTCCTTCCTCAACCACCCCTTTGTAACCAGGATTATTAGGACCACACGCGAACATAGGTATTGAAACCCCAGAGTGTAGATTCCATCTTTCCATCTTGTGACCGCTAAGATTCCTGATTGGCTCGAAGCCAGCATCTATCGATGCTTGTTGTGCCGCCTCTCCGACCACATGCCACGACGTTCCCGGGTGCATTTTTTCGATAGCTGCATCTCGTGCCTCTTTCGCTGCTCTGATCTGCTCAGTATGCTCTCCCCCATTACCCACTTCTATTGTGAGAGCATTGTCTCCTAGGGCCCCTTTGATGTGGACGCCAACATCTAGCTTGACCAAGTCCCCTTTCTGGAAGATCATCTCGCCCTCGAAACCCTCAGGAGGAGTCAGTTCTGTGTTGGAAGTGTAATGTGCGGCCATTTCGTTAACAGATATAGTCACAGGGAATGCGGCCTTACCTCCGTGCCTTCTGATGAACCTCTCTGCAGAATCTATGACTTCTGACCACTCCTTTCCTTCCACAATCTCTCCCTTTATTCCCTCAAGGGTCCTTCTGGCCACGTGGCCGGCATCTCGCCATTGTTTCAGATCCTGCTCTTCCACCATGACAAAACCTCCTCCGAACTTATCTTACCTTCTCTGACTACCTCAATACTCAACGACTCAGGTGAGTCGCAGACCGTGTGCCATGCTATCAAAGTACTGGGTGGCCCTCCTTCACAGACGCCATCGACCCCTACAATTGACTCCTCGGTCCTTCGAAGAGACTCTGCGGCTTCTACACAATCTAACAACGGCTCCTGTCCAGAAATATTCGCACTCGTTGCTGTAAGCGGACCCGTCCTAGTAAGCAACTCCTTGGCCGTTCTGTTCGATACCACTCTAACGGCTACCTTGTTCCCTCCAAGTCTGGAGTCCATCTCATTCTTCGCTCTAAGTATAACAGTCAGAGATCCTTCTGGAAACACATCGAGAATTTCGCTTACGTCATTAGGGACATGAACTATCTCACTAGCCTGACTCAGACTTACGACACCGAGACTCACAGGAGCTCCACTATTTCTCCCCTTTATTTCGTAAAGTCTGTCTAAAGCATCTGAATCTGGAATACAACCCAGTGCGGGTAGCGTAGACGTAGGATAAACGATACAGCCTCCTGAAAGAACCCATTTGATGGCTTCTTCCAAGTCTACACCTACCTGATATTCTTCCTACTCGCTGGAGGAAGCGACTCAGAATGTGCTACGATCGTACCTACACTTAGATCGAGATTTGATTGATGGGTATGCCTCTGGGAAATTCTCGCTAATTCGTAAATACCGAAGTACAGGTTTACGACTGGAAGTAGGTAGAGTAACTTCGCAAAGGCCCTCCTATCCCAAATATTGCTTTCCACTTTACTCCCATCCTCCATAACGATGGCTATTCCCAGGAGTTTTTGACCAAGAGACCTAGAGAATGCCAAACCCGTTAATCTCCAATACAGCCAGTGGGTGGTGAGAAAAATAACAGCGAAGGCGACAGCATAGTGGAAATCCGTGGAGACCCAAAGGGAGATGTTTAATGCATTTGCAATCATCCCCCTAGTAGCCAAATTTAGAATCGAGACAACGATAACTACGTCAATCACGAAGGCTACAAGCCTCTTTGGTCCGGAGGAGAGGATCGTACCATCCGGGACCGACCAGTGTCCCTGCTCCTGAGAAACAATTGCCTTGGCTAGAGTCCCCCCTCCATGTATGGAGATCGGGGAGTCATGATCGCCCATTGTCACGCCTCACGCTGTACCCAAGAGATGCCATGCCTCAAGTTTGCTACTCCTGATGTGATCAATCCAAGCTCTCCAATTATCGTCATGTCTGAGAGTTTCCGGGTTACCGACCACTATGAGGCCTCTCCTAGATCTGGTTAGTGCTACGTTCAATCTCCTACGATCCGAAAGGAAACCTACATTCCCATCGGGGTTAGATCTTACACAGGAGAAGATTATCACATCCTTCTCCCTTCCTTGGTACCCATCCACAGTCCTGACCTCAACGTCCTGCATTGATTCTGGAATCATATCCCTTATCGCCCGTACTTGACCGGCATATGGGGTAATTATCCCTATGCTCGAGAATTCTAGTCCACCCTCTTCGATTAGCCCGATTAATATCTTCACAACCCATGAAGCCTCCACAGAATTCTCCTTCGAGGCTCCGTCTGGAGATAGTAACTCCTCGCCCTCGACAGGTAGGAATGCTAGAGGAGCATCCCAATCAGGCCAGAGCATACCTGCAGGAGCCTCCCTATCCGATCTATCCACTCCGTCCTCGAGTTTCCCATCATAGAATCTATTGTTTGGAAAATCAGAAATTGAAGGATGCATTCTGTATTGGGTGGTAAGCATGAGCGGAGCGATTCCCATCTCAACTAGGCGTTCGAATAGTGACCTACCCAAACCACCTTTCTCTGCTCGACGTGAAATAACGGTTGGCGGCAGTTGTCTATGGTCTCCGACTAGAACAATCTGTCTAGATCCCTTAACCAGGGGAACCAATGATGCTGGTTCCGTCGCCTGAGTTGCCTCGTCGATAAGAACCCTAGAGAAACTCCTTCCGTCGAGTAGATCGTGTCCGGAACCTATGCACGTACAACATAGAACCTGAGCCCTATCCAGAATATCATCCCTGATTTGTCTTTCAAGCCTCCTTACCTCCTTCCACCCTCGACTCAAGTCCCTATGAGCAAGTCCTTTTTCCTTCCCTCCTCGCATCCCCTTTATCCTACGCGATAACTTTTCATTTCTCTCAATCTCCTCGATTAAGTCCCTGTTAAGCTCGTGACTCTCCATCCTAGCATCCATTGTGGCTTCTCTCAGGCTCTCTCTAACCTTCACTGGTTGTCCGAGTCTTACAGTCCTGATTCCTCTTTCAAGCAGGCCCTCTAGCAGGTTATCGACAGCAACATTAGAATCTGCGACAGCTAGGACGGTACCAGTGTCTTGAATCGCCCAGTTCTCCAGTATTCTTACCGCAGTATGAGTCTTTCCCGTACCCGGGGGGCCCTGAATCAAAGTCAACCTCCTACTGATCCCCATCTTGGCAGCCTCCATCTGGGACTCGTTCAGGTCACTAGGAAGTGGAACCCTGACCTCCTTTGCCCCTTTCATCTCTGGAATTAGTGAAGCGGTAGCTTCTGGATCGTATACAAGGCCGAGTAGAAGCTCCCTTAGTGGGGCGCCCCCACCCTCTTCGAAAATCGAATTCAACGCTTCTCTCATTCTGTCGAATGCAACTCGATTGGCTCCTCTGTCAATTCTCCACGTTCCTTTTCTAATTCCCTTTGGAGCCTCGGGTAGCACCACTCTAATCGAGCCTCTGCTCCTATTGCTGACTACTGCCTCTATGGGTTTTTCAGTCAATGGATTGCTCCTACTGAGCATGACGATGTCGCCCTGCCTGAATCTATGAGAGCCCAAATCCCTCCCAGCTCCTCTTCGAAATCTTACCACTCGTTGGCCGAATAACCAGCCATCAGTCTTAGCGCTCAAACCAAAAAGAGCAATTCCATTAGCCTCGAGCTTCTTATCCGACCAATTTCTCAATCTTTCCTCTGTCATTGCTAACTCGTCTTCTAATTCCCATTTGATGAGACGAAGATAGGCTTCATGGTGGTCCTGGCTCCTCTTGAAGCGACTTGCGATATCCTTCTCAGAACCTGCCATGTCCTACCGTCACCTCCAGTCCCTATCACGGTTACTTGATGAGCCTCTGACTCAATAATCAATCCATTTCCAGTGAGAATTAAACGCTCGAAGTATTCGAGAGAGACATCCAGGAGGGACGGGACTGGTGTTCGACAGATTCAAGTCATGGAGCAATTCAAATTCCAAGGGCTTAGTTTGCCCATCTTGTCAGCATTCCAACCAAGAGGGTACAAAGGTCTGTACGAGATGTTACTATCAAATCGATCGACCTTCCTTCCAGCAGAATTCTGGACTAGAAGAGGATGAATCTACAGATCTCCTGGACCAACTCATGTCCGAGATTGAACATGAGGAGGAGGAGGAAATCACGCCGCCTTCATTCGCATTAGATGACTTAACAGTCGAGGTTTCACAATACGGGGATGGAGAAGAAATCGTACTCGATAGAAAGCCAGACTTCGACTCAATGGCCCCTTCAGAGGAAGATGTCGATGAGGAATACGAACTAACTGCAGAAGACATCCCCCAATTTGTCCAGAAGTTTGAGGTTCCAAAGGATTTACCAGAAGAAGAGGAAATTATTAAGCAGAGACAAATCGAGTTAATTCAACCAAACTCTGAAACACCAAGGTTCGTACAGCCTTCACCTCCAAGTGAATTAATCGATGCAGAGGAGAGTGGGATGCCGCTTCCATATCAACCACAATTGGACTCAGCAGACTTCGATGGAGATGGTAGGATTGACGAATTCGAAGCGGCATTCTCCACAGAGTCCACAGAAACGGACAACTCTCCGCAAATACCTTCTGCTCCTTCATTCTCTGCTCCCAAGATCACCTCTCTTCCAATACAAGAGGAAAGAGTCGCAACCCCGCCAGAAACAATACCAAAGTTGCCCTCTGCTCCAGTCATCCCTCGACAAGAAACTCCTCCAGAACCAAATGAGCAATCTGAAGAGCCCCCTACTTTTTGGCCTTGGCAGCAACAAGAAGAATGGCCCGCTACAGAGATAATCAAACAATTGCAATCTGCGATCAGATCAGCAAAGGAGCAGAATACAGCCCAAGCCACCGTACTACTGGATGAAGTAGGCCCTCATCTCGGGAACAGGACCTCATTGGTTTATTCAGTAGGAAGGCTACTAATGTCGATTGGTAGGAATTCAGAAGCGAGGAGGATGGTGGAATCTGCGATAAAATTACATCCAGATGACCCAGACCTAGTTCGAGCAAGTGAGAAACTGATTTCATAACCTAGATATCGACGCAGAACTGATGCGGGGGGACCCTTCCCCGAGAATGATGCAGAGACGAGCCACCTCCACCATTCGAGTGGATGAGGGACTGGTTCTAAGACCAGCTTCAAAGTCTCACATAGCAGAAATAGTCGAAGCATTCGAGGAGACCTGGCCAGATGTGATGAGGGC
>LURZ01000009.1:114226-146453 GCA_001629255.1 Marine group II euryarchaeote REDSEA-S42_B7
GTCTTCTTCATCACTGGGTTATGATACGTCCATGGGATGGTTTTGTCATTGGATTAGTCGGTTTTGATAGAGTTACTAGATCTAAGAGGGCGACTTGGAATTTGGGATATTGGGTAAGGAGCTCTGAACAGAGACACGGATATGCCAGGCGAAGTATAGACTCGGTTCTAGATTGGTTGGGACAGGTCGGCGAAATGATTGTAGAAGTCAAGGTAGACCCTAACAATACAGCCGGCTCAAAGACCGTGTATAGAACCGTAAGGAAATGGAAAGGAGAAAGATGCGTTTCGGGAGATTCACCGATCACTGTTGCTGGAATCAGGACAATGCACGAGTGCCATTTGATAGAGCTGGGGCCCGGAGCACCCACATCATAGGCAGACACAACCGTCGACCCATTCAAAAAACACCTCTTTACTGGAGATTATGCCCAACAGGGCAGTGATTGCCATGACCCCCCCAGAACCCCGACAGACTCTTCCCGATGTGGACCCAGAGGAGACCGATGAATGGCTGGAATCCTTGAGGACCCTAGCATCATCACAGGGCACGTCGAGGGCGCGACTACTCCTACAGGAGGTAATGTCAGAAGCGTCTTCCTTGGGTATTGATATTTCCCCATCTAGAACCCCGTACCTTAATTCAATTTCCATCGAGCAACAGTCTCCATATCCAGGAAACCTAACATTGGAGAAGAAGATTCAGAATTACGTACTCTGGAATGCGGCCGCTATGGTCTCAGACGCGAACAGGAGAATGGACGGGATAGGCGGCCATATTTCCACTTACGCCTCAAGCTCGACTTTGTACGAAGTAGGATTCCAGCATATATTCAGAGGAAAGGATTTCAATGGCATTGGAGATGCGTTATTCATCCAGGGACACGCTAGTCCTGGAATTTATGCTCGAGCATTCCTAGAAGGAAGAATTTCCACAGATCAGGTTTCAAAATTCAGGCAGGAGGCCTTCGTGGAGGGACTATCTTCATATCCCCATCCACGACTAATGCCAGAATTCTGGGAGTATCCCACCGTTTCGATGGGTCTAGGGCCACTTGGTGCCGTAATGCAGGCAAGATTCTGGAAGTATCTCGATCAAAGAGGAATCGCGGATACATCGGAGAGTCGTGTTTTCGCCTTCTTAGGGGACGGAGAGATGGACGAACCAGAGTCAATAGCTTCCATAGCAGTAGCAGGTAGGGAAAAGTTGGACAATCTAATCGTAGTAGTAAATTGCAATTTACAGAGGCTAGACGGTCCTGTAAGAGGGAATTCCAGCATCATCCAGGAATTAGAGGGCCTCTATCGAGGAGCGGGATGGACAGTAATCAAGCTAATCTGGGGGTCAGGATGGGACAGAGTATTCCAAAGAGACACGAAAGGAGAGCTTCTGGAGAAGATGGAGAGTATCCCTGATGGGGACTGGCAACGACTCAGCACTCTATCAATCGACGATTTCCGAGAAGAGATGTTCTCTGGAAGCGAGTCTCTGAAGGCCCTAGGAACCTCAATTTCTGATTCCGAGATGGAAGGTCTTACCAGAGGGGGGCACGATCCGGTAAAGGTATATTCTGCATACAAATCAGCAATTTCTGCACAGGGTCCAGCTGTAATTTTAGCACATACAGTGAAAGGCTGGGGAATCGATTCTTTCGAGGCTAGGAACTCAAGCCACCAGAAGAAGAAGATGACTATCGACGACCTGAAAGCTTACCGTGATGCTCTGGAGATTGATATCGAGGATTCCAGACTCGAAGAAAATCCCTTCGTCGCACTAGAAAAGGACTCGGATGTGATCAAGTATCTGATCGAAAGAAGAACTGCACTCGGTGGGTATCTCCCCTCGAGAAAACCCTTGAAAATTAACTTCGATCTTCCCGGACGAGAGATATATTCAGCATTCGACCAGGGTACCCCAGAAGGTCAAGAGGTTTCTACAACCATGGCTTTCGTTCGCCTGCTAAGAAATCTGATGAAATCAGAGATAGGCCCAAGAGTCGTGCCCATCATTCCAGATGAAGGTAGAACTTTCGGAATGGATCCACTATTCAGCGAGTTTGAGATCTTCGCTTCTAGAGGCCAGAAGTACACTCCAGTGGACCATAAGATGCTCCTAAACTACAAAGAGTCGGAATCAGGGCAGGTCCTTCAGGAAGGAATTTCGGAGGCAGGAGCCATTGCCTCATGGATATCAAGTGCTACTTCGTATTCTAGTGCAAACGCTGCTACCATTCCTTTCTACACCTTCTACTCAATGTTCGGATTTCAGAGGGTAGGGGATCAGATTTGGAGTGCTGCAGACGCTCGCGCGCGCGGCTTCCTGATGGGCGCGACAGCAGGGCGGACCACGCTTAACGGAGAGGGTCTACAACATCAGGATGGACACAGCCTACTAATGGCCTCGGCAGTTCCTTACTGTCGAGCGTGGGATCCTGCATATGCCTACGAGCTAGCCTCTATCATCAGACATGGAATAGATGAGATGTGGGGCGAGAATCTTGATGTCTTCCACTATGTGATGCTTTACAACGAGAATCAGCAGCAGATGCCAAAGCCACCTGACGTGGATGATGGCATCGTCAGGGGAGCGTACAAAATAGAAGAATTGGGAAAGGGAAGAAAAAAGATTAGACTACTCGGATCAGGCCCAATCCTAAGGAACGTTAGGGAAGCAGCCTCGGAACTACTCAGTGAACACGGGATATCATCAGAGGTTTGGTCCGTTACCTCCTACGGAGAACTTCGCAGGGAAGGTCTTGAGCATGAAAGATCAAGACGCCTGGATCCTGAAATTTCCGAAGAACCATACGTCTCCAGATGTTTTGGAGACGAAACGCCCACAGTCGCTACTTCTGACTACATCTGCTCCGTCCCTGAGATGATTCAGAGATGGATAGGGGGCAGATACATTGTACTCGGAACAGATGGGTTTGGAAGATCGGACACACGGGAAGCCCTTCGTTCGTTTTTCGAAATAGATACAAACAGCATTGTTGTTGCATCGATTTCGGCATTGGAGCAGGAAGGAACATTACCTTCTGGCACGGTAGAGAAAGAATTGGAAAAGAGGAATCTAAACAAAGAGAGAATAGACAAGACAGAGTGATTACATTGGGTAGAGTCTCAAACGCTTTCAGATTCACGTTTAGATGGGTTCCATGGGTCATCACGGGCGCTTCGTTAGCCTATCGTAGACTCCCGGATAAATCTCAGAACGAAATCAGAGAAGTAGCAAAGGAGCCACGTAAGTGGGGGGAGGGGTTGGAGAAGGCTTGGGATGCTTCGAGAATAGGGGCCGATCATTTTCAAAAGACCTCAGGAACATTGGCAAACATACTGATTGGGAGAAGGGTCAGTAGAAAGGAGAGAAT
This sequence comes from Marine group II euryarchaeote REDSEA-S42_B7, assembly GCA_001629255.1. Classification (GTDB taxonomy): domain Archaea; phylum Thermoplasmatota; class Poseidoniia; order Poseidoniales; family Thalassarchaeaceae; genus UBA36. Next base: position 117,597 of record LURZ01000009.1, read on the forward strand.
TCAGGCTAGAGACGACTTGGCTGCTTTGAGTTTAGTAGTGCCTCCTCTGAGAGTTTTCATGATTCCAGGAAGTCAGATTCTGCTGGGGATAATGGCACGAGTCACTCCATGGCGACTAGTTCCTGATGCTTGGATTCCTCTGAACGCTCTGAAGAAGATCAGGGAGGAAGAAACACCTTCTTTGGATCAAGAAAGCACCCAAGTTCGAAGGATGCTCGGCAGATAACTCATTCAATCATAGTGATATTGGAAAGGAAGTAGTTATGCTTCAACGCATCTTCTAGACTAATCCAGTCTGGCACCTCGCCCTTGAAATCATCATATCTATGTCCAGGAATCAATCTCCAATCCTTAGGCAGACTACTGAGAACCTGCTTGGCTTTAATCAAGCTCCTCTGCTGTGCTTGGGGGGGGTCTCCCCCGGGAAGATCCACCCTCCCAGCGCTCCTGACGAAGAGAAGGTCACCAGCATGGTAGACTCCATGTCCGTGGAAGGTTACGTGACCAGGTGCATGACCAGGTGAGTGAGTAACAGTAATCTCAATACATCCTGCCGACCATTTCACGCTTTCCCCGGGTTCACAATCCCAAGTATTGGTGAAGTCCACCTTTCTGAAGACAATATTCCCCAATAGGCTAGGCACTCTTGCATCTTCATGCCCCCAGACCTCAAGATCTGGGAATCTATCGATCATTCCTGGAAATCCTGCTGCATGGTCTCGATGAGTATGCGTATACAGGAGGTGTGTAGGTCGGAGCCCTTCTTCTTCTAACTTAGAGCACCACTTCTCGGCGTCGAATGGATCAACGATTGCGACGATTTCATTGGCTCGGTCCACGAAGCCAGTATTCATGTTCATCAGGTTGCCCATTTGGGTTACCCAGACCTCTACTCCATCTTCCCAAATCGAAGTATGAAACTCTCCCTCGGACAGCATGAACCTCGCGAGTAAGACATAGGACAAAGTCGTAATGCATATACAAGCGATACTAAGCGCTAAGTTTGAGCAAATGCCATACGACGCCCAAGAGATCGAATCCAGATGGCAGAACAAATGGTCCGAAGACAGGGTATTCGACGCTGAGATTGATGACTCTAAACCTAAGTTCTACTGCCTTGAGATGTTCCCATATCCATCTGGGCACATGCATATGGGCCATGTCAGGAACTACTCTATCGGCGATGCGATGGCACGCTTCCAGAGATTAATGGGAAAGAACGTACTCTATCCGATGGGGTATGACTCATTCGGAATGCCAGCGGAGAATGCCGCTAAGAAAGAAGGCGGGCATCCTCATGATGTCACACATTGCAACATCTCTAGCATTCGTTCTGACCAAGAAAGGATGGGCTACTCATACGATTGGAGGAGATTCCTGGCGACATCGGATGTGGATTACTACCGTTGGAACCAGGAGATGTTCCTAATGCTCAATGAAAGGGGTCTGATTGAGCGGAAATCGGCTCCGGTAAACTGGTGCATTGACTGTGATACCGTTCTGGCTAACGAGCAGGTAAGAAACAATAGATGCTGGAGATGCGGATTGGAAGTAGTCCAAAGAGACATGGCACAGTGGTTCGTAAGGATGACTGAGTACTCTGACGAGTTGCTCGATGAACTCGAAAATATTTCGTTCCCCGAGAACGTTAAGGCTATGCAAAGGAACTGGATTGGGCGTTCCAACGGAGCCCATATCGACTTCCAAGTGGTCGACTCTTCATCAGTAATTGGAGCGTTTACTACCAGGCCTGACACCATTTTCGGAGTCACTTTCCTCACTCTGTCGCCAGAGCATCCATTGTGTGAAGAATTGTGTTCAGGTAGTGAGTGGGAAGAAGGATGGAGAGCCCTCAAAGAAGAATGCTCACGAATGTCTGAGTTCGAGAGAGTAAACATGCTGAAGGAGAAGAAGGGTGTCTTCCTAGGGAGGCATGCAATCAATCCACTGAACAATGAGAGGGTTCCAATATACGCTGGTAATTTCGTGGTTTCTACTTATGGAACGGGAGCGGTTATGGCAGTCCCGGGTCACGATCAAAGAGACTTCGATTTCGCAACCGAGTACGATCTTGAGATAAGGAGGGTACTTGAGGAAAAACGCGATGGCGGCATCAACGAACCAATGAATAGGGCATTCGAAGGATACGGCCCAATGGTCAATTCTCCAGTAAACGGTTTTGACGGACTCTCCGGAGATGAAGCAAAGAATGCCGTAATTTCCGCTCTAGAAGAGAAGCAAGCAGGACATGGCAAAGTTGAGTATCGACTGAAGGATTGGCTACTGAGCAGACAGAGGTTCTGGGGGACTCCTATCCCCATGATTCATTGCAAAACATGTGGAATTGTCCCTGTACCTCGGGAAGATCTTCCGGTTGAGCTACCCCTAGAGGTAGTGTTCACTGAAGACCAAAGTGGCAATCCTCTCGAGTCGCATCATAGCTTTGTGCAGACCATCTGTCCTAAATGCGGAAGTGAAGCAAGGCGAGAGACCGATACTATGGACACATTCTACGACTCATCATGGTATTTCATGAGATTTTGCGACGCAAACAACGACGAATCCCCGTTCGATCGCTCTGCTGTAGATTATTGGATGGATGGCGGAGTTGACCTGTACATAGGGGGGATAGAACACGCTGTCATGCATCTACTCTATGCTAGATTCTTCACAAAATTCACCAGAGATGCTGGGATGAACAAGGTCGGTGAACCATTCGGAAGGTTGGTCTGTCAGGGCATGCTCAATGCTCCTGCTCCGTACTGCTCTGATTGCAATTCTGAGTACCATGTTGACTACTTCGAATCCGCTTGTCCGACGTGCGGAAAAGAACTTTCCAGCAGATCAGCAAAAATGAGCAAATCTCTTGGAAACACCGTTAGCCCCGAAGAGATGATTTCTAGATTCGGAGCGGATACGGTAAGGCTGTTCATTCTATTCGGTGCTAATCCTGAGGCAGGAATGGACTGGTCTGATAGCGCCTTGGAAGCTAACCATCGCCAAATCAACTCTCTTTTCGACGCCATCGATGAAGCGATGGCACTATCGGATGCTCCGAATCAGAATAAATGGATCGAAGCAATGTCCGATGTCAGTCTAAGGGAGGGGGTGATGATAAGCCACTTCGAAATGCTATCGGATTGGAATTGGTACCTTCGAAGAGGGGGTCAAGATAGAACTACTGCAATGAAATTCTTAGAGGGATGGATTCCAATGCTCGCCCCCGCAACACCTCACATCGCAGAGGAATTCTGGAATATGTTCGGCGGAAAAGACCTCCTTGCAGCACTTGAGATTCCTATTCTCAGCATCGAATCAGATGACTTGCACAACTTGGCCGAAGAGGAATACGTGAAGAACATCATATCCAGTGCGAGGAATCTCAGGAATCTGGCAGAGAGACACTCCAAGAAACCGATTTCCAGAGTAGTCATACAGACGTCTCCAATTTGGAAATCGGATCTAGCATCGGAGGCTATCAAACTTCATTTATCTGAGTTTGACTTCAAAGCAAACGGTCAGGAGCACGTCAAATCTCTGGAAATATTCAATGAAGAGTCAATAAGAGGGGAAGTTTTTCGAACGTGGAACTCTATTGCAGTCGGAGGAAAGAAAACTAGAGGGAAAATCTACACTTGGTCAGATAGATCCAGATATCTACTATCAGAGGGAATCGATGAATTAAGTATAATCTCTGCTAACTCAGATTTCATTGCATCAGCCCTAGGAGTCGAGGATGTCGAAGCCTACAGGGTAGGAGAAGGAGAAGACGTCGGGGAGAAGGCAAGAATTTCCTTCCCATTAGAACCCGGAATTGCTTTCCTGTAGGTGAATCATGGCTGCAAAATCTACTACCACCGTCCTTTTCGATGACCAATGCGGCAAATGTAGCAGATGGGCAGATTTTATCCAGAAAAGAGACCCGAATTCGAGAGTAAACTTAGTGGGCCAGAACAGCGAACAAGGAAAGGAGATTTTACTAAACATCCCAAAAGAAATGGAGGGACTGGATTCTATTTTTTTGATTTCTAATGACGGGAGATGGTTCCCTAAGAGCGCTGCAATTTGGAGAGTATGCAGACAACTGGCGTTTCCATGGTCTTTAGCATCAACAATGTTCCTCGTACCTTGGCCAATTCGGGACCTATTCTACGATGCTTATGCAAGAATGAGAAAGTAGTCTCTGACAGATGGGTTCATGGGGCTCCAACATCTGGAGGTATCATTGAGTGAAGACGGGAGTGCCAAGCGACGTCGAGGACGTCGGGGCCGCCGCCGAAGACCAAGGAGGGGGAATAAACCCCCCATGGATAAGGGCAGGGGCGCCAAAACAGAGGACATCGAAAGAGCACTGTCCAGGTTTGACCTAGATCCCAGACCGATGGGAATACCAGCAGACATTGATCCACCCCCAAGGAAGATAGAAATCAGATGGAACACGAACGCGGTTTCTAGGGAGGTACAGAATAGAGCAGGGAAGATTGCCTGTATCCCGGGCGAATTTGGTTTTCTTCAGGAGGAAAGAGTCCAAGAAATTGCTTCGGATCTGGATGGTCTGCCAATCTCATTGGAACAGGCCCTTTCCCTCAGAGCGGCACTAAATCAGGAGAAGAGCGTTTACTCTCACTCAAAATTGATGCGTAGGTCGAATGAACTCAGCAGGAGGTATGATTCAGGAGAAAGCGTGATTGCTCTCTCCAAGAGGTTTGATGCACCACCAGTAAACACATTCAGAGCTATACTAACCGGACGAGGCTGGACAAAGACCAGGATTAAGGACACACTAAACAAGAATCCCTCCAAGCTAAACCAGAGAGACAAAGAGCAATTCGAACTCGCTGAGTCAGTTGACCGAGTTAGCTCGGTCAACCAGACCGAGACGCAGAATGCAGCCGAGGTTTTTGAAGAGATATTATGTGACCACTTCTCCTCTTTGGGCATACGATTCAGACGTCAAGAGGAACTACTCAGGGAACAGACAAAAGAGGAAGGAAGAGCAATTATCACTCCAGACCTACTTTTGATAGATGATGTCAGAATAAATGGGATTCCATGTGCCTGGATAGACGCTAAGCATTTCTTCGGGGCTGATTTAAAGTTTCCAAAGAAGAAAACCCAGAAGCAGGTAGACAGATATGTAGCCGAGTATGGGCATGGAGCTCTGGTTTATCGACATGGCTTCTGCGACGGACTAAGGCTAAGAGGGGCGATCAAACTCGACTCCAGTCCTTTGAATCTGAAGCCACTAGAGGATTTCCATGAGAACTCTAAGTCTTAGCCTCTATCGTAATTCTCCTACTCTACTGGAGAATGAAGAGAGTCCGTAACCCAACAATTCCTCAGAAATCTTGTAAATCCAATCTTCTTCAAAATCTGGATTTTTTGGTACAATTACGACACTCTCGCCCAACATACAAAGCATAGCAGACAAACTGTCAGAGAATCCTGAAATGTCAATCGCTTTTTTAACAGACTCGATAATATCCGATCTCGATGCATCCTTCTCAAGTCCGCTATCAGATGAGAATTTCAGTGACTCCTCAATAAGCTCCGACCATCTGTGCTTGTTCCATTCCCCTTTAGCGATTCTCTCCATTGCGCGTTCCCCTGCCAGGCAAATCTTCCTTCTCCAATCTTCACTGTCGATGTAACTTGAGGTGTGTCTCCCCGTCTTTTCTTTCCATGAAATTAGAATCGGTATTTCTAGAGACCAACCCTGGGATACTCCTGGTCCATTATCTAAAAGAGATCCAGAATATGGAGAACCGGCAGCAATTCTTCTCTCCACTCCTCCCGAGGAAAGAGCAGTCGTGTCACCCAAGCCGCTAGATCGCTTTCTTTCAACAATGTGGGCAACAAGAAAAGATCTCCTCATACACTCTTCGTGGGGGATTCCGATTGCTCTCAGAATAGCCATCGATGATGCCACTGCACCCGAAGCCGACATACCGAAGCCCTGAGATGTCGGTAAGGACATTATGATGTCCAGCTCCCAATCAAAATCTCCTATCTCAGGAATCTCCTCCACTAACTCTAACAGTACGTCTTGATAAATACTTGAGTCGTATCCCTCATTCTTGAATCTGACAATCATCTCTCCGGAGCCATCCTCTCCTTTCGCTATTACCTCTACTCCGTCTTTGAGGCAAATACCCGCACCCCTGCTTCCTTGATACGCCGGATCTTCACTTGAATCATCGATCGTGAAAAGAAGAGTGATGTGCGCCCCGCATTGGCCCCTGCCGAGAACTATAGACATGATAATTCATCCAACAAGATTGTAACGAATCATTGTAATTCATAGAGAACTTGCAAGGTCCTTCTCAAGAGACCCAAACCCTCCTGAAAGCTCCTCGACTGCCCTCATGAAAGCAGTTTTTGGACTCATTGAACCATCTGTCTCAAACGAAAGAATAAATTCTCCTGAGACCTCTTCAAGGTAAATTGCATCTTTGAATGTCCTAGATTCCTCTGTCCCCTCTCCTACGTGATTCAACTCATCAGTAAGAATGGCAACCTTGTCAACATCTTCCAACTTTCCATCCTTGTTGAAATCCTTGGCTGAGATTTCTAGGTCCATGTCCCAGAGAATCTTTGCCTTGGTTTTGTTGTTCAGCACCCCAATCCTTCTGGGGTGGAAAGTAACACCACATACTGGGGACCACTTTGTGTGATCCCTTCCTCGTCCCATAATGGCAGTCGCGTAGAATTCTATCATTTGCCCCTTCATTAGCTTGGTAATTGGTATACTCTTGAACTCGTCAGGGATCTCAAGAGCTTCCTCTCCAAGATACTTCATGTCGCCTGCAATAACCCAGCGTCCTTCCTCAGTTCCGAAGACCACACAGGTGTAAATCATCTGACATTCTAAGCAACCCCTGTCTGCCTCAACAAGATCTTTGCAATTAGGGCACTCGTCTTGGAAGTAGAACTTGTCATGCACGGTAGGAATAGGAATCATAGCAAGTCTCTGAGCGACCATTTCGTCTGGAATGGGTCCGGTAGTCTCCCATATCTCATCATCTTGCTCCTTTGTACCAAGCTGGAATCTAACGCTGTCAATAGCCATCTTTGGAGTATCTGAGATTAGTGACCTCCTAAGCGCATTAGCGAAGCTCCTGTCCGTCTCAGACAGAAGTACCTGTATCTTGTTGTCCTCTTCTTTCAGTATCTTGATCTTTACCATTTTATCACTCCAATTCAAACTCTTCTGCCTCTCCTTCCACCCTTGCTCTTGGTTCCATCAGTTGGCATTGGAGTCACGTCCTCAATCCTCGTAATCCTGACACCAGCACGAGTAAGCGCTCTAATGGCAGCGGTTGCTCCGGGAGCGCTGTTAGATCTATTGCCCCCTGCTCCTCTGTATTTCACAATAACTTGATCAAAATCCTTCTCAGCTAGCATTTCGGCAATCTTCTCAGCAGCCCTTGTAGCAGCAAACTGCCCACCAGAGTCGCTTCCACCCTTAGTCACCATCCCTCCTGAGACCTTGCAGACCGTCTCTGCACCAGTTAGATCTGTGGCAGTAATCAGAACATTGTTGAAAGTACTGTAGATATGCAGAATAGCCTTGTGACCCATCATGACTCCTCCTCTTCAGCGGAATCTTCTTCCAATTCCTCTTCATCGTCTTCTTGGTACCTGAGAGTCTCCAACTCCTTCCTGAATGGATGTTCGGGGTCAATGAAAGGAGAGTTTTCGCTATATTGTAGAGAATCCTCTTCCTCCTTCAGAACATGATACCCTGGAACAGTCATCCTCTGGTCACCAATGCAGATATGTCCGTGTACGATTAAGTTCCTAGCAGCCCTCATAGACGGGGCCAATCCCTTGTAGTATACTACTGACTGCAACCGCCTGGACAGCATGTGTTCAACGTTAATCTCGAGAACGTCTCCAACGTCTGCACCGGTTTGTAGGAGCCCTTTCTTGGTTAGCGAATCCAGCAACTGCTCTTTCTCCTTAGCATAGTGGCCTTCGGTTGAGTCAACCCTTCCTATCAATTTCATCGCCTGATTCCGATGTCTTCGGAGTGCGGATTTCTCTCTCCATATTTCCCTCATGCCACCGACTTTCTTCAGGCCATACCTTTCCTTAAGATCATGCTCTTCGTCAATTCTGGCCTGCTTCCAAGGGTGCGTAGGAGTCTGTGTTCTAGGCCTGGAGAATTTTGGTTCGCCCATTGTCTAACCTCACTTCTTCCTCTGGACGCCGAGTGCAGAACCTCTTCGACCGTTTGACCTGAGCCTCTGCCCCCTCACCTTGTGTCCACTCCTGTGCCTCATTCCACGGAAAGTCTTGATTTCTGCTAGCCTTGCCACATCATCATCCTTGGTCATTCCTACCTCATTAGCAATAATGTGGGCATCTTCATTTGATTCTAAATCTCTCTGCCGGTTCACCATCCACCAAGGAACGTTGGTCGCATATTCGTCGATTGCGCTTCTGAGCAGGTCCTGCTCGTCAGAAGATAGGTGTCCACCTAACCTGGTACCGTCAATTCCAGACATCTTGCAAATCATCATCGATGTTCTGATTCCTATGCCCTTAACTGACGTCAATCCGTATGTGATTGGCTTCAAACCGTCGATGTCAGTGTCAGCTATTCTGACGATATACGAGAAATCTTCTCCTAGTTCGGCTTCGTCTACTTTTGGCATTACGGTTCCCCCGTGTTCACCTTTCGGTGGCCTTTTGGGCATTCTCGCGACCTACAGTTCCTATTTGAACCGATTGGAGGTGCAATTTAATGGTGGAATGACTACTCCTTGCAGACTATGTATAGCCTCTGAGTCCCCGATGGCCTTTCTATATCCATGTCTACCATGAAACCCTTGCTGCCTTCCGACCCCTTTAACTCCCGAGTTATCCTCCTCTGAAGCGTAGGATGAATCTCCGGATTTAGATTGCATCTAAGGGTGATATTGGATATCCCCTTCCTTGCCACAGAAGATGCAACCTGATCGATAGTATTCAACTCTGGAGGAGACAACCTGTGCTGCACAATTTGACCGGTCGCCACTACAAAGCCCCTCACATCATCGTCATCAGATATTTCGTCGGTATGTATGAGCAAAGGCCTCCTTCCCTCGGTTCTTACCCAAGAAGAACCAGTCCCGCTCGTAATTGCCTTGCCGTGCCACGAACTCTGAAGGCCACTTTCGATCAGTACTGGATCCACAATTGTTAGATAGGCACCACGCGGAATTTCCATTACACTTCCGAATGATGTGGAATTTGCCCCCGAGCCTCTTCCTTCAATGCTTGAAATGACCCTCTTCCTTCCTACTCTTATGCATCTGTTCGGACTGTCAGAAGAGAGGGATCCTACCCAAACTGAGAGTCTATCTACTCTACCGCCGCCTCTGCTTAACCATTCCCAAGTCCACGAAGCACCAGGGAAAGTCGTCTCAAGAATGCCATCAATCATTGCACGTTGTACTGAGTCAAGTCTTGGAGAAAGATCTAACAATATCGCAGGGCCTTTTGGCCCAGTTTGTAGATGACTACTCCACCCCTTCAGAACCGATTTAATGTCAGGTTCCATCTCATCTAGACTATGATTTTGAGCATCCCTGGGTCTGGCAGGATCTACATGTAACATTGCGACGGGGGGGTGAGCCCTAGTTCCCGCTTCTCTCAGACTAGACCAGTATGTTGAAACCGCAGATTCAGCAGAACAACCATCCCCCACCAACACTCTGTCGAGAGATCGTTGGACATCTCCCTCAGAATTGAGATACATATTTGCGGCACAGAGTTTGGCTACATCCTCTTCTAATTCCACAGCTAGTGCAGGACGTTTGAGAATTTTTGAAAAGGCGATAAGTTGGATCCCTGAACCAGCAGCCGCATCTAGGATAACACCAGCAGGAAGCGACAGAGGATCAATCTGTCTAGCTCTGATCGAGGCCACTGACCATGGGGTGGACAACCTCTTCATACTCTCGCTCATGAAGAAAGCAGGCTCTCCTTTCCTCGAAGACTTTGGTTCAGTCTTCCGCTTTGCATTAGTAACCAGCCTCTTCGAAGGAACTATTGCAGTGTGCCCCCCTTCTTCCACGGACGTTCCCGTTGGAACTTAGTCAAGTCTCTTTCGTGGAACTCACTCTGATATCGGGGCACTTCTCAGGGTCAACTCGAACCTCAGCCATGTTTCCTGAAGCTGGTGACCATCGCTGTTGCCATAAGCAATTTCAGGAGGTAGAAGGGTCGTATGAGTCGTTCCGGTATTGATTCCTGGGATCAACCCTCTATCGTTGTCAATGTCCAGCCCGATCGCAGACCAACAAAAACCCTCGATGGACCAATTGCATCCTTCACCAGCCGAATCACTCCAGTCCCCACTATCCAATTCTTCTTCTGAATCAGCATCCCACACAGTATACTGTACAGCAAAAGGATCTCCACCCTGTATGTGAACATCTCTATTTTCTAGGCCTTGGAAGATATTCACATCTAATCTAACTTGGGCATCTAGGTTCGAAATATGGGTGGCAGTAACGCTAATCTCTCTCTCTGAGATATCCTCAATCAAATTTACCTCTATTACAATACTTTCATTTCCCGCTAGATCGTTAACTATTACGTAAGGCTCGTTATTTGAGGCGAAAACAACACCCCCTCCGGCTATCTCCAATACAAGATTGAGGGTCTGGTTTGCTCTATTGTACAAGACCACACTGGCCGAGTCTCCATTGCCCTGGTGCGTCCAGTCACATCTAACCTCGCCAGGGAGTAGGAATACACCATCCTGTTCCGATAGAGACCCATGAGGCCATTCCCAGTCATCTTCTCTAGGAGAGCATGCGTCGAAGAGCAGCCCAACCTCCCATAGCCATCGACCGTCTTCGTTTAGAGCGTCAATATCTGTTGTCCCGAAAACGGTGTCTATTTCGTCAAGGAAACCAATTGCAGAAATTCCCACCCAGACCGAACTCAACAACAGGCCTATTCCGGTAATTACAGAGAGAACTATAGTGGCTCTGGGAACAGCCATTTTATTGAGTCCCAAAGGGATTGGAGGGTGCTCAATCTCATCAGGTGTATCAGATATCCACGACCTCGTCACGAATGGTTAGAATTACCAGTATGTCATCAACGTTGGCACTTCCGGATTAGTCCTTGAGCAGTTCATCTTGATTGACTAGTCCCAGCCAGGCCACTATCCCCAGCTCCACTGCTAGAACGGTCATTCCAAGCAAAATTTCGCTCTGTCCAATATCCCCGGACGCGAATACAAGGAAGCACACGATAGCAGCAATGAGATCTGTGAGACCCCAGATTCTGAAACCCTTTCTCAGTTGTAGGATTCCGATAATCCAAATCTCAGTGGACATCACGATCATTAGAACCGGCAAACCAAAGCTCCCGACCATTCCAACTGTAATCGCCCCAGAGATAACGAAAATATGGCCATTGGCGGCTAGAGTGAATGTCCATTTAGGTAGTCTCAATGGGACAGTAAGTGCGCATCCAATCATTACAACTATTCCGGATATTAACATAATCTCTCCAAACCAATCGAGTAGACTTTGGTTCCATCTGGATAGCGCGAAAATAGCTAGGATACCACTGGGGAGAGCAATGCCTAGTTCGGATGGCCTTGAGGATCTAAGACTCTGTACAGCAGAGCTAGAAGCTGCAAGAATTCCAGCAGGCCCAAATGACATCATAACAATCGCAAGACCTCGGGTTCCAGAACCAAACCCATCTACATCACGGCCACTAACATTACTCCTTTTTCCCTCGATCCAGAAACCCAGAATAACACACAAAACAAGAATTGACTCTAGAAGCACCAACGGCATAGTCCACTCCAGATTATCTCCATCGAAAGGCTCCACAGTGAACGGTAGAGGCAGCGCTCCAACCAATGCTCCCCCAATAAGACGGGTCAACAACAGTGGAATAACAAACCAGTCGATAGCGATAGATATCCTGTCAATCAGATTCTCGTATTCCAGCAGTGACACCATTAACAAAACAAGAACTAACGAGCAAGCGACGGCCATGTCTAGAAGTAGCTTAGGGCTACTTCCCGGCGGGAAAACATGTGCGGATAGTAAAATCAAGCACACTCCAGTCACTGAGAGTGCAACGGGCATCTCCATGCCCAGGATGTGAGGCAAGTCCAAGTCTAGCCCCTTGGTTCTCTTTTTGATTAGGAATACCGTTGCACAGCAGAAAACACCTGTGGAGACTAGTATCAAAGGTCCCATTCCGAATACAGCAGAACTTAGAATCCCTGACAGCAATACTATCATGAGAATAATCATTCCAACCACAGGAGTATGAGTGATCCCCGAGGAAAGTAGTTCTGACATGTCCTCTGTATCTGACAACTCCCTCCTGTTCCTCCGGAACTGCTCCATCTCGGCCACCTTGGGGCTGTATGAGGACAATGACCCCGAGCCGGGGGGAAGACTACCCTCAGAGACCATGCTGATCACCGTCTCTCTCTTAGCAATGGTCTTCAGCTCCGATCTGATCTCCCCTCTAGAAATAAGCCAAAACGAAGTAAAAATGAAAACCATCGCAGATGAAAACTGAAGGAGAGCGTTGTCAGACTCTAAAGATAGAATACTCGAAATTACTACTAAAATCAGTGCCGAGCAAGCAGGCCTAAGCATATTTTCCATATGTTCAGCTCTAGGCAAATAGACAGATAGGACCACAATTGTACATGCTACAGCCAAGAACTCAGTATCGAACAAGGTACCAGAGAAGACTACAGAGTCCATATCAGCGATCCATTTTGGAGAAGATAATCCTCTAGAGGGAACCCTCCCTGTCCAGAAAACAAGCATTGGAACGGCGACCATTCCAATACCTAGGCCGTACACTGTTTCTTTTCCAAAGTACAATATTGAGGAGATAGATAGACACATCAGAACAAATATCGACTCATCAAGACCATGTCTCCATTGGATTGCCACATAAGTAACTGCGAGGATCCAGATAATGCCCTCCTCACTACTTTTCCTCAGTCCCAGAGCAAAACCCAGGATGTGCAAGAAGGAAATTAGTGCTAGTAGAGAAACCAGAGAAAATGAATTGAACCCATCAAACTGGGCTAGGATTACAATTGTCAGCATTGGTAACCAGAGGCCAATGCTCCATAGATTCAGCAATCCTGAATCTCTTATTGAAGCAGAGATTTCAGTAATCCCCATGAATCCAGATGCAAGATTTACTCCGCTATCGCCCATCTTTGAGTTTACCAGAAACAGAAGTACCGATGAGAGCGACAAATAAATCGCGAGTGGCAGAGGTTCCAAGTGAACCATTCCATTGTACTCATTCAAGTCATTAGCGATCATTATTGTTCGCACAGTCTCTTCAATCATTTTCTCTGTAATAACCCACGACCATGGAAGAATTACAGTAACTCCTGTCAGGGAGGAAGAATTTCTTCTAACTGCAAGAACCGCTGTTCCAATGTGTAGTAGCGATAGTATTCCTAAAAGAGCGAATCCACCATCTCCATCTGACTTGCTATCAGTGGGAACTAGCAGGACCAGTATTGCTAATACGGCAACAGATCCAAACCACAGGACCCTGTCAGAAACGCTGCTCTGATCTCTAAGGATAACGGAGACAGTTACTATAGCCCCAATCCCCGTGAAGATATGGTAAGACGATAATCCAAGAGACGCGTCAACATATTCATCGTTCAACAATACCAGGGTAAGAACTGTGGCAGTAATCAGGAGCGGTTTAGATACCCTACTCGACTGAACCCCCCTTACAACCAGGTATGAACCACCAAATGCTCCTCCTAGAAAGGTCACCATTCCAAGAGCGTACCCCATGTCCTCACGATTTGATGCGACAGCTAGAACGGCTCCAACCATGCCCAGCGATATCGAGACCCCCCATAGTCCGGGTTTTCCAAGGCCCAAAGTTTCGAATCCCTTTGAGAACCAGTTCTCATTCTTTGAGAAGACAGTTGCCATGTAAGCGTTCATCGAGGTGACTACCATTAGAAGTAGGAACAATAGTAATGGATTCTCAATAGGTAAGACCTGCAGAGGTCCGGCAGAAAACTGCGGTGTTATCGCATGCATCCCAATCCATAGATTAGAAGACGCAATTCCGAGGGAGGCTAGGTTCCCAGATCCCCTGTTTATTGCAATCCCATGTAAAATAATAGTTGCAATCAAAATCATTACTGCCACTCCTAACTCCCCGAATTCTGTCCCTGCAGTAGATCCAATTGCAAGAAGGACCAGTGTGGATTGAGCAGCTATCGCATCATGATCGTGCCTGTAGGCGACCAATATGTTGACCACTACAAGCAGTAACAATACAATGCCGAGGACAAGATCATCCCCGATAACTCCCCAGCCCCTCAACTCTATTGCTAGTCCGTAGAGGACCTTCATCGAGATAATTACCCAGGTTATTCCCATTAGGCTAAGTCTCTGGTTGGGAACCCATAATTCTCCTAGCCCAAAACCAAAAAATGCAAGAAATAAAAGTAGAATTGTCCCAATTTGGGCCTCAAACACCCTGCCAATCTGTATGCTTATCGCACTGTAAATTACGATCATCGACACCATCAGAATCCAATTTACCTTCTGTTCGCCCTCCGTTGATAATTGGGAGACAATATCTCTCTCTGGCGGGGAAGTAACACTGCCGTCTCTGTTTGCCCTTCCCGGTCGATCTTCATTAGGCTCAGCGAATGGATCAAATAAATCCCCTATCGCATTGTCTTGTTTTTGAGCCTTCTTCGAATCTTCGACATTCTCAGATACATCTAGATTTCCTATGGCGATTCCTGATGGAAGCCTGAACTCCCTTTCTCGGATGACCTTGTCTGGTGACTCATCGTCTCCCATTGGTCCCCTAACAAAGGATGTATTGCATAATCACATCCCCTAACGGGAACATAAACCAACATTATTGAAATGAAGAATTGATTTTTCGAGCCGTAACGCTTGAAGTCTTGTTCCCTTTCGGGCTGGTTGGGGGGGTTACAATTCAGAGTTCCTCTCAAAATAGGGCTGTCGATTTGTCAGAGCATGGCTTAGAACCCAGTGGAAACGTTCACTGGAATATGGGTCCTGAAGAGTTGCATCAAATGGCGGTTGAGTTGAACGAGGCCAAACTGACGTCAGACTCTGTATTACTTGCAGTTACTGGGGAGAGAACAGGACGCTCTCCAAATGATAGATTCATCGTGGACGAAGCTGGAATGGCAGAGGAGGTCTGGTGGGGGGAGGTCAATAGACCAACGGCTCCGGCGGTTTTCGATAGGCTATTAGTAAAGGTCCAGAAACACCTTAATTCGGTAGAGAATGTATTCGTCAAGGACGCCTTCTGCGGAGCTGACAAGGACTACAGGATGCCAGTTAGACTAGTGACTGAAAAGGCATGGCATGCAGCATTTATGCACAATATGTTCGTTCGAGCAACGGAAGAGGAGATCCCATCTCACATTCCCGAGTTCACGATTCTCCATGTTCCAGAGATGAAGTCCAGTATGAGCGACGGAGTGAACTCCGACGTCTTCGTAATAATTGCTCTGGACAGAGGAATGGTGATAATCGGAGGGACTCACTATGCCGGCGAGATTAAGAAGGCTATTTTTACAATAATGAATCATATTTTGCCTTCTAAGGGACTTCTCCCAATGCATTGTTCTGCCAATACAGACGGGGAGAACGCAGCTCTCTTCTTCGGGCTTTCCGGTACCGGCAAAACGACACTATCTGCAGATCCCAATAGAGCACTCGTCGGAGACGACGAGCATGGCTGGTCAGACAACGGGGTTTTCAATTTCGAGGGAGGGTGCTATGCTAAGCTAATCCGCCTCTCTGAGGAGGACGAACCGGCGATATATGCAACTACAAAGATGCCCGGGTCAATTCTAGAGAATGTGATATTGAATGCAGACGGGTCTCCTGACTTCGACAACGGTTCTCTAACTCAAAACACCAGAGGATCGTATCCAATCGAGTTCATCGAAAATCGTACTCCGGATTCGATGGCCGATAACCCGAACAATGTGGTGTTCCTAACTTGTGATGCTTTCGGTGTGCTCCCTCCGCTTTCGAGATTAACACCCGAACAAGCCGCATATCATTTCATGTCGGGATATACTGCTAAGGTTGCTGGTACCGAGATGGGTGTTACCGAACCCCAGGCCACGTTCTCGACTTGCTTCGGGGCACCATTTATGCCAAGGCATCCGAGCATATATGCAGATTTGCTCTCCAAGAAGATCCGTGAGAATGATGCGAAGTGCTGGCTAATCAACACTGGGTGGATTGCCGGTGGGGCAGACGCAAGTAGCCGAATCAAGATTAGCTGGACTAGAAATCTTCTCAATGCAGCAATCAATGGAAATTTAGACAATGTGGTTTTTGTCAAAGACGAGCGATTCGGGTTTGAGATTCCCACAACCTGCGAGGGAGTGCCAGACCGTATCCTACAGCCCAGAGAAACATGGGATGATGAGACTAGGTACGACAACGTCGCTAATCTTCTTGCTCAGATGTTCATTGAGAACTTCCAGCAGTATGCAGATGGATGCTCCGAGGATGTATTAGCCGCTGGTCCAACGCCTGTCGTCTAATCGATTAGTCTCTGATTGGCCGCTCTCTGGGCATCTACTGCACAAATCGCTGCCATGTGCACCACGTCTCTCGTACTGTCTCTACGCTGAAGGACGTGAGCAGGCCTAGAGAGACCCTCCAATATGGGGCCTGTCATCTCGGCCCCTGCAACTCTCTGAAGTAACTTGTAGGCAATGTTTGCAGAAGCAAGATTGGGACAAATTAGAACATTGGCCGGGCCGTTAAATGACATGAATGGGTAGTCTTGTTGTATATCAGGAACCAGGGCAGTATCTGCCTGCATTGGTCCGTCGATTACTAAATCAGGGTCGATTTCCCTTACTATCTCAATTGCCTCTTCGATCCTATCTGTCCTCATTTCCGCAGATGTCCCGAAATTCGAGAAAGAAAGCATTGCAACCTTCGGCTTAACTCCGAATCTCTTTGCAACCTTAGCCGTCTGAACAGCTATCTCCGCTAACGTTCTAGCATCTGGATAAATATTGATAGTTGCATCCCCGATGAACATCAACTGACCATTTACAGTCATCATGTACATCCCCACTATTCTGTGAGAATTAGGATCAGGTCCGATTACCTGCAAACAAGGCTTCACTATATCCGGGTACTGATGGGAAATACCACCAAGATAGCCATCCGCATCGCCCATTCTGACCATCATAGGAGCGAAGAATGTGGTTGACTTCAACTGTCTAATCGCATCCTCCCTCGTCAGTCCCCTTCTGCCTCTTTGGTGATGCAGCTCGTCGGCGTAACTACCTCTCCTCCTTTCATCATATCTGACATCAATCATTTCGCAATCAAAATTCAGCCCTAACTCTTCCTTAACTGCTTCAATCCTCTTCTTTTGTCCCAGAAGGATTGGCTCGCATATTCCTTCTGAGATACACTGAGATGCCGCCTTTACGATAGTGGGGTCCTCCCCCTCGCAGAAAACAATCCTCTTCTTTTCCCTCTTGGCTTGGTTAATGACCCTCCTCATTATTGATCTGGTCAGTCCTAGTCGGGACTCCAACTTCTCTCGATATGAGCCTACGTCGAACTCGTCTGGAGAAAGTCCGGAAACCCCCTCTTTTACAGCTGCTTCAGCCACTGCGCTTGCTTCCCAGATCAGTACCCTCGCATCGAAGGGCTTGGGAATCAGGTATTCGGGCCCGAATGACATTTGTTCACCCTGGTAGGCGGATGAAACGTCATCTGGCACGGGCTCCTTCGCAAGTTGAGCAAGCGCATTGGTCGCTGCCATCTTCATTCCCTCTGTTATTTCGCTAGCTCGAACATCCAAGGCCCCCCTGAAGATATATGGGAACCCGAGAACGTTGTTTATCTGGTTAGGATAGTCGGATCTTCCAGTAGCAACTATGGCATCATCCCTGACACTAGATACCTGCTCGGGGGTAATCTCTGGATCAGGATTCGCTAGTGCGAAAATCAAGGGTCTTTCTTTCATACTCTTGATCATATCAGGAGATACCAATCCTCCCTTGGATAGTCCAAGGAAAACATCTGCTCCATCCAAAGCTTCACGGATTCCTCCTTCAGGTACATCCCTGGCGAACTCAGACTTGTACTCGTTCAATTCACCATTCTCCATCCTCTTGGATGTCACAATCCCCTTCGAATCAACCATCGTCATATTCTCTGGCTTCACTCCTAGTCTCAGGTAATGCCTCGCGCATGATATTGCAGAGGCACCGGCTCCGAGTATTACCACGCTAACTTCCCCAATCTCCTTTTTCACGACTTCTAGCCCGTTAAGTAAGGCTGCTCCTGAGATTATTGCGGTTCCATGCTGATCATCGTGCATTACCGGTATGTCCAACTCTTCTGCAAGCCTTCTTTCAATCTCGAAGCACTCAGGTGCCCCAATGTCCTCGAGATTAATACCTCCAAAGGTAGGTGCTATTGCCTTCACCGCTTCAACGAATCCATCTACATCGGTTCTATCCACCTCTATGTCGAAAACGTCGATATCTGCGAATGCCTTGAACAGAAGCCCCTTGCCCTCCATTACTGGCTTGCTGGCTAGAGGACCAATATCTCCCAGCCCTAGGACTGCAGTGCCATTGCTGATAACGGCCACTAGGTTCCCCTTTGAGGTGTAATTGTATGCCTTTGCGGGGTTATCCCTAATCTCTTCGCAAGGATATGCCACACCGGGGGAGTAAGCAAGAGAGAGCTCCCTCTGCGTACCGTGTGGCTTTGTTGGGACCACTGTGACCTTCCCTCTTGGCTCGGAAGAGTGGTATTCCAATGCGTCTACGCGCAACTGGTCATTGCTCACAGTGTCACCTCGGATTTCCCGGAACAACCATCTCCTTTGATGCTATCCTATTCAAAATTGTATGATTATCGGCCAATATGGCCTCGTTTACGGTTTTTCTACACCTGGTAATTTTTTTAGACAATGAGCACGTCACGGACGACTACCCCTACCCTTCATAAATTGCACAACGAGGGACCCATTTCGTTCCATGTACGCTAGTGGCAAGACAACCGGTGAGAGAGCCAAGGCAATTGCCTTGGCCACTCTTATGATTTTACTCCCTTGGGGTGCAAATCAGTCCCCTCCATCAGACTTGGAATCAGACTACATTGATACTAACTATATCTCTAGCAAATCATGGGGGGTAAATGGTAGTAATGACACTGGTTGGATCGTCCTAGATGCTACCGGATCAGACCTTGAAAACGGAACTCCCGCCCTTTCCGATTTTTTCATGGAGTTCGCACCCGGTGCCGTGATTGACAACCTAACTTTCGAAGTGGCTGTTAACGGAAGCGATGGATATTGGGTGAATCAACCTCAGATTTCAGTTATGGACACCCAGACTAGTATTTTGGACTGGAGCGGACGCGGAGATCTAGGGAGGCAGAACGCCTTCTCAGACAACTCGCCAAGCCTTGTGGACGGCATTCTCGACTCATCCCTAAAGCCAAACACAATCAGTGACGCATCCTGGCAGATTCCGACCGGAATTGAAATCACAGACTTGGTTATTCAGGCCCTCCGCCCCGTTGAT
The DNA here is from genome assembly GCA_001629255.1 of Marine group II euryarchaeote REDSEA-S42_B7. Taxonomy (GTDB): domain Archaea; phylum Thermoplasmatota; class Poseidoniia; order Poseidoniales; family Thalassarchaeaceae; genus UBA36. Next base: position 137,206 of record LURZ01000009.1, read on the forward strand.
CCAAAGCTATCATTCAGCCCTACAGAGGTCTCAATCCACGGTAGTGCATACAACCCATTCGATGGAAGGTTATACATTCTGGTCGACGACGATTTGTTAGTGTTGGATGACAACGCAAACAAGCGCATCATCGATATAATTCCAGATATATCTGGGAGATCTATCGCCACGGACCCGAATAGGGACATGCTCTACATTGGTGATGAAGTTGGGAATGTGACTGCCATGGGCCTATCCGACTCAGATTATGTTTCAGATTTCCCCGAAGAAATCAACTCATCAATATCGGATCCAATTCTTGCCTTGGCAACGGATATATTCGGAGTATTGTGGGGAGCATCCGAGTGCTCCATCCACTACTTAATGCCCGCAAAGGGGTCTCTCTGGAAGTCTCTAAACTTCTGCTCTACCTTCCAGGATGAAACTCCATTTGAATTGTACATTGATGGCAGAAACCTGTTCTTGGCAACAGAGGACCATGGCATCAGGGTGATAGAGTACAACGTCTCTTCGGGGGATCCTACGTCAATAGTAATCGAAAGAAACGTTGTTTGGGACGATTCCAACCTGCTCTCCGGGAATTCGATCGCCGACATCGCCGTTTCCGATGATATCCTTTACATAGCGACTTCTAACTCCGGCATAGACAGGTTCGACATCTCGTCTGAGTCGTGGGTTCCGTCCTGGACTTCATCTAATTGGCTATCTTCTGACATTACAATAGGTCTGGCTGTCACCCCGGGATGGCTGTACATTCTGGGCGAACAGCAGGTCCAGATGTACGATACCGATGTCTTGCTCTTCAGCAGCGAAATCTCCCTATCCGATTTGGGTCTCTCAGGATCCGGAAACAGCATCAGCCCTTGGCCAGGAGGACAATCTCGTTCCCCCTCAGACTCCTTAGCGATAATCGGCGACTCCTCTGGGACGATGGGTAGAATCCTCGGCGATGTCTCAGACGGATCATTCCCGCTAGTCAGTAGCCCTTCAATCGAGGATGCACAGATCACAGCGATAATAGATGACGGAGAAGCAGGCGAGTTCTGGATTACCTCTGGAACAATCATCGACATGATGGACAAGAGAGACAATCTCTGGAAGGAGCCAGTGGACATCTCTGACAGCATCCCTACGATAGAATCAGGAGAGGTTTCAATCACTTCGATAGAACAAGACCAAGACGGTTGGGTCTGGATTGGAACCTCTGGAAGTGGGGTCCACAGGCTCAGCAATGTAGATGGGTCCCACTTCGGAAAAATCCAGGGAACCAATTCGGAATCGATCACCAGTTTGGCTTTCGACTCCAATACTGCAACTCTAGTTATCGGACACTCTGATGCAGGAATCTCCCTATATTCCACCGATTCAAATAGCGTAATCGGGACATTCTCCGAGTCAGAGGGGCTCGACTCTAACAGGATCAGGGACATTGCCACCAGATTCGGAATCGCATACATCGCTACAGAGGATGCTGGAGTGATGAGAATTGATCTAAGCACTCCCGAAATAATCGGCTCTTGGCAATCACTTGGTGTGGACAATCTAGACACGGCTCCCGTTGCAGTCGATGGAGAGGTAATTTACCTAGGCCTTCCAGGACTAGGGATACTCCTAATCGATAGACTGACGAGCGATATAGTAGACCTGTGGACTCCGGACGACCCGAATGGAATTCCGGATGAAGATGTGAACACTCTGGCATTGGACTTCTTTGGTGGCCTGTTGGTCGGCTCGGAAGTACAGAACACCGGTGCCAACTCAAACGGAGGCTTAGCAAGGTGGGACGGTTCCAATTGGCAACTGCTTCCCACCAGCATTCCCGGCTGGAACAACGACCCCTTCGAGTTCTACGATGTTTCCAGCGATGCCAGCGGAGTCTATGCTGGAACTAACAGAGGGGCATGTATGTGGAACTGGCCCGACCCAAACAACCCCCAATCACAGTTCACACTCGAGGACTGCTGGACTACTGGAGGAAATGGTGGTGGAGGAGGGGGAGGGGATGGCATGCCTTCCCGCTTCGTAATTGCCGTTGATCCTATTGGTCCCGACCTACTCTATGCCGGAACAACTGAGGGTGCCGCTGTAATTAACACCTCGAATGGGACGGTAGTTGAGGTTTGGACGGCAGGAGACGATACCGAGAGGGCTAGAGCCCACAAGTACCTGGACACTCTTTACCTCGGCTTTGAGAACCTCGGGATAGCTCGCTTTAATCTCACATCTGGAAACTGGCTATCCTCTTGGGACGGATCCCAAGGAATACTAGACGATGACGATGTTACAGTTCTGATAGAGGGCAGGGAGGAGGGCACAATGTGGGCTGGAGGTGACTTTGGCCTCACCCTAATCGACCTGGTCAACGGCACTGTCCTAAAACAGTGGGATAGGGGGAACAACCAGGACGGACCTACACTACCGAATTACTCACCGGCTGAGATACTGATTGTTGACAACTTGATGTACTACTCTCCACAAAGGGCAAATCCCTGGAATACTAGGGACGAGGTTTCTAGGATTAACCTAGACAACAATACCTCCCTATCCTCAATTGATGCCGGTGCTCGCCTTGGGTTCAACGGGGTGGTCCACGGCATGAATCAGATAGGGGATGAAGTCTGGATAAGCGTAGTTGAGACATCGGGTTGGGGCGGCTCTGGAGACCCGGGTACTATCCTCAGATGGAATACGACTTCAGGAGACTGGGAGGACGACTTGCAGACCATCGGAGACGTAGGCAGGGTAAATGCCCAATACCTAGGGGATTGCTTCCCCCTGAACGATTCCTGCGAGCTTTGGGTAGCGTATGGGGAGGATATCCTCAGACGTTTCTCTGTCCCGAATATGACTCTGCTCAATCAGTGGAACGACGTCGACGGAAGGATTAGGGGAATGGTCGAATTCCAAGGCGATTACCTCTTCGCTAGCATGAATGGGGTTCTTAGGTGGGACCCAAGTAACCAAACTTGGCTCTCGTCATGGCTTCCCGGAGACGGCCTCCCTCAAGACTCTGAGTTAGACTTCTATTCCATGAAAGTAGTAGGGAACGACCTCTGGGCCGCCTCTGGATACGGTAATGACGGACATGTTATGCGGCTTTCAGGTAACAACAGTAACTGGACTGTTTGGGACGTGGATACTAACGATATCCCCGATGGGTACGGTGCTGACATCATTCTCTGCCAAGACATAGTACACATTGCGATGGGCTTCTCCGCATGGCAGTGGTGGGCAGTCGGTGGGGGGATAGCTCGCTTCGATCTTTCTGACCATGATGGCGATGGCGTGACAGAGGAGTGGATTACTCCGATTACAGAGGACAACTCGAATATGGTAGACAGGGATGCAAGAGCACTAGCCTGCGACGAACAGAATGAAATTCTGTACGTGGGTTTTGACACCGACAACGTAGGGATAGATCGATTCGACTACTCATCCAATAACTTCCTAGATACTCTTACCCCGGAAATGGGCGTCTCGGAGGACCCAGTCTTCCCTGGTGGAATGCTCTTCGACGAGGACCTACTGTTGGTCGCTCACTTCGATGGTGAGGGGGGAATCACTCGTGTCTTAACATCGGGCACAACGGCCACTTCAGGACAGGTTATCGGACAAGGTATGGATTCATGCTCAATAGTCAGAGCCCCCACTGCTGTGCGTTCTTACGCGATCGGCAGGTCTGGGGACCTTTCTGGTATTAACAGGGTTGACAGGCTGGATTCAACCGGTCTCATAGAGGGAGGCTTCGACGAGCTCGTCGGCCTCCCCTCTGGGGTCGTTCACGAGATGATTTCGAACGGGACTCACGTTTGGGTGACGGTTGGGTCTTCCGAGTATTCGTACCTGGCTTCTACGGTACTGCAGGGGGAAATTCTGGATAATGGGTCAGTCTTCTGGCAATACGGTTTTGACGCATTCACCGAATCAATAAATGAAATCCTGTTAGTAGACGAAGAGATATGGGCCTCCACCGTTGGGAATGGGCTCTTCTCGTTCAACCTCACCCAGAGATCATACCAACCAACCCCCCCATCTCTCCACAATCAGATGGATGGTCTTCTCATGGATGGAGAGCAGATGTTTGTGGGCTTGATGGGCTGGGACGGCAGCTCTGCTGGTTTCCAGTCCTTCGATCCTGGCTCTCGAACGTGGGGCCAGGGTAGCCTGTTGGCTGGATTGCCCAGCAACATAGTAACTGACTTCGTTCAGTTCGGTGAGCATGTCCTGATTTCCACTCACGGTGGTATAGGTCTTTGGAACCAGACAAAGTATGGCTGGGACGACCCAATCACAACTGTTGACGGCCTGCCGACACCGATTTCTAACCACCTTTTCATTCCTCCTTCCCCCGTTCTCGGAAACGGCTCTGTCCTTATTGGAGGACCGACTGGCATGATAGTCCTGGATCAGAACCTCGGGATGGTTGGCTCGATCGGAAGATCGGATGGCCTTGTCGGAGACTTCGTTTCCGGGATTGTCTATGCTGACTCGGTCTCCAGGGAAGTGAACGACTCGTCCACCGGCTCTTTGGTAACCATACACCATGACGCCGCCCTCTTCATCTCCCACAATGGACAGGGTTTGACCAGGCCAGGGGTCTCTGCTTGGGACCTAGGAACCGACAGCTCGAATGGGACGTACAATATTGACATGATCCCCAGCAATGACGTAAGCGCCGTGGAGACCGATATCTGGGGGGTACATATCGCCACCTCTGTCCAACCACTAGTTCACTGGAACGCATCCTCGATGAAAATAGAGGCCGGACCAGGGGGAATAGATCTCCAGGCTTGGCCAATCACTGAACTAACATCGGATGGAAATCACCTAGCTGCTATCTCAGCCAGCAAGATTAGCATTGTAGAGGCAACCGGCGACCATGGCGTCGTCAAGATTGGAGAAATGGCCGGAGCGGTATCTGGGGATGCAGATTTGTGGATGGGTCTAGCCGTAATAGGAGAAGATGGACTCCACATATTCAAGCCGATGGAGACTCTAGTTGAGATTCCGAGGGAGAATCAGCGGCGGGCCTTCCCGTTAACGGCTATCTTCGCTGACAGGACCATGGACATCACGGAAAGCACCAGACCAGGGATGCAGACCGTATTCGCGTCCTCAGATAACCCCATCACTATCCCACTGGACCGGAACCAGGAGAACTCCTCCGAGATTCTCTTTTATCCCGGGGCCCTGACTTTCTCTTCTCCAGAGAGCGGTTCGTGGGTATGGGCCAGATCGACCAACCTGAATTACACTGGAAGCTGGAACCTGGCTTCTCTTGACCGTGGGATCGAGGAGGCATTCCAGACTGCGATATTCGATACCCAACCTGGATCGCTTTCCTCTACAGTACACCTCCAGATGCAGTCACCTACCGATGGTAAACTCAAGATCAGGATTACTTACGACTGGGAGAGACTAGAGGCCCCAACAGTCATGACCAGCCTCTATGACAGGCCCAATGACGGAGGCGGGGTTCTGCATGCATCCTGGATGCCTGCCCAGGACTCTGCATGGTACGCCTACAGAGTATATCTTTGGGACTCCACTGATAATCCAAACTGGAATCCAACCAAGGACGACCTCGATGACCTCCCTTCATACCAGAGAATCCCGTACTGGTCTCAGACCACCACTGTTTTCCAAACAGGTAACAGCAATGGTTCTGAGGTACCGCTATCAGACCAGAGGCAGTACAGGGCCGCGATAGCAATCGAGTATCCAGACGGAAGCCTCGGAGACCCGGTTTCATGGGAAGGCAACGCTACTCCGACCGATGAGATTCCATCCCCGCCAGAATGGCTCGTCGTCCAACCAGTATCAGGAGGGGTTCCAGGAACCGTGACAGCAGAGTGGTCTGCCTGTCGGGAGCTAGACCCCCAACTAACCAGAATCTGGGCTGTCCAGCAAGAGATAACCAACGCCCTGGCCCTTTCCGAACCGATGGACTTCGCATTCGCTGCTGGTAACTCGACAACCCTTGAGTTAGACGGAAACGTGCCATACTGGTTCGCAGTCGTATGCGTCGACGAGTCGGGGCAGTTCAATCCATCTAACGCCACAGTCGTGGGTCCAGTTGTGACTGCTGGAGGCCTGAATGACGGGATAGCCCCAATGCCGATTACCGGGACCTCCGCGAACGACGCCCCCAACGACGAGGGAAGCCGAATCGAGGTAAGTTGGAACCCAAACCAGGAGGCGGACTGTTCCTACCACGTCATCTACATCCTCCCTGCATCTGGATGGACCGCTCCTACCTCTGTAGACGGCTGGCCTGTAGCCGAGATCATTCCCGACTGCACCACCGATGAGGTAATCATAGACTCAATTGGAAACACCACCCTGGAGAACGACATCGTCTATTGGATAGGTGTCGTAGCAGTGGATGACTGGGGTAATAAGGACGTAGACAATGTCGTAGTGGTAGAAACAGCCAGCTATTCTGAGCTAGACTCTTCTGAATTCTCCCCGCCCGATTTAGTCACTGGCCTACAAGCCTGGGACCATCCCGAGGACGATGGAACCGCGATAGACGTTAGTTGGGACAGGACGATGGCAGAGGACTTCAGCCACTACACTGTTTGGGCATCCGACTTCCCTCTGGACGACCTAACAGACGTATACGAGTCATGCGAGGCCACTGGCAACTGCAACGTCCTGACAATAGACCAGAGGCAGATAGGAAACTCTCCAAGATTGGATGTGACTCTTACGACCGCCCTATATGGCTCCGAACCAGACTCGCTGACACCATCTCGCATATCGCCTGACATACCCCTCTACGTCACGGTCACCATCCATGACATCGCTGGAAACGTCTTCCTGGCTGGACTGAGCGATCACTTGGCTCTAGTTACCCCAATAGACAACAGGGGCGATATGTTCCCCCCTGAGAGGCTAGCAGCCCCCGACTTGGAGGACCGATCGCCCGACTCCGGCAATGGGGTCTTCGTCACGTTCCCATCCAGTACGGCCCAGGACATCGGAGAATACCTCCTATTCGCCGTCGCAGGAGCCCCATTCGATAACACCGAGGGTCTAGAGCCAGCATTGACTCTGGACAGGACCCAGTGGGGACGCACCCTAATCGAGACGGTCTCCGGAGGTGGAGCCATACGGCCAGACATCCCAGTCTGGGTTGCAGTTGTGCCTGTGGACACATCAGGGAACGCCTGGACTGACAATCTGGAGACATCCATGATAAGTCCAGTGGACGAGAACTCACAGGACCCAGGAATGCACCTCCCCGAGGTCACAGAGATCATGGCATATTGGGACCCATCGGGAAATCGAATCGAGGTCCTTTGGACAGACTCTGAAGACCCCCAGGTGAAATCGTACACGATGTATGCCAGCACCATGGAATTCTCAGACACCAGGGACGCCATTCCTGTGCAATCATCGATAACATCCTCGAACGCGTCATTCGAGTCTATAGGCCCGTCACCGGTCAACCCATCGACCGCGTACTGGATAACAGTGGTAGCATTCGATGGGGAAGTCCACAGGCTAGCCGTGGACTCTATCAGGGTATACCCACTTTCTGAGATGTCCCCCGGAGGAAATGGAGATGGTTCAGGATTAGGAGGCGAGTCGTGGTTCGACCAACTGGTGGATGGGGATCTGAACACCGTCATCCTGATGGTCTCTGCTCTGATGATCATCCTTGGCGCCGCCCTAATCATCAGACCCAGGCAGAGATCAGCACCACAACCCTGGGAAATGGGGACACAGGAGGTAGAGTTGGAGGAGGAGCTTACAAGGGAGGCCCTTGGGATATCAGAGGAGGAGGAGATAGCTTCGAGCTCGATTCTGAGTCAGACCGATATAATCTCAGAGGACCAAACCGAAGATGTGGAAGAGACCACCATGGAAGAAATCCCACTGGACGAGTCATGGGAGCCAGATGCCTCAGTCGGGGAGATTCTGAGCACGCAGACCGAGGAAATCGGCCTGGAGGGGTTGAACGACCTGGCAGATGAACTCGAGGGAGAGGATGACGACATCGATGTGTCGTTCCTAGATGATGTCTTGGATGAAAACTGAGACAGGCTCCCAGACCGTAGCCTTGAAGGACAATCCTCCGCTGGTTGTTACGAGCGTAATGCCAGTATGCAGGTTGTGCAAGCAGAACTACCCTCAGTCCCAGTTCATTACCGGGAACGGGCCTAGGTACCAGGTCTGCGCGAGGTGCGGGGTCGAACATGGTCTGGCGGATCCAGAAGACACCCCGCAACTGTACTCGGACGAGATTCTCAATGCCAGGCTGTCCCTCTACACGAGGAGGCACCTACCTTGGGTATCGGTGCTCATGGGGTGGATCCTCTTCCTCTCCATAGGGAGGGGGATAGAGCTCTGGTCCGGGCTTTTCTTCGGCGCCCTTGCGATTTCCTCACTCATCATCCCCGTCCTTCACATAATGGGGAAGACTAGGTTCCTCGCCGAATTGGCAAAGATTACCCCTTGAGACCAACGCAGGAACCCTTGAAATACGTAACATGCTTCTCCCATACCAGAGGGAACGGAGGGTTCCCTGAGAAAGCCAGTGAGATTGGATGATGAGAAAAGGAGGAGTCAGGACAGGATTAAGAGTAATCGGAAACATCTGGAATTGCGCTCAATGCAGCGTTTTTACAGTTGCCGGATACGTGTCTAGACTCGCTCTTAGCAACCATCCAACCTACTCTGGAATGATGGAAAACTAGGAAGTGAATTACAAATGTACAATCAGAAGAAAGCAAGTTTGTTGACAGCCATGCTATTGGTGCTGATGGCCGGGTCTACCGGAGTAGCAGCCGATGGTTCAGACCCCCTTGACCCCTCCGACGGAGGAGCCGACTGGGATGGGGACGGTTTGACCAATGCGGAAGAGCAAGCCGCTGGGACAGACATGAACAACGCAGATACCGACAATGACGGTATGCCGGACGGGTGGGAGGTCAACTATGGACTAAACCCCAACTCCGCCAGTGACAGCAGTGCAGATCCAGACGGTGACGGACTAGACAACCTGGAGGAGTATCAGGCAGGAACCAACCCGAACAACGCAGATACCGACGGCGATGGTACCTCTGACGCGAATGACCCCTACCCGAACGACCCCAACGACGGGGCCGCCTCGGACTCGGATGGCGACGGGATACCCGACGCATACGATCCAGACTTCCAAGGTGACGGAACCGGAGACGGTGGCACCGAGGGCGGTGGAGAAGGAGAGGACGGTCAGGGCCAGGGCCAGGGACAAGGAC